>CALXOH010000034.1 GCA_944389975.1 uncultured Spirochaetaceae bacterium
ACAAGGCGGAGGCATATGTCTGCCAATCCTGTGGACATGTATTTGCCGATTATAAGATCAGATGATCATTGCCGCCTTCATCCGGCAGGACAAGCCTTGTCGGTTTTCTGGCGGCTAACTTTATAAACGTTCCCCTATATGCAGTTTCAAGGATCGGAAAGATATGCGAGGAGAAGTTGCAGTAAACAAAAACAGGCTACAGCTTTGAGCCATAGCCTGCAAGAAATCATATAATCGATGTTACAGAACTCATACTACTGTGAAGCTATCGATGGAGCCAGCGTCTTCATTAGCTGAATAAAGGCACCAGAATATTGAGTCAGCAGTTACTGTTGTTGTCACAGCCTTTGCTGTGTCGCCATTTACAGAAAGAGTTACTGAATTCGGAGCATATGTTGCCTTCACGTTCACTTTTGCAACATCGCCAGTATAGCTGATTGATTCAAGTTGCTCAGCATTGCCTTCGCTTGTCTCAGGCCTCATTGCGACAGCTACGCCACTATCGGAGAGCGTAAGTACGAGATATGCCTGGCAATAATGCTTAGAAGGCTCTCCTTCTGTTACGAGGTTGTGGTTGAGTTCCACAGTACCGCTGGAAGCTTTTTTGAGCGTCAGGTCATACGAAACTGTATATGTCTCACCAGCTGTGATATCCTTTTGGAAATATGCACCGCCTTTCTTTATATCAGCTGTACCAGTTTCTGCATTCCATGCAATTGAGCCAAAAGAATGATCAAGTTCTTTTGCCAGCTCTTCAGTCATCACTGTCTTTGGTTCCGGAGTATCATTGTCGCATGCGACAAACCCAAATACCATAGCAAGAGCAAGAAGAATCATAAGTGCTTTCTTCATTTTAATCTCCTTTGCAAAATACCCTCCCTTTATACTGCTGTCAACTTAAAAACACCCTCCCGGAGGGTAATTTTATTTAGTTTTTACTTTTACCCCACTTAATTACTTATATATAAGTAAGTTCTTTATATTATTGAATGGAATTCATATTCGGTTATTTTTGCTTATAAGTATGGAATATCATATTGATTTACACCCTCCCTATACTTAAAGCATTCGCATAATGAAGAGATAAAAAATGACTTTCACGTCCGAATATTAAGTTCGGAAATGAAAGTCATCTTCCAAAACATGGAGTTGATTACTTGTCAAAGTATTGCAAATAGATTCTCCACGTTGCCTTTCACCATCTCCAACAGTGCGCCATGGCCCGTGCTTTCCGGGAAATTGCGCCAGATTACAACCTCCGCGTCCGTAACTTCCGCAATCGGGGATGCAACTGGATTATGTACATTGTCGATGATGATGTCGTAATCACCGTTTACTGCACTCAATATCTCTTCAGCGGACGGGCTAGCCGGGCCGAACGTGCCTACCACGTCAAGGCCGAGGTCGGTTGCAAGCGGAAGCTGCATCTTGTGGCACAGTACTTTCATGTCCTTTATCGGGGAGGATGCTACTTTCTCCCTTGCTTTCCCTATGAAGGCGATGTACTCGTCAAGGCGTACTTCAGTTCCTGCAACTTCTGCTATCTTCTCCGTCTCCTTCTTGATGTTCTCTATGCTGTTTCCGGTATTGACCTTCAAATCGATTCTATCAGGGGAAGTTATATTATCCCCTATAGTCTTCATCATCCCTTCGTACCCGCCATAGCAGAAGAGGTCTGCATCCATCAGCGTTGCAACGTCAGATGGCTTCAGTTCGTACTCAGGGGGATGTCGGAGTGATGAAGGTGCGATCACAGTGACATCGTCGATTCCCGCAAGGTCCATGTAGGATGCGATCCAGCTTGTGGATGCTACAGCGCCATCGGAATAAACGGGAAACAGGGAAAGTATTGATGCAAGGATTATCAAAAGTTTCTTCATGTCAGTTTTTCCTTTTTGGAATGAGAATATAGAACACACCTGATGTAATTGCAATGGCACCAGATGGAGGAACATCGAAGTAAAGCGATGCAAAATACCCCAGGAAAGCTATCAAAAAGCCGAAAAGCGAACTATAGATGAATAGCGTCTTTAGGCTTCGCGCAACCTTGTATGCACATATTACGGGGATGATCAGCAAGGCATCGATCAATAGCGCTCCGACAAAGCGCATCGAAAGAGCAACGGTAAGGGCAAGAAGCATTACCATCACATCTTCGTGGAGCTTTATGTGCCTGTTTATCGATAGCGCGACATCGCGGTCGAAGAATATCAGGGATATCGTACGGAAGAAAGAGACGACGTAAATGAAAAGACACGCGGAGAGAAGTAAAAATGCCGTAAGCTCTGCTTTTCCGATCGTGAACGGGGAACCCCAAAGCATGTCCAGAGTATCCTTTGAAGGAACATCCGATAGACTTGTAAGAAGGGATGCCACGGCAACTGCAAGAACCATCAGAACGGATGATGAGATGCCGAGGTTGAGGTTTCTTCCCCTTCCTATAAGAAGGACCAGGAATACGATGGCAAGGCTTGCAATGACATACGTGGGCAGTACCGGAAGCGAGAACACCAGTGAAAGGGCGCCTCCGAGTATCAGGCCGTGCATCAGCGTATACCTTATCGGGAGAAGGTTCAGCCTGAGCACCATCACCCCGGAAAGCGGGAATGATGCACCGGCAGCAAGGATTGCAACAAGCCCTCTCAGAATCGGAGGAAGAAGCAAGAGTTCAATCAAGACGGCCTCCCTCTATGTGGAAGCGCGGCCATGAAAGGTTGTCGTTGACTAGCTTGTCGTGGCTTACAAGAAGTATGGTAGGCATCTCGGAAAAAGCGAGGGATGAGACTAGAGAAACGAAGTTCTCCTTGCTCTCCTTGTCAAGGCTCGCAGTCGGCTCATCAAGAAGTAAAAGTCGTGCCTTCCCGGCAAGGGCCCTTGCAATATTCACCTTCTCCTGCTCTCCTCCGGAGAGTGAGAAGTAATTCCTGTCTTTCAGCTCATAACACCCTGTGCGTCTCATCGAAAGTTCGATCTCCTCGTCCCCTACTTTCTTTCCAAGCGCCATCGAAACGACTTCGTAGCAGGATAACGGATACGGAGAGAGATCCATATGCTGTTTGATGTATGCAGTATCCTTTACACCAACGCTCCCGTCGAAGAGTACTTTCCCATCGTACTTCAATAACGACAGGATGCATTTGATGAGCGTGCTCTTTCCAGATCCGTTCTCCCCTTCAAGTATCACAGTATCCCCGCTATTGAGCACGAAAGAGACATCATCAAGCACTTTCCTCTTTCCATCGTATGAGAACGAAAGGTGCTCCACGTCGAGGCGCAGCCCTGATGTGAGGTTCGCTTTCTTCCTAAGCTTGATATAGTTTTCGTCCAAGGATGCGTTGATGTCGATCATGCTTTCAGTGACGCATTTGATCCTCTCGGTCTTCGCTTTATACGAAACGCAGATGCCATGCATTTCGTAAAGCGCCAACGCACCTTCGCTAATCAGATCGACGTAGACATGCCTTATTCCCAGCCTGATCGTCAGAGTTGCCGCGGCAATGCCTGAGATCGAGTCATGCAAATACAATTCATCCTTGGAGTATTCGCTCCAAGGGAATTCATTCTCAAGTTGGAAAAGAGGATGAAGCCATTTCCCCGAAGAGAAGAATACCATCTTGTCGTTTTGGAAAAGCTCCAACGTATGTCCGTCGGAAAGTGCATCGGTATACATCGCTTAGGCATGATAACATGAAAACGGGTTTTGCACACACCCCGGAAATTATGTCACCACAAGCCGCTGTCACTACCTTCCACAAAAGGAGAAGATTCACTTGCAAACTTTGTTAAAAAGCCCCGCCTCGGATGAAGCAGGGCTATGCAATCTTTGTTTGCTTATTTCTCCAGGACAGCCTTGATCCTTCTTATTCCTGCAGAAGATGACTGCTCTTTGAGAATGTGGAAGTGCCCCATGTCCCCGGTGTGCGTGACGTGCGGGCCTCCGCATACTTCCTTCGATACGTTTCCGATCGTGTATACGGTAACCTTCTCGCCGTACTTGGACTCGAAGAACGCGATCGCACCATTTGCGCGCGCTTCATCAAGTGTCATCGTCTCTACAGTCACAGGGTAGTCGGCTGCAATCCACTGGTTCACCAAGTCCTCGACCTCCTTGATCTCCTCCTTTGTCATCGGAGAGGGGTGCGTGAAGTCGAACCTCAGCCTCTCAGCTGTTATGTTGCTTCCCTTCTGGCCTACGTGCGTTCCAAGCACCTTTCTCAGCGCTGCATGCAATAGGTGTGTCGCAGTGTGGAGTGCAGTCGTCTGTTCGCTGTGGTCTGCAAGACCTCCCTTGAACTGCTGCTCTGCACCGCTTCTTGAGAGCTCCTGATGCTTCCTGAAAGCTTCCTCGAAACCTTCCTTGTCAACAGAGAATCCATTCTCCGTAGCAAGCTCTTCAGTAAGCTCGATCGGGAAGCCGTATGTATCGTAAAGCTTGAATGCGAGGCGTCCTGAAATCACGCGACTCTGGCCCTTCATGAGGTTTGGAAGCATCTTCTCGAACTCCCTTTCTCCCTTTACAAGGGTTTCAGAGAACTTCGCCTCCTCCTTCCCAAGCTCTTCCTTTATGAAGTCAACATGCTCGAGAAGTTCCGGATACGGCTCGCCATACAGTTCGAGTACGACGTTGCTCAGTCCGGGAAGGAACGAACCTTCGATCCCGAGCTTCTTTCCGTGCCTTACTGCACGCCTGATGAGGCGGCGGAGGATATAGCCCTGGCCTACATTGGAAGGAGCGACCCCCTTCTCATCCCCGAGGATGAATACGCTTGTGCGCACATGGTCGGAGATGATCCTTATCGATTTGTCAGTCTCCTCCTCTTCCCCGTACTTCTTTCCAGAAAGCTTCTCGATCTCGCGGATTATCGGCTGGAAGACTTCAGTCTCGTACACGCTCTTCTTCCCCTCGAGGATCGCAACAGTACGCTCGATGCCCATTCCCGTGTCGACGCACTTCCTGGCCATCTCCACGTACGTTCCGTCAGCTTCCTTCCTGTAGCCCATGAAAACGTCGTTCCAGATCTCGAAGTACTTTCCGCACTTGCATCCCGGTCCGCACTCAGGTCCGCATGCAGGGCGACCTGTATCGATGAACATCTCCGAGTCGGGTCCGCAAGGTCCGGTCTCTCCGGCAGGTCCCCACCAGTTGTCCTCCCTGCCCTTTGGGTAGATGTGCTCCTCAGGGATTCCATGGCTCATCCATGCTTTCTTGGCAACATCATCGAAAGGCACCTCGTCGTCCCCTTTGAAAATCGTGACGAAGAGCTTGTCCTTGTCTATTCCAAGAACTTCAGTGAGGAACTCGAATGAGTATGCGATCGCTTCATCCTTGAAGTAATCGCCGAGCGACCAGTTGCCGAGCATCTCGAAGAACGTGAGGTGATGCGGATCGCCGACGCTGTCGATATCCCCGGTCCTGATGCATTTCTGGTAGTCTGTAAGCCTCTTTCCCTGCGGGTGCTCTGCCCCGAGGATGTATGGCACAAGCGGATGCATTCCCGCTGTAGTGAAAAGCACCGTAGGATCGTTCTCCGGAATAAGCGATGCTCCCGATATTCTCTTATGTCCCTTTGATACGAAAAAGTCGATGAACGCCTTTCTCAATTCATTCGCCGTAAGTTGTCTCATAACGAAGAAATCCTAGTCAGTTAAACTCTGCTCGTCAACTCAAAACAGCTCCGGTGTGAGGTCTCTGTATCGCTCAGCGCGCACGCTTTTGCCGAAGATCCCCTGAATATCCGAAAAACTGCGATATATGCGTGCCCCTTTTTCCCTCCTTGCCTTGGGAAAAGCAAGCGTATCATCATCCATCAGCGCTTTTGATATGAAGCGCCCGGTACCTGGGTCAGCTTCATCAAACACCTTCCACGAAGGCCCTCCGTCCTTCTCTTCCAAAAGGACAAGACAGGATGAGAGTGTGGCCAGCACGCGGTTTCGAAGCGCCTGGTGCCACCTCTCGCTTCTTTGGCTCAGCCCTATCGGAGAGATCAACAAACCGTCATTCTCCAAGACTCCCTTAAGAGTTGAAAGCGCCTCCTTTCCATCGGGCTTCAAAGGAAAGGTATGCATCACGGCTACAACCTTGCCTTTCACTTTCAGCATCTTTCCGACTGAAAAGAGCGGAAGCCCCGGCTCGAGCGATGATACAAGCGGACAGGAAAGGCCTGAGAGCGAAAGGACTATGTCCATCGCTTTCCTCTTTGCGCCCTCCGATGGCAGAAACGGCCCGAGGATGGTGCATCCGGCTAGAGAGAGAAGCTTCTCATTACCGAACATATATAGAAAAGGTATCGGGTAAGACCCCTCGGAAAGTGTAGGAGAAAGGGTATGGGATTCGATTACCGATACGTTCGCTTTAAGCGCATGGTAGTGATCCCTTATCCTCCTCCACTCATCTTCGTAACGCATCGCATCGGATGAGAAAAACGATGAGACCTGGGGAAACGGACGGAACGCATTCCCCCCTTCAGTGAGCGCGGAATATATATCGTAAGACTTCTTGTAGTCGTTTCCGTTCATGGCCATGATCGTCTCGAAGACGATGGCCTTCTCAAGTGTATCTGATGACATCTTCCCTGGCCTCCAGCAATACGGAAAGGAAATTCAGGTATGGTGTCTTTATGGAGCTACGCGATGCCGATGCAAGAAGGGCCTTGACTATGTTTTTCTCATTTTGAAGGGATGCCACTTCCATCATATCCCTTGGAAGAGATGAAAGCACACTCTCGACTTCATCGTATTTGAAAGACATCCCGAGTGCTGTGAAGATGGCGCGGACTTCCGAGGAAACCATTCTGAAAAGCCTTGGGAAAGCGGGGCTATGAACCAGAGCGTCAAGGGGAAGGGAAAACAAAAACGTAAACGCCATTGCAATCGAAGAGAGGACGTACCTTCTCCTATGCTCTTCGACGTCGGGTACTACGGAGATCGAGAAACTTGGGAAAACTGTAGAAAGAATGCTTCCCGCACCCTCTTCCACGACGATACGGACCGAGGAGGGAGAAAAGAAAGAGAACGAGTCGTCGCTCTCAGGGAGCACTCCCTCTACAAAGCCGCGAAGTTCATCAAGCCCGGCTGACGGCAGCAACGATAAATCGACAAGAGTCTTTCCATCTTCGCTTTTCCACGCATTGACACATCCGTTCGGTAATGCGATCACGACATCCGCATCAGTCAAAGTGGATGAAAGGCGAATTGACGGGCCCACATACCTTTGGAAGAGAGCTTTGTAGCGTTCATTGCCGGCAAAAAAGACAACCATGGGAAGATTTTACAGAGAGATGAATCACCTATGCAATATAAACATATCGAATAAATAATCATAATACAGCTATTATATTCTGATCACGGAATATAATATTTAATCAATTATTCATATTCCTGTATTTTGATCTCAAATACCGAATCCAAGCTTCTTCAGCATGATCAGGTCCTTTCCGATACCGCTTTCCCATGTAGTGTTACGATGAACGCATTCGCCCCAGCTTGGAATATGCTTCTTCCGGCATCGGGGAGATCAGACCGCCCCGCAGAAAGCCTGATGCAGGGGGCGGTATGAAGCGTAGAGTGCAACGGTTCTTTTGCAGACTGCGCAGAGGACTTGCAATCCTCTGTGCAATTCCCGCACTTTACCTTGATGATGGTGCTCTTGAGAGAAAGTGCTTTCTGATCTCATCCGCTTTTTGCGAAAGTTCATCCGCCGGCTGACTAGAAAGGAAGAATCCCTTTCTTCCCGGAACTCCTCAGCCCGGGACTTTTGAAGAGATTTCCTCGAGAGTCATTCTTCACACTCCAAGAGTTCCGTAACCCTCGATCTCACTGAAGGCGTGACCAGAGTAGCGACGATGATCTTGAGAACATCCCCGAATATGAAAGGAAACAAACCGGCTCCGAGCGTTCCTGAAAGAGGAAGGTCAAGCGTCAATGAAAGCCAGGGAAGACCGACGACATAGAAGAATGCAGTGGATACAACAGCGGAAAGAAAAGATGCGATCCGTATATTCTTTCCAAGCAACTTCATAACAAGGGCACCGAAGAGGGCTGAAGGGATGTATCCGACGAGATATCCGCCGGTGGGACCCATGAGCGCGGCAAGTCCGCCCCCTGATGTAAATACGGGAAGCCCGATGATTCCAAGAAAGAGATATGCAAGTACCGTGGCAAGTGCAAGGGGCAATGGAAGGCACGATGCGGTGAGGTTCACGAAGAACGTGCATAGCGAGACAGGGACCGGGCCTACCGGGATCTTGATATACGCGCCTGCCGTGATCAAAGCTGTGAAAAGTGCAACAAGAACGAGTTTGAGAATCTGTTTTCTTTCCATATGGTTTTCCTTTATCTGAGTGAGAAAAATATGACGAGGACCACGATGGTCGCGAATATCGTTACGTAATCGCGGATGCGATATGAAGATGCTATGCACCGGGATGCGTCATAACACCGGGAGTAGATTGCATCCGTGTATATCACCGCCTTGTCCAAGAGGTTTGAGAAAACGCTCGATGTGAACTCGGCAAGGGAGTGCACAGGATGGCGGAAAAACGATGCCAGGCGGGCCTTCCTCGCTTCCAAGATCCCAAGTGTGCTGTCTATGATTATCGGGATCATCGATATCGTTATCTCGGTAAGCGTTGCAAGAATAAACGCGCGCTTTCCGATGATTCGCGAAAGAAACAACCCGAGCGACCTCGCGATATCCTCCGGCATCGTAGAGTCGGTAAGAAGCAGGGAGGAGAAGATGATTGCAAGAAACCCGATGCCATATGATGCCGAATCGATCAAGCTTCTTCCACCGATGACATATGACAGCGACATCGATATGGCGAGGATGATGAAAAAGAAACTCTCCTTGAGGTATTTGGCAAGAGGAAGCCTCGCGCCAAGAACAGGGATGAGCACCAATGCCGAAAGCACAAGCCTCTCAAGTCCCGTTGAAGATGAGACCAACACGGAATATGCGATGACTACGAAGAGTTTTGTGTTCGGATTGAACCGGGTAAGGATGTTATCGCTTTCCCTGTAGTGGAATATCATGCATTCAGCCATGACAATTCTCCAAAACGTACATGCCTCGGAAGGTAGATGTCATAAGAAGGTAGCTTTTCATAGAGCTCTCCGGATGGGCCGTTCTCCACAAGCTTTCCTTCCTTCATCACTAAAAGCGTGTCTGTATGGGCAAGAAACTTCTCGGCCTCATGGGTGACTACAAGGAGCGTGAAACCTTTCTCATGCAAGTCTACAAGAGCTTTTATCACAGTCAGAGTCGACGGATAATCGAGGTTTGCAAACGGTTCGTCGAGCATGATCACATCAGGCTTCATCGCAAGAACACCCGCAATCGCAGTCTTTCTGAGCTCCCCACCCGAGAGAGTCCCGGGCCGCTCTTTCGCTTTCTCCTTCAGATCCATGAGAGACATCGCGTCTTCAACCCGTTTTTCAACTTCAGCTTTATCAAGTCCGAGGTTCACGGGACCGAATGCGATATCCCTCTCCACGCTCTCTGAGACGATCTGCATCTCTGCGCTTTGGAATACGAGTGCAATCTTCCTTATCCGTTCCTTTTCGGTAGTTTCCACTCCATCGACGAGGATCTTCCCGGAGGTGGGCCTGCGAAGCCCTTTCAGGCACCTGAGAAGCTGGCTTTTACCTGCCCCGTTACGCCCGAGCAGGGAAGCGAACGCACCCCGTGGCAACGACAGGTTGACATCATCGAAAATAATCCTGTTGTTGATTCTCAACGAAAGTTTTTCTGTCTCCAAAGCCATCATCATGGGCAAAAGAGTAGCATTTATCGGTATTGTAATCCAGTAGGCACCTAAAAAAGTTTACAATCAAGCGCATCGGAAAGTAAAAAATCCATAGCGCGGAAGCTATGGATCGGGATTTGACACTTGAGATCTCAGCCCTTCTCCAGATGTACCACCAACTGGTTGAACGGCATGTCAGAGCCGTTTGCCTGAAGCGCCTTGAGTATGTCGCTGTTGAACCTCCAGTAGACGTTCCAGTAATCCGACGGCGATACCCACGGGCGAACATACATCGTGATCGAGGATGCTCCATACTCACCGACTTCGACGAGGGGTGCAGGATCCTTCATTACCTCAGGGTATGTGGAAAGAAGGTTCCTGATCGCGGCCTTGGTCTTCTCTATGTCATCTGTATAGCGGAACGATACCTTGAGATCGAGCCGGCGCTTATCGATATACGAGTAGTTGACGATCGTGCTGCTCCATACGTTCTTGTTGTTCATCGTGATCTTCTTGTTGTCACCCGACGAGAGCGTTACGCACATCAGGTCCATCGACTCAACGGTTCCCGAGATATCCCCGATGTCAACCCAGTCACCTACGCGGAACGGGCTGTTGAGCGCGATCATGATCCCGCTGAAGAGCGAACTGATCGATTCCTGGAGTGCAAAGCCCAAGACGACACCGGTGATTCCAAGACCTGCAAGAACCGGGGTGAGGTCGATTCCGAAGATTCCGAGCACTGCGATGATGGCGATTATCCAGATCAAAGCCGAGAAGAGCTTCCACGCGAGCTGTGCCATTATCAAAGAGAACTTCTTGCTTCTCTTCGAGAAGTCCAGTATCGAATGCTTTATGATCGATACGAGGATTTTTGCGACGATCAATATGACAATGGCAACGATGATCGTTATTGCAATCCTGGGGATGTGGAAACTCGTGGCGATGTCTGTGGAAAACCCGTTCACAACGTCGATCACATCACTTCCGTTCTCAGCTGCATTTACAGCAGTTTCTAGTGACAACATCTATTTTTCTCCTAATTAAATTCAAACGCAAGGAATAAATATATACATGGATGTTGCGTAATTTGCAATATGCTGTGCTCACTCCGACGGACAGGAAAGTTCGACCATCTTCTCGATCATGTGGTGCAATAGATCGGAAGCGACGGTATCGGATGCCTTGTAATACACTTCCTTTCCCCTGCGGATGCTTCTGACAAGACCGCATGACTTGAGCAACCTCAGATGGTGCGAGACTGCCGGACTCGACATTCCCATGATCGCAGAGATGTTTATCACGCACTCCTCGATGTGGCATAATATCCAGAAGATCTTTATCCTCGTCGGATCAGAAAGTTGCTTGAAGATATCTGAGACGGTCTGAAAATCCCCTGATTCGGGCATATGATTTTCGATAAGCTCGATCTTGTTCCCTTCTTCATGATCATGTGGAAGCTTTCCATTCATCTCAATTCACCTTGTGAAGAAAATAGCACCTTCAAAGCTCCTTTGCAAATAGCGCGGCCCCAAATGCCCCCACCAGCTGTGCTTTGTCAGATACTTCGATACTGGATCCCAAGAGCCTTCCGAGCTCCCTTACCACCCCTTCATTCCGGGCAACCCCGCCCGTCATCATGTACTTCTCCCGTCCTCCGATGCGGCGTACCAACGAAAGAGTTTTTGTGGCAACTGCGACGTCCAAGCCATGAACGATATCCGGAACGGCCTTGTTTTCAGCTACAAGCGATACGACTTCCGACTCAGCGAACACCGTACACATGCTCGATATCGTAATATCTTCCTTCCAATCAAGCCCGATTGCACTCATCTCCGGAAGGGTTAATTCAAGGGTACGGGCCATGAAATCCAGAAAACGCCCGGTACCTGCAGCACACTTGTCGTTCATCACGAAGTTTACCACCTCCCCGTCGTCTCCAAGAAGGATGACCTTGCTGTCCTGCCCTCCTATGTCGATTATCGTACGGACCTCCGGATCGAGGAAGAACGCGCCCTTCGCATGGCACGTTATTTCGGTTATCGACTTGTCAAAGTGCGTTATCCTATCCCTTCCGTAGCCGGTTGAAACGGTGGCGACGATCTCGTCCAAGGAGATTCCAATGGCAGAAAGGGCTTCAGAGAGCGCCTTCCCGGCGCTCTTTGCAGAGCCGCTTCCAGTCGGAATTATCTTGGATGCCACTATGCGTCCATCCTGATCGATTACAACCACATCGGTACTCGTCGATCCGCTGTCGATCCCCGCATAGTACCCCTTCGCTCTCATATTCCCCACTCTCCTTTCATCCTTTTTCCGAACTTTTGAAAGCGTTTCGTCAAATGCATCAAGGCGTGTCTCAAGCTGCCCGAGACTTTGTGTAGTGAAATCTGTTTCGATCTTCAGCAATGGAAGATCTGTATTGTTCTTCAAAGTGGAATACTCAAAGTTATAAAAGTCGCAGAACTTCACAGTGTGGTACACGATTCCCTTCACCCTCTCGTCTTCAAAGATGTGCCGCCTTGCAAGAACATCATCCATTCTCATGCATGGCATTTGGGCAAGAAGTGATGATGCATACCACGAAAGAAGATTCTCTTCAGGTATGTTCTCATCAGGAGGAGGAAGGAAACGGGATGAGACGCAAGTGAGATTTCTGACGGGAAGTGAGAGCGATTCCCTTGCAAGCCTCTCTAGCTCATCCCCGACGCGCCCTCCGGATAGCGCTATGTACTCCCCATCCACGCCCTCTTCATGATTGAAAGCTGAAAAGAAACGTGCTTTGTCGAATTGAGCGTTGCCGTACTCCGACCAGGACTTCAAAAAACGCTTCAGTTCGCTCTCCATCTTCTTCTTGGAGCACTCTGATGTAGTGTGCATCAGATCGAACATGAATAAGAAATCAAGGCCGTTCCACTCCGACAGCACGTCGTATACGCTCTTTATCGAGTCACAGCAATTCACGAGCACCAGTCTCTTCACGCGCCCGGAAAGGCACTCCTCGACTATGCTTTTCCCATAGCCGCATATGTTGGGCTCCACAACCTGGTCCGAGAGAGGAAATGACGGAAGCATCGAATTCAGGGGAACTGGATTTCCTCCGAGTGCGTATATAAGCTCGACCGGAGTGTACTTGCATATGTAATGTATTTCGTTCATGACCCTCTCCTCTCTGAAAGCATCTCGACAAACGCTCCAAGCCTCGTCTCAACCTGTCCGTATCCACCGTGCCTTCTGTCACAGCCGTCCCCCGGGAGTATCAAAAGTGGAATGCCCGCCTCCTCGAATTTCCTCTTTGCAAGCGTAGCACCCCCCAGGGTGTGCTTGCATCCCCAGTGACAGAACCATACCGCCCCGTCTGCGCCAAGTCGCCGAGCCTCATTTATTCCCCGCTCGATCCTACGCATCACAGGGCCGTTGAACGCAGAATACACCAAGCGCTCTGCCATCGCGCGGTATGGATTCGAGCAATCGGCCTTCAGAAGCCCTTCGTATGCCATGTCGCATCCTACGACCGCAACGTTCTCATTGAAATCCGTAATCGCCCTGACATTCTCCATCCAGAACGGGGTCGAGTGTATCCACAGCAAGTTTACGGCAGACGACGGGGATGCTTTCTCAGCAACATCCACGCACTTTCTTGCATACTCCTCGCTCTCCCTCGTTCCCAGAAGGTTATGAAGCATGAAGCATGCGAACATCCCGTCGTTGAGGTCTCTCATGATCGACTTTCCCTTTGAAAGCGTCAGGTACCTCTCGTAATAGTCCATGCTCCTCTGGCTTCTCGCAAGGATTTGGGAGAGTAGCTCATCATCCACTTTCCTCTTTGTGTTCTCTTCAACGAACTTCTTCATCATCCTCATCTCGCTTTCCACGAACGATACCGAATCCTCGGATATCTCGTACGGAACATCGATTACGAAATGAGGTACGTCAAAGTGATTTGAAAGCCTGCGGAATGTGAGTGCATTTGCATCACAGGCCAGCGATGTGCTGATTATAAACAACGGCTTCGGGAGAAGCTTCTCCTCGGCAGCCCCTATGAACGTCTTGTGATAAGAGCAGAAAGTATCTGAAATCCCTTCGCGCTCCGCATACTCCAGGAAAGGACGCTCCAAAAAAGCCCCTGAGAGAAAGCACCCCAGACCTTCACACGAGTATGGCGTGATACCCACTGAGTGCAATATCTCGGACGGGGTGAACAAACTCACGATCGCGGAATCCCCGGGATGCGTAAGCGCATCGATCATCGATCTGGACGTGCACGAAGCGGCCATTCTCGATGCCTTGTTCATCTTCCCCGGAAAGTACATGTACTCCAATCTTTTTGCTCTGAATCCCAAAGAGAGAAGGCACCTGGCCTTCTCTGGATCCTTTTGCAACAGGCTGTAAACCGCCTTGCCAAACTTATCTACTATCCCGGACATACAGGGAAAATATGTCACATAAGAAAAGTGAGTGCAATAAAGAATGTGTCAGGATCCACGATTCCGGGCTATACGTATAACCAGGTATGAAAAGCGGGAAGAGGACATACATCGCAATTGATCTCAAATCGTTCTATGCCTCCGTCGAGTGCGTCGAAAGGGGGCTCGATCCGTTTGATGCTCTTCTGGCTGTCGCAGACAGGGAAAGAAGCGACAAGACGATATGCCTCGCAATCTCCCCTGCATTGAAGGAATTCGGCATATCCGGGCGTCCCCGGCTCTTTGAAGTCGAAGCGCGGGTGAATGAGATCAATGGAAATAGGGCGACCAGGCGTAATGGAAAGATGAAGGGGAAAACGACATCTTTCTCCGCTATCAACAGTTCTCCATCGCTATACATCGATTATATTGCAGCCACTCCCCGCATGGCGCTCTACATCGAATACAGCGCACGTGTGTACGAGACGTACCTGGAATACGTGTCGAAGGACGACATACACGTCTATTCGATAGACGAAGTCTTCATAGATGCAACCGACTACATGAAACTCTATGCCTTGAGCGCAGAAGAGCTTGCAAGGAAGATGATCCGCTCTGTTTTTGACAAAACAGGCATCACAGCGACTGCAGGCATCGGAGAGAACCTTTACCTTGCAAAAGTTGCAATGGACATGATGGCAAAGAGAATGGAAAGTGACGAAACGGGCGCGAGGATCGCAACGCTCGATGTCATCGGATATAGGAAAGCGCTTTGGGACCACAAACCACTTACCGACTTCTGGAGGATAGGGAGAGGGTATGCGGAGAAACTTGCGAAGAAGAGAATATACACGATGGGGGATGTAGCCAGGGCATCCATTGAGAACGAAAAATACACTGAGCCCGTAAGTCAAAGAGGTCTGAGTTACAGAGATGCAGTATCGATGGTAATCTTGGCTTGACGGAGTCGGGAGCCGGTGGCTATGCGAGGCGGTTTGTGAAGGACACATC
>CALXOH010000035.1 GCA_944389975.1 uncultured Spirochaetaceae bacterium
GCATCTTGACTGACTGTCTTTTCCTGCCAGTGCAATCTCAAGTTCTTTCCTAAGGTCTTCTTCCCTTACCTTCATAACTAAACCCTCCAAATTGGTTTTTGGTCCAACTTGAAGGGTTCATTTCAAATCGCCTTTCCGCTCTTTTCTTTTTTAGGGAACAAGTGATCAAACGAAGATAGCGACAAAACCACGCACGGGATCCCAGAACTCCCCTTTCACGTCGCTTGCCATCACACCTCCGTTCGATTCCGCTTTTCCTTCGATCCGATTGCCTTCTGCAACTTCAAGAGTGAAATCAGTTTGCACTGTATCATCATCAGTTGCGTTCAACGTCAGAGTACCATCGCTATATGTATAATCAAACTGGATTCTCACGGCACTACCGGAAGGAGTGACATGAAAAGTTGTATTTTTACTCTCATCTCCTACTTCTGAAAGCGTTAAACTATCATCTTTATATGTCACCTTCAGCACCAGCCTTGGCTCTGATGTTCCGAATGCCTTGATTACATAGTTGAAGGAAACTTCTGTCTCTGCAGTCGGCTCGTTGAACGTTATAACGAAACTTCCAGTGGAGTTATCATTACCAAGAGGTTTCGAGAGGATGTTCTCTGCAGGTTCGTTTATGTTGTTGTTGCATCCTGCAATCAAAAGCAAAGCAGACAGAAGAAGCAATATAATCTTTTTCACATATACCTCCGGAAAACAAGGAAAGTATATGAAAGTTCACTTCTTCTTTGCAACCTTCGCATTTGCCCTGATCTTCCCCGTCTTGCTTTGGATGACTATCGAGCCGGCCAATCCTGAGTTCTTTATGTGCATTCTCGCAGCGTCGATCGCCTCTTTCTGCGTCTTGTAGTATTTCGTAACCCTTACGTTGTCACGCTCTTTCTCAAACCATCCCTTCTCAGGATCCTTGAAGATGTACCTTACCTGCTTTGCCTTGACTTTCGCAGGTTTTGTACCCAATTCCCCTTCGGATGTTACTTCGATGGACACACCGTCTTCCAAGATTTTCTCTTCTTCCATGACACACCTCCATGTATGCTTATGATTTTACCCCATGAAAACTGAAAACCAAATCCATTTATGATATATTTTCAATCATGAGCGCAAATACAACATATGATCACGGGACTTTCATCAGCCCGCTTACCTGGAGGTATGGATCTGAAGAGATGCACCACGTATTCTCGGAGGTGCATAAGAGGCAGCTTCTGAGACGGGTCTGGATTGCACTGGCAAGGGCCGAGATGAAGGCAGGAATAGTTACAAAAGAGCAAGTCGAGGAACTTGAAGAGCATAAGGATGACGTGGATATAGAGAGGGCACTGGAGATAGAGAGCGACATCCACCACGACCTCATGGCAGAGATACGAACTTACGCGGAACAGTGCCCGAAGGCAGGAGGGATAATACACCTCGGGGCTACGAGCATGGACGCGCTGGACAACGCCGATGTGCTCAGATTCAAGGAAGCACTCTCGATAATAGAAGATAAACTCACGACACTCCTTGATGAACTTTCGGAGAAAGCGGAGAGATACAAGAGCGTTCCCACGATGGCATTCACCCACATCCAGCCTGCGGAAATAACAACCATAGGTTACCGCCTCTCCCAGACAATACTCGACCTCACCGACGATCTTGAGGATTTGAAGGAGTTTGAGAAGAAAATCAGGGGAAAGGGGATGAAGGGTGCAGTCGGTACAGCTGCAAGCTACAAGGAGTTGCTGAAGGAAAGCGGTATCGACACCCTTGGGTTTGAGAAGGGCATAATGGATGAACTCGGGATAAAAGCGTTCGAAGCAAGTACCCAGACGTACTCGAGGAAGCAGGATCTGAAGATGATGGCTATCCTCTCTTCGATCGCATCATCGCTTCACAAGTTCAGTCTCGACTTCAGGATCCTCCAATCCCCACCGATCGGGGAATTTAGCGAACCGTTCGGAAAAAACCAGGTCGGATCGTCAGCGATGCCATTCAAGCGGAACCCGATCAACAGCGAGAAGATAAACTCGCTTGCACGTATCGTGAAATCGTGCTACGACCCCGCGTGGCTGAATTCATCCCTTACGATACTCGAACGCAGCCTCGACGACAGCGCAGACCGGAGGATATTCATCCCGGAAGCGTTCATCGCACTCGATGAGATGCTCTCAACGGAGATAAAAGTCGTCAGAGGTATGAACGTGCATAGCTTCTCCACGGACCGTCTGATGTCCACATACGGCATATTCAGCGCAACTGAAAGGCTGTTGATGGAACTCGGGAAAAGGGGAGCTGACAGACAGAAGATGCATGAGACGATCAGGAAGGAATCGCTTATCGCATGGAATGAAGTCCAGGAAGGGAGGGAGAACCTTTTGAAGAAGCACCTCTCGGAGGACGAAGAGATTCTTTCATACATGTCAAAGGAAGAGATCGAAGCGATCCTTGACGCATCCTCCTATATCGGGGAAGCGGTGAGGATGACTGGGAACGTAATCTCAAGATACAAGAATTCCAAGTGAGAACATCGCATAGTATATCGCCATTCTGAGTGTACGGGTGAGGGAGATGATGGCAACCTTTCCAAAAGGGAGCCTCATCACCCCGGCTGCCATCGATACAGTCGAATACGGAAGAGGAAGAAGGGATGAAAGAAGGACGCAGGTAAGGCCGTACCTTCTGATGACATCCCCCCATTTCCTGTAAGCGCTCTCGGCCCATTTGCTGATGACAGGCACTTTCCCGATCAAGCGTCCGATGAGGTATGCAGTCACTCCGCCTAAGGCGGAACTCAGTCCGGTGACCGGAACGATGAAATACCACGGGTATTCGATCAGAAACGGGAATACGAACATCGGGGAGAGCGGAAGAACGAACGTATCGGTCGCCCAGATGTATATGCACATTGATAGTATGCCGAAGCGCTCGTTTGCGCTCTCGACAACCATTCTGTACGTCTCCTCCTCGACGTTTGATACAACCAGATAGAATGCAAGGAATATGAGGACTACAAGCACCAGCCCGAGCCATGCATAACGAAGAAACGGAAATTCCCTTCCCTCTCCTTTCACGAAAGAGCCTCCTTCACTTCCTCTTCAGAAAGTGTGCATTTGCCCCTGTATACCCCGTTTCTGCCACCACCTTTCACCCCTTTTGCCTTCAGTTTTGAAAACTCCTCCCCTGAGCCGAGGAAAGTGAATGAAGAATCATCATCGAGAAGGAAAATCCCGCTTATCCCACGATCTATAAGGGATGATGCGACCTTGTCGGAGGGGAATGTAGTGCGATGGAAAACCTCCCCCTCTTTTATCAACGACGCTTCGAGGAAAGCCCCTTTTTCTCCAAGCGCCTTCACTTCCCCCTCAAGCAGGGAAAGCCGTGCAAGCTTCTTATCCAATGCATCGGGAAGTCCTTCGACCGTACTTGATAGAGCTTTGGAAAGCAAAGAGAGGACCTTCTCTCCAGTGCGTAGCGCCTTCCTGTCCTCGTCCCCCACCCTCCAGTAGGTTCTAAGGTGTCCGCGTATGTGCTCTTTCCCTATGTACGTGACATGTCCGATCTCATTCGTACTTTTCACGTGCACACCGCCGCAGGGAACTTCATCCACTCCGCTGATTACAGCGACCATCACGTCATCCCCTTCGACTTTGATGCTACGCCTCATATGCATCGATAACGCGGAGGATCTATCCATCTCCATACGGTAGACAGAGAGGGATGAAAGGACTTTCTCGTTTGCCTCATCCATGATGTCAAAGAGCTTATCTTCCTCGATATCCTCCAGGCTCTCGATCGTCAGATACTTCTCCCCCAGGTGTATCGCAACGGTGTGTACACCCAAGGTCGAAAACAAAAGCGCTGATATAAGATGCTGCGCCGTATGCATGACCATGTAGTGGTACCGTCTCTCCCAATCGAGGGAAAGACTTCCCCTCTTTCCCACGGATATAGCATCCGCAGGCT
The DNA here is from genome assembly GCA_944389975.1 of uncultured Spirochaetaceae bacterium. Taxonomy (GTDB): domain Bacteria; phylum Spirochaetota; class Spirochaetia; order Sphaerochaetales; family Sphaerochaetaceae; genus Ornithospirochaeta. The sequence goes on from CALXOH010000035.1 coordinate 3,955, forward strand.
TTTCAAGGATGTGCACTACATCATCTGAATCCTTTTTCGTGTCTACGATCCTGATGCCGTCGAAATACCCGGTGTCCCCGGGTGCCCCTCCCCCTTCCGGATAGAATATTGTTCTGTCCAAAAAGAGCTTCGTGCCATCGACTTTGGTCACGACAGCTTCGCATTCCCTTGCATATTGATCGCTGTAATATAACTTGTCAGTCATTTCTCACCCCTGATCTTCGCCACGGGAAGGCGGAAGTGCAACTCGTACGCAACTATCCGTAGCGTCGTGGTCAGAGCTGCAGTCATCGTTATGACTGCGTTTACCTCAACGCCGAGGTACTCGAGGAGTATGACCCCGAATAGTCCGCCCAGGATCGAAGCGGATGCGTAGAAATCCGAAGTGAAGACGAGTGGGATCTCCTTTAGAAACACATCCCTCAGTATTCCTCCGCCAACTGCGGAGAATGTTCCGCTCATCACCATTCCGATTACGCCGGCGCCCATCCCCGCAGCCTTCACAAGCCCAAGCCCGGTGAATACGCCCAATCCGATTGCATCGAAGTACACTATCACGGACCATCTTCCGTCGGTTTTCCCCGAAAGGAAGAAGACGACCAATGCTGTGATTATCGATACGATGAAATACGAAGGATGAATGAAAACGGCAACGGGGAACGATCCGATCAGAACGTCCCTCAGCATTCCCCCTCCGCACCCTACGGTGAGTGCAAAGAACATGACGCCAAGTAAATCGAGCCTGCTCTTTACAGCTTTCACCGCTCCGGTTGCAGCGAATATCATCGTACCGAACAAATCAAAGAAAAAGATTACACTGTCGTCCATAACCGCTGAAAGACTACATCAAAACGGCTTGAAAGGACAATGAATCAAAGCATTTCAGCAAATGATATGATGTCGAATATCCTGTTCATCAAACCTTTTGCATCCACGCCTTCCATCGCCTCCCCGTCGACGAGGAACGATGGGACGATTGAAAGCGAGATCATATCCAGGAAGTCCAGATCCGAATCCTCGGATGCAACTGTAAAAAAGCACGCGATATCCAATACGTCGTCCAATCCCATGGCATTGACTACTGAAAGAACATCATCAGAACTGTAGAGCGCATCGGCATCAATTGGAATGTATTCGGCGATCATGTACGGAAGGTATGCGTCCATCATGCCGTCCAACAGCACTTTCCTCACCTCGTCAAGACTTGTTTCGGCATATTTGAAATAGGAAAGCACCCCGGATTCATCAAGATCGAGAACGAGGGAGAAAGAGCCGTCATCGACTTTCTCTCCATCGATAGCCATTCCACTGGAAGACAATGTGATTTTCATCAAGTGCGGGGAGAACACTTCCATACCGACTAAGAGCGTGCCATCGATTGCGACGCTGTCCGAATGCCCGCCGTAGGTATACAGCACGTCGACATTCGAATACGTGATATCAATCAAGATCGTGCCATCCTCAGCTGTGGAACGCACAAACCCGATATTCCCGCCTGCATATAGCACTTCCGACTCCTCGATTCCTGAGAACGCGAAGAAAGCATCGAGGACACCTTGGGAGAACGTCACGAGGTTCTTTGAAAGAAGCGAGGAAAGAGAGACTCCCGATGCCTTCACTTCCTTTACAAGCGGCAGCAGATAGACCATCGAGGGGTCGACTTCCCCGAGGTCGTGGTTTTCAACAGCATCGCCGGAGTATAGATCGAGAGGAGACAAGAGGGAAACAAGGACCAATGGCTCAGGGGATGCGAAAACAGGGAAAACTACAGATGAAAGTATCAATAAAAGTATGGCAGGCTTCTTCATTCTTCCATTATAGAGGCAGATGGAAGATCGAAGAAAGAAAAAGGCACGCTTCATCGCTTTTTTTCATCACGGCAAACGATCCTTCAGCCATCGGAAGTATTATGATGTTCGAAAAATATACGGGAGGAAGCAGAAGGGAGATCGGAACGCTCCTTTCGAAATGCCCGTAGGAATCGTATAGATCGCTGCCGTCGGTTTTAAGCGTGTGACGGGAGAAAAAGCTCTCATCGAAGGCTTTCTTATCCACAAGCCGGGAAAGAATCGAGCGAGCCCGGGCTCTCCTCGTCTTCCCTTTTGAAAGGAACATGAACCAGAGAACAAACGTAAAGGCAAGAAGTACAACGGAAAACGTACACCATCCCCTTTCCCTGAGGTGCAGCATAAAAAGGATTGAGAATACCAAAGGTCCTGCAATGGACCTGAGTATCACGCTTTTCTTTCCGTCATGAACCTCCAGTTGCCACAAGAGCAACTGAAGGTAGTCGTCCTTTTCCAAAGTATAGGAGTACCCGTTCATCCGCGTACCCTTCTCAGAAGACCCTTTAGTGCAGGATATACGAGGAACAAGAGGGCGACGACGAAGCAGACTGAGGCAATCGGACGGGTGAAAATCATCCCGAAGTCCCCTCTGTCGGCAACCAGAGCCATCCTGAAGTATCTCTCGACGAGCGGCCCAAGAATATAGCCGAGGATCACAGGGGCAAGGTCGACCTTGAACTGCGTCAAGAAGTATGCGCCGAAACCGGAGATGACCAGGACCCAGATGTCGAATGATCTGTTGTTTATTGCAAACGCACCAAAAAGGCAGAAAAGGAGGATTGCCGTATATAGATATGAACGCCGCACGTTTACAGCACGGACAAACACACGCATCAATCCCAACTCCATGACGTACATCACTATGTTGGAAATGAAGTACGCGACCATGATCGCTCCAACTACATCCACATTGGTTGTGAAAAGCAGCGGACCGGGCTGGAGGCCGTGTATCATCAGACCGCCGATGAGGGCAGCTGTCGTCATGTCCCCGGGAATACCAAGGGTCACAAGGGGGATAAGGGCACCGCCGTTGACTGCATTGTTGCTCGTCTCGGAGGCACATATCCCCTCGGGGGATCCATGGCCGAACCTCTCAGGGTGCTTTGAAAGCTTCTTTGACTGGTTGTATGTGATGAGAGTTGCCGCATTCTGTCCGATTCCGGGCAATATCCCGATTCCGGTTCCGAATAGGCATCCGAGTGCAACCGGAGTAAGACATCCCTTCATCTCCTTTATCGGTGGAAGAAAAGAGAGCTTCGAAAGGTTTATCTCGTGCTTTTGCGAGTTGATGGTCAACGACTGGATCATTATCTCACAGACCGCGAACATTCCCATCATAAGCGCAGTCGACTGAAGACCGCTCATCAGTTGCCAATGCCCGAAGACAAGACGCTGTGCACCCGAAACGCTGTCCATGCCGACAGTACCGAGCACCATTCCCACCAGAGCGCCGATCAAGCCTTTGAGCATATCGTCGCTTGCCATCGTGATCACTACTGCAAGGCCCAGGAATGCAACGCTGAAATACTCCCAGTTTCCAAAGATCAACGATACTTTTGAAAGCGGCGGTGCGATGAAGAAGAGCGCAAGTGCGGAGAACGTACCTCCGATGAGGGATGCAAACACCCCTATGGAGAGCGCCGCTCCGGGCTTTCCGTCACGCGCCATCGGATAGCCATCATAGCAAGTGAAGATCGAACTGGGGGTTCCGGGGATGTTTATCAAAGTTGCAGTTATCAATCCCCCGCTGATTCCTCCTACGTAGATGGCGATCAAGAGAGTCAATCCAGCAACCGGAGTCATGGTATACGTGAATGGAATCATCAGGGTGACTCCCAAAGTTGCGGTCAACCCGGGGATACATCCGAAGACTATCCCCAGGAAGATGCCGAATACCAGCACTACCAGATTCATCGGATCTGCAAACAGTGCTGAAAACCCTATCATTATGGCATCCATACGTCAACTCCGATCAGACGTTGCCGGACATCATGTCGTCAAATACAGGTGTAAGCTCGACTACCCACTGGTCGATCTTGTTCTGAAGCGCCTCTCCATCCTGGTAGTTCACTTCAAGGCCCAAAGTGATGACCCTCTCTTGGAATTCAGGGTTTGCACATACCTTTTCGATCGCACTCTTCAAGATTGCGATCTTCTCAGGATCAACCCCGCTTGGTGCATAGAATCCCCTTGGCTTGGTGGTGACTACGTCGATCCCGAGTTCCTCAGTACAAGGAACATCCGTCAGTGCCTTCGATCTCCTGTCGCTTATCACCACAAGCGGAACGAGATCGCCGGAAAGAACAGATGACTGGATGTCGGCACCGGTGTTGCAGGAAAGCTGTACGTGTCCGCCCATGCATGCGACCTTGTTGTCAGCACCGCTGTTGTACGGAACGATGGTAACCTTGTCCTCGATTCCAAGCGCCCTTAGTACCCTTATGCACTCAGCCATGTTCGAGTTCAAGCTTCCAGTGTTGCCCACTTTCACGACTCCCGGGTTTGCATTCGCGTATGCAACCAGGTCATCAAGGCTCTTCCATCCCGTATCCTTGTTCGTTACCAGGAAGTTGAAATCGTCTGCAACTCCGCATACGAGATCGAGATCCTTGTAGAGCTCCTGATCGGTTACCCCTCCAAGGGTATAAGAGACTACGTCCATCGGGTTGTGGGCAAGGATCGTATAGCCGTCGGATGGGGAATTGAACGCTTGCTGCGCCCCGATGTAGCCCGATGCACCGTCGACGTTCACTACGACGAAATTCTGGCCGTTCGGAAGCTCAAGGTAATCCATCATCGAACGGGTAAGCACGTCAGAACCACCGCCCGGAGCAAACGGAACTATGACTGTAATCGGCTTCGAAGGGTAGTTCTCCGCTGAATCCGATGCACCACCGGCAAAAACCGATGTTGCAATGGCAATGGATAGCAACAAGACAAGAATTGTTTTCTTCATTTTCTTCACTCCTTTTTATATTTCATGGAAGCTGTATCTGAAGCAGCTTTCCGAATATCAGATAGAGGGCGATGACCATAAGAATGGAAAATACGAGGCTACGCAACAATATCGGTCCGATGACCTTGAAGTCTGCATCCTTGAGCGCGATGTCATCTTCCTTGACGCCGAATGAAAAGCAGAGAAGGAATGCAAGTACGAACGTGGATATCTCGAAGCCGACGATCGGGAGAACGAGAGTATAGATCACAAGGTACAATGCAACGAGAGCGACCAGAATGGTCATGCTGAACTTGAAACTCTCTTTTTCTCCGCTTCTCTTGAAATCAAAAGAACGGAAAAACATTATCGCTGAAACGACAAGAAGCAGGAAAGCAATGAACTTCAGGTAAGTGTCCGCCTCGGAGAGGATGCCTCCCTGCCCGAGCGAACTGCCTCCCTGGGTCACCTCTCCGAACATCAGGAAGAGGGAGAGGACGATCATTATAAGGGAAAGAACGAAGTCGTTCATTTTGCGTATCATTTTGAGAAACCTCCTTGAAAGTGCCCTACGAGAAATGAATTATCACGTGGCGAAATGTATGAAACAATTGACAGAATCGACCCAAAAAGGTGTCAATTTCGACTTTCAACTCCCCTTTGATGGCAAAAACGATTAAAACAAGTGACAATATTTTGGAACCAAGGGGGGAGGCCAATGGAGAAAATGACTGATGTGAAGGCTAAAGATATTTCCATGGAAAGGGAAAACCATGTTTTCTTCTTCAGACTGCTTTTCCTTCTCGTGGCATTGGTCGCACTGCCATTGATGTTCCTTTCGCTGTACTTCAACCAGAGCGCCGAGGATTTCTACAAGAACGAGACCATCAGGGAAGGGCAGAAATCATTCCTCCGCTATGCGATCTCCGTCGATGCGAAAATCGGGAACCTGAAAAGTGCAATCGAATTCTTCTCCGCTTCCGGATGCGGAAACCCGGATCTCATCGAAGCATCCTTTCCCGAAATCCGATCCACATTCCTTGCAGATGGTTCGCTTTTCCCCGAAAGCCACCTGAAACGGACGATGATATGGGAAGATGACGGGAAGTTATATCTATCCACCCCGTGGGATTCAGAGAGCGTACTTCTATCAGACCTCGACAAGGAACTGCTATTCCTTCCCTACTCAGATGCAGCTTTCATAGACTTTGCAGTCCTCTCGCTGAGCGACAAATTGCTCTTTCAAAGGAAAAACATGCCTTTTCTGACTTCAAGACGGTTCCTTTCAAAGCTGTATTTAAGCAACGGATCGTTCGAATACGAGGATGATGACGGAGAAAAATACATGGTGATGAACTATTTCTCCCCGAACACAGGCTGGATCTACATCGGAGTTTCATCAATCCCGTTCTTCTATTCCTCCTACAGCAACCTTTCAAACATATTCTTCACAATCTCCTCCCTGATGCTTATTGTCTCCATAATCGTTGCAATCGGTGCTGCCCTGCGGATCTCAACCCCGGTCAGGAAGATTTCGAAGTGGATGAGGAACAAGGAGGAAGGGACATTGATGCATGGCATCTACGGGACGATCCAGAAAACACTGGTCGATCAGGATGAAAGGATCAAAAAGCTTCTGCCCCTTGCAAGAAACGAGTTCTTCAGGGACCTCGTCACCGGAAGAATCCGGGAGGATTCGACATCTTCGTACCAGTACTATTCGACATTCAGAAAGAGTGTTTTCATCCTCATCACACTCTTTCACCCTGTGAAGACCAGAGATGAGATCAAAGCCTCATTGATAGCACTCGACAAGATTGAAGAGCGTGCGACCGGATATTTCGATCGAAAAGGATTGGAACACGTATTCGTACACCTCGGGGGAAACAAGAGCGCGATAATCATCAACTCTTCACTTGATGAGGATGATTACAAAGAGATCGGGAACTGGAAAGGGGAAGGCAGAATCGAGATTGCAATCTCATCCCAATATGAGAAACTCGATGAGTTGAAGATCGCTTATCAGGAGAATGAAGAGAAACTCAGGGAGTTGGCTTATCAGATGGACGGGAAGGTGAACATCGACGGCAAACTCAGGCACATGCTCATCAATGCAGTGAAAACCGGATCCTCAGAAGATCTTGACGGGATATTCGTCATCTATGACGAGATAATGAGAGGAAAACGGAGGGAGGAAGTTCTCGAGATCTCGAACTACCTTTTGGAAGAGAGTCTGAACTGTCTTTTGGGAAGCGGGGTGAAATACGACGGAAGCATCTCGATCGAACCTGATGCGGACATTGCGGACTCATTCAAGGAAAACACCAGGAAGCTTACTTCCCTGATGGCTGAAGAGCACAAGGAGAACGCGAATTCGATAATCGGGCGCATCACGCTCTACATCGAGGAAAACCTCAGCTTGAACATAGGGCTCCAGGAGGTTGCATCCTACGTCTCACTCTCCCCTTCCTATACAAGCAGGCTCATCAAGGAGAACCTCAACATGGGCATAGTCGAATACATCAGCACACTCAGGGTGGAAAGGGCGAAGAACCTCTTGAGATACACCGATGCAACGGTTGAGAAGATCGGTTACCAGGTGGGATTCCAGAACGTAAGAAGCTTCATGAGGACGTTCAAGCAATACACTTCACTCACTCCCGGGCAGTGGAGGAGCAAAGAGGGGTGACTCTTAACAAAACCCGGAGCCGGGATTATATTCCAAGATATGGGTAAGATACGTAGTGCATTTGAAATTGCAATGGAAAAGGCCGAAAACGTCCAGGTAGACGAAGAGAGGCTCAGGCACAAGGAGGAGATCGACTCGATCAAAATGATCGCGGGATCATACCTTGCATCGGAAGAGAAGAAAGACGAGATGCTGAAAGCTCTCGAAGGGAAAAAGAAGGAAGATGTGAAGAGTGCCGTCGGAGATACTCTACTCTCATCCCTGACCCTTCCTGGATACGAAGTAAAGGATGACAGGTACGAACGCCTCAGCACCCTTGCATCATTGGTACTCGACGAAAAAGGGCTTGAACTCTTCTCCCAGATCATAGGATTCGTGAAGCAATACCCGCTTCATAAGAAAGATATGATAGAGCGGCTTGAGAAAGAACTTGAGCCGATGCTCGAAGAGAAGGAGAAAGCAATCAGAGCGCAATATGGAAGGAGCGTGAAACTCCATCTGGAGGATGACAAGGAAGCGATGGAGATAGTCTCCAAGCAGCTCGATGCTTTGGACAAGCAATACCAAAGCACGCTCCAAGGGGCTAAAGAACAGCTCAAGACATTACTTTGAGAATAGAAAGCCCCCGCCGGGGCTTTCATTCACATCCAGTATTTCTCCATCCTCTCTTTAAGGCTTTCCCTGTATTCGTCGAAGTCTTTTATCTCTTTCGTATTGACTCCGTCCTCGATTGCGGCTTTCGCAACAGCAACCGCTTCGTATTCGATGACGCGCGGATCGAACGGCTTTGGAACGATGTATTTCCGTCCGAACGAGAATTTCTCCCCGCCGTATGCCTTTGATACGATCTCCGGGACATCCTCCTTCGCCAGATCTGCAAGGGCTTTCGCAGCAGCCATCTTCATGTTCTCCGTTATTTCCCTCGCTCCGGTGTCAAGCGCACCTCGGAAGATGAACGGGAATCCGAGTACGTTGTTTATCTGGTTCGGATAGTCGCTTCTTCCTGTGGCCATTATCACATCGCTCCTGGTCGCCATCGCTTCTTCGTATGTGATCTCCGGATCCGGATTCGCCATCGCAAATACGATCGGATCGGACGCCATCGATGAAAGCATTCCGGGTGTCATCACCCCGGGCTTTGAAAGCCCCATGAATACATCCGCACCCTTGAGTGCATCCGAAAGCGTACGCTTATCCGTCCTGACTGCAAATTCCTTCTTCTCTTTGCTCAAACCTTCGCGCCCTTCATAGATCACCCCTTTGCTGTCAAGAAGGATCATGTTCTCCTTTCTTACCCCTGCACGTACGAACATGCGGGATGTGGAAATGCCCGCAGCCCCTGCGCCGCTTACCACCACGCGTAGATCTTCAAGTTTCTTTCCAACTATCTCTGCCGCGTTCATCAATCCTGCGGTAGCTATTATCGCAGTGCCGTGCTGGTCATCGTGGAATACCGGGATATCCGTCTCCCTCTTGAGTTTCTCTTCGATGTAGAAACACTCGGGTCCCTTTATATCCTCCAGGTTTATTCCGCCGAACGTCGGGCTGATCGCCTTTACTATCCCTATAAGCTTGTCAGGATCCTTCTCATCGATCTCTATGTCAAAGACATCGATGTCTGCAAACCTCTTGAAGAGAACCCCCTTTCCTTCCATCACGGGCTTGCTTGCCAAAGCTCCCCTGTCACCCAGCCCGAGGATTGCAGTGCCGTTTGAAATTACTGCAACGAGGTTTCCCTTGTTCGTATAGCGATATGCATTCGAACGGTCCTTCTCTATCTCGAGAACGGGCTTCGCGACCCCCGGGGTGTATGCAAGTGCAAGATCATCAGCGCTTTTGCATGGCTTTGACGGAATGACTTCAAGCTTTCCCGGCTTTCCGTCAAGCGTGTGGTATTCAAGTGCTTTTGCTGTAAGTTCGTCCATCTGAATCTCCTGATGAAAATCATACAGCAAAAAGGTAGCATTATCATATGATCTCGTTGGTTTTGTACGAAAAGAGTTTTCTCGACCGTTTGCTTGACATCTTCTACTCATCCGTACACGGAAGCGCAAGGAACGATTACTCAAAGCCCCAGCTCGATGCATGGGCCCCGGAGGATCCTGATCGGCATGTGTGGGAAGAAAAGCTTTCGAAAGAGCTTGTAGTCGTCGGAGTGGATGAAAACGGGGAGATCGCAGGATTCGGAAGCCTGGACGAAGGGAAAGGATACGTCGACTTGCTGTTTGTCGATCCGGAGTTCCAGAAGATTGGAATAGGATCGATGATCCTTTCCCACCTCGAAAGCAAAGCTTCAAGGGGAACCTACGCCTTCTCATCGAAGAATGCACTTCCCTTCTTTCTGAAAGCAGGTTACGTGGTAGTCAGGGAAAACCACGTCGTACGGAACGGGTTGACGATCACAAACTACCTTGTCGAGAAGAATCAGTGATGGAAAAGGCGATGGGAAGTGAAACACATCACGATCCCGAGTTCATCCGCTTTTCCGATGACGCTCTCATCCCTCATGCTCCCACCGGGCTCTGCAATGTAGCGTACTCCCGATCTATATGCCCTCGAGATGTTGTCTTCGAACGGGAAGAACGCATCGGAAGAGAGGCTCGTGGAAGAAAATGAAGCAAGATATTCGATCTTATCGTCTCTCCCGAACGGCTCCGGCTGCGATGTGAAATACCTATCCCATTCTGAAAGCACATCCACTTCGGGGCAATCTGAAAGGTATTGCTCGATGACGTTATCCTTGTCGTTTCTTGAAAGCTCTTTCTTGAAAGGAAGAGAAAGCACCTTTTCTGAATGCCTCAGGTGCCACAAGTCGGCCTTGCTTCCCGCAAGTCTCGTGCAATGTATCCTTGACTGCTGTCCTGCGCCAACTCCTATTGTCTGCCCCCTCTCTGCGTAGCACACGGAGTTCGATTGGGTATATTTGAGCGCAACAAGGGATACGATAAGATCAAGTCGTGCGCTCTCTGGGAGATTCTTGTTCTTCGTAACGAGATTCTCAAAGTCGCTTTCCGAAGGGACGTATGAGTTTCTCTCTTGGTGGAAAGTCACGCCGAAAAGGCTTCTCTCCTCATCCACCTCAGGTTCATAATCCCCATCGATTGCTATTACGGTGTACGCGCCTTTCTTCTTTTTCCCAAGGATCTCAAGCGCTTTTTCATCGTAACCCGGCGCTATTATCCCATCCGACACTTCTTTTGAGATAATACGTGCAGTACTCTCATCGCACTTGTCCGATAGTGCGATGAAATCTCCGAACGAACTCATTCTGTCAGCACCGCGCGCCCTTACGAACGCAGAAGCAAGCTCGGAGAGCTCCCCGGGAGCGAAATACATCCTCCTTTCAACATCATCAAGAGGCAACCCCACTGCAGCACCTGCAGGTGAGACGTGCTTGAATGATGTTGCCGCCGCCATTCCCGTAGCTTTCTTCAAATCCTTTACCAGCTGCCATCCGGAAAGCGCATCAAGAAGGTTTATATACCCGGCTTTTCCGTTCAGGACTTCAAATGGAAGTCCGCCTTTTCTAAAGACAAATGCATCCTTCTGATCGGGATTCACACCGTACTTCAGTTCAAGCTTTTCCATCGCCATCCCCCATCCGCACGTTCTTCACCCTCCACTCATCACCTACCATGATGAACGCACCCACCCTGTAGTCCGGGTTGATCGCATTCCACGCACTCTCGAGCACATCATCCCCGTCATCCAGCGTGATTCGCTGAGGCATCGTCCGGTACGCTTTCGGTTCATCTGCCGATCCGTCGTACGTATGAAGGACATGCCCTATCCCGTTTTCCAGCGGGTAACGGTATATAAGGCGGTCCACACCATCCCCGTCCTTCCTGATCGAGAAAAGCGACAAGCCATCACTTCCGAGCACCCCGCCTATCCGGGGAGTGTATATTGGGCCATCCTCTTCGTACGTTCGCTCTGCAACTGCATCCGACAGGCTGCGCCCCTCTCTTATCGCATTGTAGACTGTATCCGTATGATCTCCGTTTGCGATCACAGTCATCCCGCTGACGGTCTTCATCGCATCATACGACAGGATGGAAACGTTCTTATCGTCATCCGACAACATCACAGTGGAAAGTACTCCATCGGAATAGACGAGCATACGGTTCCTGCTTCTCTCGCTTCTTGCTGTGACTGCATAGAAAAGCACGTTCATCCCGTCTTTGTTCCTACCTATCATCACTATCCTTCCCGGATACTTTACTCCACTCAAATATTCTCCGATCCCAGGCATAATACGCTCTCCTATATATGACTAATGGATTTCGTTCCTCCAAGTTTCAAATTATTGATCCAATCTTATACTAAAACCGTGATTGCTACATCAACTCATCGGAGTATCGGGCACCATGACGCCTGAGGAATTCAACACCCCAAGCCCAATGATCCCCAGACTCGTTCCCATTGAACTGATCGTGCCACCCTGCATCATCGATTTCATCAAGTATGGTACTGTCATCGATAAGCAAATTGACATCAATGCCTTTCTTGACAAGATAAGAAAGGAGCCAGGTACTGAAGCAATTGCATATCTGACCTTTTTAAGTCGCCAAACATTCATCAAACAACGATCAAGCAAATTATTTCTTCAGATACAACAAAATATGTGAAAAATAACCTCAATCCAAAGATTCCAATCAAGCAAATTCACGACGAAAGCATAGTGAAAGAATGCCTCTTCCGGCCAAACCTGACGGATACAGTTCCTTAGTTCAGAGCTTAGGAAAACCCTTCTTGTGTCAGAGCACTGCAATAGTATAGTTCATCATGGCAAAGATCTTGTCCATTCTTCCACTCTACTGAGTATCCATTAATCATTACTGCGCGAAAGTAAGAATGATCAAATTTTCTCAATGTAAAACCCCATCCCGGCTCGTGGAATGGGGTTCTGTCAGAATTTTCGTTTAAAGGTGCGAATCGGATTCGAACCGATGAAAGACGGTTTTGCAGACCGTTCCCTTAGGCCACTTGGGTATCGCACCATACATCAATGTGCTTTATGACTTTAGCAGAAGATTTTATTTCAATCAAGTCAATTGTGGCACATTCGCTCATCCCCGGATGTACGCTTATCGAAGACAGCATGATTTAGCGCATCACTTTCCGAAAATAAGTGTATCATTATCCATATATGAGTGATATCGAGAAAATCTATACGTTTCTTTCAAATGCCGACTTGGTCAAAGTCGATGGAAAGGAAGTGGACCTTGCAGGCATGGAATTTGTAGCAAACAGGATATGTTTCCCCTCCTCTGTCGTAAATGAAGGAGAGGTAAAGACTATCAATGCAGTGATGGAGAACGGAGAGAGCCTGACGATAAAAGGAACGATCGAAAGCGTCTCACGTAAATCGATGCTTGAGAAGCTCGGGGAAGGATATACGACGCTGACGCATTTTGATGCGGCGTTCTCATCCGGTGCGGTCATGGAGTTCTGATGGCCAAAAAGTTCATAGCAATACTGGTAATCATTTTTGCCTTGGCTACGACGCTCAGCGCAAGGAACCTCCTATCTGTCGGCATGAACGGAACGTACGACAGCACCAGTTCGTCTTTCGGCATCGGGCCGTACCTGGAGTACAACGTGCTTGCAAAGCTGGACGTACTCGACGTCGGGATCGGATCCAGGATCGACATAACGTTCTCCCTTCCCGCAAGGTACTGGACGGTACACGCACTCATCGGGCCTTCGCTACGGATCGAGATAGGAGACATGTGGGATTTCTCAACGCTTTTAGGCATGACATGCGCCCTCTTCTCCCCCGTGGATTCCAACGAAAGGGGTGTCGTCAGTATCGGAGGCGGTCTTGCCGCGGGTTTTGACATCTATTTTACCCAGGCAAGGAACATGGGGCTTTACATCGGAGGTTTCTTCTCCCTTGGAGTCGAGCCTTCCACTATGCGCTTCCCGATAATCTATACGGGAGGAAGCATCGGATTTGCATTCAAGTTCGATACTCCGTCGCGAGGTCGGGGTGGTTATCATGACAGGGGGCGCTACAGCGACTGGGATACCTACGGGAGGTGGTATTGATATGTCAGAGGAGTACAGGAAAGAGTATTTGGAACGATACAAGGATTCGGCATTCGTTCCTTTCGACACCCTCGAAAGGTTCATGAAGGAAACCCTGGTCAAGTCTGGAGTGCCTGCACACGATGCCGAGATCGTATCGGACGTGTTGATCGAATCGGACAAGAGGGGGATCGACAGCCATGGGATCGGAAGATTAAAACCGATCTACCTCGACAGGATAGAAAAAGGAATACTGAATCCCGTGACGAAGATCGATACGGTCAAAGATGAGATGGCTACCGCACTCTTTGACGCAAACGACGGGATGGGGCACGTCGCAGGAAAGGTTGCAATGGATGTTGCGATCAGGAAAGCGAAGAAATATGGAATCGGAATGACTGCAGTCAGGAACAGCTCCCACTACGGAATTGCAGGCTACTATGTGACAATGGCCACCAAGTGCGATCTTATAGGGATAACGGGTACGAACGCACGCCCCTCGATAGCACCTACCTTCGGGGTTGAGAACATGCTCGGCACCAATCCACTTACATTCGGATTCCCAACCGACGAGGAATTTCCATTCGTGCTTGATGCCGCCACAAGCGTCTCCCAAAGGGGAAAGATCGAAGTGTATGCACGTCTTGGAAAGGACGTTCCGCCCGGGTGGGTCATAAACGAAGAGGGAAGAAGCGAGACGGACTCGAAGAAGATCCTTTCAGATCTGACAAGTGGAAAAGCGGCATTGGCCCCTCTCGGTGGAATAGGAGCGGAGAACGCAGGGTACAAAGGCTATGGGCTTGCAACCGTAGTCGAGATACTCTCGGCGGCACTCGAAGGCGGACCGTTTCTAAAAGCGCTCGTAGGAAAAGACGAAAGCGGGAAACCTTCCCCGTACCACCTCGGGCACTTCTTCATCGCAGTCGACCCTGAGTTCTTCATCGGGAAGGAGACGTTCAAGAGAATAACGACATCGATACTCGAAGAGCTGAGGAAAAGCAGGAAGGCTCCCGGGGAGAATAGGATATGGACTGCAGGGGAGATGGAAGCCGAGGCATGGAATATAAGGAAGGAAACGGGGTGCCCGATACCTCCCGCGCTACAAAAAGAGATATCTGAACTCACGAAGAAGTTCTCACTCTCTTTTTCATGGCCGTGGGAGTGATCACTCCCCGCTTGAAAGGTTCTTGTACAGCTCCCTGATTCTTGAAAATGATGTGTCTGCATTTACTCTCATCGTGCTTTTGGTACGCTTGAAAGTGAATGCATCATCTGCGATGTCACATGAGTAGAAACCGAGGGAGATACGTGGGTTTTCGTAGTTGAAATACCCGTTAGCATATAAAATCTTTGCCTCCTGATGCCCTTCAAGATGCATGTGCCTGGTTCCTTTCGGCCCTGAGTTGAAACCTACAGTGAGGCTGTACACCTGGCTTGTGCCACCGTCGAAGAGCGCCCAGGGGGCATCGATGCGCCCGAGGTAGTTTTCGGTGATGCTCACGTTCTCAAGATCGTATACCCCCACGTCGCCGAATGATGTCGTGAAAGACATGTACACGGACATCGACCTGGGATTCGTGACAGTTATCCATCCAAGTCGTTCGTTCGACGGGATCTTGCCAAGTATATAGTCGTAACTTCCCGTGGGAGACGGGGTGACCGACGCGTCCGCACATCCCCCGGACAGGAGGGGTGCCTTCTTTAAATCTTCGAATACCACGCCGGGCTTGAACCTGTTCTCGGCAAGTTCGCGCACGCCACGCGAATAACACGTGAAATGGCGGGCGTTCGTGTTTATGAAATCACCGCTCTCGAGAAACGGGAAGGAGAGCATGGAGTTCATTGCAGGGCTTGCATCAAGTACTTCATCCCCGTTGTTCCTGATATTCACCAGCGTATATACGAAAGGGGTGTCTGGAGCAAGGTAATCGAGCTTTTCAAGCTCATACCTGTTGCCCTCCTCCCTACTCTTCATCGAACTAAGGCGCCACACACCTCCGTGCAAAGCTTCAGTGCCGTACCTTCTCACCATCCAATAGGTGTTGTTGCTCGTGATGCGGTCTTCAGATGGGTAAGGAAAAGTGAAATAGGATCCACCCGCCTGATAAAGAGTCTCCTTCATCGAGTACCACGACCCGTTCGGATCGGAAAGCACGCCGCTTCCGAATCCACGGAAATACGGGATTGCAAGGGGGTTCACCCTTGCCCCGGACCGTACTTGGTTCGACAGCTCGAGCATCACCTCTCCCTGATCCTCTATTACGGCGTTTATCTCGCCGTTGTTCATTATAGTTGCGTTCCTCCCCTCCCAGAGGGGAAGCCTTCGAATATCCATGACAAACTCCCGAATGGTACGTTAGTATAAGTATTATACCAAAAAAGAGAGTTCAGATGATCAATATAGGCAAGAAAGGCACCATACACTTTTCAAACGAAGAAACGAGCCTGGTGCTCTTTTCGGAAGATGAAGAACTTTATTTCCTATACATCGGGAGGAAACTCGGCCCGGACGTGGAGACATACCTCGAGTCCCTATACCTCGGGAAAAAGCGCATGGGGGGAAGCCTCCTTTCAGGAATGTGCAGGAACCCGTTCCACTTCAAAGTCAAGGACACAAGGAAGATAAACGGGCTTACCCGGTACTCGGGGTCAAGCTATCCGGATTTGATCGGAAACGCGGAAACCTTGGAGTTCACCCTTCTGGAGGACTCCGGGGAACTTGAGATGACCCTCGACATATCGATACTCAGCGATGCGATATGTTCAAAGGCGATGGTGAGGAACAGGGGAAAGAAAAACATTTCAATCTCGTCTTTCTCCCCCCTGCCCGTTTGGAACATCAGCAAGGTGAGTGCATCCGGGAAGGTCATTACCCAATCCGACGGACGCTTTGAAGTCTCATCGGGCGATCTTTTCCATTCGAAAGATTCACTCTTCACGCTCTACACCGGAAACTCAGTTCTTCACGAGACGATACTCTCATTCGGGGCAAAGACGTTCTCCTTTGAAGAAGGGAAAGCTGTCATGAGTGAAGACGAAAGGTATTTCGGAAGGATACTGCACCCCGCAGAGAGCATACACTCACCATCCGTTGTCATCACCGAAGGGGAGAGAGAAGAGAGCGCCTGGGAGAAGATGCGCAGGGTACTTTCGCAATCAGAGCGCGGAAACGGGAAGAGAATGCTTACTCCGATCATGCTTTCGACAAAGAAAAGCCTGGGCCTTTCAGTCGACGAAAGGGTCATCGGCAAGGTTATAAAGAAAGCAAGCTCACTTGGCTTTGAGGGCATACTGATAGACGAAGGATGGTTCTCCTCAAGGAAGGAGGAGAGCGAAGGACTTGGAGACTGGCACATCGACACGATGAAATTCCCTTCGGGGCTGAAAGCACTCGGGGAGGAGATCCACCTTCAAAACCTTCTTTTCGGCCTTTGGATCGACCCGTTGACTGCAAACAGACGAAGCATGGCGTTCGAAGAGGATGGGAAGGACATCATCGGGAAAGAGTGCGATGAGTACATGCTCTGGGACGTGAGGAAGAAAGATGTGGTCGAGAAGCTCTTTTCAAAGATCTCATCCGTGATCGAGATAGGGAAACTCGACTACCTGAAGCTCACCCTACCCGGGAAGATGGCGCACTTCCCCGCAGATGAGAACTTCGCACCAGAAATCAAAAAAGGAACGTACGAACTACTGATCAGGATCACGTCGGCCTACCCCAACCTGTATATATCGCTTGATGACAGCGACCCGTCGCTCTCGCTTTTCTCGTGGATCGTGGAAACAGAGAGCGAGAAGGATGCGTTCCTCTTTTCCTCATACCTCGGAGGAAAGGCGACGTACAGATGCTCATCGACCTACAGTGCGTTCGTATCATCAGTTCCGATCTACGAGTGCAGCGTACTTGGCATGGGCAAAAGCGAAGAGGAAAGACTCAGAAATGAGATTTCCTACATCAAGGAGCATAGAAACCTCTTTTCGGATGGCAAGAGGGGCTTCAGCGGAAAGTGCAGGCACATATCTTCACCCGACGGAAAGTATGCATTGATCGCAAAGGAGAATAGCGCACTGGCCTCGGAGAGCGATCTGGACAAGGAAAGGACGTACATAATCAGGACGAAAGACGACGAGGATGAGCACTTCATACTTACCACGGGAAGGCTCATTTCCTCCGGAATCAAATACGGGGGACATGAGGCTGTCGTCGAAGTCTTGGGCAAGGAGAAGAGAAATTGAACAGAATAGTAGTTGCAGGAGCCGGAACATTCGGCACATCGGTTGCAGAGCGGTTGACGTGGAACGACAAGAACGACGTAGTGCTTCATACGATCGAAAAGGATGTTGCAGAGGATATAAACAGGAACAACAGGAACCAGAAATATTTTCCGACCCGCTATCTGAACATCAAACTCAGGGCATCCTCGAGTTACGACGTCTTCGAGAAAGCGGATGTCGTGATGCTGGTGATACCCTCGAAGGCGATAGTGCCTTTCAGCCAGGAGATGAAGAAGCACGCGAAGGGAAACCCTTTGGTCGTGAACCTTGCAAAGGGGATGAGCGACGACGGGGCGTTCATCACCGAAAAAATACCGTTTACAAGGACCGCAAGCCTCAAGGGTCCGTCCTTTGCGATCGAAACGCTGAACGGCTACCCCACTTCATTCACTTTCGGAGGAGCCAAGGAGGACTACGCATACTTCAAGGAGAACATAATCCCTTCGACCGGTTTTTCACTCGATTACTCGAGCGATGTGCGTGCAGTTGAATTGTTGAGCATACTCAAGAACATGTACGCGATTGCAATCGGATTGGTGTCGGGGCGTTACAACAGCCCGAACGTCGATTTCCTGGTCTACACGAAGGCAGTCAACGAGATGAGGCACCTGTTGGAGATGTTCGGATGTGACAAGGAGACGATATTCCGCTATGCGGGAATCGGGGACCTGGGACTTACTAGCCTCAACGACCTTTCCAGAAACAGAACATTCGGAATGCTCATCGGAAAGGGTTTTGCATACGATGACATGAATTCAGGCGCAACCGTAATCGAAGGAAGAAGAACAATAAAGCTCATAGGTGAGATAACCAGGGAGAAAGGGCTTGAGAAGGAGTTCCCCCTCGTACAGGCGCTATACAGGCTGATGTACGAGAAGGAGAGCCTCAACAGCTACATAGTCACAGCCCTCGGATGATCGATCCGTCTTTCTCCATATACCTGAGATAGTAGCCGAGGGCCATCATCATCACGCCGTTGCCGAAGCCCTCGCTACCCATCTTCTCCACAGTCTCATCCACCGGGAGCGTCAGGAGTTCTATCTCCTCGTTCTCGTCAAGCGATTGCCCGCTCTCGAGCTTCAAGTCATAAGCGATGAAGAAGTTCTGGGTATTCGACATGAATGCAGCGTTCGGATTCACAGCGCCAAGGTGGAAGAACTTCGCAGAAAGCCCGGTCTCTTCCTTAAGTTCCCTTCTTGCAGCATCCATTGCACTCTCCCCTTCGTCCACGAGGCCGCCCGGGAACTCGATTGCCATCTTTCCGCTTCCATGCCTGAACTGGCTGGTAAGAACGAACCTCGGCTTTCCATCCCTCCCCTTGAATACAGGGAGCACCAAAACCCAGTCAAGTGATTTGATTCTTACAAAATCGCCACTCTTCTTTCCATCGTGGTTGACTTCGCTTACCGAGTATAGGGAGAAAATCGGGGTGGAGAGCATTTTCTCCTCCCCTGTTACACTCCATGAGTAATCCCTGCCTTCGAAGTGGAAGATATCCTCCAGGTTTTTCATTTGCTTTTGTTCCTTGACGGACAGTTTGACGTACAGCTTGCGCATGCGGAGGGCGCGCACTTTGACGTTCCGAGGAACGAAGTGTCCCTGCTGGTGGAGCATGCAGTGCCGTTGTTGATCTCGTTTGCAATGCTCTTGAGAGCCTCCATCGAAGGATGGGATACACCCTCGTCCATCCAATCCTTCCCCTCGTCCTCTGCTCGGCGGAGATCGATCTCCATCGGAACTTCTCCCAATAGTGGAACGTGCATCTCCTGACACATCTTCCTTCCACCGCCCTTGCCGAATACGGGGATCTCCATTCCGCATCCGGGGCACTTGAGTGCGCTCATGTTCTCGATCACTCCGATTATCGCAACTCCCATCTTGCGTGAGAAATTCACGCTCTTACGCGCATCGAGGATGGCGACAGCCTGAGGCGTCGTTACTATGATCGTTCCGGTCAGTTCGGGAATAGCCTGGCAGACTGTAAGCTGTTCATCGCCCGTTCCGGGTGGCGTGTCTATAAGAAGGTAGTCCAACTCCCCCCAATCGACATCGGACAGGAACTGCCTGATCGCACTCATCTTCAAGGAACCACGCCAGATGACGGGGGAATCCGGATCTTCAAGTGCAAAGGAAAGGGACATCACCTCGAGGTTGTCCCTCACTTTTATAGGATTCAAGGTAACGCCGTCATTGGATGTAAGGACCGCACCCTCAACACCGAACATCTTCGCCACATTCGGCCCGTGGAGGTCGGTATCGAGCACTCCGACGCGGCAACCCATCTTGGCCAGTTCGTATGCAAGGTTCACGGTCACCGTCGTCTTTCCAACTCCGCCCTTGCCGCTCATTATCATTATCTTCCGTCCGATCTTATCCATTCGGGCACGGATCTTCTTGTTCACTTCCTCATATTCATCCCTGACATCTTCAGCCATATAATTCCTCCAGGAAAGTCACTTCAGATAATTTACTTCCAAAATGCTGATGAGGAAAGGGCAAAAGCACGAGACAGGCGAAAGTATCGTTCCTATCCTGTTTGCGAACAAGAAAATGACTGTTTTCCGGGCAATTTTGGGTAATTGCTAAAGAATCGACATTAAAGTACACTTCTATCTTGAATGACTTTTACCAAAGTATAGGAGATAAGGAAAAGAATGGGAACTTTGTTGACCAATTTGCCTAAGGAGACGCTTGTCGCGCAGCTCCAGGATGGCGGAATTCTTCTTGTTCTTGGTATGGGAACCGTATTTGTATTCCTCGTCATACTCATATATGCAACAAAGCTTATGAGCAAGATCGTTGCGCGCATACAGCCGGCAGAGCAGGCTGCGCCCGCACAGAAGAGGTCTACCAACACTTCCACTACAAGCGCAAAGAAGAGTGACGACGCAGCAATTGCAGCAGCAATCGCAGCAGCTTATGACAAGCAGAACTAAAAGGGGACTAGAATGAGTAAGAAGAAAATCAACTTCATGTGTACAGCGTTCAGGGACGGCTTCCAGTCGGTCTATGGCGCAAGGGTATTCACAAAAGATTTCATGCCAGCTGTAGCCGCAGCTCGCGAAGCAGGAATCAAGCACTTTGAAGCAGGTGGCGGCGCACGCTTCCAGGCACTTTATTTCTATACGAACGAAGATGCATTCGAGATGATGGACGAGTTCAGGCGCGTTGCAGGCCCGGATGCAAACCTCCAGACACTTGCAAGGGGAGTCAACGTAGTAGGACTCGATTCCCAGCCCAGGGATATGATCCAGCTCCATGCAAAGCTCTTCAAGAAGCACGGCATGACGACGATCAGGAACTTTGACGCACTCAACGACGTCAACAACCTCATCGACTCAGGTAAGGCAATCCACGACGCAGGCCTCAGGCACGAAGTCACGGTTACGATGATGAGCCTTCCCGAGGGAGTCGTAGGAGCACACGATCCTGACTTCTACGAGAAGATACTCCGCCAGATCCTCGATGCAGGCATCCCGTACGATTCAGTATGTTTCAAGGATGCATCAGGCACGAGCACACCGCACAACGTGTACGAGACGATCAAGAGGGCAAGGAAGCTCCTCGGACCCAACATGAACATCGTATTCCACTCACATGAGACTGCAGGTGTTTCAATCCAGCAGTACATGAGCGCAATCGAAGCTGGTGCAACCCAGGTCGACCTCTCGCTCGCACCTTGCTCTGGTGGAACATGTCAGCCGGACGTGATCACGATGTGGCACGCACTCAGGGGAACCGATTACACACTCGATGTAGATATCGCAAAGGTACAGGAAGCTGAAAGGATATTCGAAGACTGCATGAAGGACTACTTCCTCCCACCGGAGGCAACGATGGTCAACCCGAACATCCCGTTCTTCCCACTCCCGGGCGGCGCACTTACTGCAAACACACAGATGCTCAGGGACAACGGCTTGATGGACAAGTACCCGTTGATCGTAGAGGCTATGGGAGAGACGGTCGCAAAGGGTGGTTTCGGAACATCGGTAACACCTGTTTCCCAGTTCTACTTCCAGCAGGCATTCAACAACGTGATGTTCGGACCTTGGAAGAAGTTCGCTGAAGGCTATGGCAAGATGGTTCTCGGCTACTTCGGAAAAACACCGGTTGCACCGGATCCGGAAGTCGTAAAGCTTGCAAGCGAACAGCTCCACCTCGAGCCGACGACTGAGAAGTGCGTGGACATCAACGATCGCGATCCGAACAAGGGAAGGGCAGCGGCAGAGAAGATGCTCAAGGACGCAAACCTCCCGATCACGGACGAGAACGTATTCATCGCAGCTGCATGTAAAGAGAAGGGTATCCTCTACCTCACAGGCAAAGCACATGTAAACGGCGTCAGGAAGATCAGCGAAGAGAAAGAGAAGAAGGCCGAGGCAAAGAAGAACACAACCGGCGAATACACAGTCACAGTCAACGGCGTAAGCTATGGCGTCAAGCTCGAAAAGGACAGCGCTGTCGTAAATGGCACGAAGTATCCTCTTTCGATCGAGGATGGAATCAAAGCATCCGCCCAGACAAAGACGGTGAAGAAGGTTGTGAAGAGCGCAAGTGCAGGAAGCACTGAAGTAAAAGCTCCGATGCCGGGCCTCGTACTCCGCTTTGCAGTCAAGGAAGGGGATGAAGTCAAGAAGAACGACCTTCTGATGGTCATGGAAGCCATGAAGATGGAGAACGAGATCTACGCTCCATGCGATGGCGTTGTCGGACAGATCCTGGTATCCCAGGGCCAGCAGCTCCAGGCAAGCGATGTATTGATGACGATCTCCGGTTCCGGCGAGGCTGTTGAGGAAGTCGTGGAGGAAGTTGTCGAAGAGGCAGCAGCTCCCGCAGCCGAGGAGAGCGCGCCAGCTCAGTCCGGAGAGGGCACGGAAGTCAATGCTCCGATGCCGGGCCTCGTACTCCGCTTTGCAGTCAAAGTCGGTGACAAGGTAAATCAGAACGACCTGTTGATGGTAATGGAAGCCATGAAGATGGAGAACGAGATCTACGCTCCTGTTGCAGGAACGGTTACTGAGATCTGCGTAAACCAGGGCGACCAGCTCCAGTCAGGTGACAAGCTGATGATCATTGGCTGATAGGAGAATAAAATGGAAGCTATTATAGACGGATTTAAGAACCTTGCCTTGACCACGGGGATTGCGGGATTCATGGGAATCACGGGTGACGGTGGAATTGGCAATGCACTCATGATTCTCGTTGGATTCGTCCTCTTGTATCTTGCAGTAAAGAAGGGTTTCGAGCCGCTTCTTCTCATCCCGATCGGAATGGGTTGTATCCTCTCGAACATTCCTCTCGCATACATTGCAGGCATCGATCCATCAAACAATGCCCCTGGATTCATCAAGGTACTCTTCACGGGTATCGACCTCGGACTCTTCCCTGTCTTGATCTTCATGGGCGTAGGTGCGATGACTGACTTCGGTCCGCTTATCGCAAACCCGAAGACCCTGCTATTGGGAGCAGCTGCACAGCTTGGAATCTTCACTGCCCTTATCGGAGCGCTGGTTCTCTCCTTCATTCCGGGAATCAACTTCGACCTGGCAGTTGCAGGCAGCATCGGAATCATCGGAGGCGCAGACGGCCCGACGGCAATCTATGTAACAAGCCGACTTGCACCTGACTACCTCGGATCGATTGCAGTCGCCGCGTATTCGTACATGGCACTCGTTCCGATCATCCAGCCGCCGATCATGAAGGCTTTGACTACTGAAAGCGAAAGAAAGATAAAGATGGAACAGCTCAGGCCTGTCTCCAAGCTCGAGAAGATCGTCTTCCCGATCATGGTAATCACGCTTTGTGCAATCCTTCTTCCTTCTGCATGTCCTTTGATCGGTGCACTTATGTTCGGTAACTTCGCACGCGAATGCGGCGTGATCAACAGGCTTTCTGACACGATGCAGAATGCGCTGATGAACATCGTAACGATCTTCCTCGGACTCTCAGTCGGTTCGAAGATGGCTGCAGAGAGCTTCTTGAATCTCGAGACTCTCGGAATCCTACTCTTGGGAATGATTGCATTCGGAGTTGGTACAGCTGGTGGTGTTCTTCTTGGAAAGCTCATGAACAAGCTCGATCCGAAGCACCCACTCAATCCGCTCATCGGATCAGCTGGCGTATCTGCAGTTCCTATGGCAGCCCGTGTTTCGAGCAAGGTCGGACAGGAAGCAGATCCTCAGAACTTCCTCCTGATGCATGCCATGGGACCGAACGTATCCGGAGTCATCGGATCAGCGGTGGCGGCAGGTGTTCTCATTTCGACAATCCCGAACATGATGAGCACGATTGCAGCTGCTGCAATCTGATAGAATCAAAAAGCATTAAAGAGGGTCAGATGACCCTCTTTTCTTTTGCTTATGTGTTATCATCTTCCATATGATCGCACTGTTTTTACTCATCCTTTTTGTAATCTGGAACGTATACCTACCCTTCTACCAGGAGAGGATACATAATCACTTGAAAAGGGATGAAAGCAACCTCATATCAGAAAAAGCGCGATCGATCGAGATCAGGAAAGGAAATAGCAGGGCCGTGCTATTCATCCACGGCTACCCATCATCCCCTGACATGTACAGCTATCCGGCGAAAGTGTTTTCCGAATCAGGGTATGACGCGTTCGCGCCCCTGATCCCCACGTTTGCATCAGATATCAAAGCATTTGAGAAAACGAACTTCTCAGAGTGGTTCGAGTACATCGATAGCTACTACCTATCGCTGAAAGGGGAATACGAGAAAGTGTACGTAGCAGGAGTTTCGATGGGAGGTGCGATGACACTTAAGCTTGCGGAGAGGCACCCGGAAATTCCCGCGATAGCAGTTCTTGCAGCCCCTGTGACATACAACAGTTTGATAAGGGATGGGATCGTTACGGACTGGAGGACATACTTTGCACGGACGATCGCTCTCTTTGTAAAGAACATCAACGGGAGCGCAGTACTTTCACACCCGGACTCAAACGACGGTGATGAGAACTGGATCGGATACGGCGGGGTATTTCCGAGGCAAGGGCTTTCGCTGATTTTCAATCTCAAAGCAATAAGAAGGGACCTGGGGAAAGTGAAGTGTCCTGCAATCCTCATACACGACAAAGGGGATAAGACGGTGCCTTTCGGCAACCAAAGGATAATACGATCCTCGATATCATCGAAGAAAGTGAAAGTACTGTCCCCCAGGATGGATGATAGATACAAGCATTCACACCACTCTCTTCTCATGTA
Source organism: uncultured Spirochaetaceae bacterium (assembly GCA_944389975.1). Classification (GTDB taxonomy): domain Bacteria; phylum Spirochaetota; class Spirochaetia; order Sphaerochaetales; family Sphaerochaetaceae; genus Ornithospirochaeta. The sequence goes on from CALXOH010000035.1 coordinate 28,951, forward strand.
TGAATCTGTAAGAAAAGAGTACACTGATGACATACTTTCATTTTTCATGGAGGCGACTGATGACAAAGCGTAAGGATTACATATCATGGGATGAATATTTCATGGGCATTGCAGTGCTATCAAGCATGAGGAGCAAAGACCCGAACACCCAGGTTGGAGCGTGCATCGTAAGCGAAGAGAAAAAGATCGTAGGTGTCGGCTACAACGGTTTCCCAAGGGGATGCTCCGATGATGAACTTCCGTGGGCGCGCGAAGGGGAATGGTTGGAGACGAAGTATCCGTATGTATGCCATGCTGAGCTGAACGCGATTCTGAACTCTTCAATCACATCGTTAAAAGGTGCAACCCTATATGTCGCGCTATTTCCGTGCAACGAATGCGCAAAGGCGATAATCCAGACCGGCATAAGCAAAGTCGTGTATCTATCGGACAAATACCACGACTCGGATCAGAGCAAAGCGTCGAGAACGATGCTTGAGAGCGCTGGAGTCAAGCTTGAGAAGCTCCAGACGGATAGAAAGGAACTGGTGCTGAAATTCTGAACGTGGGAATTGCCAAGGATTGACAACAGAGCTTGCTGACGGGGAAAATCGTATGAAAAGGACGGGTATCACGGCAACAAGGCTTAGCGGCCCCTCCTGATGGGAGTATTGCCATGCACTTCAACATCAATGGACAACCGATAGAGACAACACAAGATAAAAAGCTGCTTGAATTCCTGCGTGAGGACATGAACCTCACAGGGACAAAGGATGGATGTGCAGAGGGAGCATGCGGCACATGCACCGTCATTGTAAACGGGATAGCGAAGAAAGCGTGTGTCGTAAAGCTATCCCAGCTTGAAGGCAAAAGCGTCACTACGATCGAAGGCCTCAATGAAAGGGAAAAGGAAGTGTACGCATATTCCTTTGCGCGCGCAGGGGCAGTCCAGTGCGGATTCTGCACACCCGGCATGATAATGGCGGCGAAGGCCCTGCTCGATTCAAACAAGAGCCCAACAAGGGAGGATGTGAAGAAAGCGATCAGGGGAAACCTATGCAGGTGCACAGGCTATGTGAAGATCGAAAATGCAATCCTCCTTGCATCACGCATATTCAATGGTCAGGAGAGCATTGGAAATGAAAGTGAAGCGGGAAACATCGGGGATGGCATAATCCGCATCGACGCGGATGAGAAAGCGCTCGGGAAGGGTATATTCACGGATGACATCCGGATAGAAGGAATGGCTTATGTCAGAGCGCTCAGGACACCCTACCCCAAAGCTTACATAAGAAAGATTGATACAAGCGCACTGGACGGCGACCCGAGGGTCCTGGGGATAATCAGGAAAGAGGATGTCCCATTCAACATGCACGGACACATAACGCTCGACTGGCCGGTACTCTACGGAGAGGGGGATACGACTTCGTACATCGGAGATGCAATCCTTCTCATCGTCGCAAAAAGAGAGGAAGACCTTGAGGAGTTGAAGGCGCTTGTGAAAGTCGATGCTGATGAACTAGATGGTGTTTTCACTCCGGAAGATGCACTCAAAGATGAAAAGATCGTGCATTACTGGGAGAAGAAGAACCTTTACAGGGAAGAAAAGCTTCAGAGGGGAGAGATTCGGAAAGCGTTCGTGGAAGCTGACTATGTTTTAAAGCGAACGTACTCCACTCCGCCGACAGAGCATGCGTTCATGGAAAGGGAATGTGCAATCGCAATCCCCGAGGGAAATGGCGTGCACCTATATACGTCCGGACAGAGCATATACGACGACAGAATGGAGTGTGCCCGCGTATTGGGGCTTGATGAGAATGACGTGAGGGTGACATCCGCTCTCGTCGGAGGTGGCTTCGGAGGAAAGGAGGACATGTCGGTGCAACACCATGCGGCACTTGCCTGTTACATACTGAAGCGCCCTGTGAAGATGAAACTCACCCGTCAGGAGAGTCTCATGGTACATCCCAAAAGGCACCCGATGGTTATGAGCCTCGAGCTTGCGATGAGAAAGGACGGGAAGATACTCGCTTTGAAGGAAGACATACTTGCAGATACGGGAGCATATGCATCCCTCGGAGGCCCTGTGCTTCAGAGGGCATGTACCCACGCAGGAGGCCCCTACTCTTTTGACGCGATAGAAATACGGGGGCGCGCTGTTTATACGAACAACATCCCGAACGGCGCATTCCGTGGCTTCGGAGTGACACAGTCGTGCTTTGCAATCGAATCTGCGCTCGATGAGGCCGCAGCAGACCTGGGAATCGATCCGTTCGACCTAAGGAAGAAGAACATAGTACACCCCGGCGATGTGCTTCCAAACGGGCAGATCGCGGGGGATGACACTGCAATAGAAGAGTGCATGGATGCTGTAGAAGATGAGTACAGGAAAGCGAAATACAAGGGCATTGCTCTAGGGATGAAGAACGCGGGGATAGGCATGGGCGTACCCGACACGGGACGTGCAATCCTTTCACTAAGAGATGGAAAGATACATATACGTACAAGCGCTGCATGTATGGGGCAAGGGCTGAAGACGATGGCACTCCAGGTTGCAATCGAAACGCTTTCCCTTCCACTCTCTTCATTCATGGTGGACGAACCAGATACCCTATACACTCCGAACTCCGGAACATCTACAGCCAGCAGACAGACGCAGTTCACCGGGGAGGCTGTGAGAAGGGCCGCAGAGGAAATGAGGAAAGCGCTCGAAGAGAACAGTCTTGAAAGTCTCGAAGGAAAGGAATTCTATGGAGAGTATTCTCCGAAGACCGATCCTCTGGGATCGAAGAAAGAGCACCCCGTTAGCCACGTTGCATACTCATACTCGGCGCAGCTTGCAATCCTTGGCGATGATGGGAAAGTCGAAAAGATCGTTGCATCCGCAGATGCCGGAACTGTGATAAACCCACTCTCGATCGAAGGGCAGATGGAAGGCGGAATCGTAACGGGGATGGGATTTGCACTCACTGAGGATTTCAAGGAAGAGAAAGGAAGGATAAAGCAGCGCTTCGGCACGCTCGGGCTATTAAGAAGCACAGATATCCCGGAAATCGAAGTGAAGATGGTGCACGGCAAGAGCAAAGTGGAAGGTGCGTACGGCGCGAAGGGAATCGGAGAGCTCGCTGCAATCCCTACAGCCCCTGCAATCAGAAACGCATATTTCCACTACGACGGAAAGAAGCGATACTCCCTTCCATTGGAGGATACCCCGTACTCGAGAAAGAGATAATGCAGGGCATTACCCCTGCATGCTCGTTCCTCTATCCGTATACCGCTATAGCGTAATGCTATCGACTAGAAAGCCGACTCTATCTGAGAATCGGCAATAGGACTCCATCCTCTACAGTGTGGAGATGAATTGCCGCATCCGCTTGGTATAAAGCCATATAAATGATATAATTAGGTATGGACGACGAGGCAAGAAGAGCAAAGAACAGGACCATCAAGGAAAAGGGCAGGGAGACACGTCTCCGCCATGCTTCCATGCGCCCCGTCGTCATCGAGCTCAAGCTCGATCTTAAGTGCCTGGGCAACGCAGAACGCAGTAAGATCTTCCTCTTCTTCGTCGAATGCAGATGGCTATGCAACCACCTCCTTTCCCTTGATGCGGATGCTTTCCGTTCATTCGATACCAGCACGAGGTCAATCACATCGCTGGACAAGGATGGCAATGTAGTCGAACGCCGGCTGACGATGCCTGCCAAGTTCATACAGGCTGTATATTCCTCGATGAAACAGGATATGAAGGCACTTGCCGCCAAGCGCAGGAAGACCGAGAAGAAGAACGGTTCGCTGAAATTCAGGTCATCCTATGATTCAATAGAGCTCAATCAGTATAACGGGAATACAACACGGTAAGAAAGCATCATCAGGTCAACGCAAGATGATGGAATTCATCTTCTCCAGTGCCTTTTCCAAAGATGAGCGAAGAAAAGATATAAAGCGCGGGGAAGCGCTTTTGATCATCTTCTCAACATCATCCATGCTCTTGGGTTTTGCAAGTGCAAGGGCTACAAGTTCCTTCTTTCCAAGAACCCAGGATGCAGGAACGTTGAATCGCCTTGCGACCATATCTCGTGCAGAAAAGAATGCCTTGAGATACTCTTTTTCTTCCTTTGACAGCTTACGGATGTCTGTGATCTTGGTCCACGCAGGTGCGCTCTTTCTTATCTTCCTTGCTTCAATGAGACGCCTTGTCGCATCCTTCTCAACCTTCTCTTCAACAACTCTGTCCCATAGTACTTTCTCGAGCTCGAAAAGGTATTTGACATCCGAGAGGGCATAGAGGATCGCGCTATCATCAAGTGGTCGACGCATCCAATTGAGTTGCTGGAACTTCTTCTTGCTTCCCTCTTCCTTTATCCCGAGGAACTTCTCTTTGATCTTATCAAGGCCATGCACTTCGCCCAAAGCAAGCGCATATGACCGGATGTCGTATACGTTCTCTATCTTCTCATTGTAGTTCTTATATACGATTGCGCCATCGCTTCCGAAATCGAACCAGAGCTTCTTCACGCCCAAGTGGAAGAATGATGAGAGAGTCTCCTTGTCGATCTTGTGGGAAAGCACGTCGATCACATAGTATTTCTCTCCGTCATATATCTGGATAAGCGAAAGATGCTCCCCGTACATATGGAGGTTGCACTCCTCTTCGAAGTCCACGGCGATCGCATCCTTTTCCGAGAGGGATGCAAAGACTTCAAGCGCCCTCGCCTTCTCTTCTATCATCTCATATTCCATCTCTTCTTCTCCCCGCCATCTGGTCAACCCGATCCCAGTACTTCCTTACGAACTCCGGAGGGGACAAGGGTTCGGCGTCCGCACCGTAGAAAAGCACACGTGAAAGAAGCTCCACATCGCTTACCGCAGGAACGGAAAGCACGTAGCTTTCATCATCCATCCACATCCCGCTCTGGTCTTTCTGCCATATCTGCTTGGAAACTATCCGGGCTGCCCATGATGTGAATTTGATTGTATACGTAACGGACTCTGACGTGCCGTTGTATATCCCATAGCATGAGAGAAACGATGCAAGCTTCTCCCTGTCTGAGAACACTATCTTCTCATCAAGTACCTCGACATCGCTTATACGTGACAGGTTGAATGTCCGGATTTCATATCCGTCGTCCGGAGAGCTTGCCGCGAGGTACCATATCTCTGCATAGTTCACTAGTTGCAAAGGCTCAAGAATGCGCTTTTTCACGTTCCCTGACGGGTATGAGATCACAACCCGTTTATGCTTTCTCGCCGCATCGAGAAGCATTGTGAAGAACCTGCTCTCGAAAGGTTCCTCCGCATAAGACTTAACCGTTACGTATTCCAAGTCCTTGCTTAGGAATGAAAGGGATGCATTATCCCCTTCAAAGCCATCATCCCTGTTCCGGGCAAGGCTGAAAAGCGTCTTCTCCCTCCATTTGTCCATTCTCTTCCGATCGTCCTCGGGAAGTATATATCCCCGCTTCTTTGGGGAATATTCGAGCTCCAACGGGGATGAAGAGATCACGCAGCGTGTACGTAGGTAATCGATATCGCGGGCAACCTGCCTGCCCGATACTTCGTATTTCTCCGCAACTTCCCTGAGCGTGAAATATCCCCTGTAGATAAGTTTGTCGATGATGTAGAAAAGACGTTCTCCCTGACTCATGGAAAAAGTGTACAACGAAAGTGAAAGAAAATCCCCAGGGTGTTACGCCTGGGGACGAGCTTATCAAATCCTGATTGGATTATTTTGCTGCCTTGAGACTCTTCTCAAGAGTGTCGAGCATGTCGGAAAGCTCCTTCGGGAGGTGCTTGCCGAACTTCGGATAGTGATTTGTCCTGATGTCCTCGACTTCCTTGAGCCATCCATCGACATCGACCTTCAAGAGCTCTGCCATTGCCTCGTCGCTTACACCCTCCGGGCGATCGATAGCGTCGATTGTCGGCATGATTCCGATCGGTGTGTCAACTGTCTTTGCAGTTCCGTCACAGCACTCGAATACCCACTTGAGTACGCGGCTGTTGTCGCCGTAACCCGGCCAGAGGAAGTGGCCGTTCTCGTCCTTCCTGAACCAGTTGACGTAGAAGATCTTCGGCAGAACATCCTGGCTCGGAGCAGCTGCGCCTACGTCGATCCAGTGCTGGAAGTAGTCGCCCATGTTGTATCCGCAGAACGGAAGCATAGCGAACGGGTCACGTCTGATCGTGCCTGCCTTTACGTCGAGCGTTGCAGCGGTAACCTCAGATCCTACGATCGAGCCGAGGAATACGCCGTGGTTCCAGTTGCGTGACATATGCACGAGAGGAATTGTCTTTGGCCTTCTTCCGCCGAAGAGGATTGCAGAGATTGGTACACCCTGTGGATCTTCCCATTCCGGAGCGATGCACGGGCACTGTGCTGCAGGAGCTGTGAACCTTGAGTTCGGATGTGCAGCCGGCTTCTGCTCCTTGTTGTTCTTGTCCTGGATCCATTCGTGGCCAGTCCAGTCGATGAGCTTGCCAGGTGCGTCGTAGCCGATGCCTTCCCACCAGACATCCTTGTCTTCCGTGAGTGCAACGTTCGTGAAGATCGTGTTCTTGCTTGCAGCCATGAGAGCGTTATAGTTGCTCTTCTCGCTTGTTCCAGGAGCTACTCCGAAGAAGCCAGCTTCCGGGTTGATTGCATAGAGCCTTCCATCCTTACCGGGCTTCATCCATGCGATGTCGTCTCCGATCGTCTCGACCTTCCAACCGGGGATTGTAGGAATGAGCATTGCGAGGTTGGTCTTTCCACATGCTGAAGGGAATGCGCCTGTTACATACTTGCTCTTTCCTTCCGGGTTCGTGACCTTCAAGATGAGCATGTGCTCTGCGAGCCATCCCTCGTCGCGTGCGAGAACAGATGCGATCCTCAATGCGAGGCACTTCTTTCCAAGGAGTGCGTTTCCACCGTATCCGGAACCATAGGACCAGATCTCCCTTGTCTCAGGGAACTGGGAAATATACTTGTGCTCCATCGGTGCGCATGGCCACTTGCCATTGTCAGACTCGCCCTTCTCGAGAGGCTTTCCTACCGAGTGGAGGCATGGAACGAAGTATCCGTCAGTTCCAAGAAGATCAAGAACCTTTACGCCTACGCGTGTCATGATCATCATGTTGCAAACAACGTATGCGGAGTCCGTGATCTCTACGCCGATCTTGGAAATCGGGGATCCGAGCGGGCCCATGGAGAACGGGATGACGTACATCGTCCTTCCATGCATACAACCTTTGTAAAGGTCTTTCATTGTCTTCTTGAGCTCAACCGGGTCGATCCAGTTGTTTGTAGGACCTGCATCTTCCTGCTTCTCTGCAGCAATGAATGTCCTCTTCTCTACACGGGCAACATCCGACGGATCAGAGTTGAAGAGAACGCTGCCTGGCTTCTTCTCTGGATTGAGACGAATTGCAAGACCTGCCTCGACACACTGATTGATGAGCTCGTCGTACTGAGCCTTTGAACCATCTGCGATTACAACCTCATCAGGCTGGCAAAGTGCTTTGATTTCCTCTACCCAGCTGACGAGCTTTGCATGCTTGAGATCGTTGATTGTCATCTGAACTCTCCTTATTAGTATTCAGCTTAGCTGATTTATTTGCTCGATAAAATATTATCTTAAAGAGGCATGCATTTGCAAGCGTATCGGACAAGCAGAAGAAATACGTGCTATCATCGGATCATGATCGAACTGGCAATGCCCGCGGGGGAATTGGAAAACGCACTGACGGCACTATATGGCGGTGCAGATGCAGTATATTTCGGAATGAAGGAATTCTCGGCAAGAGCAGGTGCGGGGAACTTCAGCTTTGAAGACCTGGGGAAGATAAAATACGTTGCAAGGAAAAACGGGAAGAAGATATACGTAACACTCAACACGCTCATCCGCGATGACGAAATCGAACGGGCCTTCGCTATCCTTTCCGAGCTTGAAAAGACTGGAATAGACGGTCTGATAGTACAAGACCTGGGGATCGCAAGGATCGTTAGAAACAACTTTCCATCCATTCCGCTACACGCGTCGACCCAGATGGCGGTGCACACGGCAAGCGGTATAAGGGTACTTGAAAGCATAGGATTCTCAAGGACGGTACTCTCGAGGGAGCTTTCGTTTGAAGAGATAAAAGCGATCAGGGAGGAATGCCCGGAAAGCGACATCAAGGTATTTGTACACGGCGCGATGTGCTATGGCTTTTCAGGGCTATGCATGGCAAGTTTCGTAAAAACAGGGAGAAGCGCGAACAGAGGAATGTGCGCCCAGGTCTGCAGGACTTGGTTTGAAGACGAGGGAAAAAGGAGAAGCTACCCATTCAGCCTGAAGGATCTCGAGTACGGGGAGAAGATTAGGGAACTTGACAAAATCGGGATAAACAGCGCGAAAGTCGAGGGGAGGATGAAGGGAAACGAGTACGTGAAATACGTATCCGAATACTACAGGAACATACTCGACGGCAACAAATCCGATGAGAACGAACACCTCTTCACCTTCTCCCGTGAGCACTCCGACGGCTACTTCTCATACTCCGGGCCCTGCCACAGCAATCTCAACACCCATTTGTACACGGGACACCTGGGGGGAAAAGCGCTCGAAGTAAAGGATGTGAATGGAAAACTTGCCATCGTTGAAAAGCTCTTGCAGGTTAATCCAAGGGATGGATTGATGAAGATAAATGACGAGGGGAGCGCGGAAAAGTTCCCGGCGCGCTTTATCGATGGGAAACTCTCGATTCCAAACGGAGTGAAACTCAAAGCCGGCGATATCCTATACAAGGTCTCCGACTCTTCGATGAACGCGAAAACCCCGTCGACGAACATCCCCGTGGAAAAGAATGCAAGGAAAGCTTTATTACGAATAGAAAAGCATTCGCTTACGTTGACATCGTCCGGTTACGAAAAAAGCTACGACGTGGAAGTTGAAGAAGGCAAAAGCGGTAAAGGCAGAGAGAGTTTGAAGAAGACGCTCGAGGAGAGCGGGAAAGACGAAAGGCTCGAGATAGCTGAAATGATCAACGTCACGGGCTTTGAGGATATATTCATCCCGGGAAAGGTACTGAAGGCGATTCGCAGGGATTATCTGGAATCACTTCCGGAGGAGAGGGAAAGGAAATACATTCCGGATATAAGGAAAACAAATCATTCCGTATCACTCCCACCTCGTAGTGCAATATCATCTCTCGACGTTCCCTGGTCGCTTGACGGGGTTGTAGTCGACGACAGGAGGTATATCACCCTGCCTCCTGTGATTTTTGACGAAGATGAGATCTACAAGAGGGTTGAAGAGAACATTGAAAAAAGCGGGGAGGAGGTTCTGGTAGGTTTGAACAACATCGCAGAGGTCGAATGGGCCAAGGGAAAAAAGAACGTACACTTCTTCTCAGACGTATACCTGTACCTGTCAAACAGGGAAAGCGCGGCACTTCTCTCCGGGATGCTCGGGGAAAACCTTGTCGGAGGATACCTCTGGCTTGAAGAGAAAACGCATGGGGAGAACTGGCCGTTCGAACCTACGCCAGTCGGAAAAGATTTCAATCCCCCTTTATTCATCTCCCGTTCATGCTACCGTCACGACAGCCTCTCCCTTCCATGCAAAGGGTGCTCGAAAGAGCATGAATATTGCCTCTTCCAGAACGGAAAGAGGCATAAGATACTCGTAAGAAACTGTATGACGATCGTATGGGAGGTATCAGACGAGGCCGAATGAGCGTACGAACGTCTCTGCATTCTCGATCGATCCGCCCGCTGCACCCTTTACGATGTTGTTTACAAGAAGCACGAACCCGATCTTGTTGTTCTTCTTCTTTAGCCTGCCCGTGTACACGACCATGCCCTTCGGGTCTCCCCAGAACGCATACTTCGGCTGGGGGAATGTGTTCTCGCTTGAGTAGACTACAGGTTTTCCAGCTCCGGAAGGGAGGTCCTCGGAAAGCTTGAATTCATCCCATGCCTTGATCACATCATCGGGTTCGACGTCGCTTTCGAACTCGAGCCAGACAGTCTCGAGGTGCCCGAACATGACGGGAACGCGCACAGTGTATGCATAAACGTCGGGATTGATCGAAAGTATCTTCTTCAGCTCCTTCTCGATCTTCTCCTCTTCCCCCTTTATGAAGGGAATGCAGTTGTCAGTTATATCGAACGAAGAAAGCCCGGGATACCCAGCTCCGGATACCGACTGGTAGCTGTTGATCGTAACGGTCTTTATTCCGAACTTCCTCAAAGGTGCGATCGCTACTGCAAGCCCGGTCGTCACGCAGTTTGCGTTCGTGATTATGAATCCAGTCTCCGGATAGCCTTGCTGCTTGATCAACTCAAGCTGTTCGCTGTTCGCTTCAGGGATCATGATCGGTACATCCTTGTCGTAGCGCATTGCAGCCGCGTTTGAGAACACATAGAATCCATTTGCCCTCAGCTGGGGCTCTGCTTCAGATGCAACCGCCGCAGGAAGGGCGGAAAAGACGATCTTCACCCCGGCCTCCTTCATCTTCTGGTAGTTGAATTCCTTCATCTCGATCTCCTTCAACTTCCCAGGCATCTCGAAAGGCATGACCCAATGTACGGTAGATGCGTATTTCAGTCCTATGCGGGATGCTGATGCCGTAGCGTATGCAAGCTCGAACCACGGATGATCGCTGAGCATCCACATGAATACCTGTCCCACAGCTCCTGTTGCCCCAATTACAGCAACCTTTATCTTTTTTCCGCCTTCCATATCCAATCCTCCAGCAGGTTGAGATAAGGATATTCAAATAGATTTGATTGCACAATAGCCAACAAATTCGAAATTTATCGAACAAATTTACCAAAAAGTGTTCGATAACTCCCCTAATATGTGCTATTCTCGGGTTCATGAACGCAAAACTGACAAAAATCGCATGCGTTTTTTCCATCCTGGCGACACTTGTTTCGTGTTCGCCAGTGGATGACAGCGCACTAGAACGCTCGCCGATCGACGGAAGCGTAAAAAAGACGATCGTAGTACAGAACGCATCGGATACGAGCGTTACTGTAATCACCCCGATAGTGGAAAATGCAGAGAGTTACAGGATAGTAACTAAATCAATAGACGAGAAACTCACTCCTCCGGCCCCGGTATCCGTAGATGCCAACTCATACACGGCGGCAGGATTCTCTACTACGATAACAAACCTCATACCCGGAGCTGCATACTCATTCGCCCTTGAAGCTACAAACAGCGCAACGGACGACTGGGTGGATGTAACGGATGCGGAGAGTGGAAAGCATACGATGGCTATGGCGACAACCGCCCCCGACAAGACGCCCGAGGTATCGCTCAAGTACGAAAACAGAGAGATCGTACTTTCAGTCAAAGCAGAGAACGGATATGCATACAAAGGCACGATCTCAAGCGAAAGTGGCATTTCAAGCCAAAGCGATGAAGGATGGCATTACTTCTACGATGCCGGGGAAAATGGAACGCTCGAACTTGCAAGAACCGCAACGGCAGGAGAGAACGCAAGCTATTCCTACTCAATAGAAGTTGCTTACTATACGGATACAACAGTTTCCCAAAACTCCACGGGAACTGCGACAACCGCAACATTCACGTTGACTGCCAATACCGATGGAAGCTTTGGCATAAACGGAGAGATACCGGAAGGCACGGAAAAACTTGAGTTGTACGATCAGACAAAACAAGAAGTTGTAACCAGCGTTGATTATAACAATCAGACGACACTGACACTGGATGACTCGGTTGAAAGCCTCAGGACCATGAGCCTCGTACTCAGGGCTGTTGTAAGCGACGACACGGTCATCGCATCATCCCTTCCGCTCTCTTACACATCCCCTATCATAATCACGAAAGAGGAACCATCCCAGCAATACTTCAGGGCATTTGCGACACTCGATGAGTCAGCTCAAGCCACATATGACTTCTTTTACCAGATCGGAAACGGAGATGAACAAATGCTCGAGTATAAAGATGGCGCATTCGTAATCTCCGGGCTGGAAAGTAAGACACGTTACGAAAACGTCAAGCTGAGGGCAAAAGATTCTTCGGGAAGGGTTGTTAGCGAAGTTGTTACGAACATCGATACAACCTCGTTTGCAGGCATATATTCATGGACATGTGAAGTAGATACCTCAGACATGAGTGGAAATTATCAAGACACAAACTTCATTGTAAATGTAACCGATGCACCTGAAGGTTCAGATTTCAAATATTATGTGCGCACCTATTCAGGAGACGACTGGGTAAGACAATATCCAACAACTGAAGGATTGAGGATTGCCCCACTTATCGATACTTCAATCTCGAATGAAACGAACCCGGGGACGACAGATTATCCAAAGGACAACGTAGAAGCGGTACTGAATGGCTCTTATGAAGTTGATGACTTTGTAAAAGCATATGTATGGAATAATACGAAGTGGAATTCAAGTTGGACAAATTCATCTATGAATCCTACAAGTTTTAGTATCAAGGACTCAGTGATAGAAAAAGATAAAGTTACTGCATATGTGGATTCAACGACTAATATAATGGGAGCAATCACAGTAACGACAACCACTGAATTTGAATTTATTGACAGAGGAAATGGTACCTGCTACATGCGTTTCTACAACGAAATTACATCGGGCAGTGGTAATTTGGGAAGTCTAGGTGTTACCTTTGGAAATAATGCATTACGTAAGAACCCGGATCCAGATCCACTTCTTCCTGGAGATGATGGACAATACACCTTCTACCTGGAGGGCACTGTATGAAGAAGTCACTTGCAATATTTATTCTCATTGCACTTGCAACACTGAATTTGAGCGCAGCATTCATTCCGACCTATGACAAGGTTGACGACGGATACTTCGAATCCCCCGCAAGGCTGAGGGAGATCGAAAAGAAGACGACGTTCGGCTTCAACGCATCCTTCGACAGCGACATCGACACGCTACGTTTCCTCTCAAATCCTTCAGCTACCCTTGGAAAGAGCGCAGATTACCTGGCCGACTACCTTTCCAGCCAAAGCTTGGAATTCTGGGAAAACAATCAGGCATTGATGAACGTTTTCTCAGCCCTCTCTGCAAACTTTCCCAATGATGTAAACAGCCCTACATTCCTCGATGAAGTGAGGATGTACTTCAACGGAGAGTTCAGATCTTCAGAATACGGGGATGCGCGTAGGGCATGGGCAGTTGTAAACAGCCTTGATGCGAACAACATCTATCCGAATGATCCATTCCAACTTCTCGGAGGAAGGATGGATATCGGGCTCCAGCTTTTCGGCGGGGAGATAAAGAACGGATTCGGATGGGACTGGCAGATCAATTTCAACTACAACAAATCAGATTCCCTACTCTCCTCTTTCTCCAACAGGATGTCGATGGATGTACGTACAAACGTAGGTTACGCGCTCTACCTTGGAAACGAGAAGGTTATGCTCGGCTTCTCGGTACAGCCGCAGCTGAGGTTTGAAACTTCTTTCTCGAACAGCGAATTCATGAGCGCAAGGATGAACGATTCCCTGCTTGATCTATTCGTGAACAACACTTTGGATTTCAGTCTTGGAGTCGGCGTGAACATCGGCCTCATGTACAGGCCTTTCGATACCTTGGCATTCACCCTTGACTTGCGGGATGCACCATCGTTCCAGGCATTCTTCTACCTCGTGCCGACAGAGATCGTATCGGATTTCAAGTTCCACAGGGATAAGAACGTGTATTTCATCGCACCGGATGTGGCACTCACAGCGCTTTGGGACAGCGGGCCGTACCATATCGAGGTTGAGATCAGCGACATAGTAAACCAGCTTGTATGGCAGGCGATGACCGATTACCATTTCAACTTCTTTGCAGTTCCGAAGTTCAGATTCACATACGATGTGAACGACGATATATCACTTATTGGAATGCTTGAGTATGAGGCATTGAAGATCGGCGTGTCATGGCAGGAGCTTTATGCGGAGATATCTACACGGCTTGATCGCGCTGCGATAGGCGTGAAGATGGGATATAGATTCTGACCATCCCGTTTGGAAGGGGTACTCGCAACGGGACGATGCCCCTTCCTTTACCATTTTGCATGTCATAGAAATACAAAATCCGGAATTTTATGCTCTTATATTAAACAAAATGATATGTACTCCAAAATTAGAGGCAAGCTATCTAAGGACCACAACATCCTGAAGAGAATAATTTTCGAACAACACGAAATAATCAAAGACAGAGATATAGTTTCCCGTAATCCGGGCTTTGACGAGAACACGAACCTCATTCTTGCCGGCCTCCGAAGAGCGGGAAAGACGACAATGCCCTACCAATTGGTTTGTAATCTTGTAGAAAAAGGGGTGGAGGACATCGGAGGACAGGAAATAAAGATCGTTCCCCTTTGGAAATGGCTGCTTTCCCCCTTCTCATGATTTCAGAACTATGAAGGCGGGCGGAATCGGATCAGCCATCACTATGTCTTCATTCCCTTTGTAGAACCTGACTCCACTCAGCCATGCATCGTGCGCACGAACCATCAACAGCGGTGGATCATCATCCCGTCTTGAGCCTGCAATGATCGCAGTTTCCTTGGTCGAGGAAAGGTGTACGTGCTGCCTGTTCATCGGCTTCAATCCTTCCTGCAGTATCCTCCCCAGTGCCTTGTGGCTTGTAGCGTGGTACAGAAACTCAGGTGGCTCGATCAATGGCCTTACGATCTCGGTCTTCACCGTATGCCCGTAGTATGCCCTGATCCTCCCGTTCTCGAGCGCAAAACGCTTTTTCCCGGGCATCGCCATCACGTCATCCATATCCTTTCGCGTGTATTTCGATCCCTTCACCCTGTTGATGGCGTCGATCAATACATCCACGTCAACCGAACCATCCGACGAAAGCTCCAGTCCGAAAGACTCCGGATCATGTCGCAGTGCATAGCTCACTCTCTTTGAAAGCCTTACCAATCCGTTCTGGTCAAGCATGCATCCTTCTCATCTTCTTCCACCTTATGATAGCCCATGTTCATATACATTTTAACTATTGATTTCCCTAAACTTTTTCTTGACAAAAACCATATATTGCATACTGAGGGCAAGATACTATACACTTTAAGTGGATTTTGTATAGAAACTACGACTTGCAATGGCTTTTGGCCGTTACCTTTTGAATATATATGATAAAGAAACTGATACCTTTCCTAGTGCTCTCGATGGCACTTCTCACGTCCTGCCCTACGGCTCCTCCTTTGGAACCGACAGATCAACTTGAACCTTATCTGGTACCGAACGCACCAAGTGAAGTAGTCGCTACAAACGGCTATGATGACTCGATAACACTCACCTGGACTGCCGTGGAGAACGCCACTTCCTACCAGGTATGGGGCATCCGAAGCACCGATTACGGCGCAACAAGCGGAAACTCAAGCGGAAATACGAACTACTCAACGCTCGAAGAGCGGGGATTCAAACTGCTGGATGTAGTCCAAGGCACGAGCTATACACTTGATGAGACGCATGGCATTTCGTATGTCTTTTCGGTAGTTGCGATGAGGAATATCGGGACAAGTGCAAGTGACAGCAGCAAGAGCATGCTCTACTCCCGCCCCAGCGTGTACGTCGAAGGATCGATCGCGGGAGACATAATCATTTCCGGAATGGCGAATTCGAGCTCCGTAGTACTCTACTGGGCAATAGAGGGAATTGAAAGCGTTCTTGATGGGAGTACGCTATATCAGACTGAATTCTCCATCGATTACAGGAAATCAGGGGAAAACGAATGGAAGACAAGCGATCTGCCCGGGTATGACGGCAGTTTTTCCTACCGGATGATGGCTTCAAGCTACGATCTGACTCCAAATACCTCTTATGACTTCAGACTTAACATGAACGTCATCGATGGAGAAAGGACTGTTGCAACGCGGCAAAGCGAAGTGTTCCCGCTCTTTACGGATGAAAACCTCGTTCCGGAGCCTATTTCCTCAATCTCGGCATCGACTGACAGGATTGACAAAATCGAAGTGGCATTCACAGCCCCGAGGATACCGGAAGGCTCGAACCTATTGAACGTATTCAGAATCCAGAGAGGAGAGAACGCTTCCTCATTCCAGACGATAGCTGAAGTGAAAGCAGAAGAACTAACGACAAATGAATCGGGTGCATATATCTATATGGACAACACCGCAGAAGAGAACACGGAGTACTACTATCGCGTCATCAACGGCTTCACTACAGAAGAAAATCCGGACGTATCGATCTGGCAAGCCAACGAAAGCTCAAGTGCGTTCAGCGACCCTGGACACAGGATCTGGATCCCGGAAAACCTTACGATAACTGTAACAAAAGAGATGAGCAACACGGAAGGCATTCCAATGAGGAAGGACCTTCACTTTACATTCTCATACCCGAAAGTGCTGGAGGAAGGGATAGCATTCGCCCTTGAGACGAGGGAATGGAATGAGGATGACAACAAGACATCATCGGTCATAAGCGAAGTGGTTCTCTCTGGAGGGGAAGATGGCATTTATTCGTTTGACAAGAGCGAAAGCATAGATGAAAGCAATACGTGCTACAGGACGTTCAGCTACAACCTCGTGTTATATAAGGACGGCGAGGAAGTCAGACGCATCGGATTCCAGTCAGATGTAGTGATCGATCTTGGAAGGAGCGAGTCGATAGCTTTCATAAAGGACGGCTCGTTCAAGGCTTCAACAAACCGTATCGAGGCAGTGCTTCTTTCATGGGAACTTGAAGACATATCAACATCCGGTGAAGAGTACAAGGTGTACATCGACGAAGTGGAATATGAAGGCGTGCTGGATGTAGATGCCTATGGAACGTTCAGATCGGTCGAGATTCCTTCGAACGGCAAGCATGAATACAGACTTTCGATGGTAGCAACCCAAGGCGACGTGAGAAACGAACTGATTTACCCTTTCCCTGCATACGGCGACATACTCCGAGCTCCAGACAGCCTTGATGCAAGCGACGGCACAAGCACAGAAGGGATAGAAATCACATTCGAAGCAATGTCTGACGATGAAGTCTTCCATCAGATACGTTATAAAGCTGAAGGCCAAGACAGATGGAATTTCATTGCTGATGATGCTGTAGAAGAAGGGAAAGCATTCCTTGAAGCAAAGGGGGATGAAACTGATGGAGAGCGTATCGAATTCCAGATCAGAAGCGGAAATAAAGATCAGCAAGACAGATATACAGACTGGAGTGAAAGCGAGTACGGATCTGTCTTCGGACCGGGTGCGATGAAACTCGCGGCAAGCGATGAGGAGGATGCAATCTCAATCAACCTCTCATGGCACCCTGCAGACGGTGCTGTGCGTTACTACATCTATAGAAACGGGGAAAGAAGGCCCGGGAACGTGAGTGCTGATACGATCAACGAGGATGGAATGCTTACATACTCGGACGAGAGCGTTAGCACGCTCAGTACAGATGAAGCGCTATCAAAGACATATACATATGAGGTATTTCCGGTAATGGAAGATGGAACTGAATCCGAATACGGCTCTGCTGACGAAGGGAAACTATTCTCCCCGCCAAATAACGTCACTGTATCCAAAGGTGAATTTTCCGGTTACGTGCACCTTACATGGGAAGAGTCGAATACGATCAATGAAGCTACGCATTACCAGGTCAAGAGGTACGAACTTGACGAAGAGGGAAATGAAATCAACGTACGCACTTTCACAAGGACGATGAATGACTTCTTTGATGATGCTTCATCCGACGGGAAAGCATATTACACCGTAAGGGCATTGAAAGTAGAGAATAACGAGACGAAACTTGAGTCGGTGTACCAGAACAGCTTTGAAGACAAGGTCAACTTCTTCGGTGAGACAGAGGAAGGCAACCTGGGTTACATGCTCTCTGAGATGGGAGCTCCCGCAGTGCGTACCGTAATGGATGATGAAGGATACCTCGCCCCGTACGTTGAAGTCTCATGGGAGAGGGTTGATGGTGCTACAAGCTATAGCGTTCTGGCAAACATCAATAACATTGATGCTACAACAAACATCGATGATGAAGCAGTAATCATAGATGTAGTCAAAGACATGGCTTACAACCCGGAAAGTATGGAAATCGTAGCTAGAGGTACTCCTAGAACAGCAGGATACCTTGAGTATGACCCGAGCCTAAGGCGCTATACTTACCTGGACCAGAGCGGAACGATGAGAACTACTACGGCGATATCCAGCTACTCGATGAATGCATTCAACGAAGGAGAGATATCGAACAGTGCAACTGCACGTTCAACCGTATACAGGCAACCTAGACCTGACGAAATCATTTCCATGACAAATGAAATATTGCATGTCATGTTACATAATGCCGACAATGCGTTTGGTGGAGACTGGTTCTATTATGACATTTCAAATACTCCAACGATGTATTACTACCCATCAGAAGAGGATCCGATCGTATCGATAGAAAAACCTGGAGAGAACTGGACTGCAACAGATAGAACCGGTACATCAACATTTAACAATTACAACAACGGAATAATGACAGTAACAGGGACTATACATACAGGAACAACCGGATTTGCTGCAGACGACAATCCTTTGAACAATCTTCAAAATGGTAGTTTCTCTGCTTCTTTTGACAATATTGAAACCAGTACGGGGGATACAGGAAAATACAAGACAGCAACAATAACATATCCAGAGAAATTAAGCGTCAACTCCGTAAACACATCTTTGATATATACAGTAAATATCGATTCTGAAACTCATACCGTAAATGACAGCACCCTTATCTCGAGGCCGTTCTGAGGAGGAAGATGATGATTAGAAAAGCAACAACATTAATCATTTCACTACTCTTCCTCTTCTCTCTTTCCTCTTGCAACTGGGATGTATGGGGAGGGGAATTCCAGGACTACGGGGAAGGAAGTGCAAGCGTAGGAGCATCGACACTCTTCACAGGAGCAAAACCGGAAGAGATAAGTGCAACAAAATCAAGGTTTTCCGATGAAGTCAGGATCTCCTGGAACAGAGTTAAAGGTGCAGACTACTACGAGATATTCAAGACAAGCTATGAGACGGGTGAAAATCCGGCAGACAAGGATACGTGGATCCGTCTTACGGATACTGCCATCGGAAGCACGAGTTATGTGGATACGAACGTAGTGTCAGGGCAAGCCTATGCCTATAAAGTCAGGGCACGCTCATTCGAGTACCGCGACGTGATCGGAAGCTACTCGGATGTCGCACGCGGCTGGGTTCTCACGCCCCCCTTGAGCGTAGAGGCAAGCCAGGGCGAGAGTTCATCCGGAATCACGATAAGCTGGACGAAAGCAAACTCCGTTGTCGGCTACAAAGTATACTGGAGCGACACAGGATACGACGGCACGTGGGAAGCGATCAGTACATCCGCATTCCCGAACACTGCGGAAAGTGCGTTCTTCTCCCCGGATGAGATCTATCAAGGGAAAACGCTCTATTTCCACGTCACATCGATCACCAACGGAGGGCTTGAGAGTGAATCAAGCGTAGTAAGACAGGGTTATACGTTCGTAGAGGGTGCACCGGAAAGCCCTGGAAACATTTCAAGCAACAAAGGTGAGAGCACGAGTGAAATCACTATAAGCTGGGATGCGATGTACCCCCGTGAAGGTTCTTACGACTGGGAGATATACAGACGGGCTGGAAACGAGAGCGAAGTGAAGATCTACTCCACGGCAGAAGGGGATCCGCAGCCTGTGGAGACAGCAGGGAGAATGTCGTACACGGACTCAGGTTCACTCACCCCGGGAGTGAGCTACACATACACCGTAATGGCAATCGGAACGATAACAAACGAAGATGGCACGGAACAGGTTGTAAACGGAATGCCTGCATCGGTTGAAGGCTTTCTCTTGTCTCCTCCTACAGTGATAAGGGAAGCACGAATAAACGATTCCAACGACGGCTTCGTATTCACGTTCCTTTCCCCTCTTGGAGACGATGGATCAAAGACATTGACCTACTCCGTTTACGGCAAGAGCGCGAAAAACGGACAGTTCCCGTCAACTCCGATCATCACGAAACAACTTGATGGAAGCGCGGAGTACTCGTTTGAAATACGATACGAGGAAGGGGGAAATGAATACTTCGACATCAGGGTGAATTACAACAACCTTGAAAGTGCCGGATATGCATCCCTCTTTGGAGACCTTGCAGTATCACGCCCAGTGAAAGCGCGTGGGTACAGTGCAAGCGACAATACGTATGCATCCGGAATGAATGCCACTGACGGCATTTTCCCGGTAATGCTCCAGATGGATAGGGATGAGAATGCAATCGGGTACGAAATCAAAATCTGGATTGAAAGCACTACGAATTCCTCTTCGGATGCGGATTTCACCATCAGCGCAACACCTGAGATCGACGCTGCGACAGGAACAAGCAGGATAGTGCTTCCAAGTGAATATACGCCGGCTGTTGGCGAAAGATATTACTATGCGCTCAGAGGCAGGGACAGCCTTGGGAGAACCGGGGAATGGAGCGACGTGGACTCAGGATACGGAGCGATCACGGGAGATGAGATAATAAAGCACATGCAGGTTTTCTGCCTCAAGCCATGGGAATCGATCGGAACGGAACTTTTGGGACCGGAACTTTCAGAGAAATGGGAGAAAAGCGAAATCACCGGCTTAATATCGCAAGCAGGAATGGGAAGTTTGGGAAATGCGGAGGAAAATGGGAATTCATCCGGAAGGATGACATACAGTGCAACGTACTCCCCTCCGGCCTCAGGCAGCGTCTCGTTCACATACACGAATTTCGGAGAAAAACCGTACATGTACATCAATGGAAGCTACAATATGAACGTGAGCATGTCCGGATCGGGAAGCTGTACGGGAGGAATCACGATCGGCGGAATGTATCCGGCAACGATAGGTTTTACGAACATCTCGGTCGCAAGCCAGAAGTTCGTTGGGACATACACGGTCACTCAGCAGAACGGACATGCGCCTGAAGAGGTGAATCCCACGCAGGAGGTAAGGTGATGAAGAAACCGGCAGTAATGATCCTTGTAGTCTTCCTACTCTTCTCCTGCGACCTTTCGACGATTCCAAATCCGATAATCGGAACATACGTGCTTCGGGAAAGCGGCACAAGCAGTTTCTACAGTGCAACCTTCTCGTTCGATTCGGATGGTACATTCATATACTCTGAAGTCGTGGAAGAGGAGATGGAAGTCGTAATGGAAGGAACCTACACCTACAGCCTCTCTTTTTTCGATTTCGAAAGGGCAAACGGGAACATTGGAATCACCCTCTTCTACCCTGACGAGATCCTTCAAAGCGGAATACAGAACCTGATAATCCACCATGGAAGCACATCATTCCTCTTTGACTGGGAAGCTGACAAGAACACAGGTCCGAAATCCCTCACGCTTGTCACGAATCCCGGAGACAGGACGCAGAACTATGAACTCTCCTACTACGGAAAGCCGGGGAAGATCCATTCCGGTGCGGAAAGCGATGAGGAGGAAGGCGTATGAGAAAAGTACTCCTGATCATTCTTGTTTCGCTATTTGCACTTCTTCCCGTATTCTCGGAGGAGGAAACTCCGGATCTTGAATTATCTGACGAGATGATGAGTATTCTCCTTGAAAGGCTGAAAGCTGAGGGAATAACACCTCAGGAAGAGGAGAAAAGCTGGTGGCAGCGGGAAATAGATGATTTCGGCATAAGCTATGACTTCTATCTCAGGATGCCCGTAACGTACAACACGAGCACCATCGGAGTCGGAGCGGGCTTCAACATCGGTCTTAGGACAAGATCCTTCAAGTTCGAACTCTACGCACTCGGCGACTACTACCTCACGCCGCATGGAAGCAACGGCGGAGTGCAATCCTTGGATTTCATGATCGAGTCGGGTGTGATGTTCGCTTGGAAACTCCTGGAAGTATGGAGGACAAGGACATACATAGCTCTCGACGTGGGATATTTCATGCAGTTTGCATCCCTCCCGGGCACTCCGGGTGTGATATTCCTCGCAGAAAACGGGGTGATGCTCCGTCCGAAGCTGATGACGGAGTTCATCATCAACGACTACTACGACATGGCAATCGGAATCTTCTATCAGATTCCAGTATATCCGAACTATGATGGATATAGGGGCTTTGGCATCATGCTTTCCTTGCTTTGAGGTGGGATATGAAGAAGATTCTCTTACTCTTTTGCATGGTCACTCTATTTTTCATCTCATGTTCAGTAGAGCCATCCTCTCCTCCTGAAGAGAAAGTGGAAACAATCTTCACCTTCACTTTCCCCGATGAAGTGACTGCAGGAAGCGTCATAATCGATGGGGAAGAAAGGGAAATGGCGTCCACCTTCATCCTTTCAAAAAGCAAAGGGGATTCCGTGTCGTTCATCTTTTTAGATGGAAACGGCAAGGTTCTTGCACTTCTGGAGACTGAAGAATACACGCAAGGCGGGGAGAATTCATACACACTTGATCCGGAAGACTTCAGGATAGCAGGCTTTGAGGCATACACGGTTTCAGGAATTGCCCAGGCACATTGGGAAGCACTCCCCACAGCCACCGCCTATGTATTCAGAAATGGGGATGAAGAGACAAGAACGGAAGAGACGAATATAGAATTCAGGGCAGATGAAGGGGATGAGATCACAGTCTCTCCCCTATTCGGAAGCTATGAAGGACAGGAAGAGAAGATAAACGTCGCTGAAGGAAGAAATGATATCGAAATTAGTGTAAAACCACTTCCCGATGGTGTGGATATCACGATCAGCGAAGATGACATCACGCTTGAGTACGGAGGGAGCATCTCCTTCTCAACTACTCTTCCCGACGATACATACATTCCAACCTGGTATCTCAACGGAACAATGCTGGGAAGAGGTGGGAAAATAGAAATATTCTGGGACGAGGAAGCATTGAACTTGAATGACAGGGAAGAGGCACTCATGCTCGTCCTGGAAAAAGACGGAAACATTTATTCGAAAACGATCACATTCGTGTGTTAGGGGTTAGGAAAATGAAAAAGACTTTGACAATCCTTTCTTTGGTAATCCTTGCTCTTCTTGCATCATGTGCAGATGAGCCGGTAAACATTGGTGAAAGGACAAGCGTGGAGATCAAGACGGGAGATGGCGTGAAAACGCGTACCATACTCCCTACAGCACCCGATATTTCAACATACACAGTCACGCTTGATGGAGAGAGTGAAGATTACACGAACACTTTTGCAAAAGATGTTCCGATCACATTCGACAACGTCCTTGTAGGAGCTTACACGGTAAAGGTGGAAGCAAAGGATAGTGATGAAGTGACTGTAGCCACGGGAAGCGTGGAGGCAAACATCACAGCAAGTGGATCAAACAGCATCACAGTTCCACTCGAGTACCTTACAGAAGGCACGGGCCGAATGGAAGTCGAGATCACATGGGACGGCCGCACCAACGGGCAGGGGCCGTTTGACGAGGCTGTAAAAGGCGAAAGCCTTGGCTTCCAGGCAAAGAATAACGAAACCGGGGAAGCATATGGCAATTTGATATGGGCAGATGAGGATGACCTTGCCAACAAGAAGCTTACATATGTGGCAGAAGGCCTTGCTCCCTCAACAGGCACCACGATCTATTTCGACATCTACACGAAGGTTGATGGAAAGGATCAAGTGATCGCAAGGACTTTCTACACTGTCGTTCAGGTAATTTCCAACCTTACTTCCAGACCGGATTCAAACGAGACCGACAACTTCAAGATAACGGATGAAAGCATAATCCAGTACCTGAAGAACGTAATAAAGTCGACAGTGACTTCCCAGATAAATGCAGAGGATCCGGAAAGAAAGATAGATATCACATGGAACTATCCGAAACTTTCAAACGGCACATTCAATGCGAGCCTTACCGTCTCCCTATACAGGGAAAGCGATGACCAGCTAATGGGCAAAGAGTCTTTCGAATACTCCAATGAAACGGATCTGAAGTCAGGACGATGCACCTTCGGAACTGAAGAAAGTCCTCTTTCTCCCACTGAAACATACTACGTCACATTCCAGAACAGGAATGCGACAGGATACTCCCAGAAATTGAGGGCACTTGATGGCATCAGGACGAAAGTAAAGATCGAAAATATCGAACTCACAAGCACGATAAACGAATACTACACCATGGGTGATACGATCGATGTAGTTGCAACGATCACCCCGGATACGGCAACAGACAAGCGGTACACGATCTCTGTCGACAAGCCTGAGGGAGTGACGATCGACGAAGAGGCAAAGACCGTAACATTCAACAGAGCCGGAGATTATACGATTACGGTGACTGCAACAGACAACGCCAAAAAGCAGGCATCGAAGAGTACTTATGTAAAGCTGAGTACTCCCGGAGATTTCGAACTCAGGAAAGGGAATGAAGGAATCAGGATATACTGGGATGCTGTTGAAAGTGCTACCGGGTATGAGATAACAAGAACGGTTGATGGCCTTGAGGAAGGTAATAAGACAATTGCAATCGAAAGCGGAGAGACGACAGAATACCTCGACACCGATATCTATGCAGGAAAGACCCACACCTACTCGATAAAGGCAGTAAGTACGGAAGAAAATGGAAAGTACAACTCAGAAGCAAGTTCAACGCTATCAGAGACAACTGAAGGAACTACCATCTCTATTGTACCTCCATCTGACATCACAACGGAAAATCTTCCTGCAATCAACTTCAACCATAACTACCTGGTCGATGGGGCAGAGGCCGGAAACGACAAATACAGTCTCTCCGTATCCCTTGCATCTTCCATAGAAGGGGCAACACTATACGAATGGCTTCTCAATGGCGTCGTGATAAAGAGCAGTACGGAATTCTCGTCCGATGTACAGAGCGTCACCATCAGCGTCGATGATGAGAATGTGAAGATTGACTCAAGTGAGAATGAAAACTCTCTGATGCTTCGCGTCACAGTAGATGGAAAACAGTACAGTACTACTGGAAAGTTCTATGTAGTCAGCACTGTTCTGGATAATATAACAATCACGAATCCAACTGGAAACAATCGCGTTACACTCGGCACTCCATTGCAGCTTGGCGTTGAGTTCACCCCCTCTGTTGAGGAATTGGGATACACTCCGACTGTCACTTGGTCTGTGGAATCTGAAAACAACGGCGTGCTTGAACTATCTGAAGGCGGACTTGTAACAGCAATAAATGACGGCGAAGTCACAATCCGTGTTACAGCCGATGCAACGGGCGTATACGATGAGATCACGGTAGACACATACATTCCAGCCGAGTACATCGAGATTACGAATACAACCGGTAGGGATTTCATGTTCATGGCAAAGACAGGAGTTACTGTAGAAAAGGGATTTGATGAAGTCTCACTCTCTGCAGTGGCAAAGAGAAATGACGATAAGACCATCAGTGAAGAGGCAAGGGTAATCACATGGTCACTTCCTGCGAACACTTCAAACCTCACACTCTCTGCAACATCCGGAGAAACTGTTACCGCAGAAAGCGTAGACAATACTTCGGGAGGGGATATTGTAATAACAGTAGCAACAGCCGATATCACAAATACCCATACTGTTCATATACATGACGTAGATTTGTACTTAAAAGAGAATGTCCAAGGTGATGAAGCGTATCAGTTAGTCACAAATAAAACAATATCTACAGCGAATGCAAATCCATTTTCTAGTACTGTATTTAATGTCAAATTAGATTTTTCATGCAAAACGGAATTCCATGATAATAACTTAAGTGTAACCTGGGGGTTTGAAGAACAAGAAAACAATATGGATGGAGGCGGTGCCGGTACATTAACATTGAGTAATGCTTCGGAAATGACAGTGGATCTTACAAGAGGAGGATGGAATATAAACTCACCTAAAGTAACAGGGTTTGTAAAATATAATTCTTCTACAGCTTGTTATCTTTCATTCATCGCAAATGATACATAATTGAAATATATCAATATTCTTGCGTGCAGCTTATCCCTGCACGCATTTTCTTTCTTAACACTAAATACATATCACTATCTAAAATTAAATGCTATAATCAAAACCCAAGCGGAGAAAAAGAATGAAAAGAGCTTTAATAATACTTCTGGTACTGTTAACCATTCCTGCAGGGATTTTTGCCGACAAGGCATACTTCTCGTCTTCTGTAGGGCTTATGATGCCCGTAAAATCCTATGCCATGGATGTGACTGCAAACTCAATTACTGAGAGCAGCGGCCTCTATGATTACAAGCCTGCATTCACAGGCGATGTTGCAATCGGATATGAATTCAACAGATACATCGGGCTTGGGGCATCGATGAGGGTGAACTATCTTCCCGAAGGGGATGCCTATCGCGTGATAGTTCCTTTGTACTTTGATATCAAAACAGGATTCGGATGGGGCAACATCAACTTCCCTATCACGATCTCGATCGGCGGACACATGGAGACAGACAGCCACTCTTACTCCTTCGGCCCGTCGGGAGCACTTTCTGTCGGAGCAGAGATAAGCTGCAATGAAAACGTTGCAATCTTCTTCAAGACCGTCGGAGAAGTGCACATCTCGATGGATACGGATCTAAAGGGATTCGACCTGGATGTACTCGTATCCCCGGTCAGCGCGGGTATCACGACAAGGTGGTGAAAGAGCATCCTGCCTCATTCGGGGCAGGATGATTTTTTCTCACACTATCTTGTCATCCCATAAATCATCCCAAAACCGCTTCCCGGGAATTATTTCGATTCCATCTGAAGTCATTTGGGCATAATCAGAGTGAAACGATACCGCACCCCTTCAAGTTCCTCATTGATCCAGGAGGTCTTTCCTGTCATCCTCGGCCAAATAGAAATTGAGATTTTCTCGAAAGATCCCGGGCAATGTCGAATACTCGATTGATGTATGCCATACTTGAGTATTACAACCAAAGCAAGATTCTATCAATCAAATTTCATGAAAAATGGTTTTACTAAAGTCATATTTCATGAAAAACGGCTTTTGGGAATTGACTTAAGCTCCAAAGACTTCCTTGAAGACTTCGTAGTTGTTGTCTCGTCGGGAAGGAAGAACTGCAAACGTCACGCGGGAGAATGCACGATCAAACGTCGTCGTAAGTGCCTTCTTGAACGCACTTGCAATCTGATAAGGGTCGTTTCCGAAAACACCGCATCCCCAGGCCCCGAGGATCAAATTCTTCTTTCCGTTGTCCAAAGCCATCGAAAGCATCCTCTCAATCCTCTTTGAAAGCACTTCATCCAGTTCCGTCTCAGATAGAGAGAACCTGTTCCTGTTCGGAGCGGGGACGGTAAGTACTGACGTGACTACGGGTTTGGGGAGGAATGAAAAATCTGAAGTTCTGAAAAATTCGACATGAGGAGAGAAAAGCATGTATTCAAGGTAGAACCGCCCTCCCCTCTTCCTATTCTCCTGATACATCACATACCCTTTCTTCGAAGCTATCGAATAGTAGAGGGTGCTCACTCTTGAGATCGCTTCCTCCTGTGCGCGTGCACCTGTAAGAAAGCCCCCTCCCGGATGCATCGCGGAAGCAAAGTTCAATAACGCAGTCCTCTCGCTCTCCTTCTCCTTCAAAATGGCACTTGTAGTGTCATCTGACGTGACGGAAAACACAGTATCGTAGGATCTTTCCATCCTGACGCTTTTCTCATTCCACTCGGGATCGTATACCTTCACTTCCCTGCACTTTGGAATGTCGAGCGGGATCTTTTTCCCATCATGGATGTAGAAACCGTCCTCCATGCACTTCACTGTCTCTTCTGAAATATCGATCAAATCAAACACACATCACCTCTCAAACGATAAAGTCATCTTTCCATCTTTCCCCGATTGCCAGTACTCCAGCGTATCCATATCCATCACTGTCATGCACCCCGTAGGATGAAAACCACCGGTATCGAGATCTATCACATGGTAGGCCTCTGATGAGAAGAGTTTTATAAACGGGGTATGCCCGACAAATAGTATCCTGCCCTCAGTATCGGGAGGAAGCGCGAAATAATCATCATCAAGCCCTTCCTCCTTCGCCCTCTCATACTCCGATGCCTGGTCTACGTATTCGCGGTCCCAGACGAAGTAATCGCGATGGAAGCTGTCACGCTGCTTTTCGGGAGTTTTGTTTGAAAAATCCTCCAGGAAATCCATACTTTCTGAGAAAGGTATGCCAGCATGGGCTATGATCCACT
Source organism: uncultured Spirochaetaceae bacterium (assembly GCA_944389975.1). Classification (GTDB taxonomy): domain Bacteria; phylum Spirochaetota; class Spirochaetia; order Sphaerochaetales; family Sphaerochaetaceae; genus Ornithospirochaeta. Next base: position 57,037 of record CALXOH010000035.1, read on the forward strand.
TTGAAGAAAAACGGAGCAAAGGGGTTGAGGAGATGCGCTCTGCGATCTTTTCCCTTTCACTTTTCGAGACATTCTTCATATCGAAATCACGGACGGTGACATGCCCTCCGTTGTAGTCGTACCAAATGTCCTCGATATCCCCGTATACAAGGTAATCCAAAAGCCATAGGTCATGATTACCCAAGACAGGAAAGAAATTGGGAAGGGAAAATAGATAGCGTATTACGTTAACGCACCCTTCCCCCCTGTCTGCAAGATCCCCAGTGGAGTACAAATTATCACTTTCCGGATCAAACGAAGCCTTACTCAAGACTTCCATAAGCCTTTCATAGCTTCCGTGCGTGTCGCCTATTATCAAATTCCTCATAATCTATAGTGTTGCCAATACCTTCCTCACAGAATCGGTACGCATAAAGGACGAAGGCACATCCCTTACGTTCGATTTTTCCATCAGATACGGATGACCTACTATCGAAAGCATCGGCATGTCGTTGTAATTGTCTCCGAACGCCATAACGGAAGAAAGCGGAACGCCAAAAAGAGAGCACAGCTTCGTCAGGCCCGTGCCCTTGTCGGCGAGATTGAAATCAAGCCAGAAACGGCCTGCTACCGCAACTGAAAAATACTTCTCCCACCTACTCTTCATCTTCCCTTCCAACTCCACGACCCCGCGCTCATCGAATGCAGATACTTTCACTATCGGCTCGGTAATTTCATCGAAGGAATTTATCAACGTCACGTTGTTTCCAACCTGGTCCCGGACAAGACGGAGGATCGTATCCTTTCTGGGCATCATGTAACTCATGTTGTCACCGGATACCAATACTTCAACCCCTTCATACGAAACTATCTCCTCTGCAAGATCCAAAGCCCGGGAGCGCTCCATCTCCGTGTATGCCAACAGTTCGTGCTTTCCATCCCCGTAGACCAAAGATCCGTTGTCTGCGACAAAAGGCAAGAGACTTTCGCATGGAGAAAAGAGGTTTCTCAACGTCCTAAGCTGCCTTCCGCTTGTGGGGACAAAGAGTATACCCTTTTTCCTCAAGCGGAATATCTCGTCAATGATCCCGTCTTCCAGTATGCTCGTGCCCTCCGGAAGAAGCGTGCCGTCTATATCCGATGCAATAAGGCGAATATCTCTCATTTCAAGTTGATGATACCCTTTACAGGAATTTCAATCAGCCCCCGATGCTCGGCCTCCTGGATTATCTTCTTTGTAACCTTCCCTGACCATCCATAGGGTTCATCCATCCTCAACAAGGTTATTATCCTATCCTCGTCATTTAATTGATGCCCCTGCAAGAACTCAATGAATGTTTCAATCCCTTTTTCAAGCCCTTCTTCGGTCTTTATATCCTTCTTCCTCAGATACAAAGGATAATTCTTCTGGATATACAGCGCTTCAGCCCTCTTCAATCCGACTTCCCCCGCACTCAACGTCTTGCCGTCATATGATATCGAATAGTGATCAAGATTCGGACTACATAATGCATTCACTTTTTCCATGAACGTATCGGAGATTTCAAGGCTGACCTTGAAATCCGCATAACTCTTCATCTTGTAAAGCATCGAGAAGCACGAGTCGTATAGAGCTGCAAGCCTCATCAGACGGGGAAGGGAATTATTCAACACGACGGAGAGCTGAACAACATCCCCTTCCGGCCCTGCCATGAATGTTTCATCGCTGTTTGAATCAGAAACTCTGACGGAATACGGGATTAGAGGACCTTCGAAATAGTACTTGTAAAGTATTGCGGGAGTATAGTGATCGATATCCTTGTCCCCGCCTGATGCAAGTTCATCCCCGAGATTGAAATTCCTCAGCATCGATGTTGCATAGTTGTTCACGATCTTTTGCTCTTCTTCATCGCTTTCAGCTATTTTCCTGATACCGTTGTAAAACACCAATCTGAATTCATCAGTGGCCCTGTCAAATTCCCTTCTGATTTCGTCGTCAAGCTTCATATGTACCTTCTTTCTAATACTATAGCCCGATTTGGCACATTCAAGGTAATCGGATTTGTTTTATTCACCTCTTTCCAAGCAGCAGGGGAAACACCATCTTCCATTCACATTCCCGTATCAGATGCCTTATTCTAATGGAAATTGAAACTCGATGTTCATCGAGTTCGGGGGAACATGAAGAAGACTGAAATACTTCAGATGCTCGATGAGAAGGGTGTCAAGTACACGGTCAACGACCTTCAGGACAAGCCTGAAGGCTTGGACGTGAGCGTTTTGCCCATAGGCTCCGTCTCCGGTTTACCTGTGGCACCCCATCCATACGGCTGATTGACTGCAGCCTGCCCGGATTGCATGACCCGGGTGATGTAATTGTCGCGGATGTTGATGGCGGCATTTACGTCTGCGTGCATAGTGTTGCCACACTTTCTGCAGACATACCTGTTCCCCTTTCTTGAAGTCTTGTCGATCGTCTTGCATACC
>CALXOH010000036.1 GCA_944389975.1 uncultured Spirochaetaceae bacterium
TTGAGGAATACATTGAGTACTACAACAATGAAAGGATACAGATGAAACTAGGCTACCTTCCTCCATTGATTTTCAGAGAGAAGATAGCCTAAGCTTATTTCAGGTCCAGCTTTGAGGGTTCACCTCATTTCCCCCTTCCCTCCCCTTTTCCTTTTCCCCCGTTAAAGCCCATAATGAGTGAGTTCTTAAAAAATCACAAACAGGTGGGAAATATGGAAAGGGAAAAACTGTCGAGCAGGCTCGGCTTCATACTCCTTAGCGCAGGTTGCGCAATCGGACTCGGAAATGTCTGGCGTTTTCCATACATAACCGGAGAATACGGAGGTGCGTCGTTCGTATTGATGTACCTTGTGTTCCTGCTTTTGATAGGAGTTCCGGTGATGACGATGGAATTCGCGATCGGACGAGGTGGCAAGGTCAACATCGTAGGAGCGTACAGACGCTTGGAACCGGAGGGATCGAAATGGCATATCGCCGGGCCGTTTGCGATAATCGGCAACTACCTACTGCTCTTCTATTACCTCCCGATCACGGGATGGCTTTTGTATTACTTCGGCACGCACATGTCGGGTAGTTTCATCGGTGCAGGGACGGCACAAGTCAGCCAGTTCTACGCTACGATGCTTTCACGCCCGGGTTTGCAGATAATAATGATGGCCATCGCACTTGCCATCACCGCAAGTGTAACGTTCTTCGGACTCGCAAAAGGTGTCGAAAGAGTGACGAAAGTGATGATGCTCATGCTATTTCTGCTGATGATCATACTTGCAGTGCACTCGGTGACACTCGACGGGGCACATGAAGGATTGATGTTCTACATCAAACCAAACCTGGAGAACCTCACGAACAATTCGTCCGAGGCGATCTTTGCCGCCATGGGACAGGCATTCTTCACCCTCTCCCTGGGAATCGGGGCAATGGCTATAATGGGATCGTACTTCAACGAATCGAGGTCGCTCACAGGAGAGACTGGAAGGATAATAGTTCTCGATACGACGGTTGCACTTCTTTCCGGATTCATCATCTTCCCGGCTTGCTCTGCATTCGGAATAGAGGCGGACAGCGGCCCCTCGCTGCTTTTCATAACCCTTCCGAACGTATTTTCGAAGATGGCTGGCGGTTCGTTCTGGGGAAGCCTTTTCTTCCTTGCTATGAGCTTTGCTGCGATCACAACGCTTATAACGGTATTTGAAAACATCGTTTCATACTGGATCGACATCAGGAAGATGCCAAGGAAGAAAGCGATAGTGCTGAACATCATCATATTCCTCGTAGGCACGCTTCCATGCATATTCGGCTTCAACATCTGGTCGGATTTCCATCCGCTTGGAGGTTCGAGTGCGATAATGGATCTTGAAGACTTCATGGTTTCCAACCTTCTTCTTCCTCTCGGATCGCTGGTGATGATACTCTTCTGTACAAGCCGTTACGGATGGGGTTGGAAGAACTTCGTAAATGAAGCGGACAAGGGAGAGGGATTCAAGTTCCCGAAGAAGCTTCGTTTCTACGTTGCATACATACTCCCTCTGATCATCCTCTACGTGACAATCAGGGGAATCTGGAATATATTCGCTTGAAAAAAACTGTGCGTCGGATCATTTCCGGCGCATTTTTCTTTCCATCGGTCAAGGTCTTCCACATCGACCCATCCTTCATCATCCGGAGATTTTCATTGAGCCTCCGAATTCCCTATAACAAAAAGATACTCGTCAAATGGAATTCACCGTGGAATCCACTGCATTTTCTACTTCCAATATCGATGCTGAACCAGAAATTTTCTCCACTATCCCCTCTTTTCCTTGCAATAGTGCATGATACTCCACTAAAGTTAACTTAATGGAAATGTACGAATATCCGCGCCATATGAGGAAGATCATCGAGTACTCCGAGCTCTTCTGGCAGCGAAAAGAAATAGAGAAAAACCCCACGGCAGAGTACGTGGAACATATAAATTCAAAGGATGTGGATAGAAGGACTTTGCGTATCCTTCCCAAGTACCCGAAGAAGGAGATAGTGATCTCATCCTTCATAATCCCGGTGCAGGACGGAGCTGTCACCGGATACTATTTTTCAAATCCACGTATGACTGCATTCGGCCTTAGCCCGCTTATCGTCTACTTCCACGGCGGGGGATGGATGTACGGGAACATGGATTTCTACGGGCATGTGCTTGCACACCTTGCGCACGCAACCGGGGCATCGATTCTATCCGTAGACTACAGGCTTGCGCCGAAATACAAATTCCCGACTGCAGTTGAAGATTGCTACGATGCGCTTTTGTGGGCTGCAGAGGGAGCAAAGTACTGGAAGATAGACCCGGACAGGATATTTATCGCGGGAGACAGCGCAGGTGGAAACCTCGCTGCAGTGGTGGCCCAGCTTGTACGCGACAGGAAAGGGCCGCAGCTTGCAGGGCAGATACTCATCTGTCCGATTACAGACGGACGCCTCAGAACACTCAGCATCGAAGAGCACGCAGTATCCCCAACGTTGAGTACGAAGATGCTCCAGTTCTACATCAACAATTACATCAGGGAACCCAAGGATATCCTTTCTCCGATGTTCTCCCCCCTTCTATCCCCGGACAAGTCACGCCTTGCCCCTGCTTTGATAATCACGGCAGAGGATGACCCGCTCAAAGACGATGGGAAGTTATATCAGGAAGCGCTTGAAAGCGGTGGAAGCGAAGCGAAGGTATTTACAGCGAAAAACACATTCCATGGTTTCCTTTTGTACAGGAACGCAACTGGAAGCCAGGAAGCGACGTGCGCTATACGCCAGTTCGTCTCCGGTCGCCCCTTGAAAAACGTACAATTCATGACTGAAAGCGATTTGAGAAGGGAGAACAGAATGCATCATGCGGAGCTCTCAAGTGGCGAAGAATCTTGAGAATGCGCTTCTTGATGCCGTCCAGACTTCATTTCTAGACAGAAACCACCCCAGCAGGGAGGATTTGAGATCACGCCTCGTCAAAAACGAAAAGGGGCTTGAGTCGATCGCATCCCACATCCAAAGAGAACTCAGGGGATCAACATCGTTCGACTTTGCAGTTTCATTCATAAAATTGTCCGGGTTATCGATACTTGCACTCTCAGATATCATCAACGAAAACGGATCGAAAATCGAGAAAGGCAGGATTCTCACTTCAAATTACATGAACGTCACGGAACCTGAGGCTCTTGAATTCTTATTGGAGAAGCTCGGGCATAAAGTGGAAGTGAGGGTATTCGACGTACCTGAAAACAGTACTTCAGGCTTCCACACGAAAGGTTACCACTTCAAGAAAGACGGATATTCCTCTTTGATCATCGGAAGCGCGAACATGACCCAGACGGCGCTCAAAGCAAGTGAAGAGTGGGCGATACTGACATCATCACTTGATGACTCGATGCTTACAAAAACCTTTGAAGATGAATTTGAAAGGCTTTGGAATACATCGACACTTCTCTCCTATGATTTCATAGAGGAATACAGAAGTCGATACGAAATGTCGGAGAAGGGATTCAAGCTCGTGCTTTCCTGTTCCGAAGATAAAAGAAAAGCCATAGTTCCGAACAAGATGCAAAACGAAGCACTTGAAGGGCTTGAGAGGATACGAAGAGAGGGAAAGAAAAAAGCGCTTGTAATAGCGGCAACGGGTTCTGGAAAGACATACCTTGCTGCATTCGATGTAAAGAAGACGGAAGCAAAGCGTGTTTTGTTCGTAATCCACCGCAGTTCTGTACTCTATCAAGCGGCAGAGGACTTTGAAAGAATACTAGGGGATGTGAAAGGGAACTCTGCATTCTATTACGGTAATTCAGCGGATATGGAGATGGCAAGGAATGCAAAATATGTATTTGCAACCGTGCAAACGCTATCGAAAGAAGAGAAGATGAAAATCTTCAATTCCGATGCCTTTTCCTACATGATAGTCGATGAAGTGCATAGAGCGGCGGCACCTTCATACTCCAAGATACTCTCCTACTTTACCCCTGATTTCCTTCTTGGCCTTACCGCCACACCTACACGCCCTGATGGAGAGAGCATATACAAGCTATTCGACTACAACATCGCATATGAAATAAACCTCTCGGATGCACTTGAGAACGACCTTGTATGCCCGTTCCACTACTTCGGAATATCTGAGATGGTGTTTGAAGACGGGATGAGGATCACGGATGATTCATCGTTTAATATGCTTGTCTCGGATGAGAGGGTTTCATACATTTCACAAAAACTCTCAGAGCACCCGATATCCGGAAAGAAGCTCAGGGCGCTTGTGTTTACAAGGCGTAATGACGAGGCAGAGGAGCTTTCATCGAAATTCAACGAACTGAAAGGAGAGAATGGAGAAAAGCTCTACAGGGCTATCGCTCTCAGCGGGAGGAATACGGAGAACGAGAGGGCAAGGGCGATCATAGGGCTCAGCCTCTCGGACGATGAAGAGATGACAGTGGATGAAGCAAGAATGGAAAACGAGGATGTTTCCATCTTGCAAGGAGAAACAGGGAATGAAAAACTCCCGCACTACGACATGATATTCACCGTCGACATATTCAACGAAGCAGTCAGCATCAAGAAAGTAAACACGATCGTGATGCTACGCCCCACCGAGTCGATAATAATATTCCTTCAGCAACTCGGAAGAGGTTTGAGGAAACTTGAGAAGGATGACGATGAGAAGAAAGAGTATGTGACTGTCCTTGACTTCATCGGAAACTACCACAACAACTTCCTGATCACTGTCGCACTCTCCGGGACAAAGGAAGCAAGGAAAGACGGGATGCGGGACATCGCACTCACCGGCACGAACCTTCTTTCGGGATGTGCTTCCATATTCTTCGATACTATATCCCGTAAGAGGATATTCGAAAGCATCGAGCGGGCGAACCTCGGAAAGAGCGCACTACTGAGGGAAGAGTACGAAGCGCTCAAGGAACGACTTGGGAGGATACCAAGGGTACTGGACTTCAAGAAGGAGAAAGCGATAGACATCGAAAGGATATTCGAACACTTCGGGTCCTATCACAACTTCCTTAAAAAGTACGAAAAGGAATACGAGACAAAACTATCAATGGAGGAAGAAGCGATACTTGAGTTCGTTACGGGAAAGGTTTCGGGTTCCAAGAGGATACACGATACGCTGATGCTATACCTTGCGATGAATGAGGAAGGGAACATCAGGGAGAAATTCATCCAAACGATGATCGACAGGTTTGGCATATATCCGACAGGAAAGGAGATCTCTTCGACGATAGGAAACCTCACGAACTTTTTCCCACAAGACAGGGACAAGGGGAAGACAAAGGATGCTGTATTTCTGAAAGCTTCAGAAGACGAAAGCACTATCGAGATCGATCCTCTCTTCTCTAAAAGGATCAAAGCAAACAAGTCATTTCGCAATTGGATCGAAGAAATGCTCTCGTACTCGTTCATCCATTACGAAGATGTCTATTCCAAAAGGTACAAAGATACCAATTTCGTACTCTATGAAAGATATTCATACGAGGATGTACTCCGACTTGAAAACTTCAAAAGGAACCAGAACGGAGGAACGATCGGTGGATATTTCTACTCGGAGGAGAATGATGTATTCATTATTTTCATAAACTATGTGAAGGCTGATGATGCGATAGGATACCACGACAGATTCATATCCGAAGATACATTGATTGCGATATCGAAGAAGAACAGAAGCACCACCTCAAAGGATGCAAATATAATCTACAGGCTAGGTGATGCGTATAAGAATACACGCTTCCACCTCTTCATGCGCAAAAACTGCAGCGGGGACAGAGAAACAAAAGACTTCAGATTCCTCGGGGAAGTGAATGCACTAGGCATGCCGAAGGGGATAAGGATCGACAACACCGATGCATTTGAAATCGAATACAAGCTTGAGACAAGACTACCTGAGATGATCTATTCGGAGATGACGATGGATTTCGAACTAGACCAGTACTGATTTCAGCGCATCCACGACTACCTCATCAGCAGGAAGCCAGTTTACGCTATCGAGTTCATCTTTCCCAAGCCAGAGTGCATCTTCATGCTCCAAAAGCGTAAGGTTGCCTTTTACAACAGTAGAGAGGAAGACTTTCATCGAAAGATGGAACTCAGGATAGTCGTACTCGACATCAACCAAGTGCTCTCCTACAGAGATGTCTGTATCGAGCTCTTCTTTTATCTCACGCTTCAGCGCTTCTTCAGGACTCTCCCCCTCTTCTATCTTTCCCCCAGGGAATTCCCACATGTCCTTGAAACTTCCCTTCGAACGTTCTGTCGCGAATACCTTTCCTTTATCGATTATTGCAGCTGCAACTACTTTTACCGTCTTCATGCCCACACACTACCAAGAGAGATGAAAAGTGTCCACACTACTACATATTATTTATTTTAGATATTTAATATTTTATTTTATAAAAAGATACAGGATGTTCCGTCTTTTGATGTTCACTCAGAAAGCCTGTTCTTTATTGACATGATCTCCTCAAGTGGAACATGGAAGTTCCTCTCTATCTCCTTCGGAGAGAGAAGTCCGTTTCTCAGAAGTATCTCTATGCTCTTCTCAACTCCTTTCTCCACACCTTGGGCAATTCCCTTCTCCATTCCCTGGGCTATACCTTTCTCCATACCCTGGGCTATACCTTTCTCCATACCCTGGGCTATACCTTTCTCCATACCCTGGGCTATACCTTTCTCCATACCCTGGGCTATCCCTCTCTCCATACCTTGGGCCATACCTTGTTCCCTGCCCTTGGCAATTCCCCTCTCCATCCACATCTGGCTGTCGCTCTTGTATCTCCTCTCCATCTCCTTGCTCTCCTTGATCGATTTCA
>CALXOH010000037.1 GCA_944389975.1 uncultured Spirochaetaceae bacterium
TTGAGGAATACATTGAGTACTACAACAATGAAAGGATACAGATGAAACTAGGCTACCTTCCTCCATTGATTTTCAGAGAGAAGATAGCCTAAGCTTATTTCAGGTCCAGCTTTGAGGGTTCACCTCAATTTGCCGATCCGCTCATTTTTTTCAGCGAACGATCAACTGGTCCCTTTCCGGGCCGACTGATACGTACGTGATGTGAGTCTTCAATAGTTTCTCGATGAGAAGGATGTAATCCTGGGCTTTCTTCGGGAGCTCCTCCCACTTTCTTGCCTTCGTCGTGTCTTCCATCCAGCCATCGACCTCCATGTAGATCGGCTGAGCCTTCTCTTGAAGCCTCGTCTCAGGAAGGTAGTGGTATTCCTTTCCGTCGATCATGTAGCCTGTGCACACCTTTATCTTCTCGAATGTATCGAGGATGTCGAGTTTGGTAAGTGCAAGGTCGGTTATTCCGTTCATGTAGCACGAATAGTCGGATGCGACTGCATCAAACCAGCCGACCCTCCTGGGCCTTCCCGTGGTTACGCCGTACTCTGCACCGATGGTTCTGAGCTTATCCCCGGTCTCGTCGAATAGCTCGGTCATGAATGGACCCCCTCCGACTGATGATGAGTAGCATTTGATCACTCCGTAGACCTTGTTGATCGCTTTAGGAGGAATGCCCGCGCCGTTGCATGCCCCCGATGCTGTCGGGTTGCTGCTCGTAGTATACGGATAGATTCCCCAGTCGTTGTCCCTCATTATTCCAAGCTGACCTTCAAGGAGGATCTTTTTCCCTTCCTCGACAGCTTTCCTTACGACAGGAACTGAATCGATGATGTGGCTTCCGAACTCCTCCTTCCACTTTGCGCATAGAGCGAGAAGTTCATCAAGCGTGTAAGGCTTCAGGCCGTAGTACTCGAGCTCCCTGTTCTTCTTCGGAAGGAGCGCTTCGAGGCGTGCCTTCAGGAATTTTTCATCCAACAGGTCTCCCGCCCTTATTCCGGATCTTGCCGCTTTATCGGTATAGCACGGGCCGACCCCGCGTTTTGTAGTTCCGATCTTCGCGCCTTCGGATCTCTTTCCTTCCTCTGCGCCATCGAGGTCCTTGTGATAAGGCATTATCAAATGAGCTCTTACGTCGATGAATACATTCTCGAGCTTTATTCCCGTCTTCTCTTTGATTGCATCCATCTCTTCCTTCATCGTCTCGAAGTTGACGACCGTTCCTGCGGAGACGATGTTCATCGTGTTCTTGTTGAATACTCCGCTTGGAAGAATGTGCAAACCGAACTTCCCGAGGTCGTTGACTACCGTGTGCCCGGCGTTGTCGCCTCCCTGGAATCTGATCACGATCTCTGCGTCCTGCGCAAGGTAATCGACGATCCTTCCCTTTCCTTCGTCACCCCACTGTATTCCTACAACTGCATTAACGTTAGTTTTCAAAACGGCAACTCCTTTCCTTCTTTCTTCATTCTTTCGATCATTTCCTTCTCAAGTCTGTCTTGCTCATCGATGTCATCCGCATCCCATGGATATTTGATCCAGATGTCGCCAACCTCCATCGCCGGGTAATACCTCTTGATCTCGGGTGGGAATTCGACATCCTTCTGCTTGAGCTTGTTGTGGAGTATGAGGACTGCGATCTCCTCGGGCTGGTAGCTTAGTAGTTCTCCTACGCAGTATGCCAGCGTCGCCCTTGTGTCATCCACTTCGTCGATCAGGAGGACCTTCTTCCCCTTCAGTTGCTCTTGCACTTCATCGATCCACTGGATCTTCGTCGGGTGTTCGCGGTGCTTGTGGTCGATCCCGTAGTAGGAGATGCCGACAGCGTAGATCGGGCGGTTGATGAACGTTTTGATTATACGGGCGGGAATGAAGCCTCCGCTGCCGATCGCGACGATCACATCAGGATCAAATCCTGAGTCCTTGATCTGCTTTGCAAGCTTTTTTATCAGCTTGTGGATCGTGTTGTAACTTACGTAAAGTTTTTCTTCCGGCATAGTCAGTCCTTCTGCGGATACATCTCCGCAACGTATGGTAGTGTTCTGTATTTCTCCTTGTAGTCGAGGCCGTATCCGACGACCCAGACGTCCGGGATTTCAAATCCGATGTATTTCACGTCTACTTCCATCTCGTGCCTTTCGCTCTTGTCCAGGAAAACTGCAGTCTCCAAGTTCTTGGTACCCCTGCTTTTGAATATCTTTGTCAGGTAGTAGAGTGTATTGCCGCTGTCGAGGATGTCTTCGACTATCAAGACATCGCGTCCGGTGATGTTCTCCCTGGTGTCCATCAGGAATCTGACTTCACCGCGCTTGTCGCCACCGCTGCCGTAACTTGAGACGGCTATGAAGTCTACGACGTGGGGAATTGTAAGCTTGCGGGAGAGATCGGAAAGGAAAATGAAAGAACCTTTGAGTACCCCTACGAGTATCAAAGGCTCCTGAGTGTCCTTGTATTTCTCATTGATCTCGGATGCAAGCTCGCTGACCCTCTTTGAAATCTCATCCTCGGTAAGGAGGATTTTCTTGAGATCCGGTGCCAAAGTCTGTCTTTCACTAACTTGTGCCATGTCATCTCCAATAAAGTGGATTACTTGAGAATCATACATTTAAATAGCTTACTTGAAAAGAACTTGTTGGTGACAAAACCAACCACTTATTATTATAATCGCAAAAGACGACAATAAGGAGAATTCTTCGTTATGGATATCGATGTGAAGAAGCTTCATCCATTGGAAGTGAAGCTTCTCAGGCATGTGCCACTTGGAAGGAAGTTCTCTCATGAGGATATCATGGATGAACTTGGATACAAGGTGGGGCAGTGCAATCAGGCGTTCTCTTGGCTTGAGGCCAAAGGTCTCTTGAAGGAAGTTTCCAGGAGAAAGAGGACATTGTACGAGCTTACCGAGTACGGCGTCAGTATTGGAAAGGAAGGGCTTCCCGCGGAGAGGATATTCTCATACCTCAAGGAAAACGGTGCCCATACGCTTCCGGAGATTTCAGAGGCCCTTTCGCTCGAGCAGAGCGATGTAGGTTCTGCCTTCGGACTCCTTTCAGGTGGGAAATCGGTCCGGTTGAACGAAGAAAGGAAAGCGGAGTGCATTTCATCCGAACTGCCCGGGCAAGTCAAAGGACAGAGGGCCCTTCTGGACAAAGCAAAAGAGAGCCACCTCCTGGATGAAGCAGAGCTTACCCAGGATGAGAAGAAGACTATTTCCCAGATGGCGAAGAAGAGGGGTGCCCTCTCAAGCCCGTTCAAGCTCGTGGAGAAAGAGGAAATAGTGTACGAGATGCTGCCCGAGGCGGATGAGGTTAAGAAAGAGCTTGAGAAAGCCCACATCACAGGCGAGGAGTTCGGGCTTCTTACCCCTGAGATGCTTCTCAGCGGGAGTTGGAAGAACGGTACGTTCCGCCCGTACGGGGTTGATGCGCCCACATCCCGTTTGATCCCCGGAAGGACGAATGCATACGGCGAGTACCTCACGTGGGTCAAGGACAAGCTTACAAGCCTTGGCTTCGAGGAGTTCGACGGGCCGCTGGTGGAGAATGAGTTCTGGAACGGGGATGCGCTTTTCATGCCTCAATTCCATGCAGCGCGTGACATCCACGACGTCTACAGGATAAAGGATCCGGTGCATGTGAAGTACATCGATCAGCCTTGGCTTGACCAGGTCGCAAAGACGCATGAGGACGGATGGAATACAGGTTCGCGCGGTTGGGGATACTCCTTCGACCACGAATTCACAAGGCGTCAGGTCCTCAGAAGCCAGGGAACGGTGCTCTCCGCACATCAGCTTACGAAAGCGAAGGTGCCCGGAAAGTACTTCGGGGTTGTCAGGTGTTTCCGCTACGACCAGGTCGATGCGACCCATGGTGCGGACTTCTATCAGACCGAAGGTATAGTCCTTGGAAATGATGTCAACCTCAGGAACCTCCTGGGGCTGTTGAAAATGTTCGCCGAAGAGATCGCCGGAGCCGAGGAAGTCAAGTACGTACCCGGTTATTTCCCGTTCACGGAGCCTTCGATCGAGGTGCATATAAAGCATCCCAAGCTCGGCTGGTTCGAACTCGGCGGCTCGGGCATATTCCGTCCGGAGGTTACCAAGGCGCTTGGAATCGACGTTCCTGTCCTCGCCTGGGGGCTTGGAATAGACAGGATGGCCCTGATGCACCTTGGACTTGACGACATACGTGAGCTCTTCACTCCGGATATCGAAGCGGTTCGCACGAGGAGGGGAAACTGATGCCTAAGATAGAATCATCTGAAAAGTTGTTCTTCTCCCTTTTGGGAAAGAGGATGAGCGACGATGAACTTGTCGATATCTTCCCGGTGGCGAAAGCCGAACTTGACGGCCACGACGAAGAGACGATAAAGATCGAATTGAACGATACGAACCGACCCGATCTCTGGTCGAGCGCAGGGGTAGCCCGTGCACTCAAGACATATCAGAGCGGCAAAATACCCGAGTATCCTTTCTTCAGCAGGAAAGGGGACGAGAAGGATAGCGGGGGAAGGTCTGTAATCGACGACGAATCGGTGATCGGAATCAGGGATTACTCGATCGGTTTTGCAGCCCGCGGGTGCAAAGTCACGAATGAGCTTCTTATTGATCTGATCCAGAGCCAGGAGAAGCTTTGTTCAAACTTCGGAAGGAAGAGAAAGACGATTGCTCTCGGAATCTACAGGTCCAACCTGATCAAGTACCCGGTGCACTACAGCGCTGTCGATCCGGACAAGACGAAGTTCGTTCCACTTGGAATGGAGAAGGAGCTCTCGCTCAGAGAGATCTGCACCGAGCATCCGAAGGGAAGGGAGTATGGCTACATCGTCTCCGACAAGCCCCTTTTCCCATACCTTTACGATGACAACAACGACACGCTCTCATTCCCTCCCGTGATCAACAGCGACAGGATAGGGGCGGTCGAAGTGGGTGACGAGGATCTCTTCATCGAGATCTCAGGCCCGATCCTCGAAGACCTGTTGCTCACTGCATCGATCCTCTCCTGTGACATGTATGACATGGGATTCGAGATCCTTCCTTGCAAGGTCCACCTTTCGAAGGATACGAAATATGGACGGGATATCACGGTACCGTACTATTTCCAGGACGAAGCGGAATGCACGATCGATGATGTCGAGAAGAAGCTCGGGCTGAAACTTAGTGCAGACGAATGCATCAAAGCTCTTACCCGCATGGGTGTCGAAGGCAGGGTTGAAGGTAACACGATCAAAATAAAGTGTCCCCCATACAGGAACGATTTCCTCCACGCAGTCGATGTCATAGAGGATATAATGATCGGACACGGGTTGATGAACTTCACTCCAGTCATGCCCTCGGATTTCACAATCGGAAGGCTTTCAAAGGCTGAAGAGTTCTCGAGGAAAGTGAAGTCTCTGATGGTAGGACTTGGCTTCCAGGAGATGATCTACAACTACCTTGGATCGCGAAAGGAGTACGTGGAGAGGATGCATGTCTCGGAGGAGAACGTAGTCTTCATCATGAATCCGATGAGCGAGAACTACGAAGTGGTGCGCCCGTCAGTGCTCCCGAGCCTTCTTGAAAGCGAATCGGTCTCTGCGCATGCCGTCTATCCTCATAAGATCTTCGAGATCGGAAAAACATGCGTCAAGGACGATAGTGATGTTTCAGGCACTGTGACAAGGAATACCCTCGGCTTCTCTGTAAGCGACAACCGGGTCGGATACAACGAAGTTTCAAGTTACGTGAATACACTAATGTATTTCCTTGGAAAGGAGTATTCGCTTGAAGCTGTAGATGGCGACGAGAGGTTCATCCCCGGTCGTGCGGCATATGTAATCTACAAAGGGGTGGCGGTAGGAATATTCGGTGAGATCCATCCCCAGGTACTGGAGTCGTGGAACATCGAGATGCCCACGGTTGCATGTGAAATTTACATAGATAAGATCCTCGAATGATCAAAGCGGCCGCGGCTTATGTCGCGGCATTCTCTTTCACGGCATCAGGAATTCGAAGTAGACTGCCTTTCCTTCGTTTCCGGAAAGCGTGATCAATGTCGACTTGGATGGGATGAGGTTCTTGAAGTAAAGCTGTTCGAGGCGCTCTGCAACCTCCCCCGAGGTGCGCGTTGCACCCGGATCGGTATCTCCGTCGTAGTGCGTCTCCCTCCACGCATCCTGCCATCCCCTTCTGATGTATATCCGGGCAATCGGGAACGATCGGTCTATCCTGTATTTGTACGGGGTGAACAGCGACCAGTCATCGTATCCCGGTTCGTCCGACGAGAGTGCGTATAGCGCGCTTTCCCCGATGCTTGAAGTGTGTACGTTTCCACTCTCCTTGTTCTCAAGGTAACTCAGGTACTCGCTTCCGCTCTCCGGGAGTTCTGAAGGGATGTCGTAGACCCCTACGGATATCCTCTTCTCATCGTTTATCGCATAAAGCCCCTCGTCATCATCATTCTCCACCATCGGATAGAGTGAGAGGACGGCACCTTTTTCAGTTACAAGCGCGTTTCTTCCCGTCATCCGGGCAATGTCGTAAGCGTCATCGGGGCTTCCCGAGATTATGATGAAGTCCGGATCAAGGTTTCCGAGAGAAGAGATCATGCTCTCCTTTTCCTTGTCGCTTTTGCCGTCGATATGAAAAAACACGGCGCTCAACGTCCCTTTCCCGTCATTCTCCATATTGCTTTCCGAGAAATCGAAGTAGTACGGGAATTCATCGAGCGTCGGATTGGATAGGTATTTTGTTATGTCGAGCCCTTCATCCCTTATGATACTGTACCGGGTCTCCGGTACGCTGACCTTCTCCGGCAGTCTTATTCCTTCCTTTCCTTCTCCGACTGTATAGACGGCGCAGGATGAAAGCAACATCAAAAGCAAAAGGGGAACGACAGCCTTTCTCATATCTTCAGTTTCTCCAGGTACTCGTCCGCTTCATTCTCCTTGTACTCCGTAACAGGTGGGAAGAATGAAATTCCGTCGCCTTCAAACCTCGGGATGACGTGGATGTGCAGGTGAGGTACTTCCTGCCCGGACGCAGGGGAGTTGTTTATAATTACGTTCGTTCCGTCGGCTTTGAGGCTTTCTCTCATCTTCTTGTCAACTTTGGCGACTACCTCCATCATCCGCGCCAGCACATCGTTCGGCGCATCTGAAACGGTAGGGTAGACCTCCTTGGAGATCACGAGGGTATGCCCCTTCGCCCTCGGATTGACGTCCAGTATTGCGAATACCTTTTCATCTTCGTATATTTTCCTCGACGGGATCTGCCCGTCCCTTATCAGTTCGAAAACCGTAGGCATTTGTTTCCTCCTCACTCCATGATGATATCTTTTCTGACCACGAGGAGGAAGAGAAAATAAACCCATTGGCCGGGCGATTCTCTCCAACTCTTGCAAAAGACAGGCAAAATCCATATTATTTGTTTTCGGTCGATTCTACTAAGTTGAACTATAGGAAGATTTTCCTATTTCCATATACAAGCTTTCTTTTATGAGAGGAAAATGATTATGAACAATGACCTATTGGGGATGAGGAACATCGGTATTTCCGCCCACATCGATTCGGGTAAGACCACACTCTCCGAACGAATCCTTTACTATTGCAACAAGATCCACGCAATCCATGAGGTGCGCGGCAAGGACGGAGTAGGTGCAACCATGGACTCCATGGAGCTTGAGAGGGAGAGGGGAATTACCATTGCTTCTGCTGCAACCAACGTCAACTGGAAAGGGCACGAAATAAACATCATCGACACTCCGGGTCACGTAGACTTCACGATCGAGGTCGAAAGGTCCCTCCGCGTTCTTGACGGAGCCATCCTTGTCCTTTGCTCAGTCGGCGGCGTACAGTCCCAGTCGATCACGGTCGACAGGCAGATGAAGAGGTATCACGTCCCCCGCATCGCATTTGTAAACAAGTGTGACAGAACAGGTGCGAACCCGTACAAAGTAAAACAGCAGCTCATCGACAAACTGAACCTCAATGCAGTCCTGATGCAGATTCCCATCGGGCTTGAGGACAGGCTCCAGGGTGTGGTAGACCTCGTGGAGATGAAGGCTATCTACTTCGATGCCGGCCCGAACCAGGATCAGGCAAGGGAAGCTGAGATCCCCGAGGAACTCATGGCTGAGGCTCAGGCAAAGAGGGAAGAGATGCTCGATGCCGTGTCAATGGTCTCCGACGAGTTGATGGAAGCCATGCTCGAGGAGAATGTAACTCCTGAGATCATCAAGAAGGCTGTAAGGAAAGGCACGATCGGACTTGAACTCTGTCCGGTGTTCGTAGGTTCTGCATACAAGAACAAGGGTATCCAGCCGCTTTTGGATGGTGTCATCGATTACCTTCCGAACCCGACCGAAGTTACAAACGTCGCATTGGATCTCGACAACAACGAGAAGGAAGTCGTTCTCGAATCCGATTCCGACAAGCCTGCCGTGATCCTTGCATTCAAGCTTGAGGATGGCCAGTTCGGTCAGCTGACATACATCCGCGTATACCAGGGCAAGATCAAGAAGGGTGACACCCTCTACAATACGAGGACGAGGAAGAAGTTCAACGTAGGGCGCCTTGTAAAGATGCACGCATCTGAGATGGAGGATATCTCGGAGTGTGGTTGTGGAGAGATTGCGGCACTCTTCGGAATCGACTGCGCAAGCGGCGATACGTTCTGCGATCCATCCCTCAACTACTCCATGACGAGCATGTATGTTCCAAATCCGGTCATCTCGCTTGCAATCGAACCGGTCGACAAGAAGGCTGCGGACAACATGGCGAAGGCCCTCAACAGGTTCACCAAGGAGGACCCGACGTTCCAGACTTATGTAGACCCTGAGTCGAACCAGACGATCATCAAGGGAATGGGCGAGTTGCACCTCGACGTCTACATCGAAAGGATGAAGAGGGAATACAAGGCTGAGGTCAAGGTCGGCAAACCTGAAGTTGCATATAGGGAAGCGATCAGCCAGAGGGCTGACTTCAACTATACCCACAAGAAGCAGACTGGTGGTTCCGGTCAGTATGCACGCGTTGCAGGATACATCGAGCCGACTGTCGCTGTAAACGAAGACGAGCCTGCAAAGGATTACGAGTTCGTTGACGAGATCAAGGGTGGAGCTATTCCAAACGAATACATCCCGTCTTGTGACAAGGGCTTCCAGGCTGCAATGAAGAAGGGATCACAGATCGGATTCCCTGTTATCGGAGTCAAGGTAGTCATCAACGATGGTGCATGGCACCCGGTCGACTCTTCGGATATGGCGTTCCAGACTGCTGCGATCGGCGCATTCAGGGAAGCGTTCGAGAAGGCAAAGCCTGTAATCCTCGAGCCTGTCATGAAGGTCGAAGTCGAAGGCCCGAGCGAATTCCAGGGCAACATCTTCGGATCGATCAACCAAAGGCGCGGTATCATCGTATCCTCCACTGAGGACAACAACCAGTGCCAGGTGATCGCCGAGGTACCTCTTTCAGAGATGTTCGGATACTCCACAGTCCTCCGTTCACTTACCCAGGGTAAAGCGGAGTTCACGATGGAAGTTGCGAAGTACGGACGCGTTCCGACCAGCGTATCTGACGAGCTGAAGAAGAATTACCAGGAGAAGAAAAAGAAGGAAGCTGGAAAATAAGTTTTTCCTTTACATGAGAGGGTCTGGATTTATACCAGACCCTTTCTTTTTTTTCTTTGTTTTTGTCATCCGGGATTGTATAATTGAACGAAACAATAGGAGGAGAACTAATGGATATCAAGGAATTGAACAGCGTAAGTCCTCTCCGCGTGTTCGAGGAGTCCATCAACGGAGGCCTCGGCAGGGGAAACCTGGGTGTCATCGTCTCCCGCCATGGAGTGGGAAAGACGGCTTGCCTTGTACACCTTGCGACAGACAAGCTTTTCAAGGGCGAGAACGTGATTCACGTCTCTTTCTCGGGAAACGTAGAGCATGTCATCAACTGGTACAAGGAAGTATTCAGGGAAATATGTGAAATGCAGTCGCTTGATGATGCGACGATGGTCTACAACTCCATTCTTGCAAACAGGGTGGTAATGAACTTCTCACAGGAGCATGTGTCTATCGACAAGGTGTTGCAAAGCTTGGAATCTCTGATCAACCAGGGATCGTTCAAAGCCGATGCAGTGCTCTTTGACGGATACAAGCTCACGGTTGCAGACGAATCGGAGATCATAAAGATCAAAGAGTTCGCTTCGAAGATGAATATCGAAGTGTGGTTCAGCGTGTCCCCCGTACGCCCCGATGTAGTGTACGATGAGTATGGCGTTCCGAATTCACTTCTCAAATACTACGACCTGATCGACGTGCTTGTCGCGCTCAAATACGATGAGAAGATCGACAAGGTACTTCTGACGGTTGTACGCGCACACCATGAGAACGTTGCAAAGCCGATGGGTGTCACCCTCGACCCGAAGACGATGCTCATAAGCAAGTGAAAAAGGCCCGATCGGGCCTTTTTTCTTCACGGAATGTGAATTATTCCACCATCCTGCGCTCTGCAGGATGGCTGATTTTCAACCGAAAATCCTTTCAGCTTCTTTCATTTTCTCCGCAACCTTCACTCCGAACGGGCAGCGGGATTCGCATTGGCGGCATGAGATGCAGTCGCTTCCGTTTGCCTTCATCACGCTGTAGTGATCTTTAAGGGATGAAGGAACTTCATCGTGCATCTTCGCCAGATCCGATAGTTTGTTGACCATCGCGATGTCTATCCCTTTCGGGCATGGTGCGCAGTGTCCGCAGTACGTGCACTCCCCGCTATATGCGTGCTTCGGGGCATTGGCGAGCACTGACGCGTAATCCTTCTCTTCCTCAGTTGCATCTTCATAGTGGACAGCCTCCTCGATGTGTTTGATCGAATCAAAACCGACGAGAATGCTTGAAACTGCAGGGCGTGTCAAAGCGTAGTGTATGCATTGGACAGGGGTGAGGGGAGTGTCGAACGGAGATGTCTTTGCATCGAAAAGACGCCCACCAGCAAACCCTTTCATCACAGTGATTCCGATGTTGTTTTCTTCACAGATCCGGTAAAGCTCCGATCTTTCCGGGTTGATTCCCCCGACATCTCCATATGTTTCCTTTGCAAAGTATGAATCCAGGTTGTCGTTTGCCGGGAGCATGTCGAATGCAGGATTTATGCTGAAGAGGATCATCTCGATCTTTCCGCTTTCCGCCGCCTTTTTTGCTACTGCAGGGTTGTGCGTGCCAAGCCCTATGTGCCTGATCACTCCATCTTTCTTGAGCGTTGATGCATATTCGTAGAAATCTCCCCTGATTATGCTTTCAAACTCTTCTGGAGAGTCGACGTAATGGATCATCCCAAGGTCGATGTAAGTGGTACCCAGCCTTTCCAAAAGGTCGTTGAATGCAACCTTCACTTTCTCCAATTCCCGGGTTCTCGTGTATTGCCCATTCTGCCACGTCGATCCCAGGTGCCCTTGGATTATCCAATGTTCCCGGTTGCCTTTTATTGCATAGCCGATGTTCGATCTGACTTCCGGATTGGACATCCAGCAGTCCAATATATTGATTCCGTACTCACCAGCGCGATCGATCATCTCTTTCGCTTCTTCCTTCGTATGCCGCTCAAGCCACTCGGCTCCAAAGCCTATTTCGCTCACTCTGAGTCCTGTTTTTCCAATTTCTCTGTATCTCATAATTCAGATTATACTTCTGTATCAGGATCGCTATCCTCTTTCAGTTCGGTCAGATCATACGGAGTCGTCTGGTATACGAAGTAGTTCAGCCAGTTCGAGTACAATAGGTTTGCGTGGCTTCTCCAGCGTACGATCGGAGGATTCTCCGGATTGTCCGCAGGAAAGTAGTTCTCGGGAACGGGTGTATCAAGTCCTGCATTCCTATCCCTCATGTATTCGTTCTTGAGCGTATCTGCATCGTATTCCGAATGCCCTGAGATGAATATCTGCCGTCCGTTTGCCGTCATCGCTGCATAGATGCCGGCTTCCGGGGAGGATGCGAGTATTTTAAGTCTTGGCTCGCGGAACATCGCTTCTGCATCGCTTGCAGTATACCGGGAGTGGGGAACGTAGAATACGTCGTCAAAACCCCTGAGAAGCACCGGGTTGCGGTATATCACCTTGTGAGGATAGACTCCGAAGAGCTTTTTCCCCAACGGGTGCTTTCCAATGTTGAAGTGGTAATACAGCCCTGCTTGGGCGCCCCAGCAGATGTGGAACGTCGAGTGTACGTGGCTTTTTGACCATTCCATGATGCTGCAAAGCTCACCCCAGTATGAAACATGTTCGAACTGCAGGTTTTCTATCGGGGCCCCTGTAATCACCATCCCGTCGAAGTTCTCATCCCTTACACCGCTGAATGTTTTGTAGAAAGAGAGCATGTGCTCGGGAGGAGTGTGCTTCGGTTTGTGGCTTTCGACCTGTAGAAGGGTGAGTTCGACTTGTAGTGGCGTGTTCCCCAAAAGCCTCGTAAGCTGGGTTTCCGTCGTTATCTTCGTCGGCATGAGATTCAGCAGGATGATCCGTAGGGGGCGCATGTCCTGGGTACGCGCTCTCTTTTCCGTCATGACGAATATGTTCTCGTTCTCGAGAACCTCTCGTGCAGGAAGTCTGTCTGGAATTTTTATCGGCATGCTTCAAATGCCTCATCTATATCCCTGATGATATCCTTCTTGTCCTCGATTCCCACCGATAGGCGTACGAACCCGGGCTCTATACCTGCCTTCTCAAGCATCTCGTCCGAGAGCTGTCTGTGGGTTGTGGACGCGGGGTTGAGCACGCATGTACGCACATCTGCAACGTGGATTACGATTGCTGCGAGTTTGAGTGCGTTCATGAATGCCATCGCCTTCTCCCTTCCGCCTTTTACTGAGAAAGATACTACGCCGGAAGAAAGTCCGTCTTTGAGATACTTCAGCGCTTTTTCATGCTCCTTGTCCCCGACGAGCCCGGGATAGCTTACGCTCTCTACAAGATCTGTACGGCTTAAGAGGTATTTTGCGACCTCAAGTGCGTTTTCCGAATGCTTTCTTATCCTCAAGCCAAGGGTCTCGAGTCCGTTGTTTATGAGGAATGCAGCGATAGGCTGGACTGTGGTTCCAAGATCGCGCATCAGTTGGGTGCGGGCCTTCGTAATGTACGCGGCTTTTCCGAATTCCTTGGTGTACACGACGCCATGGTACGATTCATCTGGTTCTGAAAGTTCCGGATACTTTCCATCCTTCTCCCAGTCGAATGTTCCTCCATCGACTATAACTCCTCCGACCACCTCAGCATGTCCGTCCATGTATTTCGTAGTGGAGTGCACTACGATGTCCGCCCCGAGGACTATCGGATTGCAAAGTATGGGGGTTGCGAACGTGTTGTCGATTATCACGGGTACGCCTTTTCCATGCACGAGTGGAATGAACCTGTCGAAGTCGAATATCTCAAGGGACGGGTTTGCAATAGTCTCTCCGAAGAAGCATCTTGTTCTCTCATCAAAGAGTGACAGGAACTCTTCATCCGTCATGTCCGGGTTCGCGATGCGCGCTTCAATCCCCATCCTTTTCATCGTCACCAGAAATAGGTTTGTCGTCCCTCCGTAGAGATTCGACATCATCACGAAGTTATCCCCTGCGGATGTGATGTTGAAGACCGAGATGAATGACGCCGCCTGACCGGATGATGTCATCATGGCACCGATCCCTCCCTCCAGGTCAGCGATTTTCCTTTCGACATATTCAACCGTAGGATTCGATATCCTCGTGTACATGTGCCCTGGAGTTTCGAGATCGAAAAGCTTTGCAAGCTCTTCCGCGGAATCATATTTGTACGTTGTACTCTGATAGATCGGCAGAACCCTCGGTTCCCCGTTTCCCGGCTCATAGCCACCTTGTATGCAAATTGTGTCTTTATCCCAGTTTTTCATATGCGGATGATATCACTCAGGCATTGTCTTCAACAACAGCAGGTTTCCCTTGAAAAGAAAAAAGCGCAAGCTATCTGCTTCTCAGCAAACAACCTGCGCCTTTGGGAACGATTGGGTTCGAACCAACGACTTCCACCGTGTGAAGGTGACACTCTCCCACTGAGTTACGTTCCCGTACATGTGAGAGTATGATAATCCTTTCTACGGTGGAAAATCAATACTGCATATTGCTATTTCACAATTGCAATTGCTTCAATCTCACAGAGCACGCCTTTGGGCAGTTCTTTTACCGCCACGCAGCTACGTGCCGGGCTGCTTGTGAAATACTTCGCGTATATTTCATTGAACGCTGCAAAGTATTTCATGTCTGAAAGGAAACACGTTGTCTTTATGACATCGTCAAATCCAGCGCCACCCGCTTTCAGCACTTCCCCGACGTTTCTTGATGCCCTGTCTGCCTGGTATTCGATGGTATCTTCCTCGACGAGTCCGTTCTCCGGATTCACTGGGATCTGTCCGGATGTGAATACGAAATTCCCTACCTTGTATCCCTGGGAGTAGGGGCCTATTGCCCCAGGTGCCTTGTTCGTTTTGATCTTTTCCATAGTTGACTCCTTTAGAAGTATTACAACGCGCGCAGCGATTGCTTTCTTCTCTCCGATGGGGCCTAGCGCCTCCATGGTTTTTGCCTTGACAGATATTCTATCCATATTCATGGACAAAAGGTTTGATAAGTTTTCTCTGATCTTGTCGATGTAAGGGCCGAGTTTCGGCTCTTCGAGAAATACAGTGCTGTCGATATTCCCTATCTCGACTTTGGAGATTTCCAGTACTTTTTCCAAGAGTATTGTACTGGAGATGCCCTCGTATTCCTTTCCAGGAGGAAAGTACTTCCCTATGTCCCCGAGCGCTTTCGCCCCCAGGATCGCATCGATGAGTGCATGGAGGAGGACATCCCCGTCCGATACTGCATATTCACCTTTCTCCGAGGGGATTTCGATTCCTCCCAGAACGAGCTTTCTTCCCTCCGTGAGAACGTGTATGTCAAAGCCTTCACCTATCCTCATCGCTTTCACCCGGCTTGAAAAGAAGCTCCCTCATCCTCTTTGACGCGTCCTTGCTTTTCCTTCCCTCTTCGCGTGCCTTCCGATACGATGCGATCTGATTCTCCACGTCAGGGATGTCTTTCAGATACGTTATCTTCTTGTTCTCGTCGCTTCCCTGCACTACTGCGCACCTGTATCCCGATGCTGTGTATACTTCCACGTCATCGCTTGCGCTTTCCCCTTTGAAATTCCTATGGGCGTTGAGTATTTGATCGAATCGGAATATCTGGGGCGTCTGCACCCGCACCAGTCCGGTTCTGTCTACGTTGTCGCTTATGAAGCCATCCGCACCGAGCCTTTTAATGCTGTCTGTTATCCTTATCGCGGGCACTGCGGCGCCTGTTATCGTCGCAGTAGCGAGGGTGTTTATTATCATGTCGGGCTTTATGTACGGCCTTGCCCCGTCGTGTATTGCGACGTATTCGATTCCCATCGATAGCGAATCGAGGCGTTCAAGCGATATCCTGACGCTCTCCTTCCTTGTCGCTCCACCTTCGACCAGAAGGAACGGGATCGAGTTTACGTTCACCAGATCCTCCAGTGCGACTATCGTCTCGTCCTCTGCGTCCTTCTGGCATGCTACGATCACAGCGGAAAGCCCGGGCAGTTCGAAGAAAGGCTCGGCAGCCCTGTATAGTACGCTGTGTCCGTCTATCTCCAAAAATTCTTTCTTTACACCTTCCTCGTTGTCCCTGTTGAATCTTTCCGAACTTCCGGCGGCAAGGAGAATAAGTGCAAAAGAGGGGAATTGTGTCATAAAAACCTCCAAAATATTTGGAAGAACTAACTACCATCATGCGATGTCGGATTATGTGGTTTGAGCTTTTCCAAACGGGCGAATATCGTTCGCCTTGCATCTTCTTGCGATATTGCCATGACAAGGCTTGTCTCGTCTATCAGGTGGGTAAGCGCGTTCTCGAATATCCTTCGTTCCATCACCGGCAGATCCTTGACCTTCTGCCTGTGGTAGAGGATGTTCACAACCGATGCGATGCTTCTTATATCCCCGTTCTTCATCAGCGCTGTCTGGGC
Organism: uncultured Spirochaetaceae bacterium; assembly: GCA_944389975.1. GTDB lineage: Bacteria > Spirochaetota > Spirochaetia > Sphaerochaetales > Sphaerochaetaceae > Ornithospirochaeta. Next base: position 16,001 of record CALXOH010000037.1, read on the forward strand.
GTTCTGTCGTGCCTTCCAATCGGAGTACGGAAGGTTTTCCTTCTCTTTCAGCGATGAAAGCGCTTTTCGTATCTCCTCCTTGCTTGACAGCCCTCTCAATCCGAGTGACTTCGCATTCTCTACAGGCAAAAGGATGTCCATGTCCAGTGATGGAATGAATATCTGGTAGTACTCCTTTTTCTCCCCCATGACCATTTGCTTCCTGACGTTCTTGATCTCTCCAACGCCATGGTTTGGATAAACTACCTTCTCACCGATTGCATAATCCTGTCTGCCTTTAGCGTTCATGTGGGTATTATACCATGAAAAACCTTTGCCCCGTATTGTTCATACGATATAATCATGGCATGAACAAGAAAGAGAGGCTTTGTGGCATACTATGCCATCCTACGTCATTTCCTTCCCCGTACGGAGTGGGGGACATAGGGGAGAACGCATTTGAATTCGTATCCGTGCTTGCGGAAAACCATATAAGGCTTTGGCAGATCCTGCCGCTCGGCCCGACCGGGTTCGGGGACAGCCCGTACGCAGCCCGAAGCACGTTTGCAGGGAACGAACTCTTGATAAGCATCAAGAACCTTTACATCGCAGGATATCTCGAACTTGAGGATATCCTCTCTGTCGATGAAGTGAAGAGCGAACGTGTCGATTACGGGAAGGCGAAGAGCGCGAAGATGCCGCTTTTGCATAAGGCTGCATCGAATTTCATTGCAAATGAAGCGAAGGAGAGCGAAGCATACTCGGCGTTCTTGAAGAAGAACAGCTGGTGGCTCGATGATTACGCCCTTTTCCAAGTGTTGCAAGACAAGTTCAACGATACGAGATGGTATTCGAAGTGGCCCGAGGAGTTGAAGCGCCGCGATGCTGATGCAATAGAAGAGGCGGTTGCGACATACAAGGATGAGATCGAGATCTGGAAGGTGTTGCAATTCTTCTTCTACAGCCAATGGGAGCGCCTCAAGCATCACGCAAACAGCAACGGCATAAGCATAATCGGGGACATCCCGATATTCGTCGCCCCCGACAGCGTCGATGCATGGGTCAACACCAAACTTTTGAAGTTTTCGCCATCTTTGAAGCAAGAGACATCCTCAGGCGTTCCGCCTGATGCGTTCAGTCCCACCGGCCAGCTTTGGGGCAACCCGACGTACAGGTGGAGCGAGCACGAGAAAGACAAGTTTTCATGGTGGGTGAAGAGGCTTTCGCAGGCATTCACACTCACCGATATAGTACGTATCGATCACTTCCGCGGTTTCTCAGCCTGCTGGGAAGTCCCGATCACGGAGAAGACTGCAGAGAACGGCAAGTGGGTCAAAGGCCCCGGAGACAAGCTTTTCAGGAGGTTCAGGGAGGTCTTCGGAGAGGATCTTCCGATCATCGCGGAGGATCTCGGGGTCATCACGCCGGATGTGGAGAAGCTTCGCGACGAGAATGGATTTCCCGGTATGAAGATCCTCGAGTTCTCGTTCTCCTTCAAGGAGGATGGAACGTTTGACGCGGGGAACGCATACCTTCCGCACAACATCGATTACAACTCGGTCGTATACACGGGAACGCACGACAACGACACTCTGGTCGGATGGTATGACTCGCTTGACAAGGGATACAAGGATCTGGTGAGAAGGTATTTCGAAGCTCCTGATGACCAGATTGCATGGAAAATGATACGTTCTGCACTGCTTTCGCGCGCAAAGTACGCGATATTCCCGATGCAGGACATATTGATGTTGCCATCATCTGCAAGGATGAACATACCTTCGACGTGCGGTCCTTCCAACTGGTCGTGGAGGATGAGTAAAGAGGACATCCATTCGCCTAATTTCACTCATCTTGCATACCTGATGAAGTTTGCAGGAAGGGATTGATGAACATTATTCTTTTCGAAGAAGCCCCCTCTTTTCTTCCATTGGATGACGAGAGGGCGAGGCACATCCTGACGGTATTGCACTTGAAGGAAGGGGATACGTTCAAGGGCGGCATTCTCTCTGGAAAAGAGCTTTTGGTCAGGGTGGATGCAATTGAAAAGGAGAGCATAAGGCTTTCATATGTCGAGAAAGAGGATTCGTCCGCTCTTTTTCCTCTTTCGATGATACTTGCTGAAGTCCGCCCGATATGCATGAAGAGGATACTGAGGGAGGTTACGAGCCTCGGCGTGGGAAAACTCCACCTCGTGATCTCCGAACTTGGAGAGAAAAGTTACATGGCTGCGGGGTTATACAACAGCGGGGAGTGGCGGAAGATCGTGATAGACGGTGCGATGCAGTCGGGTAGGACTGGAATTCCCGAAGTGCACATCCATGAGAAGCTTGACGAACTACTTCCGGAAATCAAGGGTGGGTCGAAATTCCTATTTGACAACGTATTGGAGTCATCGCGCATTTCCGATGTAGAGGTCGACGGGGAATGCACGTTCGCAATCGGTCCGGAGCGTGGGTGGAGCAACAGGGAGCGGCAGCTCTTTCTTTCAAACGGCTTTACTCCGATCTCTTTAGGCTCTAGAATACTTCGAACGGAGACAGCCTCTGTTGCTGCGACTTCAGCATTGCTGATGAAGATGGATTTGATTTGATTTCCCGGAGGAAAGAGATGCATACATTCGTAAAGGAAGCGGAAGAGATTCTCGACAAGGAATTCCCCGTACTTGACCATGGCTTTGTCCGCCTGGTCGATTACCTCGGCTCTGATCAGAGGATAGTGCAAAGCGCACGTGTCAGCTATGGCGAAGGCACGAAGACGTACAGGCAGGACAAGGGCTTGATAAACTATCTGATGCGAAACGATCACACATCCCCGTTCGAGCAGGTCGTATTCACATTCCACGTGAAGATGCCTATATTCGTCGCAAGGCAGTGGGTCAGGCACAGGACTGCGCGCATGAACGAGATTTCGGGCCGCTATTCAGTGATGAAAGACGAGTGTTACATCCCGGATCGTTCCGTGATCGCATTCCAGAGCGAGGACAACAAACAGGGCAGGATGAGTGATCCCGTGGATGACGAGACTGCAAAAAAGGTGATTGATATCCTCAAGGGAGCGCAGGAGAGGGATTTCGCCGACTACCACGAACTATTGGACATGGGTATTGCGAGGGAGCTTTCGCGCGTGAACCTTCCGTTGTCCTTGTATACCGAGTTCTATTGGCAGATGGACCTTCACAACCTTTTCCACTTCCTACAGCTTCGCCTTGACGGGCATGCACAGTACGAGATCAGGGAGTACGCGAAGGCCATCTATTCGATAGTCAAGATCGTAACGCCGATGGCAGCTGAAGCATTCGAGAACTTCCGGCTTTCATCAGTGACGCTCTCAGGAAGGGAGAAGGAGGCTGTGAAAGCACTATTGAAGGAAGGCTCGATTCCCCTGGAAGGGAGGGAGAAGGAGTTATTCATGGAGAAGATGAAGTGATCTTCTCCATATAGTGCTTTTTCATGTCGCTTTCGAACTCCGAATCGTTCTTGTATTCCCGTCCGAGTGCGGGAAGCCAGAGCGACGGGTCTTCGAGGCATAGGTACATGAATACGTTATCCCTGTACTCCTTCGGGAAGTAGGAAAAGAGTGTGGTGTAGAGTTTTCTGCGAACATCAAGCGGGTATGTATACTTCCCTGCGCTTTTTGTAAGTTCCATCTCCAAGACCCTCGTAGGGTTTCCTTCACACCTCATCGTTTTTATCACTTCCTTCGTGAATACTAGAGTTCCTGCGCTTATCATCAGAATCCTCGACGGAGGAAATGTTGATGTTATCTTCCCGACAACATCCCTGTACTCATCCTCCCAACCTTTGTAATTCACCATCGGATGTATATGAAAGCCGACCAGTGATCCGCTCTCTGATGCCGCCTTCGCAGCTTCGATCCTTTTTCCCAACAATGCTGTCAGGTGCTCTTCCTTTCTTATGACCGTCTCCCCGTTCAGCGACCACGTGAACACCATGTTCCCCGGGTACTTGTGATCAAATACGTCGCACCTTCCCGATTTGCTCTTTAGTTCGATTACTATCTCCGGGTGGAGTTTCGCAAACTCTTCGAGTGCGTCAAGGCTTTCGTAGTCGTTTCCCAGGAACAGCGAGTCGGATGCCTGTCCCGTGCCTATGTGCCAGACGTTTTCTGGAATCTCGAGGCTCAGCAGCTTCTCTTTTGCATTCTCGGGAACTATTATCTTCCTCTCGTCGTAGAACGATCTTACGGAGCAGTAGGAGCATGAGAACGCGCATTGCATCACCAGATCGAGCGTCGTGAGCTTGCAACACCTCGTCTTCTCCCCGTCCACCGGGCACGGGCACTTTCCGAATCCGATGGGGTGTTCCTCGATGACCACCTCGTGTTTCCTCGACGGGTAGGAGGGGAGGAAATCTGAATAGTCGATCGGATCTTTTCTGAGTTTCTCCATCTGCTTTCTTATTTTTGCAATGCACGCACCTCTCCCCTTGGCTTCGTCTTCGGGTGTGATCATTTCCCTCACGCTTCTTTTTCCCCACATCCTCAAGTCAAGCTCATCCTTCACTACCTCAAGCAGCGTGCTCTCAGTAAAGCCAAGCCTGTCCCCCAGGCCCGTTATATATTCCCTTTCCACGTAGGGGAGGGCTTTGATCAGTTCTTCCGTTCCCTTAAGCATATGAAACTACAATGAATGGATACGCCTTTGTTGTCAAATATCTTGATGCAGGATATCTTGAAGTAGATGGAAAGTGCGAGGGAACAGGCTAGGAAACTCCCGGAGAACCCGGGGTGTTACCTGATGAAGGATGACAAGAATACCGTGATTTACGTGGGGAAGGCGAAGAACCTCAGGCGTAGGGTGACTTCGTATTTCCTACCGAACAGGGACATGAAGACTACGTGCCTTGTGGAGAAGATCGACCACATCGACTACATAATAACCGGCAATGATTACGAGGCCTTGATACTCGAGAACAATCTGATCAAGAAATACGATCCTCATTACAACATCCTCCTGAAGGATGGCAAGAGCTACCCCGTGATAAGGATAACGAACGAGGATTTCCCGCGAGTCTATTCCACGAGGAGGATAATCAAGGACGGATCGAAATACTTCGGTCCGTACCCGAGCGTAAAGAGCCTGAACGATTACCTTGACCTTGTCAGAAAGACGTTCCCTTTGAGATTCTGCTCAGGTGCGCTGAAAAAGCGCAAGGATGCGTGCATCTACTACCACATGGGCAGGTGCCTTGCCCCGTGCATAGGTAAAGTGGATAAAGCCGAGTACGGGAAGTACGTGAAGGAAGTCGAAGCGTTCCTGTCAGGGGATGACACGACATTGATCAAAGAGACCAGGAAAGCGATGGAGAAGGCTTCTTCGTCTCTTGATTTCGAGACTGCCGCAGAAAAGCGCGACCTCTTGAAATCGCTCATGGCCTTGCAGAAGAACCAGATGGTCGAGGATCACTTCGATGAAGAGAGCAGGGACTACGTTGCAATCGAGATGCGGAGCTATCTCTCCACCGTTTCGATAATGCAGTTCCGTTCGGGCTGTCTGATCGGGAAAGCACTCTACAGATCCGAAACGCTTGGAAGCGAAGATGAAACGCTGTTTTCATTCCTTGTGCAGTACTACGCGGACGGGGATCACCTTCCCAGGGAGATATATGTATCGCACGAGGTGGACAGGGAACTGTTGGAGAAGTATTTCAGGGATGAACTAGGCTACGATGTTGCGATATCCGTTCCACGGGATGGCAAGCACTACAGGATACTCAGGCTTGCCGGTGAGAATGCCTCAAGGGACGTGGAGAAAAGGCTCAAGGAGAGCGACAACACGCCCGCTTTGGAGCGTTTGAGGGACGAACTCGGACTCGATGGAATACCTATGCACATCGAGGGCTTTGATATCGCACAGCTGAGCGGAAAGTACACTGTAAGCTCCCTGATCGTATTTAGAAACGGAAACCCGTCTGTCAAGGAATACAGGCATTTCTCGATAAAGAGCCTGGAGGGCAAGATCGACGACTTCGAGTCGATGAGGGAAGCGACGACGAGAAGGTATTCACGCCTCCTCGCAGAGGGGCGGCAGCTCCCAGATCTTGTGATGATCGATGGGGGAAAAGGGCAGGTCAATGCAGTCCTGGAAGTATTCAAGGAACTCGGGATAGATGACAAGGTCGCCCTCGTGGGACTTGCAAAAGAGCATGAGGAGATCGTATTCCCCGGATTCCGTGAAAGTTTGCTCCTTCCCCATTCGGATGAGGGTTTGCGCGTGCTTATCGCGGTGAGGGATGAGTGCCACCGCTTTGCGACATCCTTCAACCAGCGCATGAGGAGCAAGGAAGCATCGTTTTCCCTTCTTGAGTCCATAGAAGGGATGGGCAGGAAGCGTAGTGAGAAGGTTATGAAGACCTACGGATCCGTTGACGCGATCCTCTCCCTATCCCCCGAAGAGCTCGGAAAGGGCGCGGGCATTCCCGTCTCCGTCGCAGAGAGGATTTTACATAAGTTCAACTTCTAACTCATCGGGAAAGAGCGATGTCCCGCTCTCTTCCCCGTTTTTCCTTATGATACTCCAGACAAGGTCTTCCATCAGTGCTTTCGGATCGTCGCACGTCTTTACTTCGCTTTCGTTCTTCTTCAAAAGTGGTATTATCCTTCTGACGTCGTTGAGAGTGTAGTTCCGGCTTGCAGTCCTCATCGCACCTTGGGATGGGAATCGTATCTCTTTGAGTGGAAACGTCCCTGAAAGCCCCTCTGCATTCTTGAATGCACTCTTTTCATCCAAGTTGGACGCCCTGAGTGTCATGAAGCTCTCCAGAAGCCTGAACTGGTTTGTCAAAACAACGCTGGAAGCTATCAGACCCTTCGGATCCTGAAGATCGATCGATGAGACTATCATGAGTGCGTTCTCCAGATTCCTCCCCGCAATCTCTTTAAAGAGGGTATAGCCGTTCTCTCCTTTCTCCCTGGTGGTGACTTTGTTGATGTCTTCATCCGTAATCTCATTTTTGTCCCTGTAGAACGAGGAGATGAGGTCGATCATGTTTCCCATCTCCCATTTGTTGTTCTCCACGGAATACATCACTTCGTCAACCGCGTTCTCTGTGGCCCTTTTCCCGTTCTTGGCGAACCTGTTTCTTATCCAGAGCTTCTTGTCCCTCTCGAACTCCTCCCAGAAGACTTTCTTGAATGTGATCTTCTCATCCACTTTCTTGGAAAACGGGGTGGTGGATGCGTTTGATAGTATCACCAGATCGACGTCCCCTTCGCCGCTTTCGATTATGCCGGCTATACCTTTTGTCAGCACGCTTGATGCGTTCTCGAAGTATTTGAGCGTCACCAGACGGTGCGAGGAGAATAGGGAAGGTTGCAGTATTGCATCGATTATCGAACTATCCTTCTCATCCGATACGTAGTATGCAGTCTCCTCAGCGTCAGGGAAACGTCTGAGCACATCCTCCCTTATCCTCTTTCTCTCTTCGTCCTTCTCCCCCTCTTCCGGGCCGAGTAAAAGGTATGTTTCCATCAGTTATATCTCCTCGTCAGAAGTACAAGTTTCCCGTAGATCCTCACATCCGATGTCGCTTTTCTTCCCATCGAATAGTTTTCAGGCCATAGTTCCACTATCTTTCCGCTCTTGAACACTATGTGCCTGAGCGCCCACTTTCCATCCTCGCTTTCAAATAGTACGATGTCGTTCTCTTCGACCTTGGAATCCTCTATGAGCGCTTCATCCCCCGGGTTTATTCCACCGTCGAGCATGTCCTCGGTTCCGATCACGACCGAAAAGTATTTGCTGTTCTGATCGACTACATCAAGCGGTATGTATTTCTCTTCGGAACTCCCGTCGGGATATTCCCCGGGCGTCCTGTACAAAGGAACCCGTAGGCATCCGGCTTTGTATACGTCGCTTTTCAGAATTGAGATCTTTCCGTCAGATCCCAACGCTCCTTTCTTCCTCAGCGCCCCAATCATGTCCTGGCACGATGAATTGGAGACCGAGAGGTAATTTGCAAGCTCCTCAATCGATGGCATCCTTCCGTTCTCCTGGAAGAATGCGATTATCGAAGAGAGCATCCTCTTCTGCTTTTCCGTGAGCTCTTTCACTCTCTGAACCTGTTCTTGAATAGAGTTTCAATCGCATCTGCAGCCAGTGCCTCGTCATCCCCTTCGACGAAGAGTTCGAGCTTCGTTCCATATGTCGCCCCGAGCGTGATGACTCCCATTATCGACTTTGCATTGATCCTCATGGTATCTTTTCCGATCGTTATATCCGATTTGTACTTCGATGCAATCGAGGAGATCAAGGATGCCGGACGTGCGTGTATTCCCGCCCTGTTGAGGACTTCAAGAGTTCGGGTAACCATCAGGAGTCCTCCTCTTCCGTGTCTGTGTTGTAGTAGAGCCTTCTTGCAGCTTCGCTTTCAAGCCACTTGAGCACGGACTGGTCGAATTCCTTTGCAGAGTAGTACCCGAGCTTTTTCAATCGTTCGTTCCTTGCCGCCGTCTCGATCAGCGAAGGCAGGTTCCTCCACATCGTGACCGGGAATACCACCTCTGGAATCTGTATGCCCAGGAATGTTGCGTATGTCTGGTCCCCGAGCCTGTCGTATGTGTAATCCTTTCCCTCCTGCCACTTCTCAAGCCTAACCGAGAGCTGTACCTGCTTTTTCTCTCTGATCGCCCCGACCCCGAAGAGGTTCTGGAGGTTTATTATCCCAAGCCCCCTTATCTCCATGTGGTGGGCAAGCATCGGGTTTTCCCCGGACCCGATCAGGTAGTTGTCGCTGAGGCGTTTGAGTTTGACCGTATCGTCGCTGATGAGCCTATGTCCGCGCTCGATGAGCTCGAGTGCAGTCTCGCTCTTTCCAACCCCGCTGTCTCCTGTGATCAGTATTCCTATTCCGTACACTTCCACCAAAACACCGTGTATCGTCTCTGTCTTGGCAAACACCTCGTCGAGCATTGCGTATGCCCTTCTTGAAAACACTGCGGTATCAAGTGTTGTGGAGAGTATTGCGGTAGCTGTCTTTTCAGCCATGTCCATGAAGTGTTCGCTGGGTTTACCCCCTCCCACGAAGACTATGCATGGCAGTCCGTAGCTGAACATCTTCTCGATGTTCGTCCAGTCGTTGTTTGCTTCAAGCATCTGCAGGTATGACTGCTCGCCACGTCCGAAGAGCTGTATGCTGTCTGATGCGAACTCGGAGAAGTACCCGGCAAGTGCAAGTCCGGGTCTGCTTATCTTATCGCTTGTGATCTGGCGCGAAAGTCCGCTACGCCCCGCAATACATGTCAGTTGTAGGTGGTTGTGTTCCTTCAAGTCCAGGTCTAGAAGGTCCAGAACGGTGAATTCACTCATAGCGTGATTATACTACAAACGAATCTTGTGAAGTAGGGGAAAACAAAAGGGGCTGTTGCATAAATCGGTTTTGAGAATCGGCAGCGCCTCTCAATCAACTACAGAGCAGGACTTCGGTCCTGCTTTGTGCTTTAAAACGGTGGGCAAGGGGCAGAATCCGGGCATCCGGGA
>CALXOH010000038.1 GCA_944389975.1 uncultured Spirochaetaceae bacterium
CCAGCAATCCGGGCAGGCTGCAGTCAATCAGCCGTATGGATGGGGTGCCACAGGTAAACCGGAGACGGAGCCTATGGGCAAAACGCTCACGTCCAAGCCTTCAGGCTTGTCCTGAAGGTCGTTGACAGAAAAGTCATCTGCTCCACTCTCCCCCGATCGTAAGAGTCGATAGTGCCTTCACATACCTATTTCCATCAATAGGAAAAATGAGATTAAAAAAGCCATATGCCAAGCGTTTGCTCCTGCATATGGCTTTGGAGAGAGAAGGATTCGAACCTTCGAAGGCATAGCCGTCAGATTTACAGTCTGATCCCTTTGGCCGCTCGGGAACCTCTCCAGCTGACCTACGTATTTTTAACTAAATCCCGATCAATAGTCAATAGCTTTATATATATAAATTTGAAAATAGCGGGAAAATTCACTTTTTATTCTTTTCGAACTTTCCCTTCAATGCCTTTTCAACTTCCTTCGTTACCATCGTTGAGATATCCGCACCGTACGATGCCATCTCTTTTATCTGGCTTGAGCGTAGAAGGAAGAAGGAAGCTTCAGTCGGAAGAAATAGTGTCTCGATATCGGGGAGTATCATCTTGTTGTTCATCGCAAGTTCAAACTCGTACGAGAAGTCGGATAGCCCCCTGACTCCCCTGATCATTATCCCTATCCCGTTTGCCCTTGCGTAGTCGACCATCAGCCCCGAGTAGCTTACGACCTTTACGTTCTCCAAGTGCTTTACCGCATCGCGGACGAGAAAAACCCTCTCTTCCGTGGAGAAAAGACACTTCTTCTCCTTGTTCTCGGCAACTACAACATACACTTTTTTGAAGAGCTTTGCCGAGCGCTCTATGATGTTCACGTGGCCGAGGGTTATCGGATCGAAGGAACCTGCAAACATAGCTTTCCCGTTCATTATTCCTTCAATCCTCCGATGTATGCTTTCATCCTGCTGTTCTCTTCTTCGTTTTCGAACGGGATTGTACGCTCCAGGTGGTAGTGCCCCTCCTCATCCTTTCGGAATATTCCGAAGTTCCCCTTTCCGATGTAACTGAGTTTTTCGTCATCTTTGACCATTTCGCGTTCTTTGATCATTGAAAGTACGCAATCAAAGTGGATGACGTTCCCTTCCTTGTCGAGAAACGATGAGGATACATCTTCCACGACTTTGCCGCATATCGGGCACGTCGGCCTGTCGCTTTTGATTACCTTGGGTTCATCGACAGGAATGGATGAATGGAATGTATAGCTTTTGGGGACTCCCGTCACTTGATTGAGCGTTGAAAATCCCTTCTCCTGTTTCTCTTTTCTCTTCTTGTCCTTGCCCTTCTTCTTGTACGGGCCGTAATCCTTTCTTGCCATGGAAACAGGATAGTAGATTTGAAGGCAATAAAAAAGCCCTGCTTTTGCAGGGCCTCTGTCATACACTCTTCTTCTGGATGAGTTCTTTGACTTTTGCAGCCTTTCCGACGCGGCTTCTGAGGTAGTAGAGCTTTGCCCTCCTGACCTTGCCGTAGCGTACGACTTCGATCTTTTCAATCCTTGGGCTGTGGATCGGGAAAATCCTCTCGACTCCGACTCCGTAGCTGATCTTGCGAACAGTCATCGTCTTTCTGATCCCGTAGTTGTTCATGGCGATAACGATCCCCTCGAAAACCTGGACCCTTTCAGTCGTTCCCTCTACAATCTTGAAGTAAACCTTGATTGTATCCCCAATGGAGAAGTTCTCTGCGTTCTCCTTCATCTGTTTTGCTTCAATTGCCTTAATGATGTCCATCTTCCATCAATCCTTTTGCTTTCCTATAAGCTTGATCAGTTTTCTTCGCATCTCGATGCTGAGAGAGGCATCTCGAAGCAGGTCAGGCCGGTTGAGCATCGTATTTTCCAGCCTCTTGTCATCCCTCCACTCGGCAATATGTCGGTGATGACCTGATAATAATACATCAGGGACGGATAATGAGCAATACGTTTCGGGCCTTGTATATTGCGGATATTCCAAAAGATTCGATTCATAAGACTCCTCTTCGAGGCTTTCCTTCCTGATCACGTCGTCAATGAGCCTGAAAACCGAATCGATTATTACTATCGATGCAGCCTCCCCTCCCGTGAGTACGTAATCCCCGATCGAATACTCCTCGGCCGAGTAAAGTTTTATAATCCTCTCGTCTATCCCCTCGTAGTGTCCTGCAACTATTACAAGCTCATCTTCTTTCGCCAGTCTCTTTGCGTCATCCTGGCTGTAAAGACGCCCTTTTGCGGATGTTACGATTACTTTCTTTTCTTTCGCGCCTACGCTCTCAAGCGCCTTGTCCAGGGGTTCGCTCATCAAAAGCATCCCCGCTCCCCCGCCGTACGGGATGTCGTCGACTTTGTTGTAGCTGCCAGTTGCAAAATCCCTGAAGTTCACGAGCTTGTATTCGATTATCCCTTTCTCTATCGCCCTGCGCATTATCGAAGAGGAGAAGTACGGCTCGAGTACGTTGGGAAACAAAGTGAGTATGGTAATCTTCATAGGGAAAGAAGATCCTTCTCCAACAATTCCATAACTCCCTTCTCGAAATCAGGTTTTCCAACGAATGGTTTCATGTTGGGTATGTAAGAGCGTTTGCCGTCTTCCTTTTCAATTTCAAGAAGCAACGCCTGGCTTCCCTCTGATACACCTATCACCGTCCCCACTACAATTTTCTCAGAGATGAGTTTCAATCCGAAAAGGTCTGCAACGTAGTACTCCCCTTTCTTCAGCGGACTGGCATCTTTCCTATGTACATATAATACTGATCCGGAAAGGGTTCGCGCTTTCTCCGGCGTATCGTACCCGGCGAATTTCATTTGCAGGGAAGAAGAAAGAAGACGGACGGATTCGACTACCAGATCGACAGTTCGTCCGTCTTTCAATTCAGCCTTTCCTTCCTTCAGCTTTTCCAGATGCTTTACTTCCCCGGAAAGGGATGTGATATTCAAAAATCCATCAAGTCCATGCGTCTTGCCAATCTTTGCACTGGCAAGGAAAGAAAGGTCATTCATCAGTCCAAAATCTCCAAACTGGCCCGCCTGCCATCTTTTGTCGCGCTGGCGGAAAGAATGGTTCTTATCGCCTTGGCGATCCGGCCTTGCTTGCCGATGACCTTGCCGACATCATCCTTTGCAACGTGAAGTTCGAGGACGATGGACTTCTCGCCCTCAACTACGTTCACGCTCACTTCATCAGGCTCATCAACAAGGCTCTTGACCACGAATTCAACGAGTTCCTTCTCCATCAAAAGCCTCCCTTGATAATTACTCTGCCTTTCTGTCGAGGGTGATACCGGACTTGTTCAAAAGCTCCTTGACTGTCTGGGATACAGTAACGCCCTTCTTGATCCAGTCCTTTGCCTTCTCCTGATCGATCGATACCTGGTTGGTGCTCTCGATCGGATGGTATGTTCCGACCTCGTCGATCGTTACGCTCGTGCTGGCCCTTCTGTTGTCCTGTACGACAATCCTGTAATATGGTCTCTTCTTCGATCCCATACGCTTGAGTCTCATAGTCGTGCTCATAGTCTCTCCTTATACTACATGAAGGCTTTCATGTTCATGTTGTTCATCATGGAAGCCTGGAATTTCTTGTTTGTCATGATTTTATGCATCAGCCTGCTACTCTTTTCAAATTTTTTCAAGAGTTTGTTGACATCCCCGACGCTCGTGCCTGAGCCTTTCGCAATCCTCTTGCGCCTCGATGGCCCGATAATGCGGTAATTGGAGCGTTCGAATTTCGTCATGCTCTTTATTATCGCTTTCTCACGGTTCAGTTCATCAAGGGGTAGATCCTCTTCAGAGATGTTGCCTTTTGCACCTGGAATCATCTCTATAAGCTTGTCCATCGAACCCATCTTGTCCATCTTCTCAAGCTGCTCGAGGTAGTCCTGAAGGTCGTAGGTGTTCTTCGCAATCTTCTTCTGAAGCTTCTCAGCTTCCTTCTGGTCGTATTGCTCCTGTGCCTTCTCTACGAGGGATACCACGTCGCCCATGCCGAGTATGCGGGATGCGATACGCTCGGGATGGAAGATCTCCAGGTCCTCGATCTTCTCTCCGACTCCGACGAATTTGATCGGCTTTCCCACGACCGATCGAAGAGAGAGGGCTGCACCGCCTCTGGTGTCCGAATCGAACTTCGTGAGTACTACTCCGGAGATGCCTACCTTTTCTTCGAAGTCCTTTGCGATTTCAACAGCCTGCTGACCTGTCATCGCATCAGCTACAAACAGTGTCTCGTCAGGGTTTGTAGCGTCCTTGATCCTCTTGATCTCATCCATCAGCTGGTCATCGACGTTCATCCTTCCGGACGTGTCTATGATGACTGTATCGATCAGATCGTGTTTTGCTTTCTGTATTGCCTTGACCGTGACCGTTACCGGGTTTTTCTCCCCTTCGATCTTGAATACGGGAACGCCCGCCTTCTCTCCGAGGATCTCAAGCTGTGTGATGGCTGCAGGACGGACCAGGTCGGCTGCAACGAGCATCACCGATCGCCCTTCCTTCTTGAGCTTGTATGCAAGCTTGTGCGAAAGTGTTGTCTTACCAGATCCCTGAAGGCCCATCAGGAGTATTACACTCGTCGTATCCTTTCCCTTCAGGTTCAGCTTGTTCCCTTCCGGATCGGATAGAAGCTGTACGATCTTGTCGTAGACGATCTTCGTAAACATCTGTCCTGGATTTACAGCTCCGAGTACCTTCTCGCCTTTCGCTTCCTCCATCGTCTGGTTTATGAAGCGCCTGACCACACGAAGGTTGACGTCAGCATCCAAGAGTGCGTTCTTGATCTCTTCTACCGCATCTTCAACGTTCTTCTCGCTGATCTTCCCCTTTCCGGAAAGATTTCTGATGATTGATGAAAATTTATCGCTTAAGCTATCGAACATCCGAAAGTATAACCATCCTGTCTAGACAACGTGTTTACTTTGACATGAAGGCGGTGATGTTGTCAATCTCACTACCCGGGGAAATGCCCTTTCCGACGCGTATGGATGGAGGAAGATCAATCCTCTATCTCGACCTTCTTCTGGTTCTCGTCGAAGATCACCGGCTCCCCCTCCACTTCCATGATCTTGTAGCCGACAGTGATCGATACGCCCTGTTCGTTCTGCGTGACTCCGAGAAGCTGGTCGCCTGCGTTTGCCGTGTGTTTGTTGTGCGTGATGATTATAAACTGGCTGTTTTTCCCGAAGTCCTCGAGGATCGATAGAAAATAACCGATGTTCCTGTCATCGAGCGCTGCGTCGATCTCGTCGAGGATACAGAACGGGGATGGCTTTACCATGTATGTAGCGAACAAAAGCGCAACTGCAGTCATGCTCTTCTCCCCTCCGGATAGAAGCGCAAGGTTCGTGGGCCTCTTTCCAGGCGGCTGTGCGATGATGTCTATTCCCGTGTTGAGTATGTCTTCGGGATCTATGAGTTCAAGCTCCGCCCGACCGCCGCCGAATATGCGCCTGAACATCTCCTGGAAGTTCTCACCTATCTTCTGGTAAGCCTCCATGAATAGTTTTCCGCTCTCCTCTTCTATCTTTTCAAGAACCTCTTCCAAGTCTTTTTTCGCGCTTTCAAGGTCCGAGAGCTGCTTTTGATAGAAATTGTAGTTCTTCTCAGCTTCTGTGAACTCCTCCTCCGCCATCAGGTTTATCGAGCCGAAGCTTTCCATCTTCCTGTTCACGTCCCCGAGTTCGTTTGCGATGAATTCCCTGTTCAGGTCCGTTCTTTCCATCACTTCCTTGAATTCGCTGAGGCTTCGTCCGGTTGAGTTGTAGAAATCAGACATCACATCGGCAATCGATGTATCTGCCATGCTCATGTGCGATTTTTCGCTTTCGATCGTACTTGAGAGCATTGCAAGTTCGTTTCCGAGTTTTTCCTTCTGATCCCTCTTCTCGCTTAGTTTGCTGTTCTTGTTCCTGAGCGCTTCCTCCAGATCGAGTATGCTTTTTGAAAGCTCTCCGATGGCCCTTTTTGAACTATCCATCTCGGCTTTCTTCTCCTTCATCTCGCTTGCGTTCCTCTCCATCTTCTTTCTAGCGTTCTCCGCATCCAGAAGCGTGTCTTCGTACTGGGATCGAAGGTATTCTTCGCTCTGTTTCAGGTTCTCAAGCTGTTCTTCGCGGGTTTTGATCTCGGTCGTGATGCCGACCTTCTCTTCGCTCATCTTGGTAACGAGATCCCTGAAGCGGACCTCTTCCTTACCCTTCTCCTCGTTCTCTCTTCTTTTTTCCTGTATCTCTTCCCTGTCTTTCGAGAGCTTTTCCCTTACGTTCTTCTCCTTCAGCTCGATGTCCTTCTTCCTTTCAACTATTCCATCGTGGGAAAACAGCTTCTCGAGTATCGGATGAAACGATGACGTGTACTTCTCGAACTCGGCTATCGCCATATCCAAAAGCGCTATTATCTCGATCGTGCTCCCATTCTCCTTGAGCACGCTTGAAACTTTCAGAAGGGCGTTTCTTATCCCCTTTCTCTTCTCCTCGGATTCCTCGAGGGAGAAAGTCTCTTCATCTGTGACAATACCCAAAAGGTCCTCGATGACTTTCTTCAACTCCTCACTGAGCGCGATAAGCTCCTCTTCAAGGGAGTGTATCTCCCCCTCCAGGAAGAGGATCCTCTTCTCGTTCTCCCCGCTTTCCTCCCTTATTGCATTCACTTTGAAAAGAGCTGAGCGTATGTGCCCGTCGATCTCCTCCAGCTTGTCTTTGTTTTCCCCTATCCTGTCCTCCAGCTCTTCCCGCTGCCCCTGGCTCTGCTCAAGCTGCCTCAGCGCTTTTTCAGCGTTCTCCCTGAAGTTCCTTTCGCTTGCAGCGTTGTCCTGCATCTGCTCGGCAAGTGAGTTTATGTAGTTGTTTGAAAAACCTATGCGCTCCTCAAGCTTCGTTCTCTCCGTACGCATCTCCTGAAGGTTTTTGTTCTCTTGATAAAGTTCATCGCCCTCTCCGGAGATTTCAAGGGTCACTTCCCCCAAAAGCTTGGCAACCTCCTCCTTTCTTCTCTCAGATTCCTCGATCTTCTTCTTACGTGCATCTTTGACAAGTTGAAGTGATTGTATTTTCGCTACGCTAAACTCGACTTCAAGTTCGAATTTTCGTGCCTTTATGCTCTTGTATTCCCTCGCCTTCTCCGCCTGGGACCTGGTCCTGTCGTATGTCTTCTTGACCTCCCTGACGGTTATCTCCACCGTGTTGATATTCTCTTCGGTCTTCAGGATCTTGTTCTCGGCTTCCTGGCATTTGATCTTGTAACTCGATACCCCGGCAGCCTCTTCGAATATCGTGCGTCTGCTTTCAGGGCTCATTGTGAGTATCTGCTCGATCCTGCCCTGTTCGAGGATGCTGTATGCGCTTTTGCCGATACCCGTGTCGAGAAACAGCTCCTTTATGTCCCTCAGCCTTGCAAGTTCCCGGTTTATGTAATATTCGTTCCTTCCTTCCCTGTAGATCTTCCTCTTTATCTCGATCTCGGTAAGC
This sequence comes from uncultured Spirochaetaceae bacterium, assembly GCA_944389975.1. Lineage (GTDB taxonomy): Bacteria > Spirochaetota > Spirochaetia > Sphaerochaetales > Sphaerochaetaceae > Ornithospirochaeta. Next base: position 7,479 of record CALXOH010000038.1, read on the forward strand.
GGGCTTTTCAGAATGCCTGTGCTGTTGTCGATCGTGAGCGTTACCTCAGCCGATGTCATCGGCTTTCTTCTGTCGTTGCCGTTGAAGATGACATCTTCCATCTTCCCCGCCCTGAGCGTTTTCGTACCCTGCTCCCCCAATACCCACTTGATGCTGTCAACGATGTTGCTCTTTCCGCATCCGTTCGGGCCGAGGAGTGTGGTTACTCCAGACGAGAAATCTATATGAGTCCTGTCAGCAAAGCTTTTGAAGCCGTACATGTCGAGTGATTTTAGAAACAATTGTACTCTCCCTTGCAAAGGTGCCTGACTGAGTATAGCATTTTGGAACAAAAGTATGGAAGAAGAGCTTTTCAAGGAATATGGAAACAGCGATATCGTGATCGCGGGGTCGGATGAGGCCGGGCGCGGGCCGCTGGCGGGGCCTGTGACGGCAGCGTGCGTGATCCTCGGGAAGGATTTTCCCCTTGAAATCCTCGATGACTCGAAAAAACTCACTGAAAAAGAGCGGCTCGATGCGGAGAAAGTCATCAAGGAGAAAGCTGAGTGCTATGCAGTCGTTTCGCTCTCGCACATGGTGATAGACGAGATCAACATCCTCAACGCATCCTTGACTGCGATGCGTATGGCGTTTGAAAAAGTATTCGAGAAAAGGAAAGTATCCGTACTTTTGGTCGATGGGAACAAAACACCCGATGTCCCCGTCGAGTGTCATGCAGTCGTGAAGGGTGACCAGAAGGTTCCCGAGATAATGGCTGCAAGCATACTTGCGAAAGTCGAAAGGGACAGGATAATGGACCTTGCTGACTTGAAGTGGCCGATGTACGGGTACAAGAAGCACAAGGGCTACCCGACGAAAGCGCACATTGAGGCTATTAAAAAATACGGCCCTTCCCCTATATCAAGGAAGAGCTTCCACGCAAAAGGGCTTACTCCTCCTCTTGGGGATTCCTCTTCTCTCTTCCCCTTATAGCGCGCCCCGTATCCTTTTTAGCGTGCATTTGTATGTAGTCCAGCGATTTTTGCATCTCGCGTACGAATGCTCCCAGATCTTCCTGATAGACGATCACGGATTGCCTGATGAACTTTCCCTCTGTATCCGTCAGCCTTGACTCGACGATGTTCAGATAAAGGTCACCCATATAGTTTTCCTTGACGTTGAAGAAATATGTCCTGTCGTCCCTGATTACAAGTTTTGATGAAAAGACCTCACCGCGTTCGCCCATACAAAGCTCCTATGTAAAATTTAATGCATTATAACACAAAAAAAGCTCCCTAACGAGTAAGGAGCAAAGCGTCCGACGGGAATCGAACCCGCATCTTCAGCTTGGAAGGCTGAGGTAATAGCCATTATACAACAGACGCGCAACGGATAAGAGAATACAAGTTTGTCACATATCAGTCAATAGCTTTGGTAAAAATTTTTCCTCTAATGCATGTCCCTGATTGCATCCGTGGCCCCGCCGATCATACTTGTATCCCCGGTTCGTCTCATCCTCTCCGGTGATGTATTTCGTCACATCGTCATATGAATCGGCAAGAAGTGCCTTTTCATTTTGGAAACGGATTACCACCAGCGGTTTTTTCCTTGTCCACATAGTATACACCTCCGGGGTTGACGAGGTTGTCCCGTTGACTTTGGAAGAGCATGCTGCCATGGCTGTAGATTTTCCACGCATCTTCTTTACCCTTCCTTAGCCCGATTTTCCATTTTTGCATTAAAAATGCCGCCATATCCAGGCGGCACTTGAATCGAAGAATATCAATTCATGCGTTCTTCTTGCATTTGCATCTCGGGCTTTGCTGCCAGAGCTCATCTGCCTTCGGAGTCCATCTCTCTGCGTATGGCACTGTCTTCTTGCTCAGGTCGACAGCGCTCTCAGGAGATTCATACTCCGTGCTATGAGCACCGCTTTCAGCTTGCATCTTTACAAGCTTTTCCGGGTTCTCGAGCATCGGGCAGGGCCTGAGCATGTTCTCATTGAACGGCTGCATCCTGTGGTAAGCCATGAAGAGCGGGCTCTTGAGTGCCTCGAGTATGGTCTTCTCCCTGATGTTTGAATCTGAGTAGTGGATGAATGCGCATGGCTCGATGTCGCCCTTTGCGTTGATGTGGAGGTATTTCCTTCCTCCGGCAACGCATCCTCCCACGTACTCTGCGTCGTTCTGGAAGTCGATGCTGAAGATCGCTTTCGTCTTCCTGAACTCCCTGATCTTGTGCATCAGGTGTTCCCTCTGCTCCGGGGTTGGAAGAAGATCGGTGACAGCACCGGCACCTACCGGCATGTAGTGGAAGAGCCAGATGAAATATGCACCCTGTTCGATGATCATGTCAAAGAAATCATCGGAAGAGATGTCCTCGGCGTTCTTGCTCGTGTAACATGTGGAGATTCCGAACGGCAGTCCGTTGTCCTTCAGAAGCTTCATCGTATGGCGTACCTTGCCGTACACTCCGTTGCCCCTTCTGAAGTCGTTTGCCTCCTCAAAGCCCTCGAGGCTGATTGCAGGAACGAAGTTTCCGACCTCTTTCATCTTCTCTACGAACGCTTCATCGATCAACGTGCCGTTTGTAAATGAAACGAACGCGCAGTCGTTGTGCTTCTTGCAAAGCTTTATTATGTCATCCTTCCTGACCATCGGCTCACCGCCGGTGAAAAGGTACATGTATGTTCCGAGTTCCTTTCCCTGTGATACGATCGAATCGAGTTCATCGAACGACAGGTTGAGCCTGTTGCCGTACTCTGCGGCCCAACAGCCCGTGCAATGGAGGTTGCATGCGCTGGTCGGATCGACGAGCATCGCCCATGGTACGTTGCAATCCTCTTTTTCGGAAATCTCCGCCTGGCGTGCGCTTCCGACAAGTGCGGAATTGACAAGGAAGTTCTTCAAGAGCGTGTTCCTCACGTTCTTGTCCAGATGCCACATCCTGTCCATCAACTGGTACCAGTTGTCTTTCTTCTCCAAACTCTCTCTGATCAGCCCCCTGGCCGTCTTGAACCATTCGGGGGAGACGAACTTGTCGATCAGATCCAACATCTTGATTCCGTTCTGTTCCAGATCATCCCCAAGGTATGCGATCGCGGAACTGATTGCCGCCGATAGTGCTGCGGCCTTCACTCTCTCAGTTGCTTTCATAACTGATTTCACTCCTTGTTTGAAATATTACGGGTTTGGAGCCTTAAAAACATTGGACAAATCCGTAAAAATGTCCCAAAAACGGTAGTATGTTATCACTAATTGGTATTTAATGACTAGAAGGAAAGAGCAGGGATGCGATGTATCTGAACCTTTTCGCCATCACTTCCGGTGTGCTTCCGTCGTCCTTCACTATCCAGTTCTCAATCGACATCATGAGCGCGTCGGTGAAGAACGAAACCATGAATATGCGTTCTGCGTTGTGCCCCGAGAACGGGCATGTTATGTTCATGTAGGGGGAGATCAGGCGCTCAAGCGCGTTTTTGAAAGACTCTTTTATCATCTTCTCCTCCTCTCTTGTCTCGGAGAAGATCCTTTTGTAAAATACCTTCTCCTTGTACAGGTACGAGAGGAATGACTCGAGGTATTCGCGTGCGTTTTTCTTTACGTCGTTTCCAACTTTGTCGAAGAACTCGGAAAAGATCGTGTATTTCACCACATCCTTCTTGTCCGAGAAGTAGTAGTAGAACGTTTTTCTGTTCAGCCCCGATTTTGAAGCGATCTCTTCTATCGTTATCTTGTCGTACGGGCATTCCGATGCCAGCGCCTTGAGTGCATCTTTTATCTCATCTTTCCGGCTTGTTCTTCCCATAGTCAATCAAAGGATACATAATATCGCGTGCAATGAATACATTTTTAGATCGCTATGCCGATGTAATTCTTCATTCGGCTTTGAAAATAAGGAAGGATGACGTTCTTTCGATCAATACGGAGGAAGAGAACCTTGAGTTTGCAAGGCTTCTTGCAAGAAAGGCAAAGGAGATCACCGACAACGGCTCATACCTCATGATCCTTGAAAACGGCAGGGAAGGTGACATGACCGAGATATTCTCCGACTACAAGCTAGAGAGGGAGCCTACCCTCTTTCTCCATCTCTTGAGATACGACGAGATGCCCTCGTCCCCGCTTGAGAAGGATACGTTGAGCGCACGCGACGTGCAGCTCTTCAGGCACCTTGCATCCCCCCTTCTTTTGCCAAAGCCCTCGATTCCATTCGTCACGGTCCCGCTGCCATCTTATACTTGGGGTGCCGTCTTATCCCCGGATGAGGGCTCCGAGCGCCTTGTGTCTGTGATGATATCAGATCTATTGGGATTGGATGAGGATGAGTTTTTGTCCTACAACGAGGATTTGAACGACACCATAAGGTATGACGAGGATAACCTCAACCGTAAGAATGCCAAATCGGTACGCCTGTACGATGAGGATGGAATGGATGACATCACGTTTTCCTTCCTTCCCTCCTCCCGGTTCACATCCGATCTGATGGAGAGCCGGGACGGAAGGCTTTTCCTTCCGTCGTTGCTTTCGACTTCGTTTTTCCGGGCAGTCGACAAAAGGAGTGCTAACGGGTATGTGACATCCTCTCTTCCTTTCATGGTGCTTGGTCATACGATAAACAACATCTCGATCACATTTGAAAACGGAAGGGTCTCCAGTTTCGAGACCGATGAAGAGAGTGCAAAGTACTTCAAGAAGTTCCTCTCCCTTGACGAAGACAACTTCCACCTTGCAGAGCTTGTGGTCGCTGAAGATAAAAACCGTGCATCGGGAATCCCGTTCTTCGCCTACCCTGAGTGGGACAGGATGAGGGCCACCGGGATAACGCTCGGTTCCCCAAGGGGTGAAAGCCTTCTGTATGAAAGCGAGGATGATGCGGTGAAAGACGGGGCTGCATGCAGCCTGGAGTGCCTTTTCATTCCCATAGGGACAAGCGGAATGTCCATAGAGACTGAAGATGGCGATTACCTTTTGGAGGATGGCGTGATCGACTCTAATTGAGCGAGCCGATCAGCAAAAGCCCTTTCAGAGTGTGCATCGGATCGATCTCATTGACTTTAGTCAGAAGGGGGAAGATCGTCGAGGACAGCCCCCCTGTAGCAACTACATACAGATCTTCCCCTATCTCCTTTTCTGTCTTTTCTACCATCTTGTCCACGAGCCCTGCGTAGCCGAGCATTATACCACTTCTGATAGAGTCCTGGCTGTCGCGGCCAAGAGCGCTTGACGGGATCTTCAACTCTACCTGGGGAAGCTGTGCAGTTGCCCCGAAGAGGCTGTTTACGGCAGTTACGAGGCCCGGTGTTATCGCAACCCCCAGTACGTTCCCTTTCCTGTCGACTGTTGAGAAGGTAAGGGCCGTGCCGAAATCCACGACCATCACGTTCCTCTCCTTGTGGTTGTAGTGCGCATATGCAAGGTTTGCCAAAAGGTCGCTTCCAAGCTCAGGTGGGATTGATGACTTTTCAAGCCCTGTCTCAAGCTCTTTTGAAACTTGCAAAGGCTTTACCGCAAATAGTTTCTCCATGTCTTTTTCTATCGCCCGGGTAAGGTTCGGTACGACTGAGGAGACTACGGCCTTGGACACTTCGCCCCTCTCTATTCCGTAGCTTGAGAGAAGCGATTGGAATACTGCATAGTACTCGTCACTCGTTCGTTTCTGATCCGTGTGTATCCTAAAACTCTTCACGAACGAACTTCCGTCGTGCAGCGCGAGAACTATATTCGTGTTTCCTACATCCACGAGTGCAGTCATCATAGCAATATTACATTCCTTTGGTCTTTGTATGCCTTCTCCCTGATTGCTTTCACGCTCTCGTCTGCAAGGTATGACTCGAAGTTGGTCATCCTGTCGATGATGCCGTCAGGAGTGAACTCTATGATCCTGTTTGCGATCGAGTCTACGAACTGGTGGTCGTGCGAATTGAAAAGGATCACCCCTTTGAAATCGATCAGTCCGTTGTTGAGCGCCTGTATGGACTCAAGGTCGAGGTGGCTTGTCGGTTCGTCGAATATGAGGCAGTTGGCACCTTCGAGCATCATCTTCGCCAGGACCACCCTTACCCTCTCCCCTCCTGAAAGTACGTTGCACGGCTTGAGCGCCTCATCACCTGAGAATAGCATCCTGCCGAGGAATGAACGCACATACGTGTCGTCGTCCTCCTTGCTGAACTTCTGAAGGTAATCTGCAATGCTCTCACCTTCCTGGAACATCTTGCTGTTGTCCTTCGGAAAGTATGAAAGGCTTGTTGTGACGCCCCATGTGTAGCTGCCTTCGTCCGGCTCCATCTCCCCTGCAAGGATCTGGAACAGAACTGTCTTTGCGTAGTGGTTCGGGCCTACGAATGCGACCTTGTCCGTCGGATTGATCGTCAGCGACAGGTTGTCGAGAACCTTCTCCCCCTCTATCGTCTTTGAGAGGTTCTTGATCTCAAGCGCGTTCTTTCCGATCTCCCTGTTCGGTTTGAAAGCAACGTACGGGAAACGCCTTGATGAGGGCTTGATGTCGTCGATAGTAAGCTTATCTATGAGCTTTTTCCTGCTCGTCGCCTGCTTTGCCTTCGCTACGTTTGAGCTGAAGCGCTGGATGAATTCCTTCAGTTCAGCGATCTTTTCATCCCTTCTCTTCTTCTCATCCTTCATCTGCTTTAGCGCAAGCTGGCTTGACATGTACCAGAAGTCATAGTTTCCTACGTAAAGCTGGATCTTTCCGAAGTCGATGTCGCAGATGTGTGTGCAGACGGTGTTTAGAAAGTGCCTGTCGTGTGAGACTACGATGACTGTGTTGTTGAAATCCTCGAGGTAATCCTCAAGCCAGTGGATCGACTCGAGGTCGAGGTGGTTCGTAGGTTCGTCGAGGAGCAGTATGTCGGGGTTTCCGAAAAGCGCCTGGGCAAGAAGTACACGAACCTTCTGGTTGTCCTCGATCTCCGCCATCTTCTTCTCGTGGAGGTTCTGGGGGATTCCAAGTCCGTCGAGCATCTGACCCGCGTTTGCTTCCGCTTCCCATCCGCCGAGCTCGCTGAACTCCCCTTCGAGCTCAGCTGCCCTTATGCCATCCTCTTCCGTGAACTCTTCCTTCTTATAGATCTCATCGCGCTCCTTCATCACTTCAAAAAGCTTCTTGTGTCCCATGATGACGGTGTCTATGACCCTGTATTCATTGAACGCGAAGTGATCCTGCCTGAGCGTCGTCATCCTCTCGCCCGGGGTTATGATGACCTCTCCTGTATCCGGCTCGATCTCTCCTGAGAGTATCTTCAGGAATGTGGACTTTCCAGCTCCGTTTGCACCTATTATTCCATAGCAGTTGCCCGGAGTGAACTTTATGTTGACGTCCTTGAAGAGAACCTGTGTTCCGTACGAAAGTGAGATATTCGATGCTGTAATCATTACTCCACCACTGATAATGTATTAGCCAGAAAGAGATTGGCCGAAATGATGTTAGCAAGGAAAATAGATAAGGACAAGTAGTTGGAAAATTCTCAGATCCTGACTGTGATCATCTCTCCGCAATTCGGGCACTTGACTACGTAGTAATCTCCCTCGTCCTCAATTTCCAGGTACCCGTTTTCGATATCTATCACAGAGCCGGGACGGAATGAATACACATCGTATCCTTTGTTCTCCAGAATCCTTTCAAAGACTTCATCAACGCGCCCGATGATTACTATCGCTCTGATGTCGCTTCTCTCAAGGTCCCTATCTTCGGGGATCCATCCGGATGTCACGAGCGTTGTCGCGTCGCTGAAACGTAGGGTGAGGTAAAGCGAATTCTCGTCCGCAAGATCCGTGACGATCATGGTGGTACTTCCGTTTTGTTCCTTCACTTCGTAAACGCCGTCAGTCTGCTCAAGCCTCAGGCCCTCCCAGTTCTTGGACCATACCATGTCATCGAGTGCGATGATCTCCCCGTTTTCTGCGAGGATTGAATATGGCATTTCCGGATATGATGGCGTAACGATGCCGTAAGATGCGAAAAGAGGGGCGAATACACACGATATGACAAGAGTGATCAAAATAGTTTTTTTCATAACAACCTCATGGAAATAGTTCACGAATGGAAATGAAATCTGAAGGTGTGAAAAGAAAAAGCGGCCCGGAATTGGACCGCTTATAGTTCCTAGGGGAATCGAACCCCTATTTAGAGACTGAGAATCTCCCGTCCTAACCGTTAGACGAAGGAACCGATCAGCTGGGATGGAGGGATTTGAACCCCCAAAGGCAGAACCAGAATCTGCAGTGTTACCATTACACTACATCCCATCGCAACGGTGCTATCCTACAGGAAAGCCGAATAAAGTGTCAATAGAATGATGCAAGATTTTTGCATTTTTTGCATCAGAAGCTTTTGAACGCTTTTACGCGTGCGTACGCCGTGACATTGTCGTCATCCCTTTTCCCGTCCTTGAGGTACATGAACGCAAGTCCTGCAACCATCGCGCCGTTGTCAGTACATAGCTTCAAAGATGGGAACGTCACTTGATAGCCGCCCTTCTCCAAATCCTTCAGTTCTTTCCTCAAAAGTGAGTTTGCAGCAACTCCACCACCTGCGCTCACCCTTTTGAGGCCCGTGTCCTCCAATGCCTTTTCAACCCTTCTCATAAGTATGTTGACAGCCTGGCGCTGGAATGATGCTGCAATATTCTCCTTCGTGTCCTCATGCCCTTCGACGAGAAACCTCTCCCTTTGGTTTATGACAGCCGTCTTCAATCCCGAGTAACTCATGTCGTACGGATGCTTCTCCCTGTCCATGGAAGGCCCTGGGAAATTGAAAGCTAGTGCATCCCCGGTCTTACTCATCCTGTCGATGACGACACCCCCGGGGTAACCCAGGTCGTAGAATTTGGCGACCTTGTCGAAAGCTTCCCCTATCGCATCGTCTATGGTCGTTCCCAATACTTCCACATCGTCGTACCCGGTTACTTTGGATATTACCGTGTGCCCTCCTGATACCAATACCCCCAGGTACGGGTATTCCATCGGGTTTTCTATCTGCGGTGCATAAAGGTGCGCCCTGATGTGGTCGATCCCGATGTAGGGAATGCCAAGGGTTTCTGCAAAACTCTTGGCAAAATTCACGCCGACAAGGAGGGACCCCAGAAGGCCCGGCCTGTTCGTGAATGCCACGGCATCGATATCCCTTTTATCTATTCCTGCATTTTTGATTGCGCTTTGGACGACCTGTGCGATCCACTCTGTGTGGAGCCTGCTTGCCAGTTCCGGCACAACCCCCTGATAGGGCTTGTGGAGCTCTATCTGGGTTGCTATCAAATTGCTTCTTATTATCCTTCCATCTTCCACTACCGCTGCAGAACACTCATCGCAGCTGGTCTCTATTCCCAAGACGATCATAAGAACCTCTTGTTGATCTCGTTTATGACATATGCTTCACACGTGGCATTGTATGAGTCATTCAAGAAGTTTTTCACAGAATCCGGGGTCATGTGTTTGGAGAAAATGTAGTCAAATACATCTTTCGCCCAGAACTCCCCCACTCCTATCCTGTCGTCATAACTAGTCATCTGTGGAAGTGACCAGGAATAAGGCATCTTCAGTTGTAAGTTGAACCTAATGTCTGGCTCCATGTTTCACCTCCTGTAGTATGTAGTATGAAGTTATGAAAATGATGCGTATTCGTCAACATCCCATTTACATCTTAACATTTTTCAAGCAGAGAGGAAAACATATGAAAGAAAAAACATCCGACTGCTGGAGCCGGATGTGATGTCAATTAATATTCGTAAGCTAGTCCGAGGTAGGGTTTTATCGCTATTGCCCCCACCCAACTGAGTATATTCAATTTTTCCGTAGATGAGTTTGAGCCGGCAGATTGTCCATAATAGAAAGGTAAAGCAAAATCCACGCCGGCCTTTATTTGCAACTCGTCCAGAGGTGTAATCGAAATACCCGCTCCCAGATACATGTATACGGAATGGTAGAATGATTCAACGACAGCTGTATCTGATGCCTGGAATTTTGCCATTCCAAGTTGTACTCCAAGTCCGCATGAAGCATCAATGGATAAGAAATCGGACGATTTGTACTGGTATTGTGCACCAATATATGGAGAGTAGATGACATCTACCTCTTCGATTATGATTGCGTTATAGATGTTTGACAAAATGCCGCCAATAGCATCTAAACCTGAAGAATTTTCAGGCAGCACCAGGGAACTATGAGTACTCATCCTGAAGCCGAAATCAATTCCGTATCCAAGTCCGAAATTGTGATGTCGATCATTGGTAAAGAAGTTCGCTCCACTGATTCCGACATTCCAAAAGTATTTCTGAAAATCATATCTGCCCATATTGGGAGAAGTGGGTTCTGATTCATTTGAGAATACGGTCATGCCGTAAATGGATCCGAATGTCATCTCCGCACCTGTCTTGATACCGATATAACCGGATGCAAAAAGAGATGCGGAAACCATCAACACAATCAGAATCGATATGACTTTTTTCATATCATCACCTCACTTCAGTACGAATATACGCATCCTACGTAAGGTGTGAATGAGAAACTTGTACCTACTGAAATTACATGGTTATTGTTGAATGCATACCCACAGAACATGGGAATTCCCAAGTTCAAGTTCAATCCTGCCTTTATCGTAAGTGCTTCAATTGGGGAATAGCCGAACGCAACATCGGTATAGCTTTGAACGGAATAGTATACTGCTCCATTTCCGCTGAATCCAAGCTGTACCAGTAGTCCGTCTTGGATTTCCAAACTGAACATATCGTTGAATTCAAGCATGTAGGCAATGCCCAAAGAAGGGGAAATAGTGTATTTGGGTGCTACTCCGGTATTGTAATTCATGTAAATGGATCCATTGCTATGCATCCTGAATCCAGTTTCAAGTGCATATGCAAGACCGAAGTGGTTTTTTTGTTCTCATCGAAGAACGTTGCACCGCGAAGTTTCAAAACCCAATGCGAATTGTTGAAATTCTGGTTGTTAGCGCTAAAACTTTCGGTCGAGAAATCTGAGCTCATCACTAGAATGTTATTTATGGAACCTGTAGTGACTTTGGGACCAGTGACAATTCCAATGTATCATGAATCTGCGAAAAGCGAAAGTGAAACGAGAAAAACCAACAAGATGGAAACAATTTTCTTCATGCCATCCTCCTTGAATATAGATGATGATATGGCAAAACAAAAGGGAAATAAAGGTAAAAGTGCTTTTGAGTATGAAAACATCGAAACTGTAATCATCAATGAGCGAATGCAATGGCCGTGAATAACCTTTTTATTACCTTCAGCTTTTCATATTCCACAGCATGCAAGCTGTTTTCGTGAATAAGCTTTGATGCCTCGCTTGAATATGGAATGGGAGTATGCATAGGCGATTTTGTTTATAAACCTATACGGAGGCAAACACTTCACATGCTTCTCCACGTTGGGGTGATTGAACAAATGATCATCCTGCTGCACTTGGATATGCAGGGAGGCTTTGATGAAAGCTGTCACGATTCTGTTTGCCATCGTATCGGAAAGGGAGAAAGAGGTTGCATTCCTGAGGGAAGATAAGCCTTCTGATTCGTTCTACTACGATGATGCTAGAAGTGAGTTTCTGGAAAAGGATTTCACATCCGACATCCTTTTCCGCATAGGCATGGAAAGCGACGTGCGGATGGCCGAATACCTTGCCCGAAGGATCACGGGCGACGAGAGCATCGAGATCGACGAGGTCGAGACGGAACCGGTGGTGGAGAACATCGGGCATTCGGTACGCCTCGATGCACTTGCAAGGGACAGGAAAGGGACGCTGTATGATTTCGAGATGCAGGGCTACAGGGAGGAAGGGATGGGAAAGAGGATGAGGATGTACGAAGGTTCCCTCACCATCTCATCCATAT
>CALXOH010000039.1 GCA_944389975.1 uncultured Spirochaetaceae bacterium
GGATATCGGCGTGAACAATGCCGCCGTCTGCTCGATCATCCGATCCGACGGTACTGTCACCGGAAGGAGGTTCATATCCTTCCCGGGAGAAGAAGACCGGCTGGGGAGGATACTGGACGAGCGGAGGTCCGCGCATTCGAAATCAGCGTGCAGGACGCATAGGCTTGACCGGTTCCTTGGGAATCATAATGAGAACCTTGCGAGGATGACGGCGGCCGCCATTGCGGAATACGCAGTATCGGAAGGTGCGTCCGTCATCGTGATGGAGCATCTCGATTCCGGAGGGAAGGCGAAAGGTTCGAAGAAGGAGCGGCTGCACCTATGGAGGAAGAGAGACATCCTGAAGCGTACGGAGGCCATTGCCCACAGGAATGGCATAAGGTTCTCGACTGTGTATGCAGGAGGGACATCGAAGTATGCCTTCGATGGATCTGGTGCAGTCATGAGGGACAAGGATAACATGTCGCTCTGCACGTTCAAGACAGGAAAGAAGTATAACGCGGATCTCTCCGCGTCATACAACATAGGCGGGAGATACCTTGTAAGGGAGCTCCTGAAAGCGTGTCCGGAAACGGAGGCGTCGGAAGCCAGGGCGAAAGTTCCCGGCTTATCCGCACGGGCCACATGCACCCTGTCCACCTATATCAGTCTCCTTGCGGTGACGGCTAAGGCCTGAGCTGAGAGGAGACCGGGCGGTGGAAGGGAAGTCCCCGCCCCCTAAAGGGGCAAGCGCGGGAGACCGCGTAGAGGGAAGCACCCGCTCCTACAAGCGGGCGAGGTTCACTTTCGAGTGAAAATGCGATCCAAGTGTGATGCGTTCAGTCATGGATCAGGGCGTGCATATGCATATTCCGTGTGCTTCTTCTGAACTTTGGATGTATCGGGAAAGTATTTTCATTCCGTCCACTTTCATGTGTTACAATCAAGGTATGTTGGAGACAGAAAGACTTGTTCTTCGTCCTTGGACGAAGGCTGATGCGGATGTGCTTTTTACTTACTCAAAAGATCCCGTACTGGGGCCCAGGGCCGGCTGGGCGATGCATAAGAGCATCGACGAAGGCCGCCGCATTCTGATGGCGGTACTCCTCGACAACGAGGCGTATGCGATAGAACTCAAGGGAAAGAAGGGAAATACGGTCATTGGATGCATAAGCATCAAGAAGGAGAAGGAGAGTACACTTACCCACTCTGACAAGGAAGTCGAGATCTCGTACTGGATTGCAAACAAGTTCTGGAACAAAGGCTATGCGACGGAAGCTGTCAAAGAGATCTTACGCCATGCGTTTGACGACGAGGGGATGGAAGCAGTGTGGGGCGCATACTTCGAAGGAAACGACCAAGGGCGCCGCGTCTTGGAAAAATGCGGATTCTCTTACAGCCACATGCTCCTTGGAAAGAAGCATAGCGAATACTGGGATACCAATAAAGAGCACGTGATGGAGATCATGAAGTCAACCTATCTCAATCTCGTGGGGCGTGCAGATACCCAAAGTTATACGTTTTTATTGAGTAAGCGAGCAATCGAAGCGTTCTCCTCGCTCGGCGGGGATTGGCAACAAAAGATAAACGATGTCTTGATAGAAGCTGCGGAGAAGGAGATCGAGAAGACAAAATAAATGGAAAAGGGGAGCGCCCGGCTCCCCTTTGACTACCACTTTCTCCTGATGTTCACTTTAACTTTCTTTCGTATCAGATAGCACTTGTGGATCTTCGGGCTGTTCTCATAGTCAACTCCGATCGTCTCCGGCGTGATATCCTTCACGTAATATTCGTCGAGTATCTCCTCATCCATTTTGAATTTCGTGAAGTTCGTGCTGAATATCATCAAGCCACTTTTGCTTAGAAGTCTCATCGCCCTGTGTATCAACTTCCTGTGGTCGCGCTGTACGTCGAATGTGTTCCGGCTCTTGCTGTTGCTGAAGGTCGGGGGATCGCAGAAGATCAGGTCGTACCTGTCGAACGAGTTTGCAAGGTACTCCATGACATCCGACTTGTAGAAGAAGTTCCTGATCGTAGTGGGGAAGGAGTTTATCTTCATGTTCTCGATCGCCCAGTCAAGGTATGTCGATGATGCGTCCACAGATACCGTGGAGATCGCACCTCCCTTGATCGCGTTCAGCGTTGCAGTTGCAGTGTACGAGAATAGATTCAAGAACCTCTTTCCCCCGCTGATCTCCTGGATGTACTTCCTTATCGGCCTATGATCGAGGAATATCCCGGTGTCGAGGTAGTCGGTGAAGTTCACGAGCACGTTCAGCCCGTTCTCGTGGATGATGTTGAAGTGGTTCTTCGATGCAAGCTTCTCGTACTGGCTCTTTCCCTTCATCGAACTTCTGACTTTAACGAATATGTTCTCGATGTCGATTCCCGTGGCCCTCTCGGTGGCTAAGACCAGCTCTTCAAGCCTTCTCTCCGTATCCTCTTGGGGAATCTCAGGAGGGCTCTTGTACTCGCTGAGGTTTATCCATTTTCCTTCGTACATGTCGATCGCTGCATTGTACTCCTTCATGTCGGCATCGTAGATCCTGTAGGAAGTAACTCCCTCCTTCTCCATCTCCCCTTTGAGTTTCGAAAGGTTCTTCAAAAGCCTGTTGTAGACCATCTCCGAACCCGGGGAAAGGGGTTTTGAAAGCCTTTCTTCCTTCTTTCTGAGGTTCTTTTCCCTCTGCTCCTCCCTCTCTTCGTCCGTGTATATCGTATAGTGCGCCGCCTGGCATTCGATCGGGCCGTTGTAGAACGTATTGGTCCTTTCAGGTTTCATCGGGATGTACGAGAATAGTTCGCTCTCGGGAGCAAAGAGGGTTGCCTTCCAGCCTTTGAACGCGCTTTGGAGCTCATCCCCGATCTTCTCGTAGAAACTTCCGATGTCATCACTCTTCATCCTCACTCCGTATGGCGGATCTGTGATTATGAAACCTCTTTCATCCCCGAAGTCACCTTCCTTGTACGAGAACGCATCCTTCTCGTCGATGGATATCAAATCGGAAACGCCCGCTTTGATCGCACTTTCGCGCATTATCGAGACAGCCTTCCCCGAGATGTCGCTTGCATAGATCCTGATGTCCCTTCTCTCACGCGCTTCATCCCTTCTCTTCTCAGCTTCAGCTTTCACGCTCTCCCAAAGCTCTTTGTCGAACGAAGGAAGGTGCATGAATGCAAACTCCCTGTCTCCGACGAGTCCCGGTGCGGTATCTGATGCCATGAGCGCAGCTTCGATCGCTATCGTACCCGTTCCCCCGAATGGATCGAGAAGTATTCCCGCTTTATCTTCGGTGATGCTCTTCTTCCAGTCGCTCCTCATTACCAGCGATGCGGCAAGGTACTCCTTCATCGACACGTCGAGGTTGTTCTCGACCTTGTAGCCGCGCCTGCTCATCCCTTCGCCCGAGAAATCGATGTACCAGATCGCAGTGTCCTTGTGGATGTGTACATGTACGGTGAAGTAGGGGTTTTCCGTATCCACGTCGGGCCTCTTTCCGTCGAACTTCTCCCTGATCCTGTCCACAATTCCGTCTTTGACTCTCAGGGAGATGAAGTGCGAGTTGTCTACGTACGGGCATGAGATCACAGTCTCTGTGACTTTGATCGTGCATTCCGGCGTGATGTAATCCTCCCATGGGATCCCCATCGTCGCTTCGTATAGTTCGTCGGCGCTTCTCAGCCCTTCGTCGTGGTAGGATGCAAGGAGAAGGCGTGATGAGACTCTTGAGTTCATCACGAAGTTGTAAGCTCCCCTCAGGTCGCTTTTGAACTCGACTCCCCCTCGTGTCACCCTTATCTCTTCAGCGTTTGCATAAAGTATCACCTCGTCCTTTACGAGGTCTGCCTGGTTTGTCCCGGAACAAGCGAAGAAAATCATTTCTCATCTCCTCCTTTTCCAAAGAGTTCTTCCACCTCTTTTTTTTCGAACGAATACACGCTGCCGCAGTTGAGGCATTCCAAATCAAGCGGGAACTTTCCTTCCATTATCCCGTTCTTCTCACTCTCAGGCAGGGATGAAAGGTGTATCCTGAAGCGCTCCTTCGAGCATGGGCATGAGAAAGAGAGTGGCTGTGATGATAGATGTAGTGGTGAAAATTCCTCGAACTCGCTTTCGACGTACGATCTGATGTCCACGCCCTCTGAAAGAAGCTTTCCGAGCCCTTTGAGTTTCGATGCTTTCTCTTCAAGCTTTGCTACTACACTTTCAGGACACTTTGGCATCAGCTGCAAAAATATTCCCCCGCCACCACTTACGTATCCCTTTTCATTGAGTTTCACCGAAATGTAGAAGAGGGTGGGCGTCTGTTCGCTTTCGCTGAAGTAAAGCGCAAGGTCCTTCGCTATGTTCCCGTATTGCATCATCACTGTTCCTGAAAATGGTGTTTTCGCACCTTCAAGCGTCTTTGTCACTGTCAGGAATCCCGGGCCGAAGAGCATGTTCACCCCTTCATCCCCGTTTACGCATCCCGTTACTGGAATAGGGTTGTTCACCAAATACCCGCGTACGTATCCCGACGCACCCGATTCGACCGACAGCCCTTTTATCGGTCCACCGCACTCGATGTCCAGTCTTATCCTGTCGTTCCCTTTGACCTGTGACGACAATAACGCTACCCCGATGTATGCCTGGGAAAGTACGTATGTCTCCAGACTGCCAAGGTTATGGCTTTCCTTCATGCTGTTCAGGCTCTTCGTCAGGCTCAGTGCGTACATCCTGACGCTTTTGTCGCCAAAGAGGTAAATCTCCCTTCCATCCGCCGGAAGAGAGGCGAGGTGTGCTCTCACTTCCTCGTCTTGTATTTCCTTTGTAATCATAACGGAAAGTGTACATTTGAACCCCGTTCCAGGGCAAGTGACCGGAATGTGATAAGGTGTTACACTTTCCTTATGGCCCGGGCAAAGACAAGGAAGGAAAAGCTCAAGAGATTATTCAAGGAAAAGGCACTCAGAACCCGCATTCTGATCGTAATTGTACTCTTCCTCCTTATCGCTGTGATCCTATTCATAACGATCAATCTCCTTTCGATAAAGCGGCTTGAGATGGAGAACAACGTCGAGAGAGCGTTCAATGACTTGATGCTTGCCATGGAGGACTCCTCGATACCCGTTTCGATAGTGATGGCCGAGGACGGTGTGAACGGATTTGCGATCTACTCTAGCTACGGCAACCTTTTATATAGCGAAGGGGATGTGTACCAGCGCCTTCCTTTGGTCGATTTCGAGTGGGGCGAGAGGAACGCAAGTACCAATTCGATTACGAACTTCGACAGCAGTACGAATACGATGGAGTACATAAGGTTCTCCCGGAAAGCTGTTGTTCCTACAACCCAGAGCCTATTGGTCTCCGAAGAGCTCGGCCTCGTCGACTTTCCGAATATCATCTACCTCTCGTATGATGCGTCAAACTACAGAAGGGATATAATCGCGATACAGATCGTGATGCTTCTTCTGCTCGCATCTTCGGTATTTTTCTTCTTTTACATCATCCACGTATACGATGAGAACGTCCTGTACAAGGAAGCGTTGGAAAAGCAGGAACGCCTTGTGAGCCTCGGGCAGGCTGCACGCACCCTCACGCACGAGATCAAAAACCCATTGAGTGCGATAACAATCCAGGTTGCGATACTCAAAAAGACCCTTCCCGAAGATGTCTCCGGGGACCTCGATGTGATCGCCGGCGAAACAAAGCGCCTCATAACACTCGCCGACAGGGTATCTGAATTTCTTCATAACCCGGTTGGGAACCCCGAGAGAATAAGTCTCGAGGAATCGATCCGTTCACTTTTCCCCCTCTTCAAAGGAAAAGGGGATATCAAGATGAAGGATTACAGCGGGGAGTACTTTGTTTTCTTCGACAAGGAAAGGTTCCGATCAGTCTTTGAAAACATCATCAAAAACGCATTTGAGTCGATGGACGGCATGAGCGAGCACTTGGTGGAAATCGCGTTCAGCCCGGGAAGAAAAGGCATAGTCCGCATTTTCATCCGCGACAGGGGATGCGGGATAAAGGAAGATGAGAAAGCGAAGATCTTCGATCCTTTTTACACTACGAAGATACACGGATCGGGCATCGGACTAGCGATCTCAAAGCAGTTCATAGAGGCATCCGGGGGGCAGATTGCACTCCGAAAGCGTGATGGCGGGGGTACTGAAGTCGAGGTGGATTTACCCCTGGCGTGATTGCTGATGGCGAAAATCTATGAAAACCGTTATTTGAAATGGCAAAAATCATAATAATGTGCCAGTTATTCAAGATAGACTATATCAAAGTGATTTTGACCGGATGATACTTGAAATCCAAGCTGTTCAGTCAGAGAAGGACAAAGAAAATGAGTAACCTTGATGATATAGTGAGTTGAGATGGCGATAACGAACCTTGGGTATCAGGCATATTATCGGAGAGCATGAGCTGTCCGGGAATTTGCGATCTGGGTATGGAAAGCATACATTACAAGAATTATCTGAGCGATTGACGAATGAATTTGGTAAGGGTTTTGCAGTCAGAACTCTTCATCAGATGAAGAAGTTCTATGATCCATTTCCAAATACGAACGCATGCGTTCGCAATTGACATGGTCTCATTATCGACTGCAGATGGCAGTGGAAAACGAGATGGTAAGAGACTGGTTCCCATTTGTCGTGATTACGTCGACATTTTGGCAGCAAGTTCTTCGTCATCAACATTGAATTCCCTGTATTTCAGAAGATCAATCTGCTCTGGATTGTCAAAGCTGGTTTTGTGGGTTGAAAGATTTCTTTAAAGGCATAATATGCAGACTGACCCGCCGATTTGAGGAGGCATGGCCTTAACCTTGGCTGGCGCTTTCTTCCATAGTATATTGATTTTCCTTTTCTTCGTGGAAGTTTTTGTAAGGTTTTGGGGGTTTTGCCGTACTCATCGGGGATGCAATCAAAGTTGATGACAAGTTGAGTTTTTCTTGTTTTGGGTAATTTGCACATTATGCGCTTCTATTTTCTTCTTTTTGCCATTTTTGCAATCTAGCGTTAGAATTTAGTATAAAGGTGGGCTAAGCAGAGAGGGGGATGTAGTCCTCTTTTGTTTATTCGTTGGGAGAGGGGATGAAAGTACTTGTCTGTGATGATGAAGAGAATATAAGGAATCTATTGAAAAGGTATTTTGCGCTTTTCAGTATCGATTGCCTTGTTGCAGAGAACGGGTTATCTGCAAAGCGGATGATAAGCCAGGAAGCATTCGATGCAGTACTGGTCGATCTCAAGATGCCCGGGATTGACGGATTGGAGCTCATCAAATGGCTCAGGAGCGAAGGCTTTTCGATGCCTATCGTGATGATCAGCGCCCACGGGGAAATCAGCGATGCGGTAGAGGCACTGAAGGAAGGTGCCGATGACTACTTGGAAAAGCCGTTTGACCCTGAAGAGATGGTAAGGCGGGTGAAATTACTTACCGAAGCGCGTAACCTCGATGTGACACAGAATTCAAACGACGGTGCACTTGGCTCGCTGATCGGGTCTTCCACAGCGATGGAGAGGATCAAGGATGTCATCTCCAGGATTTCAAAGACGATGGCAACCATATTGATCACCGGGGAAAGCGGAACAGGAAAGGAAGTTGTTGCGCGTGCCATACATAAGGCAAGCGAACTTTCCGGTCCTTTCGTCCCCATAAACATCGGTGGTGTTCCCGAGAACCTCCTGGAGTCCGAACTATTCGGGTACGAGAAGGGTGCATTCACTGGTGCAACTGCAAGGAAGATCGGATTGTTCGAGCTGGCTGGCGGCGGCACTTTGTTTTTGGATGAGATGGGTGATATGCCCCTGTCTCTCCAAGTGAAGATACTCAGAGTCCTCCAGGAGAAGAAGATCACGCGGTTAGGGGGAACTGAGGAGATAGCGATCAACGCGCGTATAATTGCAGCTACGAACAAGAACTTGGAGGATATGGTCAGGAAAGGGAAATTCCGGGAAGACCTTTTCTACCGATTGAACGTAGTCAGGATCGAACTTCCTCCTTTGAGGGAGAGGAAAGAGGATATTCCGCTCCTTTCTGCATACATTGCCAAAAAGCTTGCAAAGCGGATGGATAAGCGTATCGAAGGGTTTACACCCGAGGCGATGGAAGCGTTGAAGGCACATGAGTTCTACGGGAACGTAAGGGAACTGGAGAACATACTCGAGCGCGCTCTTATATTCTCAGACGGCCCGACGATCGGGAAGAACGATCTGTTGTTTTCCCAGTCGGTATCAAAAGATATGCAGGGCTCGAAGGATGATTTGATCCCTGATGAAGTTTATTCTTTGAAGGAAATCGAGAAGTATGCGATCATCAAGGCGCTTCAGCGATGGGAGGGAAACAGAACCAAGGCAGCAGAGGAGTTGGGTATTTCCCGACGCACCTTGATAACCAAGATCGCCGAGTATGGCATAGAGTTGTAGCAAGTGGTACCATTTTCACATGGATAACACTCTCTCTGCTCCCAGATGGGATCTTTCATCAATCTATCCTTCGCTCTCATCACGTGCGTTCAAGAAAGATAAAAAAAGGCTTTCAGATCTCTCCGATAGCTTGAAGGCGATGCTTGATTCCTCATTCACCCTCGGGGAAGTACTTCCCTTGGTCGATGAAGGATGCGCAATCGCGTCAAACCTCTCTTCCTACACGCTTGCACTGGTCTCCGTATCCCCTGAGGATGATGAAGCGTTGATCGAAAGCGACAGGGTGGATCAGATAATATCCTCTTGGGATAGCGCCCTATTGATATTCAAATCCAAGATAGTGGGGAGAAAGGGTGAGTTTTCATCGTGTCCTGAGTATTCAGCGCTTTTGTACCGTGCATCGATAGAGGGCAAGCACAAGATGGGAAAGGATGAGGAAGAGCTCTTCTCAAGGCTCTCGCTATACTCTTCCGGTGCATTCTCGTCTTTGCAGGATGCTCTCTCAGGCTCCCTTGAGTCGGCAAAAGGCACTCTCTCATCCCTGCGCCTTCTCTCATCGTCTCCGGATAGAAACGTACGGAAGGAAGCGTATGAAGAGGAGATCAGGATACTCAGGGAGAACAGGATAACGTTCGCTTACGCCCTCAATTCGATCAAAGGGGAAAGCCTCTACGTGGATAAGAAGAGGGGATGGAAAGACCCGTACGAGAAGTCTCTATTCAATTCAGCGCTCAGGAAAGGCACGTTGAATCTGTTGATAAGTGCTTTGGAGGAGGCCGTTCCACTCTTCGGTAGTTATTTTGAAGCGAGAAGAAAGCTTTTGCATGTTGATAAGCTTGAGTGGTACGACCTGCACGCAAACCTCGAAGACGGGAGAACGTATACGTTTGAAGAAGCTGAGGAGATAGTCACCGGTGCATTCTCTTCGTACTCGGATGCGATGGGGGCTTTGGCAAAGCGCGCATTCTCATCTGGTTGGATAGACGGGGAAGTGAGGAAAGGAAAGGCATCGGGTGCGTATGACACTGAGTTTCTGAAAAGCGGGGAGAGCAGGGTGTTTCTGAACTTCGACGGCTCGTTGGATTCAGTCTTCACCCTTGCCCACGAGCTCGGGCACGCATATCACGACCAGGTTGCGTTCAAGAAGGGTAAGGCGTCGCTGATGCGCTATCCGATGACGTTTGCCGAGACTGCCAGTTCGTATGCCGAGGCGCTTCTATTCGAGTACATGCTTGAAAATACATCTGGAAAGGAGCGCATCGCACTTCTCTTTTACTATGCATCGAGCCTTTCAGATATCGTGGTGGATATACTTTCAAGGTACTACTTCGAACTCGAGTTCTTCAAAAAAAGGGGAAATGGCTTTGTCTCCCCCGAATCGATCTCAAGGATCATGAAGGATGCCCAGGAGCGGACGTATGGGGACGAGGTGGGTGAAAAGCACGCATACATGTGGGCGGTGAAGAGCCACTACTATTCGTTTGAAGAGCCGTTCTACAACTATCCGTATGCGTTCGGATTGCTGCTTGCGCTATCACTTCGCTATATAAAACTAGGAGCGGATGAGTACGAGGGAATCCTCTCATCATGGCCCGAGAAGGACCTTGAAACCCTTTTGGGAAAGAAAGGGCTTTTTATCACGACATATGATTTCTGGCATAGGGGGGTTGCCTTGATCGAAAAGGTCCTCAAGGAGCTTTCGGATGCGCTTTGAGACTGAAAAATACGTATCGGGCGGGTATTCGCTTGCAAGGGATGCGGATGGAGTTCTTTTCATAAAGGGCGCGCTACCTGGGGAAGTGGTTGATGCATCTCTTGAATATAGAAAAGGGAAAGTCAGGTTTTTCAAGCTCGATGGAGTGGTGACCCCGAGTCCGGATAGAATAGATCCGGGGTGCCCGCTTTATGGAATATGCGGCGGTTGTGATTTTCTCCACGTCACGCCCCAAGCTTCTGCCTTGTTGAAGGAGGAGAGCGTAAAGGAGAACCTCTCAAGAATCGGGAAGATAAGGTATGGGTTTCCATTTGAAAAGCCTTCTTATGCAAAGCGCGAAGGGTACAGGATAAGAGTAAATTTCCACATTGAAAAAGGGCGTTTGGGATTTTTGGCGCGGAAGGGTAACAAGTTCGTGCCGATCGCTTGCTGCCCGCTATTGGATGAAAAGATAAATGAATTTCTAAGTAAGTGTGATTTTTACAAAGGAAAGACACTTCCAGTCTTCTCCGGGGATGACGGGATATCCATAGGGAATGAGGTGGTCACGTTCTCAGGCTACAAAGTAAACGCGCTTTCATTCTTCCAGTCGAACAAATACCTATTCAAAGATCTGTTGGATTTCGTAAAGGAGAACACCGTCGGAAGCACTGTCGTAGACCTTTACTCGGGACTCGGAACATTCTCACGCCTTTTCGAGGGCGAAAAGGATGTGATTGCAGTTGAAAGAAGCGAGCACTCGTTGAAGCTTTTCAAACTGAACGCGCCGTCTGCAAGGGTTTACTCCGGCGATGTAGCGTCGTTTTCCCTTCCGAATGGAGAGAATGCAGGCACTGTCATCGTAGATCCCCCTCGTATCGGGCTTGATAAGAATGTGCCGAAACTCATCACATCGTGGCACCCCGGGAGGATCATATACGTCTCATGCGACAGCACGACGCTCTCAAGGGACCTTCCGCGTTTTGAAGGCTACAAAGTGACAAAGGGAAAGTTGTTCGATTTCTATCCCGGATCAAGCCACGAAGAGAGCGCGTTCGTACTGGAAAGGATCTGATCACTCCTCTTTCTTTCCAACCCAATCAGAGTAGATGTCATACACCCTTACGTTCTTCTTGATCGTTTCGATATCCACATTATTCGTCAAATTTATTGATTATTATATAATATGTGGTATATTCCTACATAAGAGGTAATAATTATGTCCCAAACAACTTATAGTATTAGGATGGATAGCGATCTCAAGAAGGATTTCGATTCCATCTGTGATGAATTCGGGATGTCCTCAACGACAGCGATAAACATCTTCGCAAAAGCAGTCGTGAGGGAACGCCGTATCCCGTTCGAAATCTCGGCAGACCGAGGCATGGATGCATTAAGGGCACTACGTGCATCCGCAAAGAGAAACGGGATAGCGGACATGAGTCTTGATGAGATCAACGAGGAGATAAGAGAGGCTAGGGAAGGGCTTGGAGAATAATGAGGAAAGTCGTGATCGATACCAATGTTCTTGTATCAGCGCTTCTTTCCAGCCATGATGATTCTGCAACTGTCATAATAGTCTCGCTTGTCTTGAAGGGGTGTGTCCCTTTGATAATCACTTCCAGGATTCTTGCCGAATACGAAGAAGTACTCAGACGAAGGAAATTCAGATTCCCTGAAGAAAATGTTTCGGAACTATTGGATGCGCTCAAGCGAAAAGCAATCGAAATTGATCCCATACCTTCCAACATAGAGCTTTTGGATGAAGATGACAGGCCGTTCCTTGATGCAATGCTTTCTGCTGAAGAATCAATTCTTGTTACAGGAAATATCAAGCATTTCCCTCGGCATGAACGCATCATGACGGCGAGGGCTTTCCTTTCTTTGTTCTGTCAAAGTTGACGCAATCGAAATTTCACTCCTCTTTCTTTCCAACCCAATCAGAGTAGATGTCATACACCCTTACGTTCTTCTTGATCGTTTCGATATCCACATCCTTGTACGGGGTGAAGATCACCATCTTCTCGCTTGATGGGCGTACTTCAAAGCAGTTGTCGGAAAACCTTCCTTCCACGTTCTCGACTTCCAAAGTGACTGCGAATGCAGGTTTCTGACATTTGACCCGGAACGAGTATGATGATGTTCCCGCTTTCTGTACTGTAAGTTGCAGTTGTGGCGGAAGGAACGCGCACTTCTCGATCGGCGAGAGAAGCAATGTTAGTTCCCGATGGACTTCGTCAGTGCGCAGTTTCACGTACACGAACTCGTGCTCCACATCGATTTTCCTCAAGTCCACAGTACGCACTTCCCTATGGGAGTGTGCGGGGACGAACACGGTGTGCATGAATTTCTTCCTCTTCTCTCCATCGTAGCGTATGAACTTGATCGATATATCCATCGTCTCGTCCTTCGCGCTGTCGTTGGATGCGAGGATCTTCAGCTTTCCATCCTCCTGGTACATTATTGGGACGAGGTCGGAGAAGAACCTACGCGCAAGGTAGTGGCTCGGCTCCCATTTGCCGTCTTCCGTCACAGTCGATGTGAGGTTGTCGTACAGCACGCCCCTCGTCTCATCCGATGAACGCGCCCTGAGAACGCACCGTTCGAGGTTGATCGCATTCATGCATTTGCTCTTGAAGTCGCTTCCGTCCTTTTCAGCTTTGAATTTCTTCAAGCTGTCGATGTCCACGTAGGCATAGGAAGGGTGGGATGAGAACTCGATGTTCTTCTCCTTATGCAGCACCAAGAGTCCCAGCCTGTCTGCAATGCTGTAGAACATGTGGCTTTCGTGTCCGTCTTCGATTGCAAGAACGTTCATGTTCGCATCGATTGCGCTTTTCAAGAGCTCTTCATAGCGCCTGCTGTCCGCGGGAATCCCCTTCGGCCATAGCGCTCCCATGTGGAATATCCTATGCCCGTTGAGGTTCAATGCCCCGTCGACAAGGTCAAGGTCCCTGAACGCAACCTGCTTTTCGAACATCGTTCCGTTGACTAGTATGCACGCTCTGTAGCTCTTCTGCTTCCCGTACCCTTTGATGTCCCACTCGGTCACATCATCTTCGATCTCCAGCGTGCTTTCAAGAAGGGCGCTTCCCTTTTCCACTTGGAAACTCTCTTCGTACGTCTTTCCAAGTATTTCGATCGAAAGCGGCACGTTCTGGCTCTCAAATGACGTGTACATCACCCGTATCTTGAGCTGCCACTTCCCTTCGCTTTTCCTTTTGGTCTTCACCCCGATGAACTTGACCACGCCCTCTTTGGAAGTGATGATCTCGACGTTTCCCATGAATGATGAAGTCGAGATGATCCCGATCTCGTTATCTCCGTCGTAAAGGAGGTTTGTTATATCCTCACTCTCTGCAAGCTTTCCATTCACGAGCGTAAGGAGGGATGCGGGGGCCCGAAGTATCGCTTTCTCCCTATCTTTCAAAGAGATTGGAAACGACCTTTTCAAAAGCCAGTAAGTACCGCTTAGAAACCTTACGCTGTTCTCGACTAGTTTTTTGGTCACCAAGTTCGTATATATGCTGTTCTGCGTATCTACTTCGATCGCTTTTCCGTCATCGAATGCCGATGTATATTTCCTGACCTGGCTCAAATCGAGTGGATGGAGCATCCATTTGCCGGACAGGGGGAGTATGTTTTCCAATTCCAGGTTCCTTCCTTTTTAGAATAATATAGCACGAGGATGGGACATTCCTTGCATTTAGTGTATCATATTCGGTGTATGAAAGACGGCTTTATTAAAGTAGCGGCTGCCAGTCCACGGATGAAAGTTGCCGCAATTGATTACAACGTCAAAAATATGATCTCCCTTTTCGAAGAAGCAAAGAAAGAAAAGGTGAAAGTGTTGGTGTTCCCCGAGTTGGGTATCACCGGTTATACATGCCAGGATCTATTCCTTTCTGAAAAACTCTTGAAGGAAGCGAAGAAAGGGCTTTTGGAGTACGCATCGAAGACTGTCGGATCGGATGTGCTATCGTTCGTGGGTTACCCGCTTCAGTACATGGGGAAACTATACAACAGCGCAGTTGCAATCCAGAACGGTAAAATTCTTTCATATACTCTCAAAAGCAACATCCCCGCTTATTCTGAGTTCCAGGAGGAGAGGTGGTTCTCCCCTTCGTTTGACGAAGTGAAGTACATCGACGGCATCCCCGTTGGAAACAAGATAATCCACCAGTGGGGGGATTTCATGGTCGCGGCAGAGATTTGCGAAGACCTCTGGGTCGCATCATCCCCCTCCTCGAGCCACGCCATGAACGGCGCTACCTTGATAGTCAACCTTTCTGCGTCCGATGAGGTCGTCGGAAAAGATGAGTACAGGCGCTCATTGGTGCTTGGAGGGAGCGGCAAGTGCATCTCTTCATACATCTATGCATCCTCTTCCACTGGGGAAAGCTCGACAGATTTGGTGTTCATATCCCGGATGATGATTGCAGAGAACGGCACAATGCTCAAGGAAAGTGCGTTCTCAGAGGGACTTCTTGTGACTGAGATCGACAACGACAGGATCATCTCGGAACGTCGTAGGATGACTACGTTCAAGCAGCGTTTCGACGGCTATGCCTTCGTTCCAGTTTCGTTTGAAGAGGTGGAGACACACCTTTCAAGGTCGTTCAGCCAATACCCGTTCGTGCCATCCGATGCCAAAAGCCTCTCATCCCGCTCCTCTTTGATCCTCGACTTGCAAGCGATGGGATTGAAGAAGAGGATTGAACACACGAATGCGAAAAAACTTGTGATCGGGCTTTCCGGAGGGCTTGACAGCACGCTTGCACTTCTGGTGTCCGTTCGCGCAATCGATATGCTGAAGCGTCCGCGGAAGGATATACTTGCAATTACCATGCCGTGTTTCGGGACGACGGGGCGCACATTGGAGAATGCAACAAAGCTTGCATCCCTTCTGGGAGTCTCTTTCGAGAAGATCGACATCAGGGAGAGCGTGCTATCCCATTTCAGGGATATCGGGCAGGGGGAAGATGACTATTCGGTGACATATGAGAATGCACAGGCAAGGGAACGCACACAGGTGCTGATGGATAAAGCGAACATGTTCTCGGGCCTTGTGATAGGCACGGGGGATCTCTCGGAGCTGGCGCTCGGGTGGGCGACGTACAACGGGGATCACATGAGCATGTACTCTGTCAATTCATCGATTCCGAAGACGCTTGTACGCCACTTGGTGACGTACGTGATGAATGAAAACGGGCCTGAAGCGGGAGTCCTTGCAGATATCCTTGCAACTCCGGTCTCCCCTGAGCTTCTTCCTGCAAAGGACGGGAAGATCAGCCAGATCACTGAAGACATAGTAGGGCCGTACGAGCTTCACGATTTCTTCCTTTACTACTTCGTGAGGCTCGGATTTACGCCTGGAAAAATTCTTCGCATTGCAAAGATCGCCTTCTCAGGAACGTACGATGAAGATACAATCAAAAAGTGGGAGACGATATTCCTTGGACGGTTCTTCTCCCAGCAGTTCAAGCGAAGTGCACTCCCCGACGGCCCGAAGGTGGGTTCTGTGACATTCAGCCCACGCTCTGACTGGAGAATGCCAAGTGATGCTGTAATTTCCTCGTTCCTCGAGGGTTTTTGAAGAGGAGGAAAAATGAGAAAGAAGATAATAGTTTGTTTGTTGCTTTTGGCTCTTGTCCCATCATTTGTGATGGCGGATTTCATGTCGCTAGGTCTCAATGTCGGCTATAGCAAGAGCTATACGGATATACACGAACCGGCGAACATCGAGTTCTGGGACTGGAGGAACATATCGTACGGACCAGAGTTGAGGATCAACATATTCTTCCTGCGCCTTTCACTTGCCTCTCACATCGCACCTTTGGAGGAAGGCGTACTCTTTGACAACACTGCTGCAGTCGACCTCTACTTCAAATTCCTCGACTCGATCAGGCTCAGCCTCGGCGTAGGCGTATCGATGCCCATCTATCAAAAGGGTGGGGATTGGCACATGGGGTACGGGGATGTCGCGTTCACCGACTTCAAAGGGCTGATGGAGAGTTCGCACCTCACATACCGCGTGGGGCTGGGGTATATATTCGACAACTTCGAAATAGACTTGCAATACTCGCTTCCCGCAAGGGGTTCCTTCAAGGAAGGGGACTACGTTCCTTCGTGGGAGGACAGCACCCTCTCCCTAGGACTGTCCGTGATACTTTTCTAAAGGCAGTATGATGGAATTTTTGAAGGTCTTCCTTTCGGCATTCGTGCTGCTGGTAATAACCACACTGGTCTTTTTCGCAATCTATTTCCTCTTTCCCGACTTCTCGGAAAACGCGTTCGGGATATCTGCATATAGCGAAGGGTTCGTGCTTGGATCAAACGGAGTATCCGAAAATGGAGATAGTTCCGGCGACTTCGATTCGTTTCTGAACGGAGAGAGGGGAAAGGCCGTTATGAGTGCTTTGGAAAGCGAGGGCGTGGACACGTCCGGTATCGACATCAATGAGCTTGAAGCCAAGGCTTCAGAGTACCTTGGGAAAACCGGAGAGAGCCTGGATGAGATTTTCTCAAATGCGAACATCGCACGAATGATCACGGGAAAGATCCCGGATGAAGTCTCGTCATTTCTTTCCGAGCTGGGGCTTGCTTTATGAAAGTGACTTTCCTCGGCACAGGCACCAGCCACGGCGTGCCCGTACTGGGTTGCTCGTGCCCCGTTTGCAGAAGCAGCGATGAGAGGGACAAGCGCTACCGCTCTTCAGTCTGGATCGAGAAGGACTCTACGAGCATCGTCATAGACACCGGGTATGAGTTCAGGCTTTCAGGGATCCGCGCTGGTATAGGTAAACTCGATGCGGTCTTATATACGCACGCACACTCTGACCACATAATGGGCTTTGACGACTTGAGGGTCTTCACCCTTGAGAAAAAGCTTCCGGTGTATGCAAGCGAAAAGACTCTGGATGATATCAAGACGAAGTTCCCGTACGCTTTTATCAAGGATTTCTTCCCGGGAATTCCGATGTGCACAGGCAATGTAGTGAGAGGGTATGAGCCGTTTTGTGTAAACGGCATCGAGATATTGCCCATTCCGCTCAAGCACGGGCTGATGGAAGTGTACGGCTACAGGATCGGGTCGTTTGCGTATCTTACGGATGTTTCGTACATCGAAGAGAAAGCGTATGGTTTCCTACGCGGTCTGGATGTGCTTGTAATAGGCGCGCTGAGGGAGAAAAGCCATCCGACACACCTTTCATTCGGGGAGGCGGTGGAGGCAATCAGGCGGATCAAACCGGGAAAAGCGTACTTTACGCATATAAATCATGAGACGAGCTACGTTGATATAAACGCCAAATACATGCCTGTCGCGGAGAGTGCATACGACGGCATGGTTCTGGAGGTATGATGGAAGATTTGTTTTCGTCCTTGGATCTGGATCAGGAGAAGCTTGGAAAGGAAAAAGAGAAAAAGGACGAACGCGTCCTCTTGAAGATGAAGAAAGAGCAGGAAGAGAGGACAAGGGAAGAGGAGGAAGCTTCCTCACCCGTTTTTTCAAAGACGCTTTACATCATCGACGGCTATTCAATCATATACAGATCGTATTTCGCGTTCCTCTCACACCCCCTCAGCGATAGGAATGGCAACAACATCAGTTCGTACGTCGGTTTTTTCAATACCCTTTTGATGCTTTTGTCAAAGTACAAGATGGATTACATCGCTGTCACGATGGATGAGAAGGAACCTACGTTCAGGCATCTGATGTACCCCGGGTACAAAGCTACGAGGGACAAGGCTCCGGAGGATTTGCACGCACAGGTTCCGATGATAACCGAAACGCTCTCGAAGATGGGTATCAAAGTGCTCTCCAAGCCCGGCTTCGAAGCTGACGACGTGATGGCAAGCCTCACGAAGAAAGCTGAAAGTGCAGGGGTGCTCTCCGTGATGGTCACTGGAGACAAGGATCTCATGCAGCTTGTATCAAAGTCAGTGAAGGCGTTGAGGCCCGGAAAAGGCGCAGGGGAATACAACTTCTACGGAAGGGATGAAGTGAAAGGGGAGTACGGGGTGTACCCGGAGCAGATAGTGGATTACCTGTCACTCCTCGGAGACAGCGCCGACAACGTTCCCGGAGTCAAGGGGATAGGTGGAAAGGGGGCGGTGAAACTTCTCTCCGAGTATGTCTCTCTGGAAGGGATTTACAGGAACATCGCGCACATCCCGGGTGCGACGGGCAAAAAGCTCGAGGAAGGAAAGGATGATGCGTTCTTATCGAAAAAACTCATCGAACTGTCGTTTGATGCGCTTGATGAAGACTTCGACATCGAAGAGCTAAGCATCGCTGAAGTCGACAAGGAGAAAGCGAGGAAGGATTTTGAGGATCATCAGGCGAGGATGCTTTTAAGGCGGCTCGGTGCGGATTATCAGGAAGAGGATATGAAGGCAAAGCCATCGCTCTTGAAAAAAGACGAGGAGTACCTTCTCGGGGAAGGGAAGTACGAGGCGGTGCTTACTCCGGACAGGCTCCGCATCCTCTTTGAAGAGGCTCTCAAGAAGAACTCGGGGCTCATTGCATTCGACACTGAAACAACAGGCTTGAAAGAGGATGCATTGTTCCTTGGTTTCTCGTTCTCATTCGAGCCCAAGAAAGGATATTACGTTCCGTTTGTGGCGGGCAGGAAGGAATGCACAGACAAAAAGAGCATGCTTTCGGTCGTCCACGACTACATCACTTCCGGACGCCTTCGTGTTGTCGGGCAGAACTTGAAGTTCGATCTGAAAGTGCTATGGAAGGAAGGGGAGGACATACCGAATATAGCGTTCGATACAATGATCGCGTCCTGGATGCTCGATTCAAACAGCCAGCGATTCAGCCTCGACGAACTTGCCTCCAAATTCCTCGGCTACAAGACCATGCGCTTTGAGGACGTGGTTCCCGAAGGGGAGGACTTCAGCAGCGTCTCAATGGAAGACGCTGTCAGGTATTCAGGAGAGGACAGCGACCTTGCCTTAAGGCTTTACAAGGTGCTTTCACGCCTTCTGAAGGAAAACCAGCTTGTTGATTTGTACCGCACTATGGAACTTCCACTCGTGAGGGTGCTTGCAAGGATGGAAAGGCATGGGATATTGCTCTCGGAGGAGAGGATGGAGAGACTCGAAAGGAGCGAACGGGAGCGTATAGCAAACCTTGTCGAGTCGATATATCGGGAGGCGGGGCACGAATTCAACATCAATTCCACCAAGCAGCTTGCCCAGGTGCTCTTTGAAGAGATGAGGCTCGAGACTGGAAAGAAGACGCAGCGAGGCTATTCAACCGATGTATCCACACTCGAGAGCCTGAGGAAGAAGGGTGGAAAGATAATAGATGATCTGCTCCAGTACAGGCAGAGTTCGAAATTGAAGAGCACATACATCGATGTGCTTCCGACACTCCGCGATGAAAACGGCAGGGTGCACACGAGTTTCAACCAGACGGGGACTGCTACCGGACGCCTTTCAAGCAGCGACCCGAATCTTCAGAACATACCCGTCCGGACCGAGGAAGGGCGTATGATCAGGGATGCGTTCGTCGCATCAGACGGCCACATCTTCATCAGTGCAGACTATTCGCAGGTTGAGTTGGTGATGCTTGCGAACATGAGCGGGGATCCGGGGCTTTCAAGCGCATTCAAAAGCGGAGAGGACGTGCACAAGTACACGGCAAGCCTTCTGTTCCAGAAGGATATAGGGGAGATTTCTCCAGATGAGCGTAGGATTGCAAAGACCATAAACTTCGGGATCATGTACGGGATGTCGGCATTCAGGCTCTCAAATGATCTCGGGATATCCCGCTCGGAGGCATCAAGTTTTATAGAGAAGTATTTCGATCGCTATAGCAAGGTCAGGGATTTTGTACACGAGACTGTCGGGAAGGCGGAGCACGACGGATATGTGACGACCCTTTTCGGGCATAGGCGCGAAGTTCTCGGGATCAACAGCCGGAACAAAGTCGAGAAGAGCGCTGCAGAGCGCGTTGCAGTCAATACAGTCATCCAAGGAAGCGCAAGCGAGGTGATGAAAAGAGCCATGCTCGCTCTTCCCGAGGATCTCTTGTCGATGCTTTTGCTCCAAGTCCACGATGAATTGATATTCGAGTGCCCGATAAACATAGTAGAAGAAACTTCAATGAAGATCAAAAACGTGATGGAGAACACGACAAAGCTCGATGTCCCTGTGAAAGCGAGCGTTGAGAATTCGTACTCCTGGGGAGGCATGCACTGATGGTTGTGGGTCTTACCGGTGTATCGTGCAGCGGGAAAAACGAAGTTGCACGCATTTTCTCTTCCCTCGGGTATCTCGTGATCGATGAGGACAAGCTGGGGCACGATGCCCTTGTAGTCAGAAAAAAAGAGATAGTCGATGCATTCGGCACTTCGATCCTCTCTGAGGATGGAAGCGTGGATAGAAGGAAACTTTCATCTATTGTCTTTTCCTCCACGTCGATGCTTTCAAAGCTCGAGGGTATAAGCCATCCATATATGGTGAGTGAGACGAAGCGGATCATAGAATCGTTTGACGGGGATGTTGTTATCAACGCAGCGATACTCGAGCACCTGGGTCTCGATGCCATCTCCGATGTGTTTGTCTTCGTATCCGCCCCTGTAGATATCCTATTGGAGCGCGCAAAGAGAAGGAACGGGACTGGGCGTGAGATGTTTTTAAAGAGGTTGAAGGCGCAGGAAGAGATAGGAAAGAAGCTTGAAGCCTCCGGTAAAGCCATCTACAGGATAGATAACGACTCGACATTGGAAGAGCTTTGGAAAAAGACGCGCTCGGTTGTCGAAATGATCCGCGGGGGAAAATGAAATGGAACAAATAATTGCACGCAGTTGCTCTTTGAGGTTAGAATCAATAAATAAGGAATTGAAGGCATTTTTTCTTTTTGCTTTCCGTTTCATCGATAGAGGTTGAAAATGGGTAAACACTTAAGGTATGTGATTCTGGCATTTTCCGTAGTTCTTGCGATATTCCTGTTCGCTTTAATCTGGCAGGTTCGTCCTTTGGACGACGGCACCGGCCTTTCGGATGCCGAAAACCGTCAGAACCAAGGTATGAGTGCCGTATTCAGACCGGAGGGGTTGAGCGATGAGGAAAAAGCCGAAGTCGGAGCGTACTTGCTTTCCGACGAAGATTTCATCTCTTCCCTTTCCCAGGCGATTGCAGGAAAGCTTCCCGCTTCATCCGGTGATGATGTCGATGTCGATGCTCTCGTAAGCGGTGTGATTGACAGCGTCAAAGACGATCCTGCAGCGCTCTATGCACTCATAGAAGAGAGCGTGGAGAGCGATATAGACGAGAAGATAAGCGCAAAGGAAGATGAGATTGCAGCCCTCGTTCCAGTCGTGGAAAACAACGTTGCAGAGAAGCTTTCTGCATATGTCGATTCCCAGACGCCTTCGTTTGTCGATCAGGTTGCAGCAAAGGTCCTTGAGAGGGAGGATGCGTTCGTTTCCTCAGTTACAGAGCGCGTGATCCAGTCCATTGATCTCTCAACGAACGTCAGTGACGAGAGCGTAAGCGCGATTGAGAAGAGTGTTACGGAAAACGTAATAAAATATGCACTCAGCGAATGGCCTTACATCAGAAGCGAGATTGAAAAGGCTGTAAAAGCTGAAGCTGAAGGACTTGAAGATAGCGTCACCCGCGATATCCTTTCGAGGGAAGATGCATTCGTGGACGAGGTTGCCGCCAAAGTACTCGAGAGGGAAGACACATTCGTAGCGGAAGTTGCATCCAGAGTTCTTGCAGAGAAGGATTCGTTCATCAAGGAAGTTGCAGACGAAGTACTCTCAGGCCGTGATGCATTCGTGGATGAGGTTGCCGCCAAAGTACTCGAGAGGGAAGACGCGTTCGTAGCGGAAGTTGCATCCAAGGTTCTTGAGAGAGAGGATGCATTCGTTTCCGAAGTCACATCGAGAGTGCTCGCGCACGAACCTGAGTTTGTTGACAGCGTAACGGATAACGTCCTTGCATACCGCAGCGAGTTCGTAAGGGAAGTTGCAGAGCTTGTCTCTGAAAATACGGTAAGCGACCTTGAGAAGGTCGTCACAGAGAACGTGACAAGTTACGTGAACGCCGAATGGCCGTACATCAGAAGCCAGATCGAAGAGATGGTCAATGCACAGGGCGCGGCATTGGAAGAGAACGTTACAAATGCAGTTCTCTCCCACGAAGATGAGTTCGTCGCTGAAGTTGTATCGAAGGTTCTCGAAGGCAAGGATGAATTCGTTTCCGAAGTCACAGCAGGCGTATTGGAGAACGAGGATGAGTTCATACGTACCGTGATCGACAAGGTACTCTCGAACGAGCCGTATTTCATCGAACAGATTGCAAAGGTTCTTTTGGATCATGAATCAGAGCTTGTGGATCTCGTAGTAGCAAGAGTGATGGAAGGAAAGGATGCGTTCGTATCTGAAGTTGCCTCTGAAGTGATGATGAATGAACCTCAGTTCGTGGAGAAGGTGAAGAATCTCGTGCTCGAAGAGCGGGATGCGTTCATTACTGAAGTCTTGAACGAAGTGCTTGCACACGAAGATGAGTTCGTAACCCGCGTTGCCGAAAAGGTACTCGAAGGAAAAGATGAGTTTGTAACCCAGGTTGCAAACGAAGTGCTTACGCATGAGGATGAATTCGTAGCCAGAGTTACGGAGAAGGTTCTCGAAGGTAAGGATGAGTTCGTCTCTGAAGTTACTTCCCAAGTTCTTTCCCACGAGCCTGAGTTCGTAGATAAAGTTGCATCGAAGGTTCTTGAAGGCAAAGATGAGTTCGTAGCGGAAGTTTCTTCTGAAGTTCTCTCCTCGATAAGCGATGACGTGGATATGAAAGTCGCCGAGGCTGTCGATGCTTTGGTCGATGATGTTGCATCTCTTGTCTCCGAAAGCCTTTTGAAAGCTACATCGGGCGATGGAACGACCACATACGACCAGATCGTGTACAACACTGCATCGGATGTGATGGGAGCCCTTTCCGGAGAGGAAGGCAAGAAGTATCCAGGACTTGAGAGCTACGAGGAGAACATGTTCAAGGCTATCGAGAACATTGTGTATGAAGTTCTCGGCAGACTCGATTTCAGCACATACTCGG
Source organism: uncultured Spirochaetaceae bacterium (assembly GCA_944389975.1). Classification (GTDB taxonomy): domain Bacteria; phylum Spirochaetota; class Spirochaetia; order Sphaerochaetales; family Sphaerochaetaceae; genus Ornithospirochaeta. The sequence goes on from CALXOH010000039.1 coordinate 23,168, forward strand.
TCGACGTTCCTGAAAGCGTGATCGGAAATCCGACGTTCTCCGATCCCGATCCTTCAGCTGACTATACTGAGAGAAGGAACGAGATCAGAAGGGCAGAGATAAACAGGATTCTCGATTCGATCCTCAATTGATCTTCGGATATTCCCTCTTTCCTCCGTAGGGGGAGTCGAATATCCAGCTGTTTTCATCCTCACCTGCAAGGTAGTTGTGGGTGAGGATTGCTTTTCCCCCGCCTTCGGGCAAATCTATCGTATACATCGGCATCTCAAGCCCGGAGAGCCTTTTTCTCATCTCTTTTTCCATCTCAAGTCCTTTTTTGATATCGACCCTCAAATGGCTTGTGCCGTTCACCAGATCCCCTTGGAAAAGGTAGTAAGGCTTGATCCTGTTTACCAAAAGTTTCCTTGCAAGCTCAACTTGCACTTCCACGCTGTCGTTCACACCTTTCAAGAGAACGCTCTGGTTGAAAGCAATTATTCCGAGAGAAAGGAACCTCGATACGATCTCTACGCTTTCTTTGGTTATCTCTCTGGGATGGTTGAACTGCGTCATCAGATAGTACGGGGCTCCCGTATTATGGCGCTCGAATACCCTGAATAGCTCGTCAGTGAATCTTCTCGGATGGGAAAGAAGTGCCCTCGTGCATAACCTGAGTATTATGTCGGGCCTTGTTTCTTTCAGCATCCCGATCACTTCCTCCAGTTTCCAGTCAGAGAGTACGAACAAATCCCCTCCTGTGAGGAGTATCTCCTCTATCTCGGTGTGCTTTTCGAGGTATTTGCAGATCTCTTCCAGTTCGTGCCGTGTTACAGCTCCGATCTCGTGACCCGTGAACCTACGCCTGAAGCAGTGCCTGCAATACGCGAAGCACTGGTCTGTCACAAGTAGCGCGGCCCTGTTATCGTACCTATGTATGAAGCGTTCTGATTTCGAGTGCTTGACTTCCTCCAACGGATCGAGCGATCCAAGGTAGTCGCTTTGCTCTTCCTTTGATGGCACGAATTGTCTTCTTATCGGGTCGTTCTGGTCGTATTTATTGATCAATGCCATGACTTCATCGGATATCAAAACAGGAAGGTGGGGGATATCCTCGCTCCACGCTTTCTCGCTCTCGCTGAGTGCAAGTACCTTTTCCAAATCGCTTTTACTTTTGTACATAAGATGTTTTTTACAACTAACAAAGGAATGGGACAAGATACGGAAGTGCCTTTTGTGCTAGAATCGCTACGGTGGCTGAAATGGTAGAAGCTTTGAAAGACCCTATAATCATATCCGGTATAGTCGTCCATGGGAAAGGGAAGGGGCATACCGTCGGAATGCCGACTGCAAACTTGAGTATCTCTGGCTTTTCTTCCACGCCCCCGTACGGTGTGTACGCGTCGATCGTGCGACTCCCGTTCGGTTTTTTCATGGGAGTTACCAACATCGGCCTCCGCCCGTCTGTCGACGACGAGGATAAAGTTTCGATCGAGACCGAGATAGTCGACTTCGACATGGATATCTACGGTCTTTCGATGACACTCGAACTGGTAGGGTATATCAGGGAGACGCGAAAGATGGCGAACCTAGAGAGCGTGAAGGAGCAAGTCGGGAAGGACATCGAGGATGTCCGGAAATTCTTCTCCCTCTAAGCGCCTTTCCCGAACGATGCCAGCATCAGGATTTTATCGATTTCGGAGAGTACCGAAAACGTGAGTAGTTTCGTACCTGTCGTGTTCCCATAGAGACCTTCGAGCTCTTCCCCGTACTTTGACATCAATGGAACGTCGGGATGCGCAAACTCAAGGTTGATATCTTTATCATCACCGCCGAATCTGCAAGCTTTGAAGACCGGCTTGCGGTATTTATCGAGGAAGAAAGAGGAGTTGAAGAGTCTGCATACCAAGCCCCTTGCAGGGTAAATCATGCAGTGCAGTTCTGAATTTACGTCGTAGAACGGGCATGGAGCTGTAGTGCTACCTTTCCTCTCCTCAAGTCTTGATACGAGCATTTCCCTCTTTTCGCTTGTCAGTACATGATATGCGATGAATAGCGACTCAAGGTATGTGAGATCTGGTATGAAGTGCGCACAGCATTCCCCGCAGCCTTTCTTACAGAAAACTCCGAATCGATTTGGGAATGTTGAAAGCTCCTTGTCAACATTTTCATAGAACACGCTTATCGCACCAAGCTCTTTGAACACTTCCGTATCTTTGAGATCTTCCAACAAATTTTGCATGGAGGATAAATAATCCAAAGAGGAAAAGTTTGTCAATCTGTAAAGACCCAGCTCAATGTCCAGTAGGGAGTAGGTGGAGGGAATAATGCTGCAGGGCTGGGACGAGAATGTATTATTCGAATGGATTTGTTCACGCTGATACCCCGGCCGAGCTGATGAAGATCACCTAGGTGAAGGTTTTGGATTTCTTCTGAGTTTCAGTTCAGTAGAGCAGTGATCATCCATTTGCCGATGAAAAGAAAAGTCCCTTGCTTTCCTGCAAGGGATCTTTCGTTTTGAGAAAGCGTCAGGAGTTGACCCTTTCGATGTACTCTTTTGTTTCGGTGTTAACGCGTACCTTCTCACCCTGCTTGATGAATCCGGGGACCCTGATCTTCAATCCGGTTTCGAGTACTGCATCCTTTGTGACGCCCTGTACCGTATCACCGCGTACTGCATCCTCAGTCTCTGTGACGACGTAAACCACTTTTGAAGGAATCTGGATGTCGAGGACCTGGTCTTCCCACATTGTGACCCTGTATGACTCGCCTTCCTTCATCAGGTACTCGTAGTCAGGGAAGCTCTTCATCGGAACTTCGATCTGCTCGTAGTTCTCGGTGTTCATGAACGAAAAGTTCTCACCATCGTTGTAGAGGTACTGGAAGTCCCTGTCTTCGATCGAGATATCCTCGGCGTTGTCCTGGCTTTTCATCGTTTCGGAGAGAGTCTGTCCTGTTGCCGGGCTTTTAAGCTTGAGGCGTACGAATGCCGAGCCTTTTCCCGGGTTTACGAATTCACGTTCAATGCAAAGGAATGGCTGACCCTTGATCAAAAGTGCCGTTCCCTTTTCAATCTGACCTGCTTTAATCATTTTATCTTACCCTCTGTCAGTTTATTCAATTATCTTGAGTTAACATATCAGAAAGTGGAAAGGAAAGTAAAGGTCTGATCTCCGTAAGGGAAAGACTGGTCATCAATAGCCTGTCCAGTCCGATTGCAACTCCGCTTGATTTCTTCATCTCCAGATCTGCAAATGCCATATCCACGGCAGGAATCACATCGTCAGTTCCCTTCCTCTCTTTCTCCATCTTTTCGTACTCTTTTACGTAATACCCTTTGATCTTCCCCTTGTCGGTCTCTTCGTCGTAGCAGTTCGCAACTTCCACGCCGTCTATATACATCTCCCAGCGCTTCTTGTATGGCCTGTCCGTATAGTCTTTTGCAAGGCATTCGATCTGTTTGGGGTAGTCGGTTATCACTACTGGGACATCCTTCGAGATGTCGCATTCGACGTTGTTTATGAATATCCTATTGAATGTATCATCCCACGATTCATTCCCGGGCACGTGGATTCCGAGGGATTCGGCCGCTTTTCTTATCTCTTTCTCATCTTGCACTTCATCGAGGTCGATCTTGGTCTTTTCAAGGAAAATATCGCGCATCGTAGTTACAAGGAAAGGTTTCCTCAGGTTTTCGTTCTCACTCGGTATAGCGTTCAAAAGCTCTTTTGTGAGCTTTATCGAGTCGACTTCATCCATTCCAACCGAGTAGTACTCAAGCATCGAAAACTCGGGATTGTGCACATCTCCGAGCTGTTCGCTGTTCCTGAAGCAATTTGATATCTGATAGATCGAGCCTGAGCCGTTTGCAATCATCTCCTTCATGAATATCTCGGGGGATGGGATCATGTAGAGTTTCATTCTCTCCTCGAACGGGTTTATGAATTCAGTCTCAAACGACTTGATCGTCGGCTCCGGGATAAGCGATGGGGAGAGTGTGGGGGTGAATACCTCAAGATATCCCCTTTCGTCGAAGAACGACCTTATCGCACGGTACATTTCGGATCGTTTTTTCTGGTAATAGAAACAGGATTTTTCCATAGGAAATGAATTTACCCGTCTTCCGGCCTTTGTTGCAAGGGTGAAGGGGAAAGGGTAATATGCAATCGGATATGAGAAGATACGAGACGGACGAACCGATATACGGCCTTGCCACGGGCTACCAGAAGAGTGCGATAGCAATATTCAGGCTTTCCGGAAAGGGATGCATAGAGCTTTTTTCAAAAGCATTTTCAAATGCACGGAGGCTTGAAAAGGCATCAAGCGGGACTGTTATCCACGGCTATGTAATCGAGGGCGGAGAGAGAATCGATGAAGTGATGGTTATAAAATACACCTCGGGGCACGGGTATACCGGAGAGGAGGCACTTGAGGTAATGTGTCATGGGAGCCTTGTTATAATCAAAAGGCTTTCAGTCCTCTTCGAGCACCTTTCGTTTGCCCAGGCCCTCCCCGGGGAATTCACGTACAGAGCGTTCATGCACGGAAAGATGGACCTCGTGGAGGCGGAAGCTGTCGAGGAGTTGATATCATCCAAAAGCGAAACATCGTCAAACATGGCGCTCATGCGCCTTTCCGGGGGGCTTTCAAAAGAGATAGACAATATCAAAGGAGAGCTTCTTGACATACTATCATCACTTGAAGTCTACCTCGACTACGCTGAAGACGAAGTGGAGGAGGAGTGGGTATATCCGGAAGAGGAAGTCATATCAATCATAGGACGCCTCGATGGGATTGCATCCACATACAATGCGACAAGGATATACCAAGAGGGTGCTACCGTGGTGCTTGCAGGGCGCACCAATGCAGGAAAGTCATCCCTATTCAACGCGCTTTTGAAGGAAGAGCGTGCAATTGTGAGTTCATTCGAAGGAACTACGAGGGATTACATAGAAGCTGATGTGCTTTTCGGCTCTGTTCCTGTCCGCCTTTTCGATACCGCGGGCTTGAGGGAATCCGGGGAAGCGATCGAAAGCGAAGGGATAAGAAGATCGAGAAAGCTCATAACCTCCGCTGATCTCGTGATCTACCTTTTGGAAGACGGGGAGGAGGAAAGCGATGTCGGAAACGAAAACACTCTTTTCGTCCACTCCAAAAGTGACATCAGGAAAAGCGACGGCATATCTTTCTCCTCAATCACAGGGGAAGGCTTGGATGAATTGGTGAAGAAAGCTGAAGAGATGCTCATAGGAAAAGCGGAAGAGCACCCGGGGTACGTTCCGATCTCATCCGAAAGGGAGCGGGATGCTCTTCTGGAAGCCTCCTCGATATTGAAGGAGAGCCTTGGAAAGAGTGATCTATCTCTTGACCTGTTGGTTCTCTACTTCAGGGACGCACTTTCATCCTTGCAGGTATTGACCGGGGAAATTACAAGTGACGACGTCTTGGAGAATCTCTTTTCCAAGTTTTGTCTGGGGAAGTGAACATGATTGATTACGATGCTGTTGTCATAGGTGGCGGGCACGCAGGGATAGAAGCATCCCTTGCCCTCTCCCGCGAAGGCTATTCCACGTTGCTCATAACCCAATCGCTCGATGCGATAGGACGACTTTCATGCAACCCTGCGATCGGAGGGCTTGCAAAGGGGAACCTCGTCAGGGAGATCGACGCGCTCGGCGGAGAGATGGCCCGTTTGATAGATAGCACGATGATACAGTACAGGATTTTAAACAGGCGTAGGGGACCTGCTGTACAAGCGCCAAGGGCACAGGCCGACAAGTTCTCGTATTCCCGTCTCGCAAAGGAGACTCTTGAGAGGGAGAAGAACCTCCATGTCTTCATGGACGAAGTCGTGGATATCATCTCGGAGGGAAGAAAAGCACTTGGAGTCCTCACAAAAAGGGGCAATGAGATCAGGTCATCCGTGGTGGTTCTCACTACGGGCACGTTCATGCGCGGAAAGATATTCATCGGCGAGTACGAAGCTAATGAAGGGCGTTTGTCGGAGGAGGCTGCAAACGACCTTGGATGGAACCTGGAGAAGAAGGGCTTTCCAATAGGGCGCTTGAAGACCGGAACTCCCGCCCGTGTCCGTCTTTCATCCTTGGATCTTTCGAGGATGGAGGTTGAAAAAGGTGATGAGAAGATGCGTCCCTTCTCGTTTGACTACGATGAAGTTGAGCGTCCAAATCTCGATTGCTACATAACGTACACGAACGAAGAGACACATAAGATAATCAGGGAGAACATCAACTCCTCTCCGCTTTACGGTGGAAAGATCGTCGGAAAAGGGCCACGCTACTGCCCTTCGATAGAGGATAAAGTGATCCGTTTCCCTGAGCGCGAAAGGCATCAGATATTCGTCGAGCCCGAGGGGGTGGGAAGCCAGGAGATGTACCTCAACGGCCTCTCATCGTCCCTTCCAGAGCACGTTCAGGAAGCGTTTATACACACTCTTCCCGGGCTTGAGAGGGCGGAAGTGATGCGCCCGGGCTATGCCGTTGAGTACGACTACCTCGATCCGTTGTACCTGTACCCGTCGCTTGAGAGCAAGATGATGGAGAATTTGTTCGTTGCGGGTCAGACGAATGGAACATCGGGGTACGAGGAGGCTGCAAGCCAAGGGCTTGTTGCAGGAATAAACGCTGCAAGAAAGATTCGAGGAGAGAGCGCTTTGGTCTTGAAGCGTTCGGAAAGTTACATCGGAGTTCTCATCGACGATCTTACCACAAAGGGTACCAAAGAGCCCTACAGAATGTTCACATCCCGCGCTGAATACCGCCTTTTATTGAGGCACGACACTGCAGACCAGCGCCTCACGAGGCTTGGCGCCGAGTACGGACTGGTGGGGAAGGAGAAACTGGAGCGCCTTGAGGAGAAACTGAAGCGTATTGACGACGTCAAGGTACTGTTGAAGGCGGGAAGAATGGAGGGAAAGAGCCTTTACGACCTCTTGAAGGAGCCTGAAAGGCACATCTCGTCGTTCTCGATCGACGAGAAGGATGAGATTCTCGACGAAGTTGAGATGGAAGTGAAGTACGAGGGCTATATAAAGAGGGAAGAGAAGGAGATAGGTAAGTTCTTGAAGTACGAGGATGTAACCATTCCCCCTTCCCTGGATTATAATAAGATAGTTGGACTCTCCGCGGAATCGAGGGAGAAGTTCTCTTCCGTGCGCCCACTGACGCTGGGGCAGGCTATGAGGATATCGGGAGTGCGGGTCTCGGATTATGCGATCCTTGCGCTGGCTGTAAAGGAAAATAGAGAAAGTGAATGAGCTGCTTTATTCAGGGCTTGAAAAGCTCGGACTGGGAGATGATGAGAAGCTTGGAAAGCTTGAGACTTTCCTTTCCGAACTCATGCTCTTCAATCCCACCTACAGGCTCGTCTCCCAGACTGACGAGAGGGATATCATCGTAAGGCACATACTCGACTCGGCTGCGGCAGTGCCTTACCTTTCGTCTTTAAATCCAGATTCGGTGATCGACCTCGGAAGCGGCGGCGGCTTTCCAGGGATAGTGCTTGCTACTTTGATGGACGATGTTTCCTTCACATTCTCAGAGCGCATGGCTAGGCGTGTTTCGTTCCTCAAGAACGAAGTCCTGCTCCTTTCCTTGAAGAACGTCAGGGTGATCAGCGATGATTCGTTCAACATCAGTGAGAAGTTCCCGGTTGCAACTGCACGCGGTTTCCATCCTGTCTACGATATATATCCTGAGGTGGCAAAGCTTCTTGCCCCGGGCGGGAGAATGGTCCTTTACAAAGGGCCTGGGAAGAACGTCGAGAAAGAGATGGCGGAGACTGAAAAGCGTTTCGGGCGCATTGAATACAGCATAATCGATATTTCCGTTCCTTTCCTCGATGAGGAGAGGACGTTGTTGGTGATAGAGGTATAAGATGTCAGATAAGGTGAAGAAAAACAAGAAAAAGAAAGGATCGTTCCTTTCCGCCTTTTACATATTGCTTGCATTCCTTTCAAGTTTGGTCGCATTCCTTGCATATTTCCTTCCGGAGGGAATCCCATTCAAAAGCATAGTCAAGGATTTTCTTGTAAATTCCTTATCCTTTCTCGGCCCGTCGTCGGTCTATGCACCGTTGGATGTTGCCATCTTCTTTCTGATCCAGTTCTCCCTTGCATCTGCCTTCAGAAAGAGGCGCCCGTTCTCGTTTCTCTCTTTGATCGCTCTGTACGTTCCATACCTCTCGATGCTTCTTGCATCCCGGTTTGAACGAGGAATCGAAACTCCGGTATTCATCATGGAGCGGATATCCTCAGGGGAGATCGTGCTTTTGTACGTCCTCTCAGGGCTCTCTCTTGTATTTTCGCTCCTTATTCTTCCCGTCGTCCGTCCTTTGGATAATGCGTGGAAGGAGAAGAGGAAGCGCAAGATGGAATTGGAAAAGGCTGAAGTGGAGGATGTCGTCTCCACCGATGGCCCGGTTGCTGTTGAAGAAGTATCAGAGATTGCTGAAGAGAAAGAGAATCCTCTTGTGAAAGAGATGGATAAGAAAGCTTTGAAAGAGGAGAAGAAGAGGCAAAAGAGGGAGGAGAAGAGAAAGAGGAAAGAGGAGCGTAAGAGAAGTGAGGATGTCGTTGAATCGTTCAATACGAACGAAGATGAGAGCGAACCTGTGATAGCGCCACGCTATTCGCCCGATGCCCCCCTCGATTTCCCGACTTTAACCGATATTCCGCACTTTTCCACGATCGAACCGCACGAGGATCTGAAGAAGGTTACGGATGACCCGGAGACGAAGTTCAAGCGTTCGATGGGGCTTGATGAGTTCGAGGATGAAGATAGTGAGAAGTTGGATTTAGGCCCTGACTGGGATGAGACGCCGAAAGTGGAGAAGAAGAGAAGGAAGATGGACCTCGACTCGGCTCCGAAGCATTTCAAGAGCGGCGGTATACTGGAAGCTACGATCGAGAGTTTGAAGGAGATCGGGGATGATTATCCGAACCAGGATCCGACGCCCCTTCCCGTGAGCGTGAAGAAGGAGAAAAAGGGGGATGGTGATGACTTTGCACCATCGAACCTCTCGAAGGATCATCCGAGGTACAAGCTATTCGAATCTTTGAGGAAGAAGAAGGAAAGCGTTGGAAAAGCGCCGCAAAAGATCGAAGAAAGCCCTCTCGAGGAGATCGAAGAAGTAAACATACCTCAAGTGGCGGTGGAAGAGAATCCATATAAGAAGGCACTTGAGGAAGTTGAGAAGAAAAAGGATGAAACGAGGGAGAAGGTGGAGGAAAAACCTGTGGAGGCGGAGGAGAAGGTTATTCCCCGTGCCGAAGACATCCCCTCGCTTGATGAGAAGCACAAAGGAAAATACAAGGGCGCTGATGAAGAGAGCGCTGACGAGCAGGATGACAGCTTCTACCACACTGTGGGAGTAAGCGGACTGAGATCCAACCACGACGGGATGAGGGGGATCAAGGCCCGTTCCAGGCTCAAGTACTCACCCCCTTCGAAGGATTATTTGAAAGAATATCCGCAGGATGCGTACGAGATAGATGCCAACACCAGGTCGCGTGGCGACTTGATTATCAAAACGCTCGGGGAATTCAACGTCGAAGTCGACCTCGTGGACATAATCAAAGGGCCGACCGTGACGATGTATGAGTACCAGCTGAGGGAAGGTGTTGCGGTCCAGAAAGTAAAAAGCAGGGTGGATGACATCGCATATGCACTCGGGGAGAGGCACATAAGGCTTCTCGCCCCGGTTCCGGGAAAAAGGGCGATCGGAGTGGAAGTCCCGAACTTCAAGCGCAGCACGGTAGGCTTTAAAGAGATGCTTGATGCATTTGAAAAGGACAAGGACTCTTCCGGTTACTCGGTTCCGATGATCCTCGGAAAGACTATCACGGGAAAGCCCGTATCGATTGATGTCGCGGCAGCCCCGCATTTGTTGATCGCAGGTTCCACGGGAAGCGGAAAGAGCGTAGGGATAAACTCACTTATCGCAACCATACTCTACGAGAGAAGTCCGAACGACGTTCGACTTATAATGGTCGATCCGAAGGTAGTGGAATTGAAGATCTACAACGGGATTCCTCACCTCTTGACCCCCGTGATCACCGATCAGAAGGATGTCAAGAAGATACTGAAATGGCTTGTCGATGAGATGACGCGCAGGTACGAAATGGTCAGCGGGATGAACGTGCGCTCGCTCAAGGGATACAACGAGAAGATAAGGGAGGAACACCTGTTGAGGGAGAAGCTTCCTTACATAGTCCTCATAATGGACGAGTATGCGGACTTGATGGCTACGATTGGAAAGGACATCGAGTCTTACGTCGGAAGGCTGACTGCGATGGCACGTGCCGTCGGAATCCACATCGTGCTTGCAACACAGCGTCCGTCGACCGATGTCATCACGGGAACGATAAAGAACAACATCACGACCCGTATCGCTTTCGCTGTCTCCTCGTACATCGATTCGCGTACGATCCTCGATGAAGTGGGCGCAGAGAATCTCCTCGGACGGGGCGACATGTTCCTCAAAGTACCGACGAAGCAGGGCATGGAGCGTATCCAAGGGGCGTTCATCTCAGACGGGGAAGTCGAGAAGATGGTAGAGGATCTGAAGGAAAAATACGGAGAGCCCGATTACCTCGATCCTGAGATCTTCGAGGCCTATACCGATACGGATGACGATGTGTCCTCATCCTCGGACTCCGATGTCGAAGAGTACGATTCGGAGGAAGAGGAGTACGAGGAAGCAAAGAGGATACTCTTCGAGAAGAAGTCGATCAGCGCATCGTTTTTGCAGCGCAGGATGCGCATAGGCTACAACAAGGCGGCGAGGTTCATCGAAGACATGGAGAAAGAGGGGCTTATCTCGGAAGCGAACGGATCGAAGCCACGCGTTCTGATAAAAATGCCATAGCGCGGGTGCGTTGCAATTCTGACGGGCCTTACATTAATATTAGCTTTGGCCCGGGGTTGTATTCAGATTTTCCAACAGCCCGGACCATCTGTATATCCATCAGTTTCCTGATGCTTTGGAAAGGAGTTCCCTTGTGGGCAAAGGCATAATAAACGGCAGGATCGTAGACGAGAGCGAGTGTACCGTAAGCGTCCTTGATCGTGCATTCCAATATTCATACTCGATTTACGAGGCGTTGAAGCTGAAAAACGGATCGTTCGTACACCTTTCCGAGCACCTTGCAAGGCTGCACCTTTCCGGAAAGGCGATAGGCCTCGGCATCCCTTACAGCGATGAAGAGATCTCATCGTGGCTTGAAAAACTCAAAGAGGTGGAAAAGCTTTCGGATGCGACTTTCAGGATCCTCGTCTTCGGCTCTGAAGAAGTGAAGGTGTTCGTAAACCATTCCCCTTTGAAAGTCTATCCCGAAAGTTATTATAAAGAGGGTGTCGACGTAGCCACATATCAGGCGGAGAGATTCATGCCGAATGTGAAGACGAGCAACATGCTTCCTTCCTACCTTGCGCTTGCCAGTGCGGAGAAGAAGGGGTGCTTTGAAGCGTTGCTGGTCTCAAGGGATGGATATGTTTTGGAAGGAACCCGTTCGAATTTCTATGCGATAAAGAATGATAAGATATATACAGCGCCTGATGAGATGGTGCTTCTGGGGGTGACCCGGACCGGGCTTGAGGAATGTGCTGGAAAACTTTCCCTCTCGGTCGTGGAGAAAACGCTCACGATGGATGAACTTTTCTCCATGGACGGCCTTTTCCTGACATCGACGAGCATGAGGGCGATGCCGATAAAAAGCGTCGACGGGAGATCTGTTCCGCTTTCAGCCCTCGATAAGATACAGAAGCTTTCCGAACTCATCGGCGCTTGGGAGTAATTGGAGTATTTATGCAATTTGAAGAACTAGGATTGGACGAACGTATACTGAAGGCCATAGAAGAGCATTCATTCGATTCCCTTACGAAAGCGCAGGAGGGCGTGCTGCCCATAACGCTCAAGGGCAAGGATGTGATGGTGCAGTCGAAGACCGGAAGCGGCAAGACCCTTTGCTATCTTCTCACGATCTTTGAAAAGTACATCAGGTGTAGCGGAAAGGAGAGGGCGCTTGTTGTTGCACCGACCAGGGAATTGGCAGTGCAGATCGAAGGGGAGGCGCGCTCATTCTCCAAATACATCGATTCATACTCCGTAGGATGTTTCTACGGCGGTGTGGGGTATCAGAAGCAGAACAGGGAATTGGATAGTGCGCTTGTTGTGGGTACGCCCGGTCGGCTTTTGGATTACGCGAAGTCCGGGAAGCTCGATTTCTCCACTTTCGATATCGTTGTGCTCGATGAAGCGGACAGGATGTTCGACATGGGATTCTATCCCGATGTGCAGGAGATGTTCTCCAAGATGAGAAAGCCTGAGGAGAGGGAGACCATGCTTTTCTCTGCAACACTCTCTGTAAAGGTCCAAAACCTCGCATGGAAATTCATGAACGAACCGGAAGAGATACACATCGAGCCCGAGGAGATAACTGTAAAGAACATCACCCAGGAGCTTTTCCACGTCTCCAAGGATGAGAAGTTCCCGCTTCTGCTTTCCCTTCTGAAGAAGATCGATCCGTCCTCTGCAATCATATTTACAAATACAAAGGAAAGGGCGCTTGAGGTTGCTGAGAGGCTGACGATGAACGGCTATAAGGCAAAGGCACTCATCGGTGATATGGAGCAGAAGAAGAGGCTCAAGACCCTCGATGAACTCAAAGCGGGCGCAATAACCCTGCTGGTCGCAACGGACGTCGCAGCGCGGGGCTTGCAGATCGATGACCTTGAACTCGTAGTGAACTACGACATCCCGGAAGATTACGAGAACTATGTACACCGCATCGGTCGTACGGCACGGGCGGGAAAGAGCGGAAAGGCGATCACACTTGCGTGCGAAGAGTACATATACGGACTGGAAGCGATCGAAGAGTACATACAGATGAAGATCCCCGTGCTCTGGGCGGATGAGTGCTCTCTCGAGCCGGTTGAGGACAAAAGCAGCGGCTACAAGGCTAAAAAGCGTTACAACAGGCTTGAGAAAGGCTTTTCCGGAGGAAGAAAAGTCAGGGAACGTGGCACGAGGCGCGACAGGGACGACCGGAGAAGGAGAAACGAGAACGGGGAGAAGAGGAAAAAACAGTACCCTGCAAGGAAGAAAACGCACGATAATTCCAATATCAAAGGGAAAGTTTCCGTCGAAAGGAAAACTCCGGTACCTGAAGGGGTCGTTGCAAGGAAGGTCAAACTTTCCGAAGTTCCGCACGAAGAGAAGAAGGGGTTTTGTGCGTTCATCAGGAAGCTGTTTTCCAAGGAGGGAAGGTAATGGGCAAGTTCAGGCGTGCGATATCTATAATATTTCTCGTTCCGGTATTCGTTCCGGTACTTGTAATCGCGATGCTTTCGGGCATTTTCTACATCATCAGGCTTAGAAAGCTCGGCGATCTCTGGCTTCACTTCTGGATCAGGATCGCAATCTACTGGATCTGGCTCACATTCGGCGCAAGGGTGCATGTTACAGGTAAAGAGAACGTGCCCAAGGACGACAAGAACCTTTGCATCATCGCAAACCACCAGTCAATGATAGACATCCCTCTGATCTTCTACTCAGGTTTCTGGTGCGGGATCATAGGCAAGGTTGAGTTGAGGAAGGTTCCCGTCCTCAATGCCCTGATGTATGAGTTCAACTGTGTTTTCATAAATCGCAAGAGCCTCAAGGAATCGCTGAAGGCTATAAACCAGGGAAGTGAGAACATCAAGAAGGGCATTCCGATGGCCATCTTCCCAGAGGGCACCAGAAGCCATGACTACTCCATAGGAGAGTTCAAGGCAGGGGCTTTCAAGATGGCAACGAAGGCAAGGGCGACGATCATCCCGGTTGCAATCCAGAATTCACGCCGCCTGTTGGAAGACCCGCGTGGATTCGGAATAACAGACGTATACTTCAAGATCCTTCCTCCCATAGAGACGAGGAACATGGATGAGGACGAGGTGAGGCTCATCCATGAGAAGGTTGAAGAGGAGATACGTAGCGCCTACGAGACGCTCAGGCGCGTCTGATGCTCTCGATAAAAGGGCTCTCTTTCTCATATGAGGACGGGGAGAGGATCTTCGACGACCTGTCCCTCTCGATGGATGAAGGGGAGAGGATACTGATCCTGTCCCCGCCGGGAAGTGGAAAGACGACGCTTTCAAAGATCCTCTCAGGTGCCTTGGGAGAAGATGACGGAGAGCTTTCCGGATACTCGTTCTCGATCGACGGGGATGATGTTCTTTCCCTCTGTGACTCAAGGCGTTCTGCCTTCGTTGCACGGGTAAGTCAGGATTCAAGCGAACTATTCGTATTCCCGACGCTCTGGGATGAGGTTGCGTTCCCGATGGCAGCCAGAAAAGTTCCGTATGACGAGATTAGGATGAAAGCGGATGAGATCATAGGGTATTATGACCTTGGAAAACTCTCTGAAAGCTCGGTGATGGAGCTATCGGGAGGGGAGATGAGAAGGCTCTCCCTTGCCTCAGCAGACGCCCTTTCAAGCAAACTCTACATCTATGATGAATCATTTGATGAGCTATCAAAAGGGTACAGGGAACGCGTAAAGGAGATAATCGGGGAGAAAAAGTACGCGATAGTCCTCGCATCCCGTTTCCTCGAGTGCTTTGAAGGCTTTTTCGACAAGATGTATACGATTTCCCGCGGCAGGCTTTCTTTGCTTTCATCGGTTCCGAAGTATTCACTTTCTTTTCAGCATGCAGAAATTGAAGAGGAGCACGAATTAAGAGTGGAGAACCTCTCGTTCTCACTTTCGCATGAAAGTTCGTCGTTTCATTCTGCGTTGGAGTTGCGCGTTCCCTCATTTTCTTTGAAAAGCGGAAGGATAAAGCTTCTGACGGGGGAGAACGGATCGGGGAAAAGTACGTTCAGCAAGCTTTTGGTAGGGCTGTACCAGGAAAGTACGGGCACTTTCTCGCTCGATGGCGTACGCATCGGGTCAAAAGATAGGAAGAGGAGGATTTCGTATCTGATGCAGGACCCGTTCCCATCTTTGTATCTACCTCGGGTGCGTGATGAGCTTGAATCGGTTTCCTCGGATAATGAGAGGATAGAAGAGGCGATGGCAGTTTTCTCATTAAAAGGTGATGAGTATGTATCCACACTCTCGTTTGGAAAAGCGAAGATGCTCCAGAGTGCGATATACTACCTCCTGAGACGTCCTTTCGTAATCCTCGACGAACCGGATGTTGCGCTCTCTTACGCTGATGTTGAGAAAGTGGTGGATGCATTTCTCTCAACCGGTGCCGGCATTTTGTTGATAACACACGATGAGAACATCAAGAAAATGGGTTACGAAGGTTATACTATCTCGGACGGAGTGCTTTCATGAACATCAGAAGCGGATACATTTACAAGGATGATTTTCTCCACCGACTCGATGCGCGTGCAAAGATCTTCTTCACACTCTCATCCCTTCTCTTTCTCATCGCAGAGTCGTCATCTTCATCCATTTTTGCATTCCTATCCCTCATCGTCATCCTCACATTCCATTCCCTTGGCATGATGGGTATAAATAGAGCGTTTGCTCCGGTTTCATTTCTTTTGCTATTCATTTTCATCCTCTCTCCATTCTCGTGCAGGGAGGGAACTCCATTGTTGATGCTATCTGACTTCGTTTTGGTTACGAAGGAAGGGCTCTCGTATTCTTTGCACCTTGCACTGCGCCTTACCGGGATATCATTCCTATTTTCTCTTCTTTTCTCCACAGAGAGGATGGAGAACCTCCTCTCTGCACTCACTTCATTCGGCTTGAAATATCCGATATCGCTATCTGTAATCCTTTCGTTCTCGTTCGTGCATCGCCTTTCGCTGCGTTATTCGGAGATAAAGGACGCAATATCATTGAGAAAGGGTGGAAGCGTAGGGAGAAAAGGTATCCTGGACGTGCTTTCCGCATTGATCGTGTATGCACTCAAAGAGGTTTCGTCTACCTCGAATGCGCTGGTTGGGAAAGGATACGACGGAAAGGGGAAGGTCACTGACATGCACCCTCTTTCATCTTCGTATTCTGTTGTCATAATCTCCATTATCTGTATACTACTACCTTGGATTTTTCATCTTTTGTAGGAGTAGTGATGAATAAAAGTACTGGCAGGATAAGTTTGATTTCGGTCATGACGGCTCTTACCGTCGTCTTCACTTTGATAATCCGCTATCCGGTCGTCGCGACCAATGGATACATAAGCCTCATCGATGCATCGATAGTCTTTTCAGCTATTGCGTTCGGTCCGGTTCCGGGCTTTCTGATCGGCGCACTCGGATCGGCGCTTTCGGATATCATCGGGGGTTATGCGCTCTGGGCTGTCATCTCATTCGTCGTCCACGGGCTTGAAGGGCTTTTGATAGGCATTGTTGCCAGAAATGGGAATTTTTCAGCACTCAAGGGTGTTCTTTCAGTGTTGGTATCGCTGATCATCGTACCGTTGGGGTATTTCCTTCTCACGGGCCTTTTCCTCGTCGACTTCAAGACGAGCCTTGTGGAAGTTCCGGGAAACCTTCTCCAGTCCGGCGTCGGAAGCGTCATCGGCGTTGTCTTGTACAAGATAGTACTGAACAGCTATCCAAAGCTGAAGAACATGAGATGGTAGAAAAAACGCCCGATAATTGATAATGTTTTGTTGTTCTCAGATACAATAATCTAGGAGGATCATGTTGGAGAAAAACAACCACGATTCCATATTGGTTTTGGATTTCGGAGCCCAGTACAGCCAGCTTATTGCGCGTCGGGTACGCGAATGCGGAGTGTACTCTGAGATAGTTCCGTATACGATAACCAGCGATGAAGTAAAAGCCAGGAATCCAAAGGGGATCATCTTCTCAGGCGGTCCGTCTTCTGTAAAGACTCCAGGTTCCCCGAGGCCCGATATGGCCTTGTTTGATCTGGGCCTTCCAATCCTCGGCATATGCTACGGCCTCCAGGTCATGTCGCTTATGCTTGGCGGCAAAGTCGATTGCCCGGAAAAAAAAGAGTACGGGATAGCCAATATAGACATCATAAGGCAGTCGGTACTCTTCGATGGGGTTTCCCGGAAAAGCCAGGTGTGGATGAGCCACGGAGATTCAGTGGTGGCACTTGCTCCCGGGTTTGAGTGCATCGCATCCACTCCGAACTGTCCGTACACTGCAGTCGAGAACAGAGCGAAGGGATTTTATGGCGTGCAGTTCCATCCCGAGGTAGTGCATTCGCTTGAAGGCACGAAGATGATTGAAAACTTCGTGTTGAAGGTTGCAAAGTGCACCAGAAGCTGGAACATGGGTTCGTTTATCAACGACTCGGTGAAGGCGATAAGGGAGAAAGTAGGGGACAAGAACGTTCTCCTGGGACTCTCAGGCGGTGTAGATTCCTCCGTCGCCGCCCTTTTGATACATAAGGCTATCGGTGACCAGCTTGTGTGCGTTTTCGTCAACAACGGACTATTGAGGAAGAACGAGGCGGAGAATGTAATCAATCTTTTCGGAAAGCACTTCAACATCCGCTTGCAATATGCAGATGCGGAGAAGGACTTCCTTGATGCCCTGAAGGGTGTAACTGAACCGGAGCAGAAGAGAAAGATCATCGGCAAAGTTTTTGTAGACACGTTCTATAAGGAAGCGCGTAAGTGCGGGGATATATCGTTCTTGGCCCAAGGCACGCTCTATCCGGATGTGATCGAATCAAGAAGCCCATCAGGCGGACCGTCAAGTACGATCAAAAGCCATCACAACGTGGGAGGCCTTCCCGAGGATCTGAAGTGGGATCTTCTCGAGCCTTTGAAAGAGTTATTCAAGGACGAAGTAAGGGAACTTGGGAAAGAGCTTGGCCTTCCTGATGAGTTGGTATACCGCCATCCGTTCCCTGGTCCCGGGCTTGGCGTAAGATGCATCGGGGAAGTTACCAAGGAGCGTCTCGATACGCTACGTGAGATCGATGCGATCTATATCGAGGAGATAAGGAAAGCGGGACTATACGACAAGATCTGGCAAGCGCTTGCCGATTTGTTGCCGGTAAAGAGCGTAGGAGTGCAAGGGGATGAGCGGACATACAGGGAAGTGTGTACACTCAGGGCTGTAACGAGCGAGGATGCAATGACTGCGGACTGGTTCAGGATGCCATACGAACTCTTGCAAAGGTGTGCATCGCGCATATGCAATGAAGTTCCCGGGGTGAACCGCGTACTCTACGATATTACGAGTAAACCGCCAGGAACTATTGAGTGGGAGTGATTCCAATTTGTCTATAATAAGAAAATCGTTGTAATACAATGACTTGTATTATGACGATTTTCTGTTTTATGTCAGTTATCACTATTATTTCAGATTTTTCCTGCCAAATTCCTACCAGCTGAAAACCTTTAAATCTGGTATATGTATTATCTAAGTCCTATTTTTATCTTTTATGACTAAAGGATTTAGTTTATGGGCCTATCTATCTTTTCAAATGGATGAAACCCGGAATTCATTTGGCGGCATGCAAGAATACTCTTAGTTCTTTAAAATTATACCTTAATCATAGTGTCTGGAATCCATATACTTCAGTATCGTCAGTTCTTGTCAAAAACCTTTCAATACGCTTTGCCATCCGTTGGAGTGGATGACAAAGCAGTAGATCTTATTGTTCCAGATTCCTCATAGCTTTAAGCTTTGAGAAAATCACACAGACAAGAACACCCATTACACCAATTACAGCGAAGAGGAATGCTGCCCCTGAGCCTTTTCCTGTCCCGAATAGCTGATTGAGAACAGTGTTTGATTTATCAGTCATGAAAGGTTCAAACATAGAATCTACCAGGAAGCCCCCAGCAAGATAACCCAGCGGTATGGTGAAGAACTGGAGCATGTTCCTTGCTGAATACACTCGACCCTGGATGCTGGATGGGATCTGGCTTCTCATCAAAGCATCGAGGTTGGTATTCATCACAGGGATGCAGAGCCATCCGAGGAATGCTCCTACACACCACGTGATAGGATTCCGGAAGAATGCAAGCATGAAGTTCTCAGTGCTCATAGAGATGAAGAGCGAGATGATTATCATTTTTACCCTGTTTTCAGGCGTCGGCAACATGGTCGCGATTGCACTACCGATAATCATCGCTATCCCTGCCGTGGACTGTACTGCAGCCAGTACGCTTTCACTCTCAAAGCTGAGAATCATGGCAGGAAGGGCCGCATTATAGATCGAGGCTATGAAGTTGATCGCGGCAAGGAAGAGTATCACTTGGAGTATCCCCATGTTTGTTCTGAGGAAACTTAATGCTTCCTTCAGATCCCTTACGATATGGCTGTCTTCCCGTTTCTCATTCTTCATTTCCGGGATCCGGACGAAGAATAGCAGAGAGAGGAATGCCACTGTGAATGTGGAGAGGTCTACGATGATTACAAGAGTCAGTCCTCCAACAGAATACAGTGCCGTTGCGATTACAGGGGAGGTCATGTTTATCACGCTGTATGCAAGGGCATTGAGACTTCCCGCCTTCTGGTACTTGTCCTCAGGTGTAACGAGGGTAGTGGCGACCTCGCTTGCTGGCTGCTGGAATGTCTGTGCCGTCCCTGTTATAGCGTTCACAAGGTATAGATGCCACAGCTCAAGATTCCCTGAGAGCCACACGAAAAGTAT
>CALXOH010000040.1 GCA_944389975.1 uncultured Spirochaetaceae bacterium
CTCTTGCTCTTGAAAACAAGGCGGAGGCATATGTCTGCCAATCCTGTGGACATGTATTTGCCGATTATAAGATCAGATGATCATTGCCGCCTTCATCCGGCAGGACAAGCCTTGTCGGTTTTCTGGCGGCTAACTTTACAAATGAAGACATTCCGGATCTTTCAAACCACACAAGATCCGGACATCTTCACCATCCAATCACTTCAAGCTTCTATTGAGGCTGATCATCTCGATCGCATCGAGAGCAACGTCGTAACCCTTGTTGCCTGCCTTCGTACCGGCCCTTTCCACAGCCTGCTCGATATTGTTCGTCGTCAGCACGCCGAATAGTACGGGAACGCCAGTTGAAAGGGAAACGTTGGCAACTCCCTTTGCAACTTCACCCGCGACGAACTCGTAGTGGTCGGTTGCTCCCCTGATGACTGCACCGAGTGTTACGATCGCTTCGTATTTTCCGCTCTCTGCAAGTTTTTTCGCAACCAATGGGATCTCGAAAGCTCCCGGAACGCGTACGATCGTAATTCCATCCTCGTCCACTTCGTGCCTCTTGAGGCAATCGAGGGCACCCGCGATAAGCTCGGATGTGATGAATTCATTAAAACGTGATGCGACGATTGCAATCTTCGCGTCCTTTACTACAAGTGTTCCTTCCAATGTCTTCATATCTCTTCCTATATCCTTTATATATTGTGTTTCTTCCTGTACTCAACGATCTGATCAATCGAAACGAGTTTCAAGCCGAACTTCTTCATCAAGTCCCCTACACCGTCAAGGTGCATCATCGATCCGTCATCCGCCATTATCTCGCAGCATAGCCCGCACTCCTCGAGCCCTGCGATCCGCATCAGATCGACCGTCGCTTCAGTATGCCCTTCGCGCTCCAGCACGCCGCCATCCCTTGCCACGAGCGGGAACATATGCCCCGGGCTTCTGAAATCTTTTCTGGTCGCATCCTTTCTTGCGACCTTGAGCGCTGTATCAGAGCGTTCGAACGCGGAAATCCCGGTCTTTGCATCCTTGTCGTCTATAGAGACTGTGAATGCAGTGTGATGCACATCCGTGTTGTATGCAGTCATCATCTCAAGCGACAGGCTATCAGCCTTCTCCTTTGACATCGGCATGCATATAAGGCCCTTTGCATGCGTTGCCATGAAGTTTATAACATCAGGCGTCGCACTTTGGCACGATGAGATCATATCGATCTCGTGTTCCCTCTCCTCCGGATCGGAAACGAGGACGATCTTTCCATTCCTAAGGTCTTCAACCACTTCTTCAACAGTATTGAACATATTCACCTCAACCGCCGAATCCGGAGCGAATCAATTTCTCCAGAGTCAGCCCTTCATTATTTGAATTCTTATTCATCAGGGATGAAACGTACTTCCCGATGACATCCGTTTCGATATTCACCAAGCTTCCCGCAGTGTACCCGCCGATTATGCTCTCTTTTCTCGTGTACGGGAGAACGGATACTGAAAACCCGGTGCTGTCGGAAGATACGACTGTAAGGCTCACCCCGTCTATTGCAACCGATCCCTTCTCCACTACCAACGGAGCATTCTTTCCCGAGATGCTCAGTCTATACACTTTTGCATCCCCGTCGTCAGCAATGGAGAGTATCCTGCCGACTTCATCGACATGCCCTGTGACGATATGGCCACCAAGGCGGGACGAGAGGGTAAGCGCCCTTTCGAGGTTCACACTGTCTCCGGCTTTTCGGAACTTGAGTGTACTCCTCTCCATCGTCTCATCCATCGCTTCGAACGTGACAGAGGAGGAATTGAACGAAACTACGGTAAGGCACGTGCCGTTCAGTGCGATGCTGTCCCCTACATTCACATCCTCGTTCACCTTCTTTACAGCCACAACCAAATGGGTAAGACGTGGATTCTTGTCGATTCTTTCGATTCTTCCGATCTCTTCGACTATCCCTGTGAACATTTAACATCCCCCTCCAATAGATAATCACGGCCGAGAGCTTTGATGGAAGTGTTTTCCAGGAAAAGCCCGTCATCCGGGGAAGGGAAGCCCTTTCCCATGAGCGGAGTGAGGGCATTACGCCCGCCAAGAAGCGTAGGAGCGATGTATGCGTATACATGGTCCACCAGTCCGTTCTCGACGAACGACCAGGAAAGCGTGCCCCCGCCCTCGACGAGTATGCTGTCGATCCCCATCTTCCCGATCTCCCCAGTCAAGCGCACTACATCGACTTTGCCGCCTGAGGAAGGTATCGAAAGCACTTTGCATCCGGAACTCTCAAGTTTTCCCCTCTTTTCTTCGTCATTTGAAACCGTAGCGATCAGAAGGGGAACTTCACGAGCGCTTTCCACCAGTTTTGATGAAAGAGGTATATCCAGATTGGAATCCACTACGATGCGCACCGGATCGCGGAGCGCTGGGTCATGACACGTTAGAACCGGATCATCGAGGCGCACTGTGTTTATGCCGACCATTATCGCCATGTGGCTATGGCGCAGGAAGTGGGCATCCCTCCTGGCCTCTTCCCCTGTTATCCACTTCGACACGCCTTCTTCAGTCGCGCTCTTTCCGTCGACCGTCATCGCATACTTGAGAGACACATATGGTTTTTTATTCGTTATATAGTGGAAGAAGTGTTTGTTCAGAGCCTTGCACTCCCCTTCCAGTACTCCATACTCCACTTCAATTCCATGGTTTTTCAATATCTCGAAACCTCTGCCGTTTACAAGAGGATTCGGATCACCCGAACCGACTACCACCTTCTTCAGTCTTGCTTCGATTATTGCATCCGTGCACGGAGGTTGCTTGCCGTAGTGCGAGCAAGGCTCGAGCGTCACGTACATCGTCGCACCCTCCACGCTTTCAGTCGCGCTATCGAGTGCATTGCGCTCCGCATGCTTTTCCCCGTACTTTTCGTGCCAGCCTTCGCCTATTATCCTTCCGTCTTTTACAATCACGGCGCCGACCATCGGATTGGGGCTGGTCCATCCCCTTCCCCTTTCAGCCAGCGAAAGCGCCAAAGCCATATACTTCTCTTTCCCGTCCATACAGAATCCCCTGAGGAAAAGGAAAAGCCCTGGAATCCAGGGCATCCAAAGCTTTTTCAAAGAAGCCTCTTCCATCCAGACTTTACTGTCGGCATCGGAATTCCACCGATTCGTACCTTTCGGTTCGTGGGCTATACCACCGGTAGGGACTTGCACCCTGCCCTGAAGCTTTTCATCTTCCTTTCATAAATTTTTACCTACCAGTCCGTTAATGTCAACAAAACAAAGGTAAGTGAACTTGAAACAACGCGCATTAATTCCCTAATATGGTCTAGTGGCAAGGACTTTGCCCCAAGAGGAATACATGCAGAACGAAAACAAGACAAGATACGGAAAAGATTCAAAAGACATAGCAAGAGATTTTGCCGAGCAACTGAAATATACGTTCGACAGCGACATCTATCACAGGGATAACCAGGCCCGCTACCAGGCGATCTCACTTGCGATCAGGGACAGGATCATCCATCAGTGGGATCTTACGAGGAAAGCCCAGAGAAGCAAGAAGAGCAAGAGGGTTTACTACCTGTCACTCGAATTCCTGATGGGAAGGGCGATGACGAACAACGTCATAAACCTCGGATTGGAGAAGAACGTAAAGGATGCGCTCTCATCCCTCGGATACGATTACGAGGAACTGAGGGATCAGGAACCGGACGCAGGACTTGGAAACGGAGGCCTCGGAAGGCTTGCAGCATGCTTCCTTGATTCCCTTGCGACATTGGAGATCCCCGCATTCGGATACGGCATCAGATACAACTACGGAATATTCAAGCAGCAGATAAAGGACGGCTATCAGATAGAGAGGCCGGACAACTGGCTCAAAGACGGCAACCCCTGGGAAGTCACCCGCCGCGACCTGGTGTACCCGGTCTATTTCGGGGGAACGGTAAAGCAGTACAGGGAAGGCGGAAAGGACATATTCGTATGGGAGCCTGAGGAACAGATCAACGGAATGGCGTACGACACCCCGATAGTAGGTTACGGCGGAAAGACGATCAACTCGCTCCGTCTCTGGTCATCCCAAAGCCCCGAAGGGTTCTCCTTCTCAGAGTTCAACAGCGGCGACTACACGGAAGCTGTAAGGAACAAGATCAATGCAGAGACCCTTTCACAGGTGCTCTACCCCAACGATACACTCTACATGGGCAAGGAGCTGAGGCTCAAGCAGCAGTATTTCTTCGTATCATGCTCACTCCAGGATATCATCAGAAGGGTCAAGAGGGACGGAATAAAGAACTGGAAGGATTTCCCGAAGATGGCTGCAATCCAATTAAACGACACACACCCGTCGCTTGCAATTCCGGAGTTAATGAGGCTCTTGATCGATCAGGAAGGGCTTGGATGGGACGAAGCGTGGGACATCACAGTCGACACGATGGGTTACACGAACCATACCCTCATGCCCGAAGCATTGGAGAAGTGGTCGCTTCCTATGCTTGAGAAGCTCCTCCCAAGGCACATGCAGATCATATACGAGATCAACCAGAGGTTCATCTCGAAGGCTGTTTCGTACTTCCCGATGCAGAGCGACAAGATCAGGAAGGTTTCGATCATCGAGGAGTCGAATCCGAAGATGGTCAGAATGGCAAACCTCTCGATAATCGGAAGCCACTCCACGAACGGCGTTGCAGCACTCCACTCCGAGCTTCTGAAGACTTCCATGTTCCCTGAGTTCAACCTCATCTTCCCCGAGCGCTTCAACAACAAGACGAACGGAATCACACAGCGAAGGTGGCTCTTGGATGCAAACCCGCACCTTGCAAAGAAGATCACGGAGGCAATCGGATCGGGATGGATCACCGACTACGACCAGATCAAGGGCTTGAAAGCGTTTGCTGACGATGACGCGTTCACCGAAAGCATCGGCAAGATCAAATACGAGGCAAAACTCAATGCGGCGAAGTTCTTGAAGAAGGAGTGCGGAATAATCGTAAATCCGAATACGATCTTCGACACCCAAGTCAAGAGGATTCACGAGTACAAGAGGCAGCTTCTGAACGCACTTAACATACTGATGATCTACAACAGGATGAAGAACGACAAGAAATACCTCGAAGCATTCCCTGCCACCACATTCCTCTTCGGAGGAAAGGCAGCCCCGGGCTACGTGAATGCAAAGTTGATCATCAAGTTCATCAACAACATCTCCAACGTCATCAACAACGACAAGGAAGTGAAGGACAAGCTTGCCGTATTCTTCATGCCGAACTACAGCGTTACGATGGCTGAGAACGTGATTCCCGCAACCGACATTTCAGAGCAGATCTCGACAGCCGGAACGGAAGCAAGCGGAACTGGAAACATGAAGTTCATGGCAAACGGCGCGCTGACGATCGGCACCCTCGACGGAGCGAACGTAGAGATGGCGGAGGAAGTTGGAAAGGAGAACATCTTCATCTTCGGCCACACTGTTGAGGAGATAAAGGCACTTTCAGGCCATTACAACCCATACGAATGGGTTGAGAAAGACGCTGAGATCAAGAACATGATAAGCTTGATCGAATCGGACTACTTCAACATCCACGAACATGGTATTTTCGAACCTTTGAGGAAGGCACTATTCGAGTACGGCGACAGGTACTACCACTTTGCAGACCTGAGGATGTACCACGAAAGGCACGAGGATGCGGAAACGCTCTACAGGGACAACAGGAAGGAATGGAACAAGAAAGCAGTGCTGAATATCGCGGCATCTGCAAAGTTCTCATCCGACAGGACGATCAAGGAGTACGCAAAAGACATCTGGAACGTCAAACCATGCCCTGTGAAGAGAGGCACGAACGACACTGTAATAGACGACGCAAGGAACAAAGACTGAGCGTCAAATAGAAAACAAACGATGCGGAGTGTGGAAAAGCACCCCGCATTTTCTTTACCACTCCACTACACTTCTAAATATTTCCGAGGCAGGCACTTTTACCCAATACTTCTCTATATTTTTGAAAGGTATCTTCAAGGATGTGAAAATCCTAACAACCTATCGACGATCAATTTGCTTTATTGCTGACATTCATGCTTAAAAGCATCACGCAGTACTGGTTCATGCCCACACCTTCCTCCCGGGAACGTTCAAATAACTGACGATGAAGTGACTTCGGCATCCTTAGCTTGAATTCCCCGCTGTATTATCTGAGTGCATCAGGCTCCGGGATTGCATCCCCATTCTCAAGCGCAGAGGAAAGCCATGTTTCCATTGCATCGCGAAGATTTTCCAAGGCATCGACTTCCGAAAGCCCCGTTGTAATGCACCCCCTGAGTTCGGGAACATATGCAACGTACCCATCCTCATCAGTATCCTTCACAACCTCTTTCCTGTATGAACGGGCCATGTAATATGAAAGATCCTTTTTCATTTCTTTTCCTCCTCTTCAGCAATGGAATGAACGAGCGACACAAAGGCCAGGACAGACCTATTCCATCCAATTCTCAAACCGCAAGTCAGGCATATTGGGATCCTCAAGCAATTTATCACCATTGCGATATACCCATTCATTCATAATATTTATGACATCATATTTGATGTCAAGCTCTTGTGAGATAAGACAAAGAACACTACGAGAACAAGAAAGATAAATGATGTTGCAAAACATGTCTACCTACAATCAAAACGAATATATCCGAGTTTTAATTTTTAAATCTATAGCTATTTTCTGAAATTTTATACGTATTTTACTTTACTTTAAACATACCTGATTGTATTATCCATTTTAGGAGGACCGAATATGAGAGTCTTTGAAACGACATCAATAGCAGCAGGCATCGGAACAGTAATAGCAGGAATACCCGGAATGATCATCGGTGGAGGCGTCGGCCTCATCGTAGGAAGTATCGCAGGGAGCAAGGGAAAATGAAAAATTCAGGAAACGATATTCTCACAGAGATTACGGAGTTCGTACTAAACGGCGGACTCTTCGGGAAAGAGCGGGGATTCGATCGAAGAAAGGAAGGCCACATTTATAGTGTGAATGAATGCCAGGAGGACCTGGGGAAGCACCTTTCATGCATCAAACAGGTCGTGGGTGTATGGAAGGGAATAATCTACGGAGAGGATGATGACAGACCACGTCTTGCAAGATGAAGAGAGGCTGAAGGAAGGTTTGAGGAAGCTTCTTGATGAAGCGGAAAAAGCGATCAGAGAGAAGATGCCTGAAGTGCTTTTCGCATACGACGGCTTTTTTCCTTTGTATACAGAACAAGGGAAAAGAGTGCTCATAGTGGGAAGAGAAGCATACGGAGACTATGGAACGTACAGGAGACCGGACGAGAAGGTCGTTTCGATTACAGATGTTGCCTACGACGAGTATAGGCATAATGAACTCTTCAGAGGGGGCTGCAATGCAAGGTTTGATGCCAAGGCATTGACCAGAAGAAGTGTGATGTACCATGCAAGGTGCATAGCACTAGCCTATTCCATAATCACTGGAGACTGGAATGTACAGGCTGCGAAGATAGAGGAAATAGCCTCAAAGATAGGAAAAACAGGAGGAATCAGCTATGCATACTTCAACTTCTCCAAGCTCCTCAATCAGAATGCAGACAAAGCAGTCAGAGCCAATAAGAAGATGATCAGATCCTATGCTCTGCTCGATTACAAGATGGGTATACTTAAAAGGGAAATTGAACTAATCGATCCTGACCTGATCATCACACAAGGCTTCAACGAGCTATGCGGATACATCGATCTCAACTGCTTCTCAAATCTCGGAGAGACAAGCCATAAGGATTCCGATAAGAAAAAGAGAAGCAATGACAAACCGCTGATCATTGAGAAACTCAATGGCAAAAGAACCATAGACATCATAGATGTACGCCACTTCAGTGGTTGTTCCCTTGAATACTGGAAAACGACAATGAAGAGTATAAAGGAGTATCTGGAATGCCAAGCTTGAAACTCAAGGAAATCAGGCTCAAGGACTTCATGAACGTCGAGGCAGGAAAGATCAGCTTTGAGGAAGGAAACCACATCATTGGAATCTACGGACCGAACTGTTCTGGAAAGAGTACGGTAGTGAAGGCTTTGAAGACAGCGCACGCACTCTTCAGTACTGCAGGGTATGGACTTGATACGAATAAAGACAGGCACCTGATCACGATCGGCAAGACAAAGGCCACCCTGTCGTTCCGTTTCTCAATTGGTTCGAACGAACTGGAATACACCTTCTCAATAAGAAGAAATCGCTCAAATGCCGGGGTATACCTTTCCTACGAGTGCGTGTCATTCAATGCGAATAACGGAAAAGGCAGTTTCAAGCAGGAGATACGAAAGAGAACCTGGATGGATGACATCAATACATTAGCCAGCGGCAATGAAGAGTTGAAGAAAACATTAGCCAAGCGTTATGAAGATGCTTCCGGCCATCGGTCATTCTTCAAAGATGAAGATTCTTCACTCTTGATAAAAGCAATGGCATGCTTCTTCAGAAGCATGATCTTCATCGATGCAGATATCGAGGGGGAATTGAGATATGACACACCAAGCCCGTACGCACTCAGATACGATGACAGTACATACATCTATTCATTCCTCGATTCAATGCTTGCAGAGACCGGGGTAAACCTTGATGAACTGGATGATCCAGAGACCTACGAAGATCCGAATCTCAAAACGTACCTTGAATCATCATATCCAGAGAGAAGCCTGGAGAATGGAATTGCAGTCAGGAACACCATACGCAATCTTTGCCACAAGGCAGTGAACGAAGCGAACGGGATACTCGGAAAGCTAGTACCGGATTCAGAACTGAATTTCGTACAGGAAGGCTTTGAAGACAAGCTCTTCTCTGTAAGATCAGGTGCTTACCTACCCTTCGATTACGAATCATACGGAAGGAAAAAACTCTTCAAGATAGCTCTCGAGCTAAGGCACCTGATAAAAGAGGAAGGTTACACGCTTGTAGTAGACGAACTTGACGAGGGCTTATATGAATTCCTTCTGGGAAAGATCCTTCTCTTTACCCGGAAGAATGCAAAAGGCTTGTTGATCTTCACTTCACATAACCTCTACCCACTGGAAACACTTGGCAAGAACTCAATATGGTTTGCGACCACCGATTCAAAGCATCGGTATACGCACCTGAAGGATGTCAGAAAAAGTGACAATCCGAGGGACAAGTATATCCAGGCGATATCGGGTACCAGGTGGAACCTGACTGGAATTATAGATGAGAAAAGGATTGCAAATGCATTCCGATTCACTCCAAGGGACAAGGAGGAAAGGAATGAATAAGGCCAACTATATTCTCATCATAGTCGAAGGGAAAAGCGACGAAGAGGCGCTCTTCGCAATCACTGAATACAACAATTATCGTAACGCTTCCGTAAGCGGGAAACCTGTACCGGTCATCATTCCCACAAATAGGGACATGCTTACAGCCCTTGAAGATAAGGAGCATGGATACAGGCCATATCTGGAAAAAGACTGCATAAGCTTGATTGTAAGAACAATCAGAAGCCAACTCGAAAAAAGATGCAAGGAAGAAAGGATAAAGGTCAATCAGATAGCAAAGGCGATGTACCTTACTGACATGGATGGGGTGTTCGTCGATGACCGGAACATAATCCAGGACAAAGCCATTACAGATAAAGATGATAAAGAGGATGACGATATTGCAACGTACTATATGGAGAAAACGATACTAACACCATCGAGATGGAAGATTGTAAACAGGAACTGGAGAAAGCGGGAGAATATCAAATACATCCTGAACAATCCATCAATCGAACTGAATACGGGAGGAAGAAAAGCCCGAGTCCCATTGGAACTATTTTATATGTCATGTAATCTGGAGCACTCAACGCTGAATAACCGGAACTATGGATATGGCAAAGAGCATGCGGCAGCAGACTGGGCAAACGATATTGCAATGAAGAAAGACCCGGAAAGGGAGATAAGAAGTTTCTTTGAATCCCTGCTTCCGACAAAAGCAACATATATGGATACATGGAGATATATCACTGAGCCAAAGACAAGCAAAAGCCTCGAGCGGTCATCCAACTGGCTCCTGATACTTGATGAATTTGATCAAATGGCACAAGAGGCACGATAAAGGAGTCAACTATGAACAAAACCACATTCCTGAGACTGAAAGAAATAGAGATACACGACTTCATGGGAGTTGAGTACGGCAAGATCGCATTTTCCAACATCGATGAGGAATACAAGAACGGATTGAAAGCAAATGTAGTCGGCATCTATGGCCCGAACGGATCTGGAAAATCGACGCTACTTGATGCATTAAAGTTATTGAAGAAAGTCCTCGAGGATAAAGATCCTGCAGATGAAAAAATCCTGAAAGAATTGGGAATGGGACAAGGAATGAAGAAAGTCCGCTTTGGATGCAGTCATGCAACTTTGACATTCTCATTCCATGTCTGCTCTCCAAACGGACCTGAATGGAAAACTCTCACCTACTCCTTTAGGATCAAGGAGGAAGACGAACTTGAGATCAATGACGAGGAATTCCTGATAACCGACAAGGAAGGAAAGGAAATACTTTCACTTTCATGCCACAACCTTGAGGGAAACTACATGAAAAGGGATGCCCTCACGACGGCAACGACAGGTATTCAGAAAGGCTCGCCTGAATTCAAGAATGCAATGAAAAAGGCTCGTGCAATATGGAGAACGGCAGGATATTCCCATTCCCTCCTTTTGGAATTCGGAAGAGAGTTCGGTTACAGTACAAAGGAGATGGACGCTTTCAATTTCTTTAGGAAAGAAGTCGGAAAGATCATGATTTTCGACGGAAATGACATGAGCAACCTCAGAAGTCAGAAATACCCGGGGTACCTTGCTTCCATCAAGCGTGGAAATGAGGACGTACGCCTTGTGCTGTCTCCTGACGGGAAGATCGAGAGTGTGAATCACGAAATAGTAGATATCGAAGAATTAGATCAGGTAAAGAATGTGGTGAACACCATCATGCCGACACTAATCGAAGGCATAACGGTTGATATCATCAAAAAAGAGGATGGAATCTATTTTGTTATAGTACGCAATGGCATTCAAGTACCATACGATCAAGCATCATATGGATTCAGAAAACTTCTGTTGATTTCGCTCTCTTTCGTAGAACTCTTCAGATCTCCTTCGACAATTATAGTCTTCGATGAAATTGATGAAGGTATTTTCGAATACCTTTTGGGGAAAATCATCAAAGTCGTCAACAACTATGCAAAAGGTCAACTTATCTTCACTGCCCATAATCTCAGACCTCTGGAAAGTCTCCCATTCTCTTCTATACGCTTTACTCTTCCAAAGTATAAGAGCAAGACTAGTAAACCACTCAACCAATACATGGAGGTAAGCAACCTCAATAAGGCAAGCGACTTAAGAAGCGTATACCTGAGACAGTTGATGAAAGCAGACTTCAGAAACGAACTGATGAAAATCCTTCAATCAGGGAAAACACCGGATGAGATCATCACTTACTTCGATACATATGTCGATTCGCTCGTACCCAGGATGAAAGTGCTTATATCAAATCTGAGGAATACGGTTTCAGAAGTACAGGCTGAGCTGGAAAAAGCAAACAACGAAAGAGAAAACCTTGCAACTGCCCTGAATGATGCATATGCCACACTGGCAGAGCTTTCTGACAAGGGAAAGAAAAGAAGCTGATAAAAAAAGAAGATCACGCCTTGACTTGTGAAAGCCAGTCCAGCTGCTCTTTCTCCGCACTTGCGATGTTGTTCCTGATTATCGCATGAAGTCTTTCAATATCCCTATCAATCACAGCCTGTACTATCTGGTTGTGGTTGTTGACTGATTTCTTGCACCAGACTTCACCCCATTTGATATCCATCAGAACCATACCACGGGCTTGACTGGCGCGCATCCATAACTTCTCTATCATGTCCAATGCCAGACTGTTCCCGGCATAGCTGTATAATGTCTTGTGAAAATCCCAATCCGCATGGATATACCCTATGTAATCCTTTGCTTCGCTGATCAAAATTTGTTTTCTTATGCAATCCTTTAGCAAGGAAATTCCATCATCATCAATCTTCCTGCATGCCTCGACCGCGATGACCGGTTCAAGTGCATCACGGACGAAAGCAACATCAGAAATATCCTTTTCTGAAATCGGGCGAACGCAAGTACCCCCGGAAGAGGAAACGGAAACAGCCAAACCGCTTTGCTTCAATTCCTGAAGCGCATCCCTGATAGCGACCCTTGAGACTTTGAAAAAACTTGCAAGTTCATTCTGAATAAGGCGCTCCCCAGGTTTCAATTTGCCTGTGTAGATCATTTCCTGTAGCTTTTCCGCAACAATCTGACTTAAGTTCTTCACTTCATCTCTATCGAAGAATTCTGCTGCATCAATATCTGTCATAACCTCTTCCTGGGGCATAATCACTTAACATGATCAGTATTTATCCTGTCTCCTTTTATATTTTATTTCTCCTTCCTTAAACAAGTCTTTATCTTCGTTATTACGCCAAACTGCTTTAGAACAGTCCAAAGACAGAGCAAGGCGAAGATCAGGCTCAGGGGATTGGAAAAAAGTATCCATACGGATCCATCGCTGAGGAAAAGGGCCCTTCTGAAATACGAATCAGCCATATTTCCGAGAATAAGTCCCAAGACAAGAGCCGCTGATGAATACTGCATCTTGTCAAATAGGTATCCGATAATGCCGAATACGAATACCAATACAAGATGGAACGGATTATTCTCATATGCATACGTTCCGACCACGCAAAGCACGACTATAATCGGCATTAGGATCTTCCTTGATACCCTCAGAAGTTTCTCCATCGGCTTTGTGACCATGATGCCGCAAAGGAAGAGGAAGAACGTTCCCCAAAGGATTATCGCCCCGATCTGTGGGATTATTGCAGGCTGTTCGATACTTAATAACGGACCGACCTTGATCCCATGCATGGTAAGAGCACCGAGCATCATTGCAGCAGGCGGGCTACCAGGAATACCAAGACTGATCAAAGGAATTATAGCACCTCCGATTGCTGCATTGTTTGCAGTTTCCGGAGCCATTACTCCCTCATATGCGCCCTCTCCGAATTTCTTGTCGGGAAAACTCCTTCTGGCATCATCATATGCAACCCATGCGGCAATGTTCTCTCCTACTCCAGGGACTGCTCCGATTCCAACACCCAAGGCACCCCACCAAAGAATCTTCACGAAATGTTGTTTGATAAGGGCAAAGAAGTTGACTTTCTTTTCAGACTTCTTGATTGCAGCAAACTCCACTTGATCGTTCGATTTCATTACCTTTACAACCTGGGGAAGACCGAAGAATGCAATCGTCATCGGCACGAATGGAATTCCACTCAGAAGATTCGGGATTCCAAAGGTAAGACGCTGAAAACCATATATGTCATCAATTCCGACCAAAGCAAGGATGATGCCAAAGAATCCTGACATCCATCCCTTGACGTTTACATCCGCATTCGAAATCGATCCGCATATAAGGATTCCGAATATCGCAAGCCAGAAGAACTCCGGGGAAGTGAATAGAAGGGCAAGCCTCGTCACGAGAGGTGTGAAGAACAGGAATATGAGCATTCCGAAGAACGTTCCTACAACTGATGCGGAACGTGCAATCATGTTGGCATTCCCTGCCTCTCCCTTCAACGCCAGTGGATGTCCGTCCAGACACGTAGCAGCCGCCGATCCCGTGCCCGGAATGTTTATCAGTATTGCGGAAATGCTACCTCCGTATATTGCACCAATGTAGATTCCGAAAAGGATTACAAGGGCGGTATACAGATCCAGTGAATACGTGATGCTTGCAAAAAGCGCGATTGCTATCGTAGCAGAGAGCCCGGGCAACACCCCGAACACGATACCTATTATCATCGAGACGAACATCAGCAGAAGGCTCATCGGAGAAACGAGTATATCGACAAAACTGCTGCCAAACATCGTCAGATTTTCCAAAATCGATAAAGATCCCATATGCTTCTCCTTAAATCATGGCAATGGAACGCCGATTAGCGATCTGAATGCAAAATCGATGGCAAAGGATGTAACCAAGCCGATGATCAAGATCGTCCTAGGCCGGCTTACCTTGAAGGTGAACATGATTGCATACATGAAGATCAGAGTATTCAGCCAGAAAGGAATCCTGATATTCGTGAAAGGGATGTTCTCCCAAAGTCCAATCATGTACATGAAAAGATAGACAAAGACTATTATCGTCTGACTGGTCCGGTCTTCCCTGAATCTTCTTGAAAGGTTCTTCGGGAGAAGCCAATGCAAGGTTGCCCCCTTCCTTCTGGAGACACGAATCAGTTCGATTGCCATTGCGATGAGCCCTATTCCGAGAATAAGCAGCAGGAATCCGGGTGCGGTGAAATATCTAGCTGAAGCAATCTCTATTGCACTCAGATTCAACAAATGTGCATATATGACCAATGCAATACTCAGAATGAGAACGACTATTCCGAACAGGAGGTCACGTTCAGCAGCCCTGATCTTGCCTGGATCCTTAATCTCATTGTTCACAAAATCCTCCTTTCTAAGGGCAAGGGGAAAATCAAATTCCCCTGCCAAACGCTAAATCTTTCAAGGACGAGCAATACCTGCCGATTCAGGATTCACTTTTGCAACTCCAAGATCCTGGGAAAGCCACCATGCCATGGCTTCCATGTCCCCTGCCATCTTGTCAGATTCTTCTCCAGAAAGGGCAAAAACTTCTGCCGCTTGAGTTGCAGCAAACTCCGCTGTCCTCGGATCATTCACAGCAGCATCAAAAGCAGCTTTCCATGTAGCTTTCACATTTTCCGGAGTATCTTTAGGAAGCATGAAGCCAAGCCACTGGAAGAAGTTTGCAAAGTCGGAGGCAGCTTCCGGATAAAGTTCTGTTGCAGCAGGAACTTCCTTGTCATAGCCTTCAAAAGTCCACGGATAATCTTCAGTAATCACAAGCGGGCGCATCAGACCACCCCGAATGTATTCCATGATCTCTCCGGTTGAGCAGCTTACAGCATCAGTCTCTCCAGAAAGCGTTGCTGTGATCGCAGGGCTTGAACCATTGTATGGAACATGCTTGAACTCACAGCCTGCTGCATTCTCCAATATGACGGCCTTCAAATGCCATCCCTTTCCCTGCCCTGAATTTGCAATAGTGACCGATCCGGGATTCGCCTTTGCCGCAGCGACAAGATCCTCGATCGTCTGATACTTGGAATTCGCTGGAACACAGATTACGCCGCCTGACCCAGCCGCGATATAGAAATCCCAGTTCTCTGCAGTCGGAGCAAGATCGTTTGCCCCGAAGAACATTGCAGTCTCGGATGCTCCCAGGATATTGTACCCATCATGTGGAGAATTCCATACCTTTTGTGCCGCAGTACCACCATTTGCTCCAGGAAGATTGCTACATATGACGCTGACTCCAAGTTTTTCTTCCATCAAAGGCGCCAGGAAACGCACCCATACGTCAGTTCCCCCACCCTGACTGGAAAAGATGTAGACGTTGATGTCCTTCGATGGATAAACGGAAGAATCAGACCCTCCGTTTGCAAATACTGCAGTGACGCCCAACAACACTACCAACAGAATCGCAAATACCTTTTTCATTCTTCTCTCCTTTTTTTTACTTTCCGAAAACGGTATCAAACATCAATTCGAACGAATCGTTCGGATTTCTCTTCTCCATCAAAACATCCATTTTCTTCTCATCAATGGATGCCGCCATCTTCTCGAATTTCCTCGTGATCTTCGCAGCGAGTCTGAAATGCTCCACAGTATCAACCTCTTTTGAAGTGATATCGAATGCGTACCAGCTATTGTCGTAATTGCACTTGCGAAGATAATACATGAACTCGATAAGTTCATTTACATTGAAAGCTCCCGGAAGCTCATCCCAATCCCAAAGCCTGTCATTGTCATTCAGATGTACATGGAAAAGCCTTCCCGCAAGATAGAGCATCGACAATGCCTGTGCCGGTCGCTCATGACCAAGTATCGAGTGTCCGAAATCCATAGTCACCCCGAGATTGTCTTTTCCTACATACTCACAGAAAGCCAGGGATTCACCGGCAGTACCAAGAAGACACCTGACTCTTGGATCGTTCACCTTGTATTCGATGCAATATTTCATCTTCTTGTCCAGTTCGCAAATGCGCCTGAAGACTTCGGCAGCATCATCGTATGCCTTGAGGTAATTCATCTCGAAAACATAGTCATGACCATCATTCAAAGGACATGAAGTAAGCTTGTCCACGCCAAGGGATTCAGCCATCTCCGTAACCTTCTTGAAATCATCCACAACCTCTTCCCGCTCTTCCTTTCGCGCAGAAGTGAAAGATCCCCGTGTCCATCTATCCTGTCTTCTTGAACGTACATTGATAGAGGAAACCCCAAGGCCTTCATCAGCTAGAGCCTTTTTCAGCTGTTTGACATCGGAAAAATCCTCAGGATAGCAAAGCTCCAGGCCATCAATCCCTTCAATACTGCCTGCCAGTCTGATCTTTTCTTCAATCGTCCTGTTCGGTTGGTACTGCATGTACCTGTTCTTGACACCTCCAAGAAATCCAGTGATGATCGCAATCTTATTCATTGATATACCTCCTTAGCCATTCGATTCCTTTCTCGTTCATTGAAATCTCTTTTGAATAAACATCTTTCCCAAGGAAATCCCTGTCCATCCAGCTCTCCAACACAAAATCCAGAGGATTGGAATTCCCAGGGATGCAATCCACGAGGGAATCAAGATCAAGAACGCCATCACCCAGTAAACATCCGTTGAATTTGAATCCCGTTCCCTCCCTGCATATCCTGGCATCCTTTACATGAATTTGCCTGACATACGGTGCCAGTTCATGCATTGCAGAAAGGGAATCCACATTCCTTGCAATGGAATTGAAACAATCAAAACATATGGAGAAACAATCAGAGGGCAAGGTCTTTACAAGGCATGAATACGTTTGTGGCTTGAATGCAAAATGATTTTCTATCATGACGTTGATGTTGCATTCCCGACATAATGGCACAATCGATAGCAGATCATTGCCAATACAATCCACATCACTTTTATCGTCCGTATTCTCAGGTATCAGTCTCATCTGGCTTCCGCCAAGTGCATTTGTAACCAGTATGGCCTTCTCAAGCATCTTTACATCATGCCCTCGAAATCCCGTCTGAATGGAAATCCTTTTTCCAAAATCCCTGACAATACGAACTGCATCATCGATCGACAATTCCAAAAGATTGAAATTGTCACAAATCTGCGCGATTTCCACGCCAAGGGATACAGCTTGGTTTAAAAAGGAAACAATATCCATTTTCCCATCCAATATACTCCACCTGTATGCAAAACTATTTATTCCTATTCTAATTTGTCTGCTCATATTACTGTATTACATTATTACGTTAACATAGTATTATTATTTGTCAACACATATCTTATTGATCCGAGATATTTCAAATCTTCAAGTTTGAGTTTTAGTACACAACCCTGACATGAATGTGATCTGCGTGAAAACGTGACAATATACGAATGTCTGATTGTAATTATTAATTCTTATGCAATTTACAATTAGATCCGAATGGTTTGAAGTATGTGCGGGAGATCATCGGCATTACTTCCAACGGCATCCCTACTACGCTTATCCATGAAATAGCCCACCATTCCCTATATCCGCTACATGATGGAGCCACCAAGGACGCCATCATCAAGACAATTGTTGTCAACAGAACCGGTACCTGTAATGCCGGAGACGGAAACAGAAGCAACTGGAAAACACCAACAAGTTCCGGTTGAGAAAACCAATCGCAGATTGCTACCGAACTATGCATCAGACAGATCTGAAGTACTTTCAATGATGATGGAACAAGACAGGAAGTATGCCGATGCGATAGAATCCCTTGGACTTGAGGACGAGACTGCAATCATTGACGTGATGAAGGACAGGTTCTCCGAACTCTTTTCCCAGACCAAGATCGGAAAGAGGAAGCCTGATTCTGCAAGGGCTGTCGGAGAAGCAACGGCCGTCATGATGGCAGGGCTTGCACATGCACAGGGCAGGACTGTCGCTGAATTCATGAACGGACTTGATGCGAAGTTCTTCGATGATATAAAGAGCAAAGCGAACAGATACTTCAGCTTCATTGATCCTGCCAATAAAGGCAACTGGCTACCTTCAGATTCAACGTATGCAAAAGAGATCGACGCTCTTAGAAACGAATTTGCCTCTGTTGTAACAGATAAGAAGACTTGGGAAGGTGCTCATGTAAAAGATTTCTTCCGTGCTTATAAGTCTCAGATCACTGATCTTATAAACAAATATCCAAAGGTTGAACTTGATGAAGTCAAGATCCTTGCTGGAATTCCCGAAGGCGATATTCCTTTTGCAAAGGAATTGATACAGACAAGCATGCTCAAGGAACTCTTGGGGACAGATGTAGTTCTGTTACCAAGATATGTCGACAATATCTTCAGAGACATCTTTGGCGTAGACTTGGAAAGGGAGTCGATTCCAGATGGAATAATCGCATTGGTGGACGGAAACAAGTATGTAGAATATAAAGCCATTTCAGCTAGAAAACTTACAACACGAATACATGAAACGGCAGAAATTGGAGATATTGGATTTATAGCAATTGATTCTATAGAAAGAAAGAATATAAGAAGATTGTTAGCACCTGGCTCTCAATTGAATATTCCTAATGGTTTTGAAGCGTATATTTACAATATAAAAGACGGAACTTTATACCTAATAAGAAAGACGAAGGAGTCCAAAACTGAACTCCTCGCTCGGCACCGGGAACAGGGTTCTCGATTTCGGAAGTTGTCTTCCGCACTCTTAGAATATATTCAGGGAAATGATTCCGTCAAGAATAAACCAATCGACTTCAAGGAATATCAAAATGCCCATATCCTCAATCAGGAACTTGGTTCTGTAATCGGGGGCTTCTATGACTATGCAAAGCGCAATATCGGCATCACTCCCCACGGAACCCCTACCACGCTCATTCATGAAATAGCCCACCACTTCCTGGCTACGCTCCCCGACGGCGCAATCAAAGACTCAATACTCAAGACTTTCGCAAAGCAGGCAGGACTTGATGAAGGCAAGATCGGTACGAACGTACAGGAAGCGTTTGCACATGCCCTTGAACTCTACATCTACAGGAACAAGACAAGGCACTCGGCACTACGTGGGCTGTTCCAGAAGCTGAAGGACATTTGTGGCGTCATCTGGGATCAGTTCACTGCAAAGCAGGCTATCGAAAGAACAGATTGCACTCTTTGACGATATCTTCGACGCAAAGAACGCTGGAGAGAATAACACAAGATTTGCCAGTAAGATTGATCTTCTAACGCTAATTTGAAAGATAACGCATCACTTCCAGTGAACGTGGTGCATCGTGATCAAAATCCGTCGTGTATGCTTCAAGGCTCAGCCGTTCTGAGTATCCTGCATTCTTCAAGCATGCAAAGAACGGCTCATAATCCCATTCATCCGCACACTGGGGGAAAGAACGCTCCTTCTCTGTTCCGAGCGCGGGATTTGCAAAGTGTGCGTGCTGCAGATAACTTGAGTACTCTACGAGAACCTCAGGGTTCTCATTCTCCACCACCATGTGATAGAAATCCGCAAGCACCTTTACGTTTGATCGGTCTACTCTCTTTGCCAGTTCAACACCTTCCTTGAAAGTATTTATCACATTGCTCTCTGCTTTCCTCAACGGCTCGATTACAACCATGATGCCATACTTTTCCGCCTCATCCGACATCCTTTTAAAGAGAGTGACCAGCTGATCATATCCCTTATCGAAAGGAAAACCCGAAGGAATGCTTCTTGACGGCCCCGAACCAACGCCAACGATCCTTGCACCGAGTTCATTCGCTCTCATCAAGCCTTGCTTTATAAACTTTTCGACAGCATACTCATCAACGTCTTCTCCTACAAGTTTCAAACTTCCCGGGAAAGCGCTATTCATGGACTCGACCGGTATATCGGCCTTTTCCACTTGGGATACCAGGGAATGAAATTCAGCATCGGAAAGTGCATTCGTAGCGCCAAAAGGAAGCTCGAGGTAATCGAACCCGGCATTCTTGATCTTTTCCATAACCTCACGCCCCGTTCCATCGGGAAGCATGGCGTTCATGTTGCTACAGCATCCTATTCTCACACCACTCCTCCTTTCCTATGGATTTTAATTCTAACATCCTTTTTCCTGATCTTTGTAATGAAAGAGGCCGGAGAGGGTATCTCCGGCCAAAGAAGAATTGTAGGAGGGTTGTCACTCAACCTTTTATCGCAAGCCCTGCTATCTTCTCGTAATAGCGGGCAAGAGCGCTGTGGTCTTCCTTCTCGAA
>CALXOH010000041.1 GCA_944389975.1 uncultured Spirochaetaceae bacterium
ACCTGATTGCACTTGCTTGTATCCTTTTCATCGGATGGTGCTTCTTCTCACATCCTGGAAAATAATGGTTTGCCGCATTCATCCTGTAGGACGAGCCTGCAGGTTTTCCTGCGGCATATCTTATAAACAACTTGAACTAAAAATGCGGATAGACGCAAAAAAGCGTTGAGCGGGAAGGTGTTTGGATGGATTAATAGAGGAATTTCTTCTTGATGCGACAGCTATGGATAAGTAATCCTGTTTTTCTGTTCACTGCATGAGTACGCAACATCCAAATCCAGTTTGTATCGGGTATTTAATTTGTAATATTTAAAATACAAGTGAGTTTGATTAGGTGTTTCAAATGATTTATATGAAACTAAATGAAACATAAATAAACGAAAATATAACAAATTGTGAAACATATTTTATGTATTTTAAATTCTTGTAAAAAAATATTAATTAAAATATATTTACTTCGTAAGTTAATACAATTAAAACAAATACCTACAACAAATCAATAGTTATGAAAAGAAAATCTTTACCGTTGGCACAAAAAATGCTTAATTCTAATGGCGAAGTAGGTTAAACTACATTTGTCTATAAATTTGGAGGTTTGAAATATATGGATCGCAAGCCAGTATTGGGCATACTCCTCGGAGATGGGGCAGGAGTAGGGCCGGAAATCGTTTCAAAGTGCATGGTATCAGGTTTTCTCGATGAACACTGCAGACCGGTGATCATCGGAGACAGAAGGATTCTCGACAGGGCTCTTTCAATAATCGGTGGAAAGGCTGACATCAAGGAGATCAATGATCCTGAGGAAGCAAAGTGGGAGAAGGGCGTTTTCTACATGATCAACAGGAACAACCTTCCGGCAGAGGAAGCTCCGATCGGAAAACTCACCGTCGCATGTGGAAAGGCAAACCTTGACATGCTCACATATGCAGTTCAGCTTTACAAGGAGAAGAAGATCGAAGGATTCTGCTTCGCTCCACTCAACAAGGCTGGAATGAAGGAAGCCGGATGCCCGTACGAAAGCGAACACCACCTTCTTGCACACGAATTCAATCACACAGCTCCGTTTGGAGAGATCAACGTATGCGCGGATCTTTGGACGACAAGGACCACAAGCCACATTCCTATCAAGGAAGTATCCGATCACCTCACTGTCAACACGATCATGAGGGCGATCACGCTTTGTAACGTATCGCTCAAGAACAGCGGAATTGCAAAGCCACGCCTTGCAGTAGCTGCACTCAACCCGCACGCTGGTGAGAACGGCCTTTGCGGACGCGAGGAGATTGACGTGATCAAGCCGGCGATCGAAGAGGCTCAGAAGCAGGGAATCGACGCACAGGGTCCGTTCCCGTCAGACATCCTTTTCATCCGCGCATTCCGCGGCGAGTTCGATGGCGTTGTCACCATGTATCACGATCAGGGGCAGATCGCTCTCAAGCTCAAGGGATTTGACCAGGGCATCACGATCGCGGGAGGTCTTCCGGCACCGATCGTTACCTGCGCACATGGAACTGCATACGATATTGCTGGAAAGGGTATCGTAAAGACGAGTGCATTCGAGAACGCAGTGAAGATGTGCACGAAGATGGCAAACCACCTTTACGAAGAAGCAAACAAGTAAGAATAAGATCAGCTTTGTTTCTCAATTGATTTTGTGGGATTATCCGGGATTCGTCCCGGATATCAAAATAGTTTTGTCTTAGAAGAAAATTTTAGGAGGAAAAATGAAGGGGAATAAGTCAGTGAAACTGCCGACCCAACAGTTGATTCCAGTAGTGGGATTGATCATTGGTTTGCTGTTTTTGCTCAAAGGTATCAAAGACTATGGCTTCTGGAATTCAACAACTCACACTCCGACTGCTGGATTCTTCCCGATCATCATTGCTGTTGCTCTTTGCCTGCTCAGTGTTCTCGCTTTCTTTCAGAGCATCAAGAAGGAGAAGGTAGAGTACACGCTCAGGAACTGGTACGTTCCGTTCGGTTTCGTACTTTTCATCGCAGCAATCTACATCATCGGAACTGTTCCGTCGACGATTCTTTTCATCATCGCCTGGGTAAAGGGATATGAGAAGATGAGTTGGAAGACGACGATCATCTGCGTGATCTTCTGTCTTATCATCGTTATCCCGATTTTCACGATGTGGCTTGGAATTCCATTCCCTGTCGGAAAGATCGGTGAGCTTATTCTCGGATACTAAGGGGGACTGTAATGGAAAATTTTGCAATGCTATTCCACGGCTTCGGAGTCGTGTTCACCCCTACGAATATCGGTGCTTGTCTTTTGGGAAGTATCCTCGGGCTCATCGTCGGTGCAATGCCTGGTATCGGATCTCTTGCCGGAGTTGCTCTTCTTCTCCCGCTTACATATAAGTTCGATCCTACTACAGCTATCATCATGCTCGGTGCGCTCTACTACTCGAACATGTATGGCGGTGCGTTCTCTGCAATCCTTTTGAACATCCCTGGTGACTCACCGGCTGTCATGACTGCAGTTGACGGCTATCCGATGGCGACTGTCAAAAAGAGACCTGGACAGGCTTTGATGACAGCAAACGCATCATCTTGTATCGGTGGTATCATCGGTATGCTCATCCTCGTAATCCTTGGACCAGCTCTTGCAGAGATCGGCCTCAAGTTCGGCTACGCTGAGATGATGGTGCTTCTCCTGGTCGCAATGACGAGTATCGGTTGGCTTGTCGGCGGAAACCCCGTGCAGGGCGTTCTCCTTACATTCATCGGTATCCTCGTTGCATCAATCGGTATGGACGTTCAGACAGGATCTCCTCGTTACGATTTCGGAAACATCTACCTCCTCGGAGGAGTCGAGTTCATTCCGTTCGTAATCGGTACCGTCGGCTTTGCCCAGCTGATGCAGTTGATGGATGAAAAGGACATCAAGGTAAAGAGCGTAGACATGAAGCTCACGATCCGCGGCTCAATGCTTACTGCTCATGACTACAAGAGGCTTCTCGGACCATCCGTGCGTGCCGGTCTCATGGGTACGTTCGTCGGTGTTCTCCCTGG
Source organism: uncultured Spirochaetaceae bacterium (assembly GCA_944389975.1). GTDB lineage: Bacteria > Spirochaetota > Spirochaetia > Sphaerochaetales > Sphaerochaetaceae > Ornithospirochaeta. The sequence goes on from CALXOH010000041.1 coordinate 3,025, forward strand.
GGCAGGTGCGACAAGCGCGGCATTCCTCGGCTATGCGATGCAGAAGGCGTTCAAGAGTGAAGAACCGCTCGGAACAGGTGCTATCGAGGGTATTGCGGCAAGTGAGTCCGCGAACAACGCAGCGGCAGCTGGTTCGTTTGCTCCTCTCCTTGCCCTTGGTATCCCGGGTTCCGGAACGGGCGCAGTCCTTCTCGGCGGCTTGATGATGTGGGGCCTCAACCCCGGACCGCTTCTTTTCACGAACGATCCGGACTTTGCCTGGGGACTTATCGCATCACTCTTCGTCTCCAATATCTTTGCACTTGCGATCTCCCTTGGGGTTATCCCGATGCTTTTGAGGATCCTTCAGGTTCCAATTAAGCTCCTGATCCCCGTAGTCATGGTCGTATGTTTCGTAGGCGCATATGCATCCACGTATTCGATGTTCGGTGTCATGATCATGCTCATTGCTGGTGTTTGTGGTTACGTGTTCGACAAGAACGGCTACTCCACGGCTCCTATGCTTCTTGCGTTCGTTCTCGCTCCGCTTTTGGAAGACAACATGCGTAAGGCGTTCATCAGGACTGCAGGAGACATCAGCGACGTATTCTTTGGAAGCGCAATTGCGACAGTACTTACCCTCGTATTGATTTTCATTTGCGCATTCCCTGTCGTCAGGACTATACTTATCAAGACTGGTAAATATACTCCGAAGAAAAAAGGTTGAAAAACAAATTAGGAGGAAATAATGAAAAAAACATTTACTCTTGCCATCGCACTTCTGATGGTAACGACAATGGCTTTCGCAGGTGGAAATGCCGACGCTTCAAGCGACGGATCATTCACCCCTACAAGAGATGTTACATGGACATGTACATCATCACCTGGTGGCGGATCTGACATCTTCACTCAGGAAATCAAGGAATCGATCAGGCTCAACGGCTTCTCTGATGCAAACATCGTCATCGACTATGTTACGGACGGTGGTGGAGAGGTAGGAAGGCTCGAGGTATCGAGGATGACCGGCCCAAGGGCGGATCACACGATCCTTACTTTCAACTCCGGCGACCTCATGCCGATGTGTCTCAATACCAACAACCGTATCGAGAACTTCAAGCCGCTTGCACTCATGGCATCCGACAACCACTTCCTCTGCTCCGGCGACATGTCAAAGTATCATTCCTTCCAGGAGATCATTGACGCACTCGCACGCGGCGAAAGGATTGTTATCGCAGGAAGCAAGGGTGACGACATCGAGACATACAATGCTCTTCTGAAGTCCCTTGGAGTTGACGAGACACAGCTTGCATACGTAACGAACGATTCCACGTCGAGCGCAATCACATCCCTCCTCGGAGGACACGTTGACCTCGTACTTGGAAAGCAGGCATCTTGCGAGCAGTACATCATCGCAGAGCGCATGTTCCCGATGGTAGCTCTTTGCGAGGACAGGTTCACATCCGATCTTTTGAAGGATATGCCTACAATCACCGAGTTCGGTTATGAGGCTTGTGACGTTCCTAACTGGAGGGGCATCGTTGCACCGAAGGCTATGAGCGAAGCTGCAGCTGATTACTGGGCAGAGTGCTTCAGACAGGTTACCGAGACTCCGGAATGGGACGAGTACATTACTCGTAACGGACTTGTTCCAATGTACATGGACAGGGCTTCTACAGTCCAGTTCATGACTGAGTTCCAGCAGTCCTACCTCCAGAGCATTGGAAAAGATAAATAAGTCTTGAAGGCTTTGACAAAGGGGGATGAAAATCCCCCTTGTTTTCTTAGGAGTATAAAGATGAAAGTCACATTGCTTCATACAGTCAGAAGCGTTTATGAATCTTTCCCGAACCAGCTTTTGAAAGCCTATGGAAAAGATATTGAGATCACAAGCCTTCTCGATGAGTTTTTGGTTACGAATGCGAAGAAGAAAGGTTACTTCCCTCCTGAGAACAGGAAGAAACTTTACCTCGATCTGGTTTCTGCATCACTTGAAAGCCCGGATCTTGTATGCGTGACATGCTCGTCGCTTACTCCGTTTGTAAAAGAGTTCAGGTCGTCATTCGACTTCCCGATCGTCTCGATCGATGATGCGATGTGCAAGGAAGCTGTGATGAGGGGTGAAAACATCGCAGTTCTTGCAACCGCGCCTACAACTGTCGATCCGACAGTCAGCAAAATCCAGATGGAAGCTGATCAGATCGGAAAGAGCGTTGTGATCAAAAGCTACCTTGATACGGAGGCGATGACCCTTCTCTCTTCAGGGGATGTGAAAGGACACGACGCTAGGCTTGCAGGGCTTGCACGCACATGTCAGGACGCTGACGTGATAGTACTTGCCCAGGCATCGATGGCGACAGCCAAAAAGCTTTGCGAGGAAGCTACTGCAAAGATAGTACTGACAAGTCCGGAGACTTGCATCAGGGAAATCATTGCAAAGCTATCCGAAATAACGAAATAAACTACGGTAGGTAGATAATTGGATGGAGCCTGAGAGGGCTCCTTTTTTACTTCTGGAAGACTCTTCCGCTTTCGTGCTTTATGTGCTCTATCGTAAGGGCCTTTGCCTTCTCATACTCTTTGTTCTTCAAGAGTTCAATCAGCATCGTGTGCTGGTTGAGGTACTCGGAGAGTGCATTGACGCTCTCATTCTGCTCTACGCGGAGCATCTGGATTTTCGCATCCAAGCGTTCGTATGCGCTGATCAGCGCTTTGTTCCTGGTGCTTTTGATTATCGCCTGATGGAAGAGGCTGTCCTCCTCGAAGAGTTTCGCCCTGTCTCCGACAGAGGATGAGTACTGGCAGTCCGCAGCGTGGCGCGATATCTCGGGCAGCATCGCGGAAAACCCCATCTCCTTGATATGGTCGAGTGCAAAAAGCTCCAGGTTTATCCTCAAGTCGGCAATGTCCTTCGCGTCGTCGTCTGAGATGACTGAAATCGATGCATGGGAGCGCGGGGCGAGGACCACCAGTCCGTACTCGGTAAGCCTTCTCAAAGCTTCCCTTATAGGGGTTCTTGAGACGCCGAATTGCTCGGCGAGGCTGTCTTCGCTTATTTTTTCTCCGAATTTGAGTTCACCATTGAGTATTTCGTTCTTTATCGAATTGTATACCTGGTCGGCAAGGCTTTCCCGTACGATCTTCATATCAACTCCATAGCCTGATAATATGACACTTGAGGGATGTCGTCAAACATTTTTTGTGTATTGTATACAAAATTCAAATCGAAACATATAAATGATATATAGAACGCAAAAATAGTTTGACATCTCCAGTTTTCCGTGATATGTATATTGTATACAAAAGTAAAATTCACTTTTGACAAGGAGAAGAAAAATGAGGGAAAAGTTGATGGAATTGCTCTCTGATCCTTCACGCAAGATGAATGCGAAGGAACTTGCATATCTTGCCGCTTGCTTCAGGGAAATCATGTTCACTGTACTTCATGAGAGACAGACAGGGCATTGGGGTGGCTCTTCTAGTGCAATCGAACTTACGACAAGCCTCTATTTCAACAGGCTTAACATCGATCCGAAGAACCCGAAGTGGGAGGATCGCGACCGTTTCGTTCTTTCAAAGGGACATGCAAGCGTGAACCTTTACACGGTTCTTGGCGCAAGGGGATATTTCCCACTTGAGGACGTTCATCATTTCAGGGAGCTTGGAAGCTATCTGCAGGGACATCCGGCAATGCTCAAGATTCCTGGAGTCGACATGAGCACGGGTGCTCTCGGACACGGAGTATCGGTGGCACTCGGAATGGCTGAGGCTGCACGCCAGAGCGGAAAGAAATACAAGACATACGTAATGACAGGCGAGGGATGCCTTGACGAAGGTTCGACATGGGAAGCTCTGCTTGCTGCCGCAAAGTACAAGCCGGAGGGACTCATCCTCATGATCGACTACAACAAGGTACAGCTTGACGGAACAGAGGGGCAGATCCTTGACCTCGAGCCGCTCAGGGACAAGCTCGTTTCCTTCGGATGGCACGTCAACGAGGAGAAGTACGACGGAAACAACACCGAAGACATCCTCAAGTCTTTCGAATGGATGGACAGCGACGATGTATGGCCGAAGGCTTGCATCTACGACACGATCAAGGGAGCTCGCGTAGACTTCTCCGAAGGCAAGAACACATGGCACGGAGCAGCTATCGACGATGAGCACTACGAAATCGGAATCAAACAGCTTAATGCTGATGCTGACAAGAAGGAGGCGCTTCTATGAGTCTTGCAATGCGTGATGCTTTTGGAAAGCATCTTGTTGAAATGGGTAAGAAGCATCCTGAACTCATCGTTCTTGATGCAGACGTTTCATCTTCTACCAAGAGTGCCCTCTTCGGTAAGGAGTTCCCTTCAAGGTTCTACAACGTTGGTGTAGCTGAGGGCAACCTCGCTGGAATGGCAGCCGGCCTTGCAACATGCGGATACCACCCGGTCATCAATGCATTTGCAATCTTCCTCTCCCTCAAGAGCCTCGACCAGATCAGGAACGACATGTGCTACAACAAGCTTCCTGTGATCATCGCAGGTGCTTACGGCGGACTTTCCGACTCATTCGACGGTGCAAGCCACCAGGCGATCGAGGATATCGCTATCTTCCGCGCTCTCCCGAACATGGAAGTCATCGTGCCTTCCGATTCCCATCAGGCAGAGCTCGCACTCGAGTATGCACTCTCAGTCGATCATCCCGTCTACATCAGGCTCAACAGGAATGCAATGCCTGACATCGACACGAAGGAAAGTGATTTCATGGCAAAGAAGGCCATCAAGATCACCGAAGGAAAGGATGTTACGATCGCTGCCAACGGAATTACTGCAAGCATGGCGGTAGAGGCACAGGCGATTTTGGCAAAAGAGGGAATCAGCGCAGAGGTATTCAGCGTTCCTTTCGTAAAGCCGCTTGACACCACTTCGATCTTCGAGTCTGCAAAGAAGACCGGAGCTCTCGTGACTGTCGAAGAGCATCTCCTTGCAGGCGGATTTGCATCTGCCATCGCGGAAGAGGCATTCCCGGCACAGCTGAAGTGCAAGGTTGCGAACATCGCGATCAACGACAAGTTCGGCGAGACCGGACCGTACGTACCTCTACTTGCGAAGTACGGCCTCTCGGCAGACAACATCGTCAAGACGGTCAAGGAACTTCTTGCCAAATAATTCCGCTCTTAATATATTCAGTTTGAATTGAAATTTATCCAGGCCCGGGGAACGGGCTTGGAAAGGAGAAAACAAATGGACTACATCAAAAGGTCTTACGATCTTCTCAAGGCGTGGAAGGGTGATGCCTACACGTTTGGTCTTGGATGCCTCAAGGAAGTAGGTCCCGTTGCCGCATCTTACGGCAAGAAGGCTCTTCTCGTATCCAACTATACTTACATGAAGCCTGTAGCAGACGAGGTCAAGGGTTATCTTGAAGCTTCCGGCGTGGAGCTTGCCGGTGGCAAGATCGCTCCGGATGTAAAGCCAAACGCACCCAGGGAGGACGTATATCGCCTTACAACATATGTTCTTCAGTACAAGCCCGATTGTATCGTAGCTGTAGGCGGCGGTTCCACAATCGACGCATGTAAGGCTGCAAGCATGCTTGCTTCCCTCGGCGGCAAGGTAACACCTGAGATCGACGAGTACTTCGGAACCGGAAAGGTCACCCAGTTCCTGAAGGATACGGGCGCAAAGATGACACCGGTTGTTGCTGTAGAGACATCTGCATCCTCTGGTGCACACCTCACAAAGTACTCCAACATCACAGATCCTGTAGTAGGACAGAAGAAGCTCATCGTCGACCCGGCTATCACACCGGCACACGCTATCTTCGACTACAAGGTAACTTGCACGATGCCACTGAGCGTAACGCTCGACGGAGCACTTGATGCAATCGCTCACACATTCGAAGTATTCTGCGGAGCAAAGGGCGCGGCATACGACGAGGCAAAGGAGCTTGCAGAGTGCGCAATCGGCCTTGTCACAACTTATGCAAAGGACGTTGTAAAGAATCCTAAGGATGAGAAGGCAAGGGAGGCAATCGGTCTTGCAACAGACCTCGGCGGATATGCAATCATGGTTGGCGGAACAAGTGGTGCACACCTCACTTCCTTCAGCCTCGTTGACATTGTAAGCCATGGAACAGCTTGTGGTTTGATGAACCCGTACTACGCTGTGTTCTACAGCAAGGCAATCCAGCCGCAGCTTCACGTCGTAGGCAACATCTTCAAGGCTCATGGATATTCCGACAAGGATATGGACAAGCTCGAGGGTAGGGAACTTGCAATGGCAGTGGCAGAGGCTATGATCAACTTCTCCAAGAGCATCGGAGCTCCTACGAAGCTTTCCGATCTTAAGGGATTCAAGGAAGAGGTTCATATCACAAGGGCTATTGCAGCAGCAAAGGATCCTGATCTCAAGATGAAGTTGCAGAACATGCCTGTTCCGATGACAGCTGACGACGTAGACGAGTACATGACTCCGATTCTGAAGGCTGCAAGCACAGGTGATCTCTCTCTGATCAAGGAAATGTAATCAAGGTAGGTGAAAAATGCTTAGAGTTGCCAATCCACTAGGAACGGAATTTGAGGATCTTGTCCTTCCGGGACATGCGTTTGTCGCACACATGAAGAATCCTGAAGTGCTTTCTGACCCGAAGAAGGCGATTGCTGATTCGCTTTTGCATCCGATCGGATCGAAGAGCCTTAAGGAGATCGCTCTTGATAAGAAGGGCTCGAAAGAGCACCCGACTGCGACTATAGTCGTCAGCGACAATACCCGTCCGGTCCCGTATAAAGGCGACTCAGGCATTTTGCTTCCTGTTATTGAAACCCTCCTCGACGCGGGCTACCACGTCGAGGACATCTTGGTGCTTGTCGCAACCGGCATGCACCGCGAGATGAGGGAAGATGAGTTGAAGGCCATGATCGACGAGAGGGTTTTCTCCCGCGGGGTAAAGGTCGTCAACCACCTTCCGAAAGATGAATCGAGGCTTACTTACGTAGGCACGACGGAGCGTGGAACGAAAGCCATGATCGACACGCTTTACGTAAATGCTGACTTGAAGATCGCAACAGGTCTTGTTGAGAGTCACTTCATGGCGGGCGCATCAGGCGGGCGCAAGGCGATCTGCCCGGGCGTGATCGGGGAGGAGTCGACGTACGTATTCCACGGTCCGGAGTTGATGGCTGACGAGAGATCGCGCGATCTGAACATCGAGGGAAATCCGGTACATGAGGAGTCCCTGGCGGTTGCACGCCTTGCAGGGGTGGATTTCATTGTAAACGTTACACTTGACCACTCATTCAAGATTACAGGGGTATTCTCCGGAGATTTGGAGAAAGCGCACCTGGCAGCTGTTGAGAACATCAAGAAGGTCGTCGAGGTCCCGGTACCTGAGAAGGCTGACATCGTGATCACAAACGCAGGGTTTGTGGGAATCAACCACTACCAGTTTGCAAAGTGCGGGGTCGCATCCCTCGGAGCTTTGAAAAAGGACGGTTATCTGATTGCCATCGGGAACGCAACCGACAAGGGGCACGTAATCGGAAGTGCAAACTACCGCACGACCCTTGCCCTGTTGAAGCTCGTCGGAAGTGAGAAGTTCGTCAAGCTCCTCGTATCCCCTGACTGGGTGTTCCTGCCGGAGCAGTGGCAGGTACAGCAGTGGGCGAAAGTCTTCGAGCGCATCCCCCAGGACCATTATTATGAATATGCGCCTCAGATTACGCACGGCTACTATCAGCTGCTTCCAGGAAATGAGATCAGAACGCTGTTCTCCGAAGGAACTGATGAGAGCGACAAGGGTATCTACCAGGTTGCCATAGACAAGGCGCTTGAGGATATTTCCAGGAAATCGGGAAAGAAGATCGAGGATATGTCGATCATTTATATAGCTGAGGGTCCGTATGAGATCCCTCGGAGTCAAAAGGAGTGATTTGATGAAACTTGGAGTAGCTATTGCTTCTGACAATGCCCTTCCTTCGGCATTCGTCGTAATGAGGGGACTTGAGAAGTCTATCAAGAAAGCACATGAATACGGTTATGACGGAGTTGAGCTTGCGCTCAAGGATCCCGGCGAGATAACGCATCAGGAACTTGGAAAGCTTTTGAAGGACAACCACATGGAAGTCTCTGCAATCTCATCCGGTCAGGTATATGCTGCTCGCGGCTTGATGTTCACTGACGAGGACAAGGAGAGAAGGGAAGAGGTATACAAGGCATTCCAGGGGTTCATCGACCTTGCAAGCGAGTTCGGCGGACTTGTGAACATCGGAAGGGTTCGCGGACAGATTGCGGGAAGGGACAAGAAACTTTGCGAAGATCTCTTCCTGGATATGGCGAATAGGGTTGCTGACTACGCTGAGTCAAAAGGCGTTACATTGATCCTCGAGCCCGTGAACAGGTATGAGATCGATTACATCAACAACCTCGACCAGTGCACCGAGCTTTTGGACAAGATCAACAGGAAGAACTTCATGATGATGCCCGACGTATTCCATATGAATATCGAGGATGCACACATCGGCGAGTCTTTGATCAGGAACCGCAAGTACGTGAAGTACATCCACCTCGCCTCCTCACAGCGTCATGCTCCCGGGGACGGGCATTTGGATTTCGACGACGTATTCAGCGCACTCGGAAAGATCGGATACGACGGTTGGTGCACAGTCGAGTGTCTTCCTTATCCTGATCCGGATACGGCGGCAAAGAGGGCTGTCGAGTATTTGAGGGCAAGGTACATCTGATGGTTTCAGATTCTGAAGAATCGGGGAGTTTGAATGCTCCCCTTTATTTTTAAAGGAGAAGTTATGGCTGGAAAACTTGATCACGTTGCAATTAGTGCAAAGGATATGGATTGGTACATCCAATTCTTCAAGGATGTTTTTTCGATGGAAGTGACGAAGTGGAACGATGCACACACCCAGGTATGGATCGATGACTCTGTTCAGATCAACAAAGGGGAAGACAATCCGTTTGTTGGAATGGATCACATTTCGATCAAAGTAGACGATGTGGATGATGCCATCGAAAAGGCTTACAAGTACGGTGGGGTTTCGATAGAAAGGGGAAAGAACTGGGTCAGAATCCCTACAGGGCTTCTTATCGAGATTATCTGATGATGCGCCTCGCATGAGGCGTTTTGTTTTATGAAATACCATATTTTGCTATTACTGCTGATCGTTCCTTTCATATCGTGCATATCAACTTCTGATGGGAAAGATGATGGAAAGAAGGGTAGTGGTATATATTTCGCGATGGATCTCAACCTCGGAATGGGTATCAACTACAATCCTGACGATGATTCGCTGAAGCTTGTGACGGGAACAGATGATTGAGAAAGAAAGAGCCCTCCCCGTGTAAAGGAGGGCGGAAGGTGTGTGATTTTGTCTTACGTGACACTCTTTAAACCCTAGGAGAAACGAAAAGTTACACTTCTTTTGTCTTTTCCTTGAATTCGTTTATCATCTCCGTCTTCATATCCTTCAGTTTCTTTGATAGCGAGACTTTGTATATGTGCGGGTTGATCTGCCTCTTGTAGGACTCATCGAATCCGGAAAGAAGTTCGGCAACCCTCTCTTGTATTGCCCTCAAAGGGCGAGGGGATGAGATCATCTTTCCGTTCTCCATCTGCTTTGTAAGCATCGGCTTTACTTCCCTGTAGTTCTTTTTCTTCATCACAAACGAGTCGTCTGTACTCGGGTGATAAAAAACGACATCCTCTCCGACCGGGACTTCCTCGTCAGAGAGTGTGATGAGGTCTCCCAGTGCGTTCCTGTAGCCGTCGTAGAACCTCCAGACCTGCTTCACTCCCGGGTTTGTGGTCTTTTCAAAGCTGTTTGATACTTTGATCGTCGGAACGAACACACCGTTTTCTTCCCTTGCTGCAAGCTTGTAAACTCCATTCAAGGATGCCTGCGATCCGCCTGTCACAAGGTGCGTGCCTATCCCCCAGCTGTCAATCGGCGTCTTGTCACTCACAAGAGTCGATATTATCTCCTCCGTAAGATCGTTCGAGACACAGATCGTTGCATCCTCCAGTCCTGATTCATCGAGCTTTCTTCTGATGACTTTCGGCAGGTATGAAAGGTCTCCGCTGTCGATCCTCACCCCGATTTTCTTTCCTTTCTTCTTCATCTCAAGCCCGACTTTGATCGCAGCTTCGATTCCGCTTCCGAGCGTGTCGTACGTATCGATCAAAAATACTGAGTTGTCAGGGAATATCGATGCGTATTCCCTGAATGCCTCCTCTTCGCTGTCAAAGCTCATGACCCATGAGTGTGCCATGGTACCCGCTGGTGGAATGGAGTAGACTTTTGCGGCGTAAGTGTTGCTCGTAACTTTCGTTCCGCCAATGAACGATGCGCGGGCAGCTCGAAGCGCGCCGTCTTCCCCTTGCGCTCTTCTCAAACCGAACTCCATTATGTTTCCCTGTCCGCGTGTTGCGTGCACCATGCGCGATGCCTTGGTTGCGATAAGCGATTGGAAGTTCACTGTATTCAACAGAAACGATTCGATTATCTGGGCATCGATCAGATCGGTTTCAACCCTGATCAAAGGCTCCCCGGGGAATGCAGGGCATCCCTCTTCGAACGCCCATATGTCCCCTCTGAAGTGATATGTCTTCAAGTAGGAAAGAAAATCCTTCTTGAAGTAGTTGAGGCTTTCGAGGTATGCAATATCCTCATCAGAGAACCTGAAATCCATCAGCTTCTGCATAAGGTCTTCAATGCCTACGAAAAGTATATAGCCGCCACGGAACGGATTAGTCCTGTAGAACATGTCGAAGACAACCCGGGGATTGTGCTTTTTCAGAAAGTATCCCTGGGCCATCGTCAGTTCGTAAAAGTCGGTGATAAGCGCGCTCTTCATCCAAACCTCCTCGGGAAGAATCAAATGATCACTTACGGATGATTTTATCAAAACCTGTGTAAGGAACAAGGTTTTCCGGAATCGAAACGCTTCCGTCCTCGTTCTGGTAGTTCTCCAAAAGTGCTACGATCGCTCTTGAAAGCGCCACTGCAGTTCCGTTGAGCATGTGCACGAACTTCGTCTTCCCGTCATCATCCTTGTACCTGATGTTCAAACTACGTGCTTGGTAATCGGTGCAGTTTGATGTGCTCGTGACTTCCCCGTACTCGCCGTTCTCACCACGTCCCGGCATCCACGCTTCGATGTCGAACTTGCGATATGCCGGTGCCCCGAGGTCGCCTGTAGCCGTATCGACGATGCGGTATGGGATACCAAGCTTTGTAAATATCTCCTCCTCGATCGATAGTATTTCCTTGTGGAACTTGTCGCTCTCCTCGGGAAGGGAGTATATGAACATCTCAAGTTTGGAGAACTGATGGACCCTGTAGAGCCCCTTCGAGTACTGCCCTGCGCCCCCTGCCTCCCTTCTGAAGCAATGTGAAAGCCCTGTCATCTTTATCGGAAGGTCTTTTTTGGAGAATATGGTGTTTGAGTAGTACCCGCCGAGCGTTATCTCCGCTGTTCCGACAAGGCATGTGCCCGTACCCTCGAGAGTATAGATGTTCGATTCCTCTCCTCTCGGGTTGAAGCCGATGCCGCTAAGTATCTCTTCACGTGCGACATCGGGTGTAATGAATGGCGTAAAGCCGTGCTTGAGCACGATGTCCATTGCAAAGCGCTCAAGTGCCATTTGCAATATCACGCCCTGGTTCTTGATGTAGTAGAACTTCTGTCCTGAGACTTTCGCGCCCGTATCGAAATCGAGGATATCGAGGCTCTCTCCGAGTTCCACGTGGTCTTTTGCCTTGAAGTTGAATTTCCTCGGCTCTCCCACGAACTTCACCGCAAGGCTGTCCTTGTCTTCCTTTCCGACCGGGGCTTCTGGGGATGCGTAGTTCGGAATCTTTTTCGCTTTCTCACCGAACTCTGCGTCTACTTTGTTGTATTCCCCTTCGGCGTTCTGGAGCTCCTCCTTGATCGCTTTTCCCTCCTCGACGAGCTTCATGCGCTCTTCCTGCTCCATCTTTCCCTTCATCTTCTGGGCGTTTGCGTTCCTTTTCGCCCTCAGCTCCTCAGTCTTCTGCAAGAGTTCATATCGCTTCTGCTGCAGGGTAAGGATTTCATCAAAGTCGATGTCCATGAATCGGTTCTTGATGTTCTCCCTTATCTCGCTTTCCCTTTCCTTGAGTTCCTTCAGATCTATCATTTTCTCTTCTCCTCTTCCATTTTCCTTGCTTTCTGGTATGTGCTGTCGATAGCTTTCACAATCGAATCCTGGAATCCTGTCTCATATAGTTTCGTTATTCCCTCCACGGTCGTTCCTCCCGCAGAGCAGACCTGGGGGATTATAGCTCCGGGCGTGCCTCCTTCGGAAAGAAGCGAGAGTGCGCTTTCCGTGGTGCTTTTCACGATCGAAAGCGCGTCCTTGTAGCTCATGCCTACCTTCACGCCCCCGTATGCGGATGCATCGAGGAACAAAAGGGCATATGCGATGAACGATCCTGAGATTGCAGTAAAAGCGTTCATCTTCTCTTCCTTGATGGGAAATACATCCCCGAATGAGCGTGCAATTCCAGTTGCAGTGCTTTTGAATTCATCCTCGGCTTCCTTTGAAAAACTTATCGCGGTTGCAGCTTTCTTCATCCTTGCCGCAATATTCGGCATGAAGCGCGATATGTTCTTCGACGAAAGGTGCTTTTCAAGGTAAGGAATTTCAACCCCTGCCGCGATTGAAACAAACCCCTTCGGACCGGATTTGATGCTCTCGAGAAAGGATGGTGTGATCACATCCGGCTTTACTGCAATGATCACCACGTCGCTATCTTTTGCAAGATCTTCGATGCTTTCCTTCGCTTCATCTTTCCAAAACGCCATTTGGTCCTTGTTCTCGTCGTATGCAGAGAGGATCCATTTCTTTTCGTCCTTGAGAGCCTTGAGTATTGCCGAGCCCATGTTCCCGAGCCCGATTATCCCGATTCTATTCATTGTTTTTTCCCCCGAGTCCCGGAAAGTTCCATCTCTCCAGGACGCTGTATGCCGCTATTGCAACGGAGTTTGACAGATTCAAACTCCGAGTGCTCTCTTTCTGAGGTATGTAGAGGCTTTTCCTTTGGTACTTTGAAAGGATCTCGTTCCCAAGTCCCGTGCTTTCCTTTCCGAATACAAGGTATGTGTCATCGTTGTACTTCACGCTTGAATAGAGCATTTTCCCATGGGATGAGAAGAACCAGAGCTCATCGCTTTCGTGGATCGAGAAAAACTCATCGATCGACTTGTACTCGGTGATCGCAACTTCGCTCCAGTAATCGAGTCCCGCGTGCCGTACCCTCTTTTCCGAGATATCGAAACCCAGGGGGTGCACCAAATGAAGGTGTGCTCCCGTACATGCACATGTGCGCGCTATATTCCCGGTGTTCTGCGGTATTTCAGGCTCGAAAAGCACGATGTTCAACATAGCTTGGATTCTACATTCCATGGGGCGTCTGAGACAAGATGTACATCACTTCTTGTCGCGTCTGAGGATGTGTACGTCCATCCCTTTCTTGTTCAGTTCGAGGATCGCTTTCTCTAGCTTTCTCTCCTTCTCGCTTCTCTCCTTGAAGAGTTCGATCTGCTCGGGCTCTTTCCCCTTGTATAGCTCTTTCAATTGCAGTCCGAGAAGCCTCACACCCTTTCCGTCATCGAGTTTCTTATCCAAGAGGGATTTTGCGATCTTGAACACGTCCCTGGAGGAGTATATCCCCTCGGAGGGCGTTTCCTGCACAGAGACTGTTGAGAAGTCGAAATACCGGATCTTCAGAGCGATCTGACGGGGTACCACGCCCTCGTCAAGGGCCCTCATCATCAGCTCCTCCGACATCCTTGAAAGTTCATCGAATAACTTTTCTTTCTCGATTACATCGGGCCAGTACGTGCTTTCCGTGGATATCGAATGGCTTTTCGCCTCCTCCTGGCAAATTCCCATGTCAATTCCCCGGGATGCAGAGTACAAGAACTCTGCAGCGCTCTTCCCGAAGTGCTTCCCGAGGTATCCGATATCCTTTCCTCGAAGCTCAAGTACGCTTCTGATTCCCCTGGCCTCCAGGGCTTCCTCGGTCTTCGAGCCTATCCCCCAGAGTTTTGACAAAGGAAGCCGGGCGACGAAATCCTCCTCCTTTCCCGGAGGCACTATCGTTAGCCCGTCAGGTTTGTGGTAGTCGGATGCAAGCTTTGCAACGTATCGGTTCGAGGCAACCCCGATCGAGACAGTAAGCCCTGTTTTCTCCAATATTTCCGACTTCAGTTTCCTTGCGGCTTTCCCCGCTAGTCCGTGTATCTTCTCCATCCCGCTCATATCCAGAAACGCTTCGTCTATCGAAACTTGGTTGAAATAAGGTGCAAACGAATTTATTATCTCCATCACTTCCCGGCTTTTCTCGCTGTATCGTGACATCCGGGGAGGAACGATCAGTGCATCGGGGCATAGCCTCAGCGCCTGGCTGACAGGCATTGCAGAGTGCACACCGAACTTACGCGCTTCATAAGAGCACGTGGAACATACGCTTCTTTTCTCGTTTCTTCCGATTATAAGCGGCAGGCCCTTCCACTCCGGGTGGTCCAGGATCTCCACGGAAGCAAAGAATGCATCAAGGTCGATGTGAAAGAATACTTGTCCCATACGAAGATTATGCAATGTTGCGCTAGCTGGTGAAAAGTGCAAGAATCTTTCTTGTTATATGAAGAAGATAGTGGCGCTTATCCTTATGGTATCCCTTTTACTTCCCGCATTCGGTCAGGATGACGGGGTTCAAAGCCTTTCATTCGGCTTTGAGGATATGCTCTCTTCCCCTCTATACAGCCCTTCGTATTCGGGTCGTTACGTCGATTCGATGCTCAATCCCGCGATGCTTTCAAAGCGATCGGACGACGGGATATTCTTCTTCACGACAACACTATCCGACGCGTACGACAAAAGCGTCTTTTCAGAGGATATGCCGTACATACAGAATTTCAAGAGCGAGATGACATTCTCGTTCATCTCCCGCTACGTGAGCCTCACTGTTCTGACGAACACGTACTTTCGAAACAGAAGCGAGCGTTCGGGCTACCTAGAAAGCGACATATTCAATACGCTGATGATGCAGATCGATGCGTCGTACTCGTTCCCGTACGTATCGCTGGGAATGAGGATCAGAGGAGGAAACAGGCTTGTAAGGGAAGACAGGGCATTGACTGGGTTTTTCTCAGCGATGGGGGAGGCGTACTTCTCCCCGTTTTCCGTGATGCCCAAATCCGAGTTCCTATCAATCGGAGCATTTTTAAACTTCGAGTATTCATTCTTCTCTCTCTCTTTCTCGATTGCCGACATCGTCACTTTGCGCTTTCCTGAGAACATGTCGAGTCCGTACGTATACGTAGGGGCGGATGCAGTTCTCGATAGCATGGACATATCGTTTGCATTCAGCTACCCGAGGTACAACGGAAGAGGGGAGTTGAATTTCATCAGGCCGCGGATGAGCTATACGATGCATGGCAATCTCGGAGGAAAGTACGATATCTACCTTGTATCCTCACTCGATTTCCAACTTCTTCCGACGATGACTTTTTCATTAGCCGTGGGATACAAGGAGGTGGACCACAGGTTCTTCTCCTACGACGGAAAGAACGGGACGCTTATGTTCGCACTTGAGTTCTTCGACAGGTTCTACTCGATCGCTCTGGGCTTCAACGTCGATACAGCCACCTTCTCAAGGTATTATCCGTCGATCACGTTCTCACTGATCAGATGACGGGCGGGGAAGCTTCAATGTAAAGAGGGAGCCTTTCCCGAGTTCACTTTCCACTGTTATAAAACCTTTATGCAATATCGCGATGTGCCTGACGATCGAAAGCCCGAGGCCCGTTCCCCCCGAGTTTCTGCTCCGTGCCTTGTCCACCCGATAGAAGCGCTCGAATATCCTCTCCTGGTCTTCCTTTCTTATCCCCATCCCCTTGTCTCTGACGAGGAAGTTGACGTATGAAGAGCTTTCCTCGACGGAGACAACCACCTTCTTCTCCTCATCGGAGTATGTGATGGCGTTTGAAATGAGGTTTATCAAAGCCTGGAGTATCAAGGACTCGTTTCCAAGCACATCCACCGAGCACTTCTCTGCAATTACCTTTATTCCCTTCTCGTCAGCTTTGAACTGGGTGCACGAAATTGCCTCTGATACGATCTTGTATGCATCAAAGCGTGTGAACGTATGCTCTATGTCGTTCTTCTCGAGGCTTGTAAGGAGGGTAAGGTCTGAAAGTATCCTTTCCATGTGCTTGCCGTTCTTGTAGATTATCGATGCAAACTTCATCGCATCCTCTTTTCCCATGCATCCTTCGTTAAGCGTTTCCGCAAATCCGATTATCGCAGTCAATGGGGTTTTGAGTTCGTGCGATGCGTTTGCGATGAAATCCTGACGGACCATCATCAGCTTCTCTTCTCTTGTGACGTTCTTGAATATCAGAAGGGTGTTGTCATAGACGGGGACCGTCCTCACCCTGTACGTCCTCTCCCTTCCTTTTCCCTTTGCCTTCGCATCATCTCCGGTGTGTTTTTTGTATATGTATGTACGTAGTTCGCTTTCAGCTACGCTTGATGAGGCGCGTACCTTCGAGAGAAAACTTTCGGAGTTGAATATCTCTGAGAGCTTCATTCCCTTCACTGATCCGAAAGTATGCTTTCCCTTCTCGTTTGCATACAAGACATCCTCATCCTTTGAAAGGAGGATCAAAGGATCGTCTATCTCATCGAGCATCAAAAAGAGTTTCTTCTTCTCTATATTTTTTCCGTCCATCTGTATCCGATTCCCCAGACAGTTTCGATGTTCTTCCCGAGTTCCCCGATCTTCTTTCTCAAACTCGTCATCTGCACGTCAACGCTTCTTTCGACGACGTAGTAGTCGTTTCCCCGTACCTTCCCGATGAGTTCTTTGCGTGTGAATACCTTCTCCGGGAACGAAAGCAGGAGGAACAGGATCTCAAACTCAGTCTCCTTGAGCTTCACATCCTTTCCCTTGTATGTGCACTTTCTCTTCACCTTATCCATCTCAAGCCCCTTCGGACTTGATGCATTCATCACGTTCGAGCCGTTCTTGAGCCTTTCTATCGTTTTGAGTTTTGCAATCAGATAGCGCGGGCTGAACGGTTTTGTTATGTAGTCGTCCGCACCGTTTTCGAGCGCGTCGATTATCTCTTGGTCGTCTTCAAGCGCACTTACCATCAGCACTGTGGATTTTCCACCGTCAACCGAGCGTATGTGCTTCAACACATCGGTTCCCCGTACTTCGGGGATGAGTATGTCGAGGAGAACCGCTTTATAGGTTCCTGAATCAAATAGTTCGATTGCCTCTTTCCCGTCTTTCGCCTCTTTTATCTCGTGCCCTTCCTTTTCAAGGTTGAACGAAATGAGGGTTCTTATGTCATCGTCGTCTTCAACAACCAGAATTTTCATACATCCAACAATCTTAACATCGCAAAGTGAGATGAAAAAGGGGCTTGATTGGATTATTCTATCCATAATGTTCTCAACTGTTTCAATTCACGCTGAAAAGCATCCCGGGTTATTCAAAGGCGTTTACGCTCTCTCCGAGGAGCGCCTTGAAGAGATTGCCGGAAAACTGAGTAGGTTCTATTCATCCCCTTTGGTGTTGGTGGTAACGTGCCTCCGCGTCGAGTTATACATCGAAAAGGAGAACGTCAGGGAAAGCGAAGTGGTAAAAAGAGCGTTATCACTTCCCCTTACCGGGAAATCCCTTGAAGTGGAAGTTTTCCATGGAAAGGATGTGATAAGGCATCTTTACATCTTTTCCACGGGTATCCTTTCGCCTCTTTACGGGGATGATACGATCCCCGGGCAGCTTGAAAGAGCACTAAGGCGGTCTGAAAACATCTCAGTCTCTTCATCTTCATTGAACAGGCTTTTCAACTCGGCGATAGCTTTCTCAAGGAATGAGAAAAGCTTTGTAAGGGAAAATTTGATTGACGAAGTACTGGTTGACCGCGTTTCAAATTATCTTTCATCCTTTGAGAGCGTTCTTGTAATCGGATCCGGTGGCGTTGCAAGAAGAATAGGGGAAGTGCTTCTGAAATCGGGGGTAAAGGTTACGATGACCCTTCGCGACGCTGGGAAAACGGAACTCGCAGTACCCGGTGTGATTGTGAAAAGCTACGATGAGAGACGTAGTTTGATAGCTTCCTCCGATGTTGTCCTTTCAGCATCAAGCGGGTTGTACTACACCCTTGATGAGGACGATATGAACCTGGTGTCCGGCAAAGTTCTTGTCGATATTGCATCCCCGCCCGATCTACCCGATTCATTCCATGCCCTCACAAAATGTGATTTTACGGATGGGGAGAGTGAAAGAAGGGTGCTGGAGAAAGTCTCATCAGATGCACTTGCTGCAGTTGAAAAGCTTGAAAAAGAGATCAGTTCAAAGGATGATTCATCCTTCGGAGAGGATCTCTCCGATGATGCATGGCGTAGGATGAGGAAGATACTCGAGAGAAGGGGACTCTGGAAGGATGAGGAATTCAGGATGCTATTCTCTTCGAGTGTCAAGAATGCATATATATCTATCAAGAAGAGGCGTGAAAAAATATAAGCCCGGAAACTCGGGCTCAGTTATCCAAGTAGGGGAGGATTTTATCGATGTATGCATCGAACTTGATCCTGTTCCCGTCGATCTTGAATATGTAGTCAAGTGGATTAATGTAAGTGTTGGAGCTTATTGCTTCTTTGTCGAAGCTGCTTTTCCCGATCAGCGCTACAGTGTGCTTTTCTGAATCGACTTCGACGTGGAAGAAAAAGTCGACCGAGAGATGGAAATCCGCACTCTCGTAATTGTTTATTTCGCTATAATCACTTCCTGTACTGTTCAATACACCGTTGACCGATGCTTCGTAATCGATGTTGCCTTTCGTAATTTTCGCATTTGGTGTATTCGTATGTGTTATGTCTCTGACCGGGCCCGATGTATCGCAGCTGAGCGAAACGTTTTGTCCGTTGATGCTTTCATTTGGTTTCAAAGTTCCGATGTAGTTCTCAAAAAGTGCCATGACAGCATTAGCAACAGCTTTTTCACCCACATTTGGCTCGACCGGGTCCGGGATATCCGGGGTGCACGAAAAAAGGAAAACCGAAAGTATCAACAAGGGCAGTAATATTCTTTTCATCTGACTCTCCAGAGAAAGGCTACTTGGAGACTTTGGTGAGTGTCAACATTATGATGGCATCAAAATATAAAAGGCACCCTGATGGTGCCTCGATACGCCCTATTGGATTCGAACCAATCACCTACTGCTTAGAAGGCAGTTGCTCTATCCAAATGAGCTAAGGGCGCGATAAATAGTGACGAACAAAGGGTATATTATCGGCTTTAAACCCTATTTTCAAGCCATCTTTACGCTAATTAGTGACATTTTTTCGAGAAATTACGCTTATCTACTCGCATTTATAAGATATGCCGCAGGAAAACCTGCAGGCTCGTCCTACAGGATGAATGCGGCAAACCATTATTTTCCAGGATGTGAGAAGAAGCACCATCCGATGAAAAGGATACAAGCAAGTGCAATCAGGT
>CALXOH010000042.1 GCA_944389975.1 uncultured Spirochaetaceae bacterium
GCATCTTGACTGACTGTCTTTTCCTGCCAGTGCAATCTCAAGTTCTTTCCTAAGGTCTTCTTCCCTTACCTTCATAACTAAACCCTCCAAATTGGTTTTTGGTCCAACTTGAAGGGTTCATTTCAAACGAGCCCCGGCTTTTCATTTCACCTCTTTCAAGAAGTTCATCAACTTCTCTTTCCTTTCTCGTCGTCAAGGGTGAAGAGAACGCTTTTTACGCTCTTCGGCAAATCCGGAGAGATCCCCCGCTTGATCTCCCCTTCCCCTTTCAAAAGAAGAAACCTCCCTTCAAGAAGACGAAATACATTCTCACCCACGCTTGAAACGCTCTCCCCCTCGAGCGTTATCTCGACATAGGTCTTGTCCATCTCCAATGCTTTTGAAAAGCCCGATCCGGTCAGAAATGCGCTCACTTCGTACTCGACTTCCTCGTCATCGGGATATACGTACCTCCCAACCTTCTGATCGTACGGAAGCGACCTGTCAAGCACATCGATCAGCGACGTCAGATGAGACGAAAGGGAAGTATACCCCTCAAGGTTGTCCAAAGTGTCGAATGCCATCATTTGATCGAGAATCCAAGGTTCATTTTGTGCTCTTCGTAGAGCTTCGTGAAGAGCAATATCTCTTCAACACAGCCGTCTATACCCAGGCGGGATGAATCGAGCGAGAGGTCATAAGTGCGGCACATGCCCCACTTCTGATCGGAGTAATAATTGTAGTAGTTCGCCCTTGTCTTGTCGTTCTTGATGCAGATATCCTCAGCCCTGTCCGGGTCGATCTCATATGTATGTATCGCCCTGTAGACGCGCGCATCCAGTGGAGCATGGATGAAAACGCTTATGAGATTCGGATTGTCCCTTAGGATGTAATCCGCACAGCGCCCTATTATCACACACGATCCGGTTTCCGCAATCTTCTTTATTGTCTTCGACTGTATCAGGAACAACTGGTCATTGAGCGGCATCTCGTTGAAGCCCAACGTGCCCGTTGCCATCGGGTAGTTGCCCATTGCAAGCGAATAGAGAAGTGAACTTGATGGCTTTTCATCCGCGTTGTTGAAGAGCGTCTCTGAAAGTCCGCTGTCCTTTGCCGCCAATGCAAGAAGCTCCTTGTCATAGAAAGGAACCCCAAGCCTGCTGGCCAGTTCGCGTCCGACCTTCCTGCCCCCGGAACCAAACTGGCGTCCTATCGTGTAGATTGTTTTTTCACCCATGGTGACCTCCTTCCTCTTCTACATTCTAAAACTTCAAAAGCGTAAGAACAACAAAAGAAAAACAAAAAAAGAGGGCAACGCGTGCCCCCTTCGATCATTTCGCGATGGCCTCGACCATCTCGTTTATCTTCTCCTCCAGTTCATCCCCTCCGTGGCTCTTGATGGTAATCACATCATCGTATGGGAATCTGATGTCCTTCATCGAGGAAAGGATCTCCTTCATCAACTTGCCGCTCTGAGGCGACCAGGTACCGCACTCGACGAGGGCGACATCCCTTTTCTGCCAGAGGTGTGCCTTCAAATCCAAAAGAAGGTTCTCCATCTTCGTGAATATGCCCATGTTGTAAGTCGGAGAGAGGAAGATCACTTTCCCGTACTTGAAGCAATCCGAAAGGATGTACGAAGGATCCGTCTTCGATACGTCGTACATATGCACGTTCCTTATCCCCCTGTCCCCGAGCTTGAGCGCAATGGAGGATGCCACGGACGCTGTATTCCCATAGATCGATGCATAGACTACAAGAACGCCCTCTTCCTCTACGCCGTAGGTTGCCCAGGTTGCATACTTTGAAACGAAGTATCCGATGTCCTTCCTCCAGATCGGGCCGTGAAGAGGCAGAATCATCCCGATTTCGATGCTCTTTGCCTTTTCAAGTACTGCACATACCTGTGCGCCGTACTTTCCGACGATGTTGGTGTAATACCTCCTGGCATCGTCAAGCCACTCCCTGTCGAAGTCGTACTCATCTGCGAAGATGCTTCCGGAGAGAGCGCCGAAAGTGCCGAACGCATCTGCGCTGAAGAGAACCTTGTCCACGACATCATATGTGAACATCACTTCTGGCCAGTGCACCATCGGAGCGGAGACGAACGTTAGCTTGTGATGCCCGGTCTCAAGGAAATCCCCTTCCTTCACGACCAAAGCCCTCTCCTTCAGCTCATCCCCGAAGAACTGTGTGAGGAACTTGATGATCATCTGGTTTCCTACGACCTTCACCGAAGGGAACCTTCTCATCACGTCCTCCACCATCGATGCATGATCCGGTTCGACGTGGTTCACCACCAGGTAGTCGATCGCGCGACCTGAGAGGGTATGGTACAAGTTCTCGTAGAACTGCCCCCTGACGCTCTCGTCGACCGTATCCAAAAGCACCACCTTATCGTCCATGATGACGTATGAGTTGTAGCTGACGCCCCGTTCAATCGGGTATATGTTCTCAAAAAGGGCAAGCCTCCTGTCGCTTGCTCCGACGTAATATATGTCGCCTTTGACATTTCTAGATAGATTCATGATATTTTCCTTCAACCGCTAAAACTATATCGGAAATCATATGATTGGAAAAGGGGACCTTCCGGCCCCCTTCCAGTCAAATTCAAACTCCTCTCACTTCTTCTTTCCCGTGAGCTTGTTGAGGACAACAAGGCACACGAAGAGGATTCCGATTCCGAGAGCGAGCATACCCCAGCTCTCGAGTCCGATGGCAACTACATCCATTACAGTAACGTTTTCCATCATTCCTCCTCAGCCTATCAAAGGCAATACCATCTTCAGCAAAAGGCCGCCGGCAAGAACGCTTCCGATCTGGCCGGATACGTTCGCTCCGAGAGCAAACGGCAGGAGATGGTTCTGCTTGTCTGCTTCGATCCCAACCTTCTGTACGACGCGGCTCGACATCGGGAATGCAGAGATGCCTGCTCCTCCGATGAGCGGGTTGATCTTCTTGTCCTTCTTCAGGAAGATGTTGATGATCTTTACGAAGAACACACCGCATGCTGTGTCGAATATGAACGCGACAAGTCCGAATCCCATGATCATGATGGTCTCGAACTGCAAGAGCTTGTCCCCTGACATCTGAGGTGCGATCGCAAGACCCAGAAGCAGTGTGATAAGCGGGCTGAGCATGTTCTGTGCTGCGTTTGAAAGCGAATCAAGTACACCACATTCGCGAAGGAGGTTGCCGAACATGAGCATGCCGACCAATGCCGCCGACTCAGGTGCGATTATTCCACATACGATCGTAGCGATGATCGGGAAGAAGATACGGGTGTTCTTGCTTACAGCGCTCGGATTGTACTTCATCCTGATAAGCTTCTCTTTCCTGGTTGTCGTCACCTTCAAAACTACAGGCTGGATGATTGGAACAAGTGCCATGTAGCAATATGCGACGACGAGGATTGCAGGTATGTACTGGCTCTGAAGCTGCTGGCTTACGAGGATTGCAGTCGGGCCGT
The DNA here is from genome assembly GCA_944389975.1 of uncultured Spirochaetaceae bacterium. GTDB lineage: Bacteria > Spirochaetota > Spirochaetia > Sphaerochaetales > Sphaerochaetaceae > Ornithospirochaeta. The sequence goes on from CALXOH010000042.1 coordinate 3,449, forward strand.
CAGCCGCTCCGATGATTCCGATGCTTGCCGCATCATTCACCTGGAAACCAAGAAGGGATGCGATGATCATCGAAATGAAGATACCGCCCTGCCCTGCAGCTCCGATGAAGATGAGCCATGGCTTTGAGAGTACCGGTCCGAAATCGATCATGGCTCCGATTCCGATAAACAAAAGAAGCGGGAATACCTCTGCCTCTGCGATACCGACGTTGTACAGGAACGCCAGGATGCCATGCCCTTCGGCTACCACCGATCCGGGAAGGTTTACGAGTATTGCACCAAAACCCATCGGAAGAAGCAGAGTCGGCTCCATCTTCTTCCTTATCGCCAGGTAAATCAGGAGGATTCCTACTCCGATCATGATGATTTGAGTAACTAGTTCATTTTCCATGGCCCCAAAATATCATATCGGAGGCAAAAACGTCCATAATAAAGCCGGCCTCGCCTTTAGCCAAAAAAGGTAAGTTGTCGTACTACACGCACCTGTATTCGACCAGCGGGGCTCCCCCTTTTTTCTTCTCCTTCCTCATCTCGTACCGTTCGGGAAAAGATGATATGAAATCCGAGAGCTTCTTATAGCCGTATGCGTTGATGTTGAATTCGGGCATTACCCTCTTTATGTACGTGCCCGCGATGCTTACGTTCACGTAGTCATCATCCTCCTGCTGGTATTTCACGTACGCTATCGCCAACAAATCGTGCAATTTCGCGATCTCCGGGTCGCTTTTGCCCCTCCTGGCATCCTTTCCTTCGCTCTTTCCACTCTCTTCGCGGACACTCTTTCCCTTCTTCTCACCTGAAGTGATGTACTCGATGAAAAGGAAACTGTCGCATGCGTTTGAAAACGACTCGGGGGTCTTCTTCTCCCCCACCCCGATCACGTACACCCCGGATTCCCGCAGGCGGACCGCAAGAGGGGTGAAATCGCTGTCGCTTGAGACGAGCACCATCGCATCGTACATTCCGGTGTGGAGCATATCCATCGCGTCGATGACCATCGCAATATCCGTGGTGTTCTTCCCCGATACGTAATCAAACTGCTGTTCTGCTTTTATCGCAAGCCTTTTGATCTCGTCCTCCCACTTCGCAAGCTGCGGTTTCTTCCAGTTCCCGTAAGCTTTCTTGGAGATGATCCTCCCGTAGCTTGAGACATCATGCAGTATATCCTCGAGCTTTGATAGCTGTGTGTTGTCTGCATCGATCAAGACAACCATCTTTTGATAATCATTCATACCGGTATGCTACCACATCAATGCGATGGAAAAACATCCCGAATTTTTGTAGAATCAAATATGCATGCCTCCATAGCCTAATGGATAAAGCATTCCCCTCCGGAGGGAAGGATGGCGGTTCGATTCCGCCTGGAGGTATCAATTCAAGACATTTAATTTCTTGTATTCCATATATTTAAATTATATTCAATCCAAGAAGTGTTACCAAAAGTATTACAAGATGCTCCTAAAAAACTTTTAATTCTCCCGTAACGGTATATACTGTAAGAAAAAAGGGAGATAGACGGTGGTGGATGGTAAGAAGAGAAAACAGGGAGAAGGCACGTACAAATCCACATCGATCAGGTTCTATGACGAAGAGTACTGCTTCTTGCAACTGAGGCTGAAGGAAGTTCAGAAAAATGGATACCCCGCCACTGTTTCCGGGTATTTCTCATACCTTGTAGACAAAGACATAGAAGAGAATCCCGGGACGAAGAAAAGAAGTGACGAGCGCCTTGAGTTGTTCAGAGTCACGCAGAAACGGCGGAAAGCGATGTATGGAAAGAGAAACAAAAAGCCTGAGGAGTGATCCCCAGGCTCTCTTTTTCTCAGCAGATCTTCCTGATCCAGCCTTCCGGAGCTTCGATCGTCCCTTCCTGGATTCCGGTAAGAGTCGATCGAAGTTTTGAAAGCACAGGCCCCATCTCGTCCATTCCCGACGGAACCTGGATCGAACCGCCCTTCCAATCTATCCTGCCGATCGGAGAGATGACTGCAGCAGTCCCGCATAGTCCGATTTCCTCGAACTCAGCGACCTCCTCGAACGGAACAACGCGCTCTTCGACTTTCAGTCCGAGGTAGTGCTCTGCAACGTACACAAGCGACCTGCGAGTGATCGAAGGAAGGATTGTATCGGACTTCGGAGTAATGATCCTTCCGTCTTTTGTTACGAAAATGAAGTTTGCACCACCTGTTTCCTCCACGTGCGTCCTGGTAGCAGCATCGAGGTACATGTTCTCTGCATATCCGTTCTTATGTGCGACATCACCCGGGTAGAGCGACATTGCGTAGTTCAATCCCGCCTTGATGTGCCCCGTTCCCTTCGGGGCCGCCCTGTCGTAATCGGACACGCAGATCTTGAGAGGCTTGATGCCACCCTTGAAGTACGGGCCTACGGGAGAGACGAAGAGGCGGAATGTAAATGAAGGTGCGGGGGATACTCCCAATACCGGGCCAGAGCCAAACAGGAACGGGCGTACATAGAGCGTCGCGCCTGTGCCGTACGGGGGCACGAAATCCTTGTTCGCCTTGACAGTCTGGTCAAGTGCGTCGAGGAACATCTCCTCCGGAACTTCCGGCATCAAAAGCCTTCGTGCAGAGTCCTGAAGCCTTTTTGCGTTCAGATCCGGTCTGAAGCATACGATGCTTCCATCCTGCCATGAATAAGCCTTGAGTCCTTCAAAACATGTCTGGGCATACTGGAGAACTCCAGCGCTTTCACTGATCGTAACAGTCGAGTCTTTCGTAAGACCGCCTTTATCCCACTTTCCGTCTTTCCATTCGGCATTGTACCTGTAGTCCGTAGGCATGTAGCCGAACCCAAGCGAGCTCCAGTCTATATCCTTCGCCATCTTCATCCTCCTTGCCGTAGAAGTCATCCACGGCCTACTTTGTCGGAAATTTTAATTTCCTGCCATTTATTGTTCAATACTTTTCAGCGGATTATATACCCGCCGGAGACAAAAAGACCTATGTTGAAATTCATTTGGCTGTAGCAAAGGTCGTGGTTGTACTTGAAGCCCAGTCGGAAATAGCCGTTGCGGAATGTCGAGAGAATCCCAGCCTCCCCCCAGACGCCCCACTCGTGGAATATGTCGTAAGTTGTGTTCTCCTTGTAGTTCTTCTCGTTTTCCTTTGCAACCCGGTTGTAGCTGTAGTACATCCCGGCATCGATGAAAAACCCGAAATTCCCGAAAAGCTGGTAGTACGCAAGCCCGAGCTCCCCGTCGAATATGAAATCAAGGTTCCTCGAAAAGTATGATTCGTTCTGCCCGTCCTTATGCGAATAACCGACGGGAAATGCAATCGTTCCGGAGAAAAGAAAACCAACCCTCACTTCGGAAAGGGGAAAGACCACTATCTCAGCCCTTCCTCCTATCCTCCTAATATTCGATATGTCGCTTCCGTCGACGATCAGATTGCCGTCGAGGTCATATACATTGTAGTAGTCCGCCGCATCGCTTCCGATGTAATTACGCGATGCGATGAACCCTAGTCCGATCCACGTCTCGGGAGACGCATAAAGGAAAAACGAGGAAATGGAAAGAAGAATGACAAGGAATATCCTTTTGATCATCAGCCGCTCCTTTCTCCGAATAGAAACCCGACGCCGATGTGTGCAGTCAGGGAGAGCTTGAAGAAGTTCGGCTCGTAGATGTACCTGTCGTTCTTGATGAAGTTATAAAAGTGGGCGTCGTAGTTGAAGCTGAATGCGAAGAAGTAGTTTTCATCGAATGCAACGTGCAGGAAAGGTTCTACGGAAAGTCCGAGTTCAATGCTTTCAAAAAGGTTTCGTGATCCGACGCTGAGGCGAACATCCACGCCGATGTCTGCAATCCCCATCTGATAGCGGAACGCTGGGCCGAGGGAGAAATAGAACGCAGGAACGCCCCATGAAGTATCAGTAGTCTCGACGTACTCCCATGCGCCGTCTTCGGTGAAGCCGCCCTCCTCTATCATCGATCCATCGGAGGAGATGGCGTGCGGTGTGATCGTTTTCCGCCAGAACGGATAGCGCATGGAGAAGTACAAAGAGAGTCCTGTGATCGCATCTTCATCGAAGTACATGTCGGCCCTTATCGACCCTCCGAGGTCGACCCTATGCTCAAACGGATGTGTGTTCTTCCACTCAAGATAGTCGACGTCGGCATCCTGCGGAAGTGGATTCGAAAAGAAGTTGGTGTCGTAAGTCACGCCGAATACCGGGGCGATATACACAGTGTATGACGCGAACAAAGGAAAGGAGATTGAAATCAAAAGCAGAAACAGAAGAAATCTTCTCATATTCCTATCGAGACGCCATAGCGCATCTCAACCTCCTCTTTCTCGTCTTTTATCGGGTCGAACACATACCCTATCTCGTAGAATGCATTTGCGATGTTGAATATCACGAACTCCGCCCTGAAGCCATATGAGCCGTAGACTTCATACACATTCTCATCCGTTCCGTTCAAGCGTCCGAATGATACTCCGAAATCGAAGAATACAGACGCCCTCGGATAGCAATCGTAACTGTTGATCTGCGGTCCGTAAAGGGTAAGCATCACGCGGTTTGAAAACACGTGCTCCGAGTTCAACGCCTCAGTCCCCCAGATCTCCCCGCCTTGGGTAAAGCCCGGGATCATCGAGCCAGTGACAAACTGGTACCGCGCCTTGTCCTCCAGGACGAGACTTATCCACGTAGTGTCGCGCTCGACGTTTTTCTGACGCACGGAGAATATGGTCCACGCGAAATCAAGTTCGTTCCTCCAGAGGATGAAATCCGAACTTTTCCCGAAGAACTGTACAACCCCCGGAGCGTAATGCACGAACGATGAGAAGTATACCCCGTCCTTCCGAGTGATCACATTCCTCATGTAGTCGATCTCCAGACCGAAGGAGAAGAAGATCGTCGCAGAAGACCTGGCCCCCCTCAGTTCGGGATTTCCATTCCAAGCTGCATCCGGCCATCGATTCGTATTCACCCCGTTTGCGAACTCCCTGAAGACACCCTGGAGCTCCCCGGGACCATTCATCCAAGAAAGGCGCTCGAAAGCATTCTCCCACCTTCCGTCTATGGACGCCGTCAAAGTCACGAGGTCATCGGATGTGAACTCCGTGTGGTGAAAGTCCTGTGCAAAATAGAGGTTGAACTCATCGTACTGGACTGTATACTCCCCTATGTATTCGTATTTTGCAGTGTTCGGGTTCTGTCTGAGGCTTCTGTATACAAGTCCGTTGTCAAGCCTGAATGCAAATTCCGTCTTGCTGCCCGGAAGGAAATCGGGCATCGGAAAATTGAATTGATAAAGAATGCTTGACGGGAAGATACCTTCGGAAAACTCCGGTATCGTCCTCACTTCAAACACATGATAGCCGAATCCGATTGCATGGAGGGGCACTACGGACAGAACGAAAAACAAAACCGCCAGAATTCTCTTCATCCTCCCCTCCTAGAGCGAAATATAGAAGCTTAGGGCAGCGCCCTGCTCCCAGCGCGGGTTTTCCGCCGAGAACCCAAGCATGAACACATACCTGCATACGTACTCGAAACGTATGAAGCCGAAAAGTCGCAGATGGAATACTATTGAGACATCGGATTTGAACTCGAATGCGGAAAGATCCGAAGTCGTGTTCACCAATGTTCCGTAATAAAGGCTGTTTGTAAGGATCAAAGAGATGTAGGTATAGCAATCGCTGGTAAGAAACTGCGGCCCTGAGAACGTCAGCCAAAGCCTGTCACTGAGGTACCCTCTCAGATGGTCCGTAGGCATCCTGTTGAAAGGAACGATGTCCCCGCCTATGTAGCTTGCAGAATTCGAATGCCCAAGCATCAGGGAGACCCACGTCCATCCGTTGTCCTGCTTGACTTCATAAAGGAGAAGCTTCTGCTCGAAATATCCTTGAACCCTGTAGAAATCGCTCGTTGCATATCTTCCAGGAAGGTTGTTGAAGAGCCACTTCGGCCCCCACTCGAGGGTTATGTACCCGTATAGTCCCTCATCGGTGTTCGAATCAATCGGGTGATCGAAATCGAATATGAGTGCCGTATACATTATACTATTGAAGCTCTTCCTGTCCCCTTGGAGCCAAGGGAATGCAAGGATCGCACCCTTGAATTGATCCCTCAGGTTTCCATAACCGTCGACGAAGACAGGCTCGTCGATATCCCCCCGGGAGAGAGAAAGAGGTTCCGTGGCCATTGTAAAGTGCAGATTAAGGCCAAGCCTTATGATGACAAGGGGATCCTCCAATGCTTTCTCATTCAGTCCGAAGCCCTGTTCGAAGTAAACGTCCACCGCCCCGGATGGCCTGAAGTACTCGTCGGAGCCCGATCCATGGTATATGAGCTTGCCCTCATCCTGTTCGTACTTCTTCAAGCTCCAGAACGGGATTCCCGTATCATACTCATAATCCTCGAAGGATTGGTTGCGGAAGGAAAAGGAGATTCCTACGTTGAAGTATGCATCGTGTGTTATGGAAGGGATCATGTCGATATAGCGCTCATACTCGAACGAAGTCCCCAAGGGGAGCATCCCAAGCCCGAACGAATACTCACCTCCGGTTATTCCGGTGATGCCCGCGCCCATGCTTATCGACTCATCGTATTCCCTTGGAAAGGCGGGAAGCACAAGGATTGTTGAAAGAAAAACAAATATGAATAATCTCATCCTCATTGCTTCAGAACTTCTCCTTTGTCAAAGAAAGCTCTATAAGGATATACGATTAACCGGAAAAAGTTAACTGAAGGGAAATGGGCCGCCCGAAGGCAGCCCGTAGAGAGGAATCAGAGGCCGAGTTCTGATTCTGCAGTGCTCAAAAGCTCTGTCATCCCGGCATCCGCAGGAACGTCGGAAACGCCGTTTGCCTGCATCAATGCACTCGATCCAGGATTCAGAACATCCTCACTGGTTACGAAGAATGCGCTTGAGGAGATCTCGTTCATCGAAACTTTCACATCTACGACTCCAACGCTTCCGAGGTTCTTGCCGGAAGAGATTACAAGGGTATCCCCTACAGTCCTGATGCTCTCCTCGTCGCTCTCGTTACCTCCATCGATGAATAGGTTTATTCCGCTTATGCTGTTGATTATATCGTCGGCGGAAAGATCCCATCCATCTCCGATGTTGGAAGCGACAACTACGTAATCAGCTATCGAGTTGAGATAATCGATCGCATCCTGTGCGTTCGCTACGATCGAATCGCTGATGAATCCAACTCCGTTTGTCTCAGAGGCATAAGCCTCTTTTGCTGCAGGTGAGGTGAGACCTACTACTGCAACATCAAAGCCGTTGTATGAGAAGATCTTGTACAACTCAAACGGGGATGCATCGCTCTTTTCGTAGAAAGTATTGGTGGAAAGGAAAGCATGATCCATCTCGCCATCGATGGAAAGAAGCTTTTCAAATCCGAGTGCGTAATCGCTCTCGCCCGGAACTACAACGTCATAACCGAGCATGGCAAGCGCATCAGCTACGTAATCTGCAGCCTCAACCGGATATCCCTGGCGGACGAAGGTGTTTCCAGCGTCAATCAAAAGGATGTTGTCCGTATAAGCGTTCGCGTAATCAAGAAGCGTTTGGAGTTTTGCAAACCCGATCGATCCCTCATCCCCCTCAAGTGCGTGGATGCTGACGTCGTTTGTCTCGACAATGTAGATGTCGAATGAATCGACATCTTCGTCAGAGACGACGACAGGGCTTACTCCATATAGGTATTCTTCCTCTGCGACAGGAGATGCTACCTCCTCTTCAACCGGCTCTGGAACAGGGGCTGGTGCGGGAGCAGGGGCCGGAGCTGGGGCCGTCGGCAAGGAACCGAGCGTAGGTAGAACGATTGCAGGAACCGAGTCGACGTGGGATGCGCAACCTGCAAATGATAATACGATCAAGGATATTAAGACTAATTTGGCAAAATGCTTCACTTCAATCCTCCGGATAATTGATTAAAACTAAATCGATGATACCATGAAAGGATTGTGCGAAAAAGTAAGAAAATGAAAAAGGGGCTGTTGCATAAATCGGTTTTGAGAATCGGCAGCGCCTCTCAATCAACTACAGAGCAGGACTTCGGTCCTGCTTTGTGCTTTAAAACGGTGGGCAAGGGGCAGAATCCGGGCATCCGGGA
>CALXOH010000043.1 GCA_944389975.1 uncultured Spirochaetaceae bacterium
GCATCTTGACTGACTGTCTTTTCCTGCCAGTGCAATCTCAAGTTCTTTCCTAAGGTCTTCTTCCCTTACCTTCATAACTAAACCCTCCAAATTGGTTTTTGGTCCAACTTGAAGGGTTCATTTCAAAATAAGAAAGCCTGCCGTTTTTCAGGCAGGCAATGCTCATCTTATTGCGTTTCTTGCAGGGTATGCAGGTTCGCTTGTGACGTTTATTCCGAGTTTCCTCATGCCATCCATATCACCGGCGGAAGGGATGTGCGTGAAGTGTGCATCGCACCCTCTGAGACGGGATAGCGCTTTCGTCGCTTCCGCAGCTTCCACTTGGTATGTGCCGCTTATCGAGAGTGCAACGAGGATCTCATCCACGTTTATCGAAACTCCCTTTCCAGAGAGTATGTCCCTCTTGAGGTATGTGATGCGTTCGATGACATCCTTGTGTATCAGATCGAGGTCCTTTTCGTATCCCAACATCGCCTTGAGCGCATTGAGTATCAAGGCGGCACCTGCGTGCATTAGGTTAGAGTTGTGGCTTGTGACGATCCGTCCGTCGTCAAGTTCGATTGCAGCTGCGCATACAGTGCCGTCATCCTTGCCCTTCTTCCTTTGGATAGCTTCCTCCAGTGCCTTGCGTGCGGGTAGGACGGTCGGAAGATACTCTTCCTTCAATCCCGCTTTGTCAAGGATGGCTATAGCCCTCTGATACACTTCCTTCGAGCAGATGCCCCTGAGGTAGTCGCACTTGGTGTTGAATACGCGCCTTATTATCTCGTTGTTCGCAGCCTTCCTGCACACATCGTCGTTGAAGATGCCGAATCCACATCTGTTTACTCCCATGTCGGTAGGGGATTTATAGACGCATTCTCCGGTTATCCTCTCCAATATCCTCTTGAGCAGGGGGTATGCCTCGAGGTCCCTCGAGTAGTTGACTGCAATTGTTCCGTAAGCATCGTGATGGAAGTAATCGATCATGTTCACATCTCCGATGTCCACTGTTGCAGCCTCGTATGCGATATTCACCGGATGATTCAAAGGGAGGTTCCAGATCGGGAACGTCTCGAGCTTCGAGTAGCTTGGCTTCTCCCCTTTCTTCGCCTCGTGGTACATCTGGTTCAGGCACGTTGCGAGTTTCCCCGATCCTGGTCCGGGGGCTGTGACTATTACGACAGGTGCATCGACTTCGATGTACGGGTTTTTCCCGTATCCGTCGTCGGATACTATCACATCGATATCGGTCGGATAGCCAGGGGTTGCCGTATGCGTATATACCTTTATCCCGCGCTGTTCGAGCTTGCGCTTGAACTGGACTGCAGTGACCTGGTCTGCAAAACGGGTTATGACGACTTTGTCGCATTTGATTCCGTATTGCTGGAACTCGTTGATCATCTTCAGCACGTCATCGTCATAGCTTATTCCGAAGTCCCCCCGGATCTTCCTCTGCTCGATATCCCCGGCGTAGATGCATATTATGACATCCAAGTGCTCCTTGAGCGCTTGGAATACCTTCATCTTGTTGTTCTCGTCAAAGCCGGGAAGTACGCGGGATGCGTGCTTGTCGTGCAAGAGCTTCCCGCCGCACTCGATGTACAGCCTACCGGAGGACGAGTGCACCCTCTCAAGGATGTACTTCGTCTGCTCCTCTATGTATTTCCTGCTGTCAAATCCGATCTCGCGCATCATACGTAGCCTTGTGCGATCATTGCCCTTGCAACTTTGATGAAGGATGCGATGTTCGCTCCGTCGATGAAGTTGTCTTTCGTAGAGTATGTCTCTGCAGCTTCGCTGATGTTCTTGTAGATGCCGTACATGATGTTCTTCAGTTCCTGATCAACCTTCTCCCTCGTCCACTGGACGCGCTGGGAGTTCTGGGCCATCTCAAGGCCCGAGACTGCAACGCCGCCTGCGTTTGCAGCCTTTGCAGGTGCAAGCAGTATGCCGTTTGCCATCAGGTATTCCTCAGCCTCCGCAGTACAAGGCATGTTCGCCCCTTCTCCTATGAGCTTGATCTTGTTCTTCACGAGGTTCTCTGCGTCGGCTTTCGTAATCTCGTTCTGGGTTGCGCATGGGAATGCGTAGTCCGCTTTGACGTCCCAGATCGGGTTCGGCTCTGCACTGTTGCGCGGAATGTACGTGACTTTGTACTTCTCTGCGTACTCCTTGATCCTTCCCCTCTGTACGTTCTTGAGTACCTTGACGTATTGGAGCTTCTCCCTGTCGATTCCGTTCTCGTCGTAGATCATGCCGGATGAGTCGGAGAGGGTGACTACCTTTGCTCCCAGGTCGAGGAGCTTCTCCACAGTGTACTGGGCTACGTTTCCGCTTCCGGATACTATGCACGTCGAACCATTGAGTTCCATGTGCCTGTCGGAAAGGATTGCATCCGAGAGGTATACAAGTCCGTAGCCTGTGGCCTCCGGCCTGATGTTCGAGCCGCCCCAGTCGAGACCCTTTCCCGTAAGGACTCCGACGAACTTGTTCTCGATCCTCTTGTACTGCCCGAAAAGGTATCCGATCTCGCGTGCCCCGACTCCGATGTCACCTGCAGGTACGTCCGTGTCTTCCCCGATGTGTCTGTAGAGTTCGGTCATGAAAGACTGGCAGAAACGCATGACTTCCCCGTCGCTCTTTCCTTTCGGATCGAAATCAGAACCGCCCTTTCCGCCGCCCATTGCAAGGCCTGTGAGGCAGTTCTTGAACGTCTGTTCGAACGCAAGGAACTTCATGATTGAAAGGTTTACCGACGGGTGAAGCCTTAGTCCGCCTTTGTATGGGCCCAGTGCGGAAGACATCTCAACCCTGAAACCTCTGTTGATCTCGAGCTTTCCTTCATCGTTGGTCCATGGAATACGGAACATGATGACTCTCTCGGGTTCCACCATTCTTTCGAGTACTTTGTGGTAGGTTACATCCGGAAGTTCGTCGATGATCTTGTCAATCGAAAGCAGGAAGGTGTACACCGCCTGTTGGAATTCCTTCTCGTTGGGATCCCTCTTCAGCACGCTTTGGTAAATCTGTTCTATCTGACTATGCATGCCCGTGCTCTCCTTTCAAAAATAATTTTGTCGAGATTATATTCCTTACGATGTTTTTTGTTGAATATGAAAAAGGGCTGTTTCCCCATATTTTTTAAGGAATTTACAGCCCTTTCTGTCATCAGATGAGCTTCGATGCGTATTTTGCAAGCACCGGGTTGCCCTTGCTTCCCTTCAGCACTTCCTTCGCAAGTACCTTTCCAAGCTGCACTCCCTCCTGATCGAACGAGTTGAGGTTCCACGCAAAGCCTTGGAACATCACTTTGTTCTCAAAGTGCGCAAGAAGCGCTCCGAGGGCTTTCGGGGTAAGCTTCTCCCCGTATATGAGGGATGACGGACGTTCCCCGTAGAACTTCTTGTTCTCGTTCTCGTCGTCCTTTCCGAGTGCGAATGCAACTATCTGGGCTGCAAGGTTCGCGTTCAGCTTCTCTTGGCTCGTAGATCCGTCTGTCACTGTATCGAACCCGTACTGGCTTTCCCTGAAACCGACGAACTGGAGCGGTACGATGTCGCTTCCCTGGTGCAGTAGCTGGTAGAACGAATGCTGTCCGTTCGTTCCTGGCTCTCCGAAGATCACGGGGCCGGTCTTATATGTGATTTTCTCCCCGAAGCGGTTCACGCTCTTTCCGTTTGATTCCATATCGAGTTGCTGGAGGTGTGCAGGAAAGCGTGAGAGTGCCTGCGAGTAGGGGAGGATCGCCGTTGCGCGGTAACCCAGTACGTTTCCAAGGTATACCCCGATCAGGGCATCCATCAGCGCTCCGTTCTTGTAGATGTCGTCGCATGTGGAGAGCACGTCCTCCTCATGTGCGCCCTCCAGAATCTCTGAGAACGTCTTGTAGCCGTATGCAAGGGACAGCACTACGCCGCCAACCATCGATGTGCTTGAGTATCGCCCTCCGATGAAGTCGTCGATGAAGAACGACTCTAGCATCGATTCGTCCTTCGCCAACGGGCTTGTCTTACTCGTGACGGCCACCATGTGCTTTTTGGGGTCAAGTCCCTTCACAGGAGATGACTCCAGGGTCTTTAGTACCAGATCCCTGTTTGTAAGCGTCTCCTGCGTAGTCCCGCTCTTTGATACCAGCACGAATAACGTCGTCTCGAAATCGAGGTGCTTTATCACCTCCGCCGCATCATCAGGGTCGACGTTTGAGATGAAGTAGGCCTCCATCTTCCTCTCATACCCCTTCAGTGCCATGTAAAGCGCCCTTGGTCCGAGGTCGGATCCTCCGATTCCGATCTGGCATACCGATGTGAACTTCTTTCCGGTCGATCCCGTGATCTTCCCCGAGTGGACTTTCTCTGCAAAATCCTTTATCTTCTCCAGCTCGCCTTTGTAAAACGCTTCCTTGTCTTCCCCTTCCCATACTACGGGCGTTCCGAGTACGTTCCCCCTTGTCAGATGGTGCAGTACAAGGCGTTTTTCCCCGGTGTTCATCATCTCTCCGGACAAGAGGAGCTTGTACTTTCCTACGAGGTCAGCTTCCTTGGAAAACTCAGAAAGGGCATCGAGTACCTCTTTTCCGACTGGCATTGATGCATAATTATACGTCAGGCCGCCGCCAAGCTTTATCTCGGCTTCGTCCACGCGCTTTTCATCCAACAGCTCGTGTAGTCCCTCCCTCTTGGCGTTTTCCAAAACCTTTGCAGAGCCAAGCTTGTCGAAATCCAGAAATTCCATCACTCCTCCTTTACTTCCGGTATCCTAGTCTGGAAACTTTCAAGCAGGTCTTCCTTGCTCATTCCCTCGCGTAGGATTATGAAGATCGTATCGTCTCCGGCGATCGACCCGAGGATTTCCGGCAAGGCCAGTACGTCGAGTGCAAAACATACGCTGTTTGCATGCCCGGGCCTTGTCTTCACTACCCCCACGTTGCCAGAAAACTCAATCGATATGATACCACGCCTGACATCCTGCATATAGCTTTTTTCGCTCTCGCTGACGAACTCGTTCTCCGGAAGCGAGTAGTAGTAACCCGACCAGCCGTCCGATATCTTTCCGACCTTGAGCATCTTCAAGTCGCGCGACAAGGTTGCCTGCGTGACGTTGAAACCTTCCTCCTTAAGCATTTCAAGAAGGGTATCCTGATTGTCGATCCTGTTGTTCTTTATAATCTCTTTTACTACGGAAAGCCTGTTGTGCCGTTCTCGCATAGAGTCCTCCCTAAAATGGCAAATGCATAAAAATACAATACATATGCATGATATCAAGCTTTCTTTTCATCTTGCAAGCACGGCTTTCGAAATGCATTTGTTGCCTTTCTTTGTTGATTCCTCTTATTCTTTCTTCATGCACGCCTCGCTCCTTTTCTATACTTTTTCATTTGCGCTCGTCGCATCAGCTCTCCTGATTTCATACCTGGTGGGGAGAAAGTGGGGGGAGGCCGGGCGTAAAGCGGCCCACGTCGTACTCTCTTTCTGGATCTTTATCCCAAGATATTTCCAGAATCTTCCTGTTTATGTATTGCTCTCCGGGCCTTTTTTGTTCTTTTTCATCAATTTGTTCTCGTCCCGGATTCCTTTGGCAAGGTTCCTTTTCAAAGGGGAAAGAACCCTCGGACTGGCTCTTTTCCCCCTCTCGCTCTTTTTCATCGTTCTTCTCGCATCCACGGGCATTCTCGATTGGAACGATGCCATTGCCACATCGCTTCTGATGGGCATACCCGATGCGATGGCAGCTGTATCCGGCAGAGTTCTCGGGCGCCACTATGCGTTCGGAAAGAGCATTGAAGGGAGCCTTTTCTTCTTTCTCTCATCCATCCCGATACTGCTTTCATACGGCTTGCCGCTTTATCTCTTTCTTTCCCTCGCACTATCCGTCGTAGAACTTCTATCCCCGGGCGGCTGGGATAATCTTACGGTGCCTTTTTCCTTTATAATACTTTTGAAGGTGTTTTCATGAGCGCTTTGGATTCGGTTCTTTCAAGCTATCCAGTGGCAAGGGTGGTCATATATCTCTTGATTCTTTCCTTTGTGGCCGTATTGGCATCGAAACGAGGATATCTTACGAATGGCGGGATAGCTTCAGCGTTCTTCCTTGGTTTTTTCCTTTTATATGCACTTGGATTTTCCGGTTTCGTCCTCTACCTTTTTTTCTTCATCTCATCATCGGCCTTCACGGCAGTGGTAGACAAAGGGAAGGGTGGCAAGAGGACTTTCTCGCAGGTTGTTGCAAACGGAACAGCTCCTTTTGCCGGTCTTTTGATCTTCCTTTTCTCCCCGCATAAGGAACTCGGGCTCGTGATGTTCTCTTCTTCGATTGCGGAAGCGACAGCGGACACATGGGCAAGCGAGGGAGGGCTTTTGTCTAAAAAACCGCCCCGTTCGATAATCACGGGAACGAGCGTTCCGAAAGGCACGAGCGGAGGGGTGAGTGCGCTCGGCACTTTATTTGCGTTTCTAGGCGCGCTATCGCTCTCGATGATCGCGACCGGCGTATTCCGACTTGGATTCAAATCATTTCTGATAATACTTACTTCAGGATTCCTTGGGTCGTTCTTCGATTCATTTCTGGGCGCGACATTGGAAGCGCGCTATAGCGATAAAGATGGCAGACTCACGTATTCGCGTTACGACGATGAGGGGATTGAGAACCATAGGCTCAGGGGACTTCCGATCGTCGACAACGACATGGTCAACCTTCTTTCGGGGTTTTTCGCATCCACGCTTTCCTTTGTTCTCATGCTTTTTTAACTATCTCTTGCCGAATATCATTTTTCTTCTTATCTTTTCGTAGGTAACATCCACTAACGATGAATACATGGAGGAAAAACATATGGCAAAGCAGCTTCAGTTCAATGAAGAGGCACGTAAATCGCTTGTAAACGGCGTGGAGAAGATCTCCAAGGCAGTCATGACGACACTTGGCCCGAAGGGCAGGCTCGTGCTTCTTGACAAGAAATACGGCGCTCCGACCGTAACCAAGGATGGAGTTTCCGTCGCACGCGAGATCGAGCTTGAAGATCCGTTTGAAAACATGGGTGCACAGCTTCTGAAGGAAGTTGCGACAAAGACAAACGATGTTGCAGGAGACGGAACAACGACTGCAACCGTTCTGGCTTGGGCAATCACGAAGGAAGGGATGAAGAGCGTTGCAGCAGGCGTAAACCCGATGGGAATCAGAAGGGGTATCGACCTTGCAGTACGCGATGCAGTCGATTCGATCAAGAAAGAAGCAAAGATGATCGAGGACAAGGAAGAGATCGCACAGGTTGCATCCATTTCTGCAAACAACGACAGAACGATCGGCGACGAGATTGCAAACGCAATGGATAAAGTCGGCAAGGATGGAGTCATCACAGTCGAGGAGAGCAAGACAATCGAGACTACAGTCGACTTCGTCGAAGGCATGCAGTTCGACCGTGGATATCTTTCCGCATATTTCTGCAATAACAAGGATACGATGATCAGCGTTCTCGATGATCCTTACATCCTCATCTATGACAAGAAGATTTCGAACATGAAGGATCTTCTTCCTATCCTCGAGAAGGTTGTCCAGACAAACAAGCCTCTCTTGATCATCGCAGAGGATGTCGATGGCGAAGCGCTTCCCACGCTCGTTGTGAACGCAGTACGCGGCGCACTCAATGTAGTAGCAGTAAAGGCTCCGGGCTTCGGCGACAGAAGGAAGGCTATGCTCGAGGATATCGCAATCCTCACAGGCGGGCAGGTGATCACGGAAGACCTCGGCCTCAAGCTTGAGAATGCAGAGCTTTCGATGCTCGGTAGGGCAAAGAGCGTAAAGGTCGAGAAGGAGAACACGACAATCATCAGCGGCGCTGGAAGTCAGGATGCAATCCGCGACAGGATCGCCCAGATCAAGATCCAGATCAAGGACTGCACAAGCGATTATGACCGCGAGAAACTCCAGGAGAGGCTTGCAAAGCTTGCCGGCGGAGTTGCCGTCGTGAACGTAGGTGCTGCAACTGAAGTTGAGCTCAAAGAGAAGAAGCACCGCGTCGAAGACGCACTCAGCGCTACAAGGGCAGCTATCGAGGAGGGTGTAATCCCCGGCGGCGGAGTAGCTCTCGTACAGGCTGTGAAGGTACTTGATAAGAAAGATCTTTCCGACCTCTCAGAGGAAGAGAAGATTGGTTATAGGATCGTAAAGAGGGCTCTCGAGGAGCCAATCCGCCAGATCGCGGAGAATGCAGGTGTCGACGGCTCGATCATTGCCGAGAAGTGCAAGAACGAGAAGGACGGCGTAGGCTTTGACGCAAACAAGATGGTTTGGTGCAAGATGGTTGATGCAGGTATCATCGACCCGGTCAAGGTAACACGCTCTGCGCTCCAGAACGCGGCGTCCATAGCATCTTTGATCCTCACCACGGAGTGTGCCGTTACTGACATTCCTCAGAAGGAAGTAGCTCCGGCAGCTCCGAATCCGGGAATGGGAATGTAATATCCCGCAAGATCGGAACGAAGGGTTGGGCAATCGTCCAGCCCTTTTTTCATGCCTGAAAAAACGTGAGAATCTAAAGCCAAAAGCTTGGAGAATCTAAAGGCAAAGTACTGGAAAGTCTAAAGGCAATTGAATATTTCGATATGGTGTAATACAATATCTTAGAGGCGGTTATGAGATACATTCCACGCATAATTGACGATGTACTTGATACCTACTTGGGTATTTTCGGAGCGGTAAATATCCGGGGCCCCAAATGGTGTGGAAAGACGACAAGTGCAGAACAGAAAGCAAAAAGCGTGCTCAGGCTTCAGGATCCTGACTATTCCGATCTATATCGGCAGACTGCATCTGTAAAGCCTTCACTTCTGTTGAAAGGTGATAATCCCAGGTTGATCGATGAGTGGCAGGATATTCCGGAACTTTGGGATGCTGTGAGGGTAGATACTGATCAAAGAAAAGGAGCTGTCGGATTGTATTTACTTACTGGCTCTTCCGTGATTACTAAAAAGCAGAAGGAACGTATACGGCATACGGGAACGGGGAGAATCGCCAGGTTGGAGATGCTTCCGATGAGCCTGTATGAATCCGGGGATTCGAATGGAAAGATAAGTTTGTCCGCTCTTTTTGGAGATCCTTTGATGGATATCGATGGAATTTCTTCTTCTTTGGCTATTGAGGATCTGATAGCTTTGACCTGTCGTGGTGGATGGCCCGAAAGCATCGGGAAAAGCAGTTCTGCTGCAAAAATAATCGCGCACCAATATGTGAAGGGGCTCTGTGAGAGCGATGTTTCCAGATATCTGGATGAGGAATTTGATCCATCGATACTGCATTCGATGTTGAAAAGTTATGCAAGAAATATTGCCACATTGGCTACCAAGCAGAGCATGATGAAAGATGTAGGCATTTCTGAACCTACATTTGACCGGTATGAGAAAGCTTTGGAAAGCTTGTACATAGTTTCGAATATTCCAGCGTGGGATTCCCAAATCAGAAGTAAAAGCGCAATGCGAGCAAAAGAGAAGCGCAATCTGGTTGATCCGTCAATTGCAATAGCGGCATTGGGCGTCAATCCGGAGTATTTCTATACGGATCTTAAAAGTTTCGGCTTTCTTTTCGAATGTCTTGCAATCCGGGATCTCAAGGTCTATTCATCATCCATGGATGGTTCGATCTCATATTATCGCGATAGCTATGGGTTGGAAGCTGATGCAGTATTGCATCTGAACGATGGAAGATATGCCCTGGTGGAATTCAAGCTTGGAGCAAGTGGAATCGATGCAGGTAAGAAACATCTGAGGGAAATCAAGGATCTGATCATAAAGTACAACAATAGCAATGAGCAAACCCCGCTCAGACTTCCTGATCTGTTGATTGTGATGACTGCAACGGGGATTGCATATAGGGATGGAGATGTGTTGGTCATTCCGCTGACGACGCTGAAGAATTGAGGGGAATGCAATGAAACTTTCTGTACTTTTCGAAAATGCTCCAGGTGAGAACAAAAGTCTTGAATACGGCCATGGTTTGAGTCTTTTGATCGAGTTTGACGACAGGAAGATCCTTTTTGACACTGCCTCTGGTCCTGCTTTTCTACGGAATGCGAAGAGAATGGGAATCGACCTTTCTGATCTTGATGCCGTAATGCTGAGCCATAGCCACTACGACCATGCATCGGGTTTCAGGGATCTTTTGGAAGAAGGCTTTGAAGTGCCCTCCCTTTTCGTCGGGAAGGGTTTCTTCGATAAGAAATACAAGAAGAGAGGATGTGTGTACTCCGACCTTTCTGCGGGTTGGGGGATGGATCTTCCCACCAAGTATGGCGTGCCTCTTTGTACGATTGAGGGTACGAAAGAGATTTTTCCATCGGTTTTTCTATTTCAAGGGTTTTCAAGAACAGACAGCATGGAGAGCGTCACTGATAGTTTCGTGAAGGAAGTTGACGGAATGATCGTCAAGGATGACTTTTCGGATGAGATCGCGCTTGGCATATCGACGGATAATGGGATTGTACTCGTAGTCGGTTGCTCGCATCCGGGGATAATTAACATCGTAAACCACGTTGAGAGAGTGTCGGGGAAGAATGTGTTTGCCCTGATCGGTGGAATACATCTCAAGGATGAAGGGAAAGAGAGGATATATCATGTTCTTTCAGCGTTGAGCAGGAGGAATATAAGCGTTCTGGGCCTATGCCATTGCACGGGAGGGGAAACGAAAAAGGCCGCGGAGAAGTTTCCGGGCCTTGAACTCACAACGATCTCCACAGGAGACGTTCTCTTCTTCTGACATCAGTCGAGGATTATTACGGCAACGAACACGAGATCCTCATCCTCGTCGTTCCTGATCGCGTGGCTCTCCCCGTCACCCGTGATCACGACATCCCCGGGAAGTGCGACTTTCTCTCCGTCTTTCTCTGTAACTATGCCCTTTCCTGAGATGATGTAGTAGTACTCGGTTTCATTCTTGTGTTCGTGTTCCCCGATCCCACAACCTTTTTTCAGCGTGAACATCGAAAAGAGGCGTGAGTGCTTTGCCATGTCATCAGAGCCAAGGATATCCTTTCTGATTGCAGTTCCCGCACCTCCCCTCATGTGTTCGATGTAATTCACTTTCATCTCTTCGTTTCTCTTGATCATGATTTTCCTTCTCCTTTCTTATTCTCTTCAAGGATTGCATGCGCCTTTGAATAGAACTCTTCAGTTGTGTCGTAAAGTACTTTCCCGACAAGCCCTTTAGGATTGAATCTCTTGGTGGCTATATCGTAGCGGTACATCGTCCCGTTTACTGTAAGCACTACATATGCCGCAACTGTCTTCTTTCCTTCGAGGTCGTAATACCTTTCCGCATCCTCCAGCTCGTCATAAGAGAACGTAAGCATGTCGTTTGCCATTGCAACAGCTGCTTTCCTGTTCTTCGGATCTGCTACGAATATTATTCCATCCCCCAGGTCGTTCACCATCCTTTGCACGATGGTAAAATCCAGGGCCCTTTCCTTCATGTATGCCATGAGCTTCTTTTCTATGGGCCATATCGTTGCCTGATATGTCATCTTCCCAGTCATCTTCCGCTTCTTCGAATTGAAAAGGGCCATGAAGTTGAAGATTGTGAGTGCAATCAGGATCATCAATAATACATAACCAAATATTTTCATACGCTTCATGATACTTTGCTTTCCCGATCCCTTGCAATCTCACGGGGAATATAGCGGAGAGAGAAGGTTTTTTATTGACAACTATCTACCGGGGGGGGGTAGTCTATTGATAACATAATTTGGAGGAAATTAGGTATGAAGAAAATTCTTGTAGCTCTTCTTTCTTTTCTTATGGTCTTTTCTGTCGCATCATGCGAAAACAGCAATAGCCCAAGCGAAGCAGAAAAGCAAGAGGCTGCGAAAGCAGTTAGTGATTACATCAACGACATCAGCAAGGATGATGTTGTCGCGACTATGATACAAGGTGGGGTTAATGTAATACTGCCGCTAGCCATGGGCGGAAATGCTGATCCGGATGTAAGTGCATTGATTGGCGCTGTCTCTGGCGGATCACTTGACGCATCTCTTCTTTCAAATATCAGAAATCTTGTAAACAAGCTTGAAGATCCTGCCTATCTTGAAAAGAATCTTTCAGGAGTTATTTCTAATACTTCCGCTGGTTCTGAGCCTGTAACTGAGTATGAATTCGCTGTTACAGATGTTGTATTTCCAGCCGAAATTGATACAGTCCTTCTCGATGTAATTGAAGGTATCACAGAAGAACATTATACGGAAGAGACAAAGGGAGATCTTGAAAACCTGGATGATACAAAAATTCCGTTCAATTATCCGATTTCAATCGAGGGTACAGTAGAATGTATCAACCCGACAGAGCATTCGATATTCAGAGACGAGACGACGAAATACAACGGTAGTTTTGATGTGACGCTCAACGCACGTGTCGTGAACTCAAATCCTCATGGGGATATCTATTTCAAGATCGACGATGTAGTCATCTCTTCTCCTTCAATTGAAATTACAAAGGGCGATGCCACTACACCAGATGTAATATCTTTTGATGACGTGACCCTTGCACTTAATTGGTGTATCGGAAAGACATTTCCTGTAACTGCAGAAAATGGAGATGTTTATCTTGATTTGAGTGCATTGGTAGATGGTGATTTTTCGGGACTTTCATTCGTTCCTGAAAGTGGAAGTGTCACATACAATGGAGTTCCGTTCCCTTTCCTTGATGTAATAGGGAACTTAGACTAAGCTCATCCGTTTCAGAAGTGAAAAAGAAAACGCCATTGTAGAGTAATGATTAAGGGGCTGTTGCATAAATCGGTTTTGAGAATCGGCAGCGCCTCTCAATCAACTACAGAGCAGGACTTCGGTCCTGCTTTGTGCTTTAAAACGGTGGGCAAGGGGCAGAATCCGGGCATCCGGGACA
>CALXOH010000044.1 GCA_944389975.1 uncultured Spirochaetaceae bacterium
CTCTTGCTCTTGAAAACAAGGCGGAGGCATATGTCTGCCAATCCTGTGGACATGTATTTGCCGATTATAAGATCAGATGATCATTGCCGCCTTCATCCGGCAGGACAAGCCTTGTCGGTTTTCTGGCAGCTAACTTTATAAATGTTGCGATAACCAGGGCAAAAAAGCATTTCATACTTGTTGCCACAGACAACAAAATGCCGAAAGGCAGCAACACGGA
The DNA here is from genome assembly GCA_944389975.1 of uncultured Spirochaetaceae bacterium. GTDB lineage: Bacteria > Spirochaetota > Spirochaetia > Sphaerochaetales > Sphaerochaetaceae > Ornithospirochaeta. The sequence continues at coordinate 221 of CALXOH010000044.1, forward strand.
GGCCTTGATCGACTACATACGTTACCATAGCAAAGCAATTGTCCATTCACACATCAATTCCGTGTTCGACCTGCTTTACAAAAACGCAGCTGAGGAAAGAAAAAGATACCTGGGAGATAAGAAGCAAATATCAGAATTCGATTCAGAAAACCTGATGTACTCACTCATCATGAAACTGTTGGAAGAACATGAAGAACAGGACCTTGACGTCGTCCCCCACTATCCTCTCCGTTATATCTTCAATCCAGAGAGCAGTATTTTCTCAACCGAAGAAAGCTCATACATGCGTAAGGATGGAACGCACGTCGATTTCTTGATCTATAAAAGAATCGGGAAAGTGCCGAAACTTGCAATAGAAGTAGACGGATGGCACTACCACAAGAAAGGAAGCAGGCAGAGCGAAAGAGATCAAATCAAAGACTCAATCTTCTCAAAGCTGGGTTTTCCCCTCATTCGTTTTGCGACGAACGGCAGTGGAGAGAAGGAGGTCCTTGAGAATGCCTTGAAAAACATGTAAAGCATGAAGTGCATTAAGAAAGGCAGGAAAGAAACACCTCCTGCCCTTCCGATACTCACTTTCCTTCATTCAGAATGCGCATGAACTCATCGCCTGTGATCGTCTCTTTCTCGTACAGGTACGATGCGATCTTCTCGAGCTTCTCCCTGTTTTCTTCAAGGATTGAATATGCCCTGTCGTGTGCATTCTGCACCGTCTTGAATACCAGCGCATCAATCTCCCCCGCCGTCTTCTCAGAACACTGTAGGCTTGCATCCCCGCCGAGGTATCTGTTGCTTACAGTCTCAAGGGCGACCATGCCGAACTCGTCGCTCATGCCATAGCGCGTTATCATCATGCGGGCAAGCTTAGTAGCCTTCTCGATATCGTTGCTCGCCCCTGTGGTCATGTTGTCCCTGCCGTATACAAGCTCCTCTGCAGCCCTTCCGCCAGTGAGCGTTTCGATCTGCGAGAGTATCTCGCTTTTACTCATCAGAAGTTTCTCTTCGCTTTCGACTTGCATCGTATACCCGAGGGCACCGCCTGTATGTGGAACGATTGTGATCTTCGTCACGGGAGCTGTTCCGCTCTCAAGGGCAGCAACCAATGCATGCCCAACTTCATGGTACGAGACGAGCCTCTTGTCTTTCTCAGAAACAACCGCGCTTTTTCTCTCCGCCCCTGCAACCACAGTCTCGATCGATACTTCCAAATCCTCCTGATTTACCTTCTCCCTATGCATGCGCACAGCTCTCAGCGCCGCTTCGTTCACCATGTTTGCAATCTCTGCGCCCGATGCACCCGCCGTTGCACGTCCGAGAGCATTCCAATCTATTCCCTCTTCGGTCTTTACGCCCGCTGCGTGCACTTTGAAGATTGCAACGCGCCCTGCAAGATCGGGTAATTCCACGGGAACGCGCCTGTCAAACCGACCCGGGCGAAGTAGTGCAGGATCGAGGGACTCGGGCCTGTTCGTGGCAGCAAGGAGGACCACACCTTTCTTGGCGTCAAAACCATCCATCTCAGCCAAGAGCTGGTTCAGCGTCTGCTCCCTCTCGTCGTTTCCGGAAAATCCCGACGCATCCCTTTTCTTTCCGATTGCATCGATTTCGTCGATAAAGACGATGCATGGGGCCTTCTCATTCGCCTGCTTGAACAGGTCACGCACCTTTGCTGCTCCCATTCCGACGAACATCTCTACGAACTCAGAACCGGAGATCGAGAAGAAAGGCACCTCCGCCTCCCCTGCAACGGCCTTCGCAAGGAGTGTTTTTCCAGTTCCCGGAGGTCCGACCAGAAGAACGCCCTTCGGAAGCTTTGCTCCGATCTCCGAGTACTTCCCGGGATCGTGCAGAAACGAAACAACTTCCTTGAGTGATTCCTTCGCCTCATCCTGCCCGGCAACGTCGTTGAACGTCACACCAGTGTGTTCATCGGGAACGTAGACCTTGGCACCGCTCTTGCCGAACTGGAGTGCGTTTCCAAGCCCACCCGATGCGCCGAGGCGTTTCATCATCGAACGGGAGAGAAGGTTTCCTATTATGAAAAAGAGCAGGATGGGGAATATCCACGAAACGAGGAATGTCAGGAGAGGGTTCTCCTGGACAGGGATCGTTGCAAGGAATTTCACCTCCGGATTCTCCCTCAGCTGGGACAACAGCCTCTCGCCGTCCCCGGGCCATACGCCGGTGCGATACACCCCTTCCCTTCCCGAATCGTCCTCTGCGACGAACATGTACGCTCCATCCGAATCGTCGTACGCAACTTCCCTTACCCTTCCGGAATCTATCATCGAAAGAAAATCGTTGTAACTTACATCGATTATCTGCCGATTCGTCAACATCGGAGTGACCAAAGCGTTGAGAAGCATCAACACTATCAGGCACACGAGGTAGTAATATATCAACGGTTTTTTGTTTCCACCGTTTCCTTGGTTGTCTTTTATCTCTTCCATACCAGGCTCCTTTTTGGAAAATACTGTTCTGTTTGTGTTGAATATGATGGCGCTGTATGTGTTTTAGATGGATTTCAGGCTGTACGCCACTGCACGCTCAACGTCATTCGAGATGATCCCCTCGGGAGAGAATGAAAGTGCCTTCTTCAGCTTCTCATCCCCATCCACAGTCCAGATATTCATCTTTATTCCATTCACGTGCATATCCCGTGCAACGTCATCTGAGAGTATATCCAGCGAAGGATGGAAGTATGAAAAACCCGACCGGGCCAGCAAATGCCCCAAATACATAGGCTTGCAGGCATCGAACAACAGTGCAGTCCGTGCATTCCCGTCCACCATCTTCAGGTACATCACGCTAAGCGCATTGAACGACGAATATATGACCTTGTCTGAGAGCGAATACCTATCCACGAGGGCAAGGACCTTTTCCTCTATATCAGGATAGCTTACCGGGGCAGTCTTCAACTCTATGTTTGTCACAATCCCCTCTTCTTTTGCGAACTCCAGATATTCATCAAGGGATGGAATCGGGGTAAAGCCAAATCGCTCATCTTTCGTCTTTCCCGCATTGATCTTCTCGAGTTCAGTTCTGGTGTAATCCGAGACAACCCCGTCAAGGCCGCAAGTCCTTCCCAGCTTTTCGTCGTGGATTATCATCACTTCCCCGTCTTTCGAGAGGTGCACGTCGAGTTCGATCCCGTCGGCACCCGCCATGGCCGCCTTTCTGAAGGCAAGCATCGTATTCTCCGGATATAGGGCGGAGAAACCCCTATGCGCGTATATCAATGCCATATAAGGCTAAGGTAAGGGATGAATGTACAATTGACAATATTTTTCCCAATGCCGATCATTTCTTGTATGGACAACAGAAGGAACGGACTGGACGCACTGTCTTTCACCCTCGTGATGATCGCACTTGTGCTTGCAGTCCTCACAAGCGTAATCGACGACGATTTGATCAAACTGGTACCAGGCGCGCTCTCGATGGCCTTAATCATTCTTGCGCTATTGAGGATGCTCAGCACCAATACTGCCCGAAGACGGTACGAGAACGATCGATTCATATCCTTTTTCAAGAAAGATCCGTACAAGCGCTTTTCGTGCCCGAGGTGCAAGACGCTATGCAGGGTTCCCCGGGGAAAAGGGAAGATCAAGATCAAATGCCCCTCATGCGGGGAGGAATTCATAAGAAGGACATGAGATGTTCGGATATATCACACCAACAAGGAAAAACCTTTCAAAGGAGGATATCCTCAAATACAGGCGCTTCTATTGCGGAATATGCCACGACATAAGGTCGGGATACGGAAAGAAGGCATCGGTATACCTCAGGTATGACATGGTGTTCCTGGCGTTGCTTCTCACAGACCTTTACAACGAAGATATCGTAATCTCTTCGGAGAAGTGCACGATACACCCCGTAAAGGAACACGAATACGCCGGTGCCTATTCGATCAAGTACTCGGCAGACGTAAATATCATACTTGCATACTATGCACTACTGGACCATGTGAAGGATGACGGAAAGGATAAGAAGAAACTTGAGATGATCCAACCCTTCATGGAAAGCCTGAAGGAAAAATACCCCGGGAAGATAAGGATCCTTGAAGAGAAGCTCGCCATTCTGGATGAAGGCGAGAAAAACAACTCGAGGGAAGCTGAATCGATGGCTGCGACGTTCGGGGAAGCAATTGCCCCGTTCTTCGATTACGTGGAAAACTCGTTCTTCTCCCATTCGCTTCTGGAAATCGGGAGTGCAATAGGTCGCTTTTCGTACCTCCGCGATGCATATGAGGATAGAGCGAAGGATGAGAAGAAGGGAAGCTACAACCCGCTGATCGGGCTGGAGGATGATGAGATCGGGGGGATGTTGTTGAACGCTGCATCGGATGCATCCGTTGCATTTGAAAGCCTTCCGCTGGATGACAACATCAACCTGTTGAGGAACATACTCTACGGAGGAATCTGGAAAAGGACCAAGTGGAAGAGCGGAGAGAGGAATTCATGAGGGAAGATCCATACAAGATACTCGGAGTGAGCCGTAATGCAAGCGAAGACGAGATAAAGAAGGCATACAAGGCGCTTGCGAAGAAATACCATCCGGATTTGAACGGGAACAGCCCGGAAGCTGCCGAGATGATGAAGAAAGTGAACGAAGCATACGACGCGATCATGAGCGGAAATGCGAACTACCAGGAGGACAACGGGAATCCGTACTCTTCGACCTACAGAAGCACATCAAACAGCGGCTACTACTACCAGCAGGGACCTTTCGGGTGGAATGGATTCGGCTTTGGGTTTGAAGACCAGTTCGACGAAGCATCATTCACCCGTCGCTATGGCGGGGGGCCGAGCCTCAGAAGGGCCGAAGCGCTTTTCCAAATGGGACAGTTCAGAAGGGTTGTTACGGAGCTTGAACGATTTCCTGAGTCCGGTAGGAATGCGGAGTGGTATTTCCTATCAGCACTGGCAAACAAGAGGATGGGGAATTCGCTCAAAGCTGAAAGCGACATGCGTAACGCGGTCAGGCTGGATCCGGGCAACCAGCGCTATCAGGAATACCTCAGGCGCTTCCAATCCCCGAGGAACAACTACCAGACGTATAGGACGGTATACTCAGGAGGAGACACCCTCGCATCGTGCTGTCTATCGCTCTTTTTGTTCCGCTTCTGCTGCTTCTGCATCTGATGCAAAGCCGCCAAGCCACTTTTCGGAGGTGAGGTTTATCATACGCATCAGAAAGTCCGGGGCTTCATCCAGCCTCAGGAGAACGCGGCCGAGTACGATGTCTATGTAGAGGTTCAGTATTCCTGAGATCCAGAAGTCTACTATGGCGATGAACTCATCCCTCTTACCCGCTTCCACCATCTTCCTCGCCTTCCTGGAGGAAAGGAAGTATGTGAAAAGAAAATCCTTGTGTCCAAGTATATGGTCGTGCACTCCCGGAAGCGAGAAGAGCATCTTGTAGTACCCCGGGTCTTTCAGAAGAAACGATGATATCGTGACGAATATCGGCCTCGGATCATCAAGCAGTTCATCGCTTGAGAAAACTTCGAGGGAGGAGACGAAACCCACCAGCATCTCCTCCTCCATTTTTCTTATCACATCCTGTACGTTCGAGTAATGGGCATAGAACGTGCCTCGGTTTATGTCCGCTTCCCTCACGATGTCAGTGACGCTGATCTCTTCAAACTTCTTCTCGTGCATCAGTTTCAAAAGTGCTTTCTTGATAAGGGTCTTGCTTCTTTTGGAGCTTCTGTACTCCCCCTTCTTCCTATCTTCCACTTCACTCCCCCAACGCATGCATTATCGCATCCTTCAGTCCATCATCTTCGATGTCCTTTGCAATGTAATCGCTTACAGCCTTCAAATCATCGCTTGCATTCCCCATGGCAATCCCGCACCCCGCGTCCATGACCATCTCGATGTCGTTGCTCCCATCCCCGATCGCGACAGCATCCGAGATATCCATTCCAAGGTGGGAAAGTACAGCTCTGATCCCGCTTGCCTTCGTAACGGACGCCATTTGCACTTCCCCTGCGAGGCTTTGCGGGAAACCAAGCGTATTGGGTACGTATTTGAACGAATCAGGCAGTTCTCTTTGGACATCATTTGCTTTGAATCCACCTTCGGATGCAAGGTAAAGGTACTTCCTCGGAAGAAGGCTCTCCGGCATCTTTTTCCTAACTAGTCCTCCAAGTTCAATCGGGCGCCCGATGAACTTCATCGAGTAGTACTGGAAAAGGTCGTAAGTCTCTTCTTCCATGAACGTTCCCACGTCAGTCTGGAACATCGGGTGAAGGCCCCTCTTTCCAAAGTACGAAGAGAGCTCTTCGTGATCGCTTCCCGAGACATGTAAGTCGATGATCAGTTTCCCGTCGATAGATACTGCAGCTCCCGCGGAATACACGTAACCGTCGAAAACAATCGGGTCAAGGGAAGGGAATTCAGCTTTCGCCCTACCCGTGGCGACGAATACCTTGTTGCCATTCCTTCTGGCATATTCCACCGCTTCGATTGCACTTCCGGGTATTGGCTTTCCAAAAGGGAGTATTGTACCGTCTATATCAAGAAAAAAACATTTCATCGGCCAGATCCATTCCTTCTATTCTTCCTTGGTGACCTACTCTCCACCCTGCCTCACATTGCTGTGAGCCTGAGGGTGGAGCTTCTTCTCACTCAAGACGCCTGATGGCGCCAGTATCAGAGAGCTATCCCCGCCGGCCCGGCGGTTAAGGATGTCTTTTCCCTCATCCAGCAGGTTCTTTGAGCTGTTCTTGTCTCTGTTGTGGTGTGTGCCACATGACTGGCATGTCCACTCACGGTCAGAAAGCTTCAAGTCGTGATTGAAGAAATCCGATATTCCATTATAATTGACAAGGAACGGGCTGGGGCAAAATCCCTGCCCAAGGGAAATGATACAGCGACGTTCCCTTGGATTTCAACAAAGCCCGGAGGGTTGTTATGATTAGATATTTTACGAGTGAGTCGGTTACGAAGGGGCATCCGGACAAGATCTGCGATCAGATTGCCGATGGGATCCTTGATGAACTATTGAAGGAAGATCCGAAATCCAGATGCGCATGCGAAGTCACGTGCGAACCGGGCGCGGTACACATCATGGGCGAGATCACAAGCAAAGCGAAGGTTGACTATGTTGAGACTGCGCGACGCGTCATCAGGAACATAGGATACACCAAGCCGAGTTATGGCTTTACAGATAATGCGTACATCACGTGCACGATACATGCACAGTCCCCGGACATCTCGATGGGAGTGGACTCATCATTCGATGAGAAGGACTCGAGCGGCGCAGGTGACCAGGGAATAATGTTCGGCTATGCAGTGAATGAAACAGAGTGCTACATGCCGCTTCCACTCCTTCTTGCAAGAAACCTCACCGACAAGCTTACCGAAGTGAGGGAGAACGGCACGCTGCCATATCTCGGGCCGGACGGGAAAAGCCAGGTGACGATCGAATACGACGGCAGAACGCCCAAGAGGATCGAAGCTGTCGTTATCTCATCCCAGCACGATGCGGATGTCGAACTTGAAAAGCTCAGAAGCGACATCGAAAAGTACGTGATCAGGGCAACGCTGGATGAAGCGATGCTCGATGACGAGACGAAGATCTTCATCAATCCTACGGGAAGATTCGTATACGGCGGACCTGCTGCAGACACAGGCGTAACAGGAAGGAAACTCATCGTAGACACATACGGCGGAAAGGCACACCACGGAGGCGGCGCTTTCTCTGGAAAGGATCCATCGAAGGTTGACCGTTCCGCGTCCTATGCGCTCAGGAACATCGCAAAGACGATCGTTGCATCCGGATGCGCAGACGAGTGCGAACTCCAGATTTCATATGCAATCGGGGTTGCAAAGCCGCTCTCGCTTTACATCGACACGTTCGGAACGGGAAAAGTCGAGGAAACGAAGCTTCTCGAGACTGTGGAAGAGGTGTTCGACCTCAGGCCGGATCAGATCATCAACCGCTACCACATGAGGAATCCCATTTACCTTGAGACTGCGGAGAAAGGCCACTTCGGCAAAGAGAACTATCCGTGGGAGAAGATAGATGAGAAGGCGTTGAAGAAATTCAAGGCACTTTTGAAGTGAAAAAAGGGGTGCGATGCCCCTTTTCCTTTGAGTAGACAAAACAAATCAGAACGTCAATCCGATGTGTAGATCCGCGCTGTGCCCGATCTCCCCGGGAAGCTCTTTTCCGAAAGAGTACTTGAACTTGTAGCTGAGTCCCAGGTGGAATACAGAGCCGAAGTAACGCTCAAGGCGCGCGCCGGCAAAGACGTAGGCATTCATATTGTAGGTGCCAATCGATACAAGTGTAATCCGCCTCTCGTTTTCAAAGAAGTGAACACCTCCGCCGACGCCCATTGCGAAGTCGAACGGGCCTACGTAGAAGTCCGCATACAGCCCGGCATCCACGAAGTACGCCATGTCGTAATACGCAGGCTTTACGATGTTTCCAGCCCACATTATGTTCCATAGGTCGTTACCTATTTCAGGATGTGCGATCGCGCCTCCGGAAAGCGCGACGTCGAGGCCGAAGAACGAGACAGGACTATATACGTTCTTGAACGCAAGTTCTGCGCCGATGTTGTAGTTCACCGTATCGGAGAAATCGAAGCCGAGGAATACATCGATCATCGTCTGGTATCTTCTTGCCGAGCTTGTCGGCATGAATCTCTCATCCCCGGAGCCGGCCAGGACATCGGGTGTGAAAGTCGCCATCCCCGACGGGCTCCATGTCTTTCCTCCGTCGAGTGAGAGCTGTACATATAAAGTCTCCGTCGAATCCTCATCTACCGAGAAGCTTTCGACCGAGGAATCCACATATGTCCATCCATCCTCAGCCTCTCCCCCCAGCTGGTACCTGTAATTCGTGACGTTTGCATACGGGCTGTACCATACCCAAGCCGATGCATATATGCCAAACGTGGCCAGAACGAACAGAGCCAGAACAACGACAATCCTCTTCATATCAATTTTCCTTCTCTTCCCCACTCTTCCTGACCTTAGGGATCAGGTTGGAAATCAATTCACCTTCAGGGTGCCTTCTTTCGTAAAAGAAACCGAATACGGAAAAGGATACCGATCCCAGCAAGGTGACCGCAAGATCCTTCATCGTATCGACAAGTCCTATGTCGATGTACCCACCGACCCCGAGATCAGTTCCGTTGACTACAACTTCCCTTATATCCCTTATGTGGACTACCGTATTCGTCTTACTTTCATCAAGCAGCACAGTATTTATTGTATGTATTATAGTATCCTTCTGCATATCGGTGGCGAAAAACCAATCCATGAAGAATTCCAAAAACTCCCACATCACCCCGATGAACATCGAAAAGCAGAGGGATACGAACGCAAGGTAGGTCGGAGTGAGGTTGAAGTGCTCCGACTCCCTGTTCAATAGCGACACGAGGGAGAACCCTATCGCTCCGGTCAAAAATCCAGTGACGGTATGGAGCGCAGTATCCCAGACAGGGATCTTCTGGTAGTACGCCCTTATCTCCCCCAATATCTCGGCTGCAAATATGAATACGAGTATTATTATCTCGAGCGTATCGGGGATGTCTATGAGCATCCTCCTCTCGATTATCGAAGGAAGCATGAAGAGGATAAGCGCGAGAATGCAATAGAATACGTTCTCGTAATTGTGATTCATCGCCTGTGCGACAAGGGTAAAAAGCACGATGAGGCGCAGCACCACATATGTCACGACAAGGCGCTTGTCACGAGGTAAATCATTCCTTCTTCTTCCCTTCATATGTCAATGTTAATCCAAATCGAAGAAAATGACACGAGGTGGGCAATGACAACCGTAAAGGCTATAATGTTTTCTCCGAGGAGATACCATGGAAGAGAAATTGATAGAAAGATACATTTCATTCATCAGCGAAAACAAAACTGAAAGGGAATGCACGAAAAGCATCGTCAGGATCGCAAAAGAGAACGGGTTTGAAGACATCAATACGCTTGATAAGCTCGAAAGCGGGGATAAGTGCTACATGAACGTGCTCGGGAAAGCCGTGGTGCTGTTCAGAATCGGGGAAAAGGACATCTCGGAGGGGATGAACATCCTGGGTGCGCACATAGACAGCCCGAGGTTGGACTTGAAGATGCGTCCGCTTTACGAGAAGAACGGGATCGTATACCTGAACACCCACTACTACGGGGGAATCAAGAAGTACCAGTGGCTTACAGGAATGCTTGCAATCCACGGAGTGGTGGTCAGAAAAGACGGAACGAAAGTCGAAGTGACTATGGGTGAAGAGAGCGATGACTACACGTTCGCAATATCCGACATCCTTCCACACATCGCGCAGGAGCAGATGAAGAAGAGCGCAAGCGAGATCGTAAGCGGAGAAGACCTCGACCTCGTAACAGCCCTCGGAAAGGAAGGAAAGGATGACGGGGGCAAATGCGCAGTCCTGGAGTACCTTGAGAAGAAATACGGGATCAAAGAGGACGATTTCCTATCCGCAGAGCTGGAGGTAGTCCCTGCAGCCCGGGCAAAATACCTTGGAATGCTCAAAGACATGGTAATAGGCTACGGACAGGATGACAGGGTATGTGCATTCACAAGCCTGGAAGCCTTCATCGAGAGTGAAAATGAAGAGAAGACGCTCGTGACGATACTTGCAGACAAGGAGGAGATCGGATCGGACGGGGCAAGCGGAATGAACGGACTATTGCTGGAGAATGCGCTTTGGGAGGTCCTTGAGAGGCTTGGGAAAGCCGATGGGGTGACGCTGCACCGTGCACTCAGAAACTCCTATATGCTCTCAAGCGACGTCAACAGCGCACTCGATCCATTGAACATCTCCCTATACGACGAGATGAATTCGTCGAAACTCTCCGGCGGAATCGTATTCAACAAGTACACAGGAAGCCGGGGAAAGGCGGGGGCATCGGATGCGAACGCCGAATTCATAGCGCTTGTGAGAAAAGCAATGGATGAAAACGGCGTAAAATTCCAGATGGCCGAACTTGCGAAAGTAGACATCGGGGGCGGCGGCACGATCGCAAAGTACGCATCGCGCTACGGCATGGAAGTTCTCGATGCGGGAATTGCAGTGCTGTCGATGCATGCGCCGTACGAAATAACCTCCACAGAGGACATCATCAGTGCAAAGAAAGCCTACAAGGCGTTCCTTTCAATCTGATCAGACATACTGGAGCATCTGGCTGTAGGATGGATAAGGCCAAAGGGAGGATGGCATTTCAAGCTCCGCTTCATCTGCCACCTTCCTTATCCTCTCCATCAGGGGGAGAACTACATCTCGGTAGTGGTGCGCCATCTCCTTCTCTCCCATTCCATCCCCCTTTCCAGTGCTTTCGGAAAGCTCTTTTTCCATAGAGAAAAGGTTGTCAAGCTTTACCGACAGATCCTCCAACAGATCTTCCTCGTATCTGCATGAAAGCTTCGGCAAGGCCTTCTTCTTCTCCAATAGTGCGTCTGCAAGCTCCCTTGTATAGCTTTCGATTGCGGGAAGCACCTTCCCCGAAAGCATGTCGACAAGGGTAAGGGCCTCTATCCTCAAGGTCTGGGAATAGTTTTCGTATAGGATTTCCTGACGGCTCTCCATCTCTAGCGGGCTGTAGATTCCGAACCTGGAGAAGAGTTTCACGTTCTTCTCCCTTGTAAACGCATCAAAGGCCTCGGGACTTCCCGGAAGGTTCTCCAATCCCCTCTTCTTCGCCTCTTCAACCCAGCTCTCCGAATAGTTGTTGCCGTTGAATATTATCCTCTTGTGCTTCTTGTAAGTCTCCCTTACAAGCTCGATCACCTTGGATCTGAAATCCCCTTCCCCTGCTTTCTTCAATTCCTCATAGAATTCAGAGAGGGAGGATGCGACTATCGTATTCAATACCACGTTTGGTTCCGAGACGCTGAAGGAGGAGCCAAGCATCCTGAATTCGAACTTGTTGCCTGTGAAAGCAAACGGGCTGGTCCTGTTCCTGTCGGTCGAATCACGCTGTATCTCGGGTAGCGTGTGCACTCCGAAACGCATCTTGCTTCCAAGCTTCCCAAGAACCTGCTTTCCCTCAAGAAGGGCATCAAGCATCATCTCCAAATCCGAGCCGATGAATATCGAAACGATCGCAGGAGGCGCCTCGTGAGAGCCTAGCCTGTGGTCGTTTCCGGCGCTTGCAATGCTTATCCTGAGGAGATCCTGATACTCGTCGACGCCTTTTATCACGGCGGCAAGGAACAAAAGGAACCTCGCATTCTCCTTCGGAGTCTCCCCCATGTCGAAGAGGTTCACCCCTCCGTCCGTCGAGAGCGACCAGTTGTTGTGCTTTCCGGATCCGTTGACACCCTTGAAAGGTTTTTCATGCAGAAGACACACGAAGCCATGCCTGAGCGCAACTTTCTTCATGATCTCCATCGCAAGCTGGTTGTGGTCCACAGCGATGTTCGCACTGGTAAAGTACGGCGCCATCTCGTGCTGTGCCGGGGCAGCCTCGTTGTGCGTCGTCTTGCTTGCAATCCCGAGCTTCCAAAGTTCCTTGTCAAGGTCGCGCATATACTCGCCGACTTTCGTCTTCAACGCTCCAAAATAGTGGTCGTGGAGCTCCTGTCCCTTGGGACTTCTCTTTCCAAGAAGGGTTCGTCCGGTAAGGACGAGGTCCTCCCTATTATTGAAAAGCTCCTCGGGGATGAGGAAATACTCCTGCTCAGCCCCTACCATCGTACTCACTTTCTTCACGTCATCTCCGAAGAGGTGGAGTATCTTCCTCGCTTCCTTCGAAACAGCCTCCATACTCCTCAAGAGGGGCGTCTTCTTGTCCAAAACCTCCCCTGAATAGGAGCAGAATGCAGTGGGAATGCATAGCGTGTCTTCCTTTATGAACGCATAGCTCGTCGGATCCCATGTGGTGTATCCACGGGCCTCGAAAGTAGCACGCAACCCACCGGAAGGGAATGATGATGCGTCAGGTTCCCCTTTTATGAGCTCCTTTCCGGAAAACTCGAGAAGTACCTTTCCTCCCTTTTCGGGCTTTATGAACGCCTCGTGCTTTTCTGCAGTTATCCCGGTCATGGGCTGGAACCAGTGCGTATAGTACGTACACCCCTTCTCCAATGCCCAGCTCTTCATTGCGTGCGCAACTGCATTGGCAAGGTTTAAATCCAGCTCCTCCCCTTCGTCTATCGTACGCCTCAAAACGCTGTAGATATCCTTGGGAAGCCTTTCCCTCATGGTGTCTTCATTGAAGACAAGGGAACCAAAATAATCCTTGACCGTCTCCATCAACTACTCCTCGAAGATGTGGAGATTATACCACGAACGGGGATGTCTTCTTCAACGGGGGCAGGCTATTGCATCCACCCTTCCGGAGATTGAAATGAACATCACATCGTCATCGGGAAATATGAATGTCTCATTCGAAAGCATGAAACCTTCGCTTTGAAGGGACAAAGGGAAGCTGACGACAGCCCTTCCGCTTTTCACGTGCATTACCAACTCCCCCTCGCTCCGGGATGTAAACTCGATATCCTCTATCCCGTCAAGCCCTGTAAGAGTTCCCAATATCGCCTTCCCGTCCCCTGTGACTTCCCAAACGCTCCCAGAGAGCCTGTAATACTCATCCATTCCCAAATCGGGAAGAGAAGATGTTTTTTCGAATATCACGGGAAGAGTGAGAAAAAGGATCAGAAGGAGGGCAAAGAGGGATAACGCGATTGCAAGCACAAGGCGCTTCGTGCTTTCCGATCCGAAGCTGAATGATTTCAAGAAAGTTTTCTTCATCCTTTCATGATAGCTTTGGGAAGAAATACAAAAAGTAGACAGATAACGCTTCTACGCTTTGATGATGCGGCCGAGCAGAAGGCCCAGGTTCTCCTCTTTGAAGAACGGGAACTTCTCTCTTCTTGATAGCGCAGAATAGTAACAATACCAAGTGTTGTCATCCTCGAGGAACTTCAGGTCAAGGGAGGTGAGCATAATCGAAGACCACCCCTCGTCGGGCGTTTCGTGTATCTTCTTCGAGAAGGCAAAACTCCGTCCGTCGGTGCTTTTCAACAACAGAAGCGCAGAGCGGCTTCTCTCCGCACTCTTGTCATAGAAGACGCTCGCTTCTATCGAAGCAACCGCATCTGAGCATGGTATCATCCTGAAAGATCCGATCGATATCGACGTGTACGGACTGTCAGGATCGGTATGCATTATCGAATTCGAATAGAGTTTGTAAGGGCCGGTAAGCGAATCGCTCTCAGCGAGTGCAAGCGCGTACGATACCTTCTCCTTGCTATCGAATACTTCGACCTCCCCTGTAGTGAAGTAAAGCCTGTACTTCCCTTCGAAGAACACCAACTGGGGATTCGAGATCTTCCCGCTCTCCCTTGCAAATGACAAAAGAGCCATCTGACTCGAGTCGAAGAGGATCTTCGGCTCAGACCATTTGAAGAGATCCTCGGATGAGGAGATCAATACGCGGTAGCCTTTCTCCTTGTCTTTTTTTATCCTGTCCGAAAGCCCCTTTTTCTCAATGTATATCAAATGGAAAGCCTTTCCTTCCCGATAGACGAACGGATCCTTTGCATTCATGAATGGATAACCGTCGAGTATCCAGTTCAACCCGCTTGTCGATACGAAGTGCCCGATTCCTATCCAGGTGTGGGCGAACATATGCCATTTCCCATCCTTTGACTCGGATGGAATGATGATGCTCGGATGGGAAAGGCGTGGTTCCATCCTACGCATGCGCGAGACAGGGCCGTCGTTGAACGGATACCAGCTCGTCTTCTCAAGCATGTCCCACTGGGGAAGTCTCACTCCCACCTTCCTTTTCTCAAGGGCTCCAGCTTGTCAGCGAGGTTGAACCGGATTATCAGAAAGCGCGTGACTTTCTGATAGATCATGTAAGCGAAAACCGATGAGAGTATGAACAACAGAAGCGGCACGATCGAAGATGTGTGATCGACCGGCAGAAACGATGCGGCGAGCATGAGAACGAAGAATATCAGAAGCAGTACGAGAATGCTTATGATCGTCGAGACAAAAATAAAAAGAAGAGAATTAAGTTTCTTCCTGTTCACCTTTTTCCACCTTCCTTCCAAAGAGCAATGAGATCAAGAAAAGAACCACGGCAACGACTACGGATGCATCGGCGATGTTGTACGTCGGGAACCTATCCATTCCAAACAGCCCGTAGTTGTTGGTGCTGATGAAATCAACGACGCTCATCGAACGGAAAATCCTGTCGATGATGTTGCCGCACCCGCCACCTATTATCGCGGCAATAAGATAGCGTTCGAAAGTGGAGAGCTCCTTCTTATCCGCCTTTACCATGTAAACGGCGAGGAAAAAGAGCACCAGAAGCGGTATCAGTATGAATAGCACTACCTTGAGAACGTACGGCAGGCCCGATCCGATTGAGAACGCAACTGCGTTGTTCCTGACGTGCACGATTCTCAGAAAATCGGAAAAATATGATCCGTATACCGTATTCACCGGGATGTGCTTCACCACAAGGGCTTTGGTCACTTGATCGAGAAGAATTATCAATGCTGTCAGAAAAAACGGCTTGAAGTTCCTCTTCATAACGCCCTCTCCTCGGGTATGTAGACGCACTCGAGCCCAAGCTCCTTCGAAACGAGCCTTGAGATGGCCTTCACCCCGAATTCCTCGCTCTTGTAATGCCCGCCCGCGATAACTGCGAAATCGTGTTCCTCCACGAAAGATGCAGTCTCGTAAGGCATGTCGCCTGTAATCAAGGCATCAAGCCCTTCGGAGAATGCCAACATTGCATCACTTCCACCTGAGCCTGAGACTATGCCGACGCTCTCGATCATCGAAGATCTGTTGTCGAGGATCCTCAATCCGGTGTCGTATGAAAAGCCAAGTATCTTTGCAATCTCCCCCGCTCTCATCGGAAACGGAAGCTTTCCTTTGAAACCCACGGGAGAACCCATGAAATCGGAAAAGGGATCGTATCCCTCCATGCCCAATCTCAACGCCATCTGCGCGTTGTTCCCGTATACCGGGTGCGCATCAAGCGGGATGTGTACCGCAAACAGCGCGAGGGATGCATCAAGCGCGGTCTTGATCCTCTTGTAATGGCTTCCGACCACCTTTTCCACATCTTTCCAGAAGATGCCGTGGTGTACGAAGAGCACATCAGCCTTCTCATCCCTTGCCTTCTCGATCGTATCAAGGCATGCATCCACTGCAAACGCAACCTTTTTGATCTCTTTGTCCGGACATTCTATCTGTATGCCGTTCTGCGATACATCGCAAAACGATGAGATGGAGAGGATCTTCTCCATGTAGTCTGCAAAACCTTTCAAATCCATGTAATGAAAAATATCACATTAGTCGGCTCTTGGGAAACGAATGCATTCTTCATTTGACACTCTTTGATCTTGAAATTAGATTTTCCATATGGTCAGAGAGCTGGATTGGAACGAAATAACCATCCCTTTGGAAGAGATCGATGAGGATGGGATCGGGGAAGAAGAGAGGATCGTCGGACAGGAAAGGGGCATGAGGGCACTCAGGCTGGGCCTTTCGATCGACAAACCCGGGTACAACATATACGTAAGCGGCGAAGGCTCGAGCGCAAGGCACTTCGGAGTGATGATGGCGATCAGGGAATTCGAAGACGACACGAGGAACCTGAAGGATGCCGTTTATGTGAAAAACGGCTTCAACCCCACGAACCCTATATCAATAACGCTTGAAAAAGGGGAAGGAAGAAAGTTCGCGCGGATGCTCAAGGCCTTGGGGGAAGGGAAGCTCGGACGGGACGATTTCCTGGAAACGTTTCCGTACGAAGAGGTTGCATTCTTCCTCTCATACATTCCCAAAGAGGATCCGGATGGCTCGTTTTTCGAAGCAAACGTAGTCCTTGACAGAAGCCAGAGCAAGAAACGCCCTGTACTTCTGGAAACCCATCCCTCCCACGACTCGCTCTTCGGCTTCGTTGAAAGCGGGATGAGCGAACACATGGGCATCAGGCTTGGAAGCTACCAGCTTGCTTCCGGCGGCTATCTGATAATGAGCGCAGAGGAGCTCATGCAGGAGAAATCGCTATGGCCTACACTCAAAAGGTACATAGAGACAAGCCAGATGTCGCGCTTCGGAAGGATCGTTCAAGGGGAGTTGATCAAAAACGTACGACCATCACCTCTAAGGCAGCTGACGAAAGTGATACTCATCGGAAGCGACGACCTATACGACGAACTGGCAGAGAAGGACGATGAATTCCTGCGCCTTTTCAGGATCGCACCCGAGTTTGACTTCAACATGGAAAGAAACGAGAAGAACCTCAAGGATACGATCTGGTACCTTAGAAAGAACGGGAAGGGATTGCTGGATCTATCAAAGAGCGCCATCTCGGAACTCCTACGCTACTCGTCCTGGTTCGCTGAAGACAGGAACATGCTCACATCCCAGCTCTCGTTCTTGGGAGACTTGGAGACCGAAGCCGACAGGATTGCAAGAAAGAAAGGAAAGGAAGAGATCGAAGGGGACGACGTGAGGGATGCAATCGAAGAGCGCTCATACATCTCATCACTTACAGAAGAGCAGATAACGCGCGAGATAATGCGCGGAGACCTTTTGGTCTCCCTTTCGGGGAAGAAAGTCGGGATCGTGAACGGACTTGCGGTAATAGACCGAGGCCTCTCATCGTTCGGCACCCCGGCTGTAATCAGCGCGACGACAGCCCCCGGGAACGAAGGGATAGTGAACATAGAGCACGAAGCAGGGCTGTCGGGGGGAATCCACGACAAAGGGCTTCTGATCCTCGAAGGCTACCTCCGGCATCGCTATGCACGAACATTCCCCCTCTCGCTCTACGCAGGGATATGCTTCGAGCAAAGCTATGCCGAAGTCGATGGGGACAGCGCATCGAGCGCAGAGCTTTTCGCGCTATTGAGTGCAATCGGGAACATACCGCTACGCGAGGATATTGCAGTCACCGGATCCGTAAACCAGATGGGGTACATCCAACCTGTCGGAGGGATAAACGAGAAGATCGAAGGCTTTTACAAAGCGTGCCTTGCCACCGGGCTTACAGGGGAGCAAGGGGTGATGATCCCTTCAAAGAACATAGAGAGCCTCATTCTCCCGTACCAAGTTGAGAATGCGGTGAAGAACGGGAAGTTCCACATCTGGGCGATCGATACGGTCGACGACGGCATGGAGCTTCTTTCAAATCTCATCCCGGGGGAAAGGAACAGCAAGGGGCAGTTTCCCACGGGAAGCGTGAACAAACTCGTCGAAGACGGATTGAAGAAGCTTTACTCACATGCCAACAAGAGCTGAAGACCACATGTAAAGGAGTATCGAAACGCTTTGGGAGACGTTGAGGCTCCCTTTCTTTCCGTAAAGCGGGATCGATACGATCCCAAGCGATCGTTCCGCCATCTCTCTCCCCTCTTTCGACACTCCGTCCTCCTCAGATCCCACTATGCATATGCCGCTTTTGGGGAACTTGAATGAGGAGATATCCTCACCTCCAAGCTCAAGAGCAAACACATTACCCTCTTTTACCTCATCAAGTTCCGCGTACGAATGAGATACATCGTCAATCGTACCCATCGAAGTACGGACCGCACGCTCATGGAAAGGATCCGCCGAGCCCGGACGAAGGTATATGCGTTCCACTCCGAAGCACTCCGCCGAACGGAATATCGAACCGACGTTGTACGGGCTTCTTATACCATCGAGGTACAGCGAGATCGGGAACTTCGTCCCTTTCCTTCCTTCATCATTCAAAGAGTACTTCAAATCCCAATCTGCAACCGCCTCACCCAATAGATCGATTGATAGGTAATAAATGTCGTCAAGACGCCCCTTCGAATATGCATACTCTGCTTCCCGCTTCCTATCCTCGGGAAGAAGTGAAAGGAAATACGCGAAGTACGAATCGAGGGAAGGGCACTCCTCCCCTTTTGACACAAGGTGGAAGACTCCGCCGAGGCGTCTCAACTGAGTGCGCCTTTCAAGGTTCTTGATCTTCCTGAGCGTTATCATCGCCCTCACCTCCGGGGATTACCAATATCACGAACTCCCCTTTGACTTGATCCTTCCCTTCGAGGTACGAAAGAAGGGAGGACGCGCTCTCTTTCCTTATCTCCTCGAACTCCTTCGTCAGTTCCCTCCCCATCACGCAAGTTGCATCAGGAGAGATCGAAGCTATATCGGAAAGGCATTTGACCACCCTGTATGGGGACTCATAGATGAAAAACGGCATGGATAGTGCAAAGAGTGCTTCAAGCCTCTTTCTCCTCTTCCCGCTCTTTTGAGGAAGAAAGCCTTCAAAGACATAGCTTTTCGGAATGCTGCCTGCAACTGACAATAGCGTTACGAACGCGGAAGGCCCGGGGATCGGGACGATATCATGGCCGGTGTTGTTTCTAACTTCCTCCACCAGTCGAGCTCCCGGATCGGATACCCCGGGGGTACCTGCATCGGAGCAGAATGCGACGTTCATACCTTCGTCCAATAGCTTTATTATCCCTTGGCTCGATGCCATCTCGTTCTGCTGATGACATGAGACCAGACGCTTTTTCATCCCGAAGTGGGAAAGAAGTGCTCCTGTGTGCCTTGTATCCTCGGCTGCCACTACGTCGACCATTTCAAGTGTTGCCAGTGCCCTTTGCGATATATCCGACAGGTTTCCGATCGGAGTTGCTACGATATATAGAGTGCTCATCAGACAAATATTAATCCACTTTACCCCATCATGTTGCAATGCCTTCGCTTTTCTGAAAAAATTCGACTCATCATGAGATACTTCCTGAAAGCAACATTGATGCTCTTATTGTCAATTTCACTTCTTTCCTGCCAGAAAGTGGAGGAAGAGAAGAATGCGATAGTCGAAAGCAAGATCAGCACGAGCATCTCGGGAATATCATCCCTGACGCTGAAAGCGGGTGGGGATATCATCATATCAGGGGACGGGAAGATGGACGGCGTATTTATCTCAACCCCCTCGGGTACGATATCGAAAGAAGGGGATGCACTGGTGATCTCAAGCAAAAGCGAGAATATATCGGCAGTCATTCCCGGATACATCCAGAAGGTAAGTGCGGAGAGTAGAAGCGGAAACGTCGACGTGAGGGAAATCAAGACGGACAACCTGGGCATACGCCTATCAGGCCCCGGGGACCTGGTGCTCGACCAAGTCGACGGATCATACATAACCCTTTCGACCGAAAGCGGGGATATGGAGATTTCAAACGTCGATGTGGATGACCTCTTCTTCTCCTCCTACTCGGGAAATGCGGACGTAAGATCGTCAAGTGCAAAAAACCTTGTGGTAACGAGCTATAGCACGAAGATGGATATGGAACTCGACGGCCTTGAGAGCGTGAAAGTCGAGACGGACAGCGAGGAAGTCTCGATCAAGACAGACAAAAAGGGCGCAAGGGTATCGTTTGCCGGGGGAAGCGAGAGCTATGCCGACATATTCGGGCTGACAATAAATGAGAACGGGGAGTACGAAACGGGGGATGGAAGCATAAGGCTTTCATTCAGTACGAACTCGGGAGGGCTGAGGATCAAATAATCCCAACTCTTCACCATCTCCTTTTTTCGTCCTAGAATACACTAAGAAAAAACATACGAATCTGAGGGAATTATGGAAGAAGCATTCATGCAGAGGACCGTCACATGCGGTCAACTAAGAAAGGGGGACGCAGGAAAGACTGTCGTTCTCAACGGCTGGGTGCATAGAAACCGCAACCACGGTGCCCTGCACTTCATAAATCTTAGGGATAGATACGGGATCACACAGGTCGTAGTCGACGACGATGCTCAAAAAGAGCTTCAGGATGTCGCATCCGGACTAAAGAACGAATACTGCATCGCAGTCAAAGGCTTGGTCCGTGAGCGCCCTGATGAGATGGTCAACAAGGATATGCCCACAGGGGAAGTGGAAGTAAAGGCAGAGAATATCGAGATTCTCTCGAAGTGTCAGATTCTGCCATTCCAGATCGAAGATGAGACGAATGCAAAGGAAGACCTCCGCCTCAAATACAGGTTCCTCGATCTGAGAAGCAAAGGGATGCAGGACAGGATCAGGCTCCGCCACATGGTGATCAAAGCGATAAGGGAGTATTTCTATCAGACGGACTTCTACGAGATCGAAACCCCCACCCTCGTCAAAAGCACTCCCGAAGGTGCGCGCGACTTTTTGGTTCCATCGAGGATATACCCGGGGAAATTCTTCGCACTCCCCCAGTCACCGCAGCTTTACAAGCAGATATTGATGGTATCGGGGTTCGACAAATACTTCCAGATCGCACGATGCTACCGCGACGAAGACCCGAGGGGAGACAGACAGCTCGAATTCACCCAGCTTGACGTGGAGATGAGCTACGTAAAACGGGATGATGTACTGGGCTTGATGGAGGACCTCTTCGGCTACGTCTTCAAGAAAGTGGTTGGAGTCGAACTTGAGAAGCACTTCAAGCGTATTGCGTACAACGACGCGATGGAGAAGTACGGATCGGACAAACCCGACCTCCGCTTCGACCTCGAGATACAGGATGCAACCGAAATTGCATCCGAATCCGATTTCCAACACTTCAAGGATATCCTTTCAAACGGAGGCTTCGTCAGATGCATAGTCGCTCCGAAGAACGAGATTAAGGAGTACACGAGGAAATACCTTGCAGAGCTTGAAGAGAGCGCGAAGATCTACGGAGCGGATGCGCTCTACTACGCGAAAGTCGAGAACGGAACGCTCCAGGGCGGGCTTGCAAAGTTCTTCAAAGGGAAAGAGGCCGACGTAATCGGAAAAACGAATGCGAAAGACGGTGATGTGATCCTTTTCGTCTCGAGCATGAACTGGAAGAAGTGCCTCACGAGCCTCGGCTCGGTAAGAAACAAGCTCGGAGAGGACTTGAAGCTCAAGAAAGATACGTTTGCATTCTGCTGGATAATCGACTTCCCGCTCTTCGAATACAACGAGGATGAGGGGCATTGGGAGGCTGCACACCACATGTTCAGCATGCCTCAGGCAGAGTACATAGACACCCTCGAAGAGGATCCGGGACGGGTCAAGGGCGACCTGTACGATTTGGTGCTCAACGGGTACGAGCTTGCATCGGGAAGCATAAGAATCCACGACGTGGAGCTTCAGAAGAGGGTCTTCAGGATCTGCAACTTCTCCGACGAGGAAGCTGAGAAGAGGTTCGGATTCCTGCTAGACTGCTTCCGTTACGGAGCGCCACCCCACGGGGGAATCGCACCTGGGATCGACCGCCTCTGCATGATCCTTGCAGGAAAGGATTCGATCAGGGAAGTCATTGCATTCCCGAAGAACACACAGGCGATGTCTCCGATGGATGAATGCCCGAGCGAAGTCGAAGGGAAACAGCTCGAGGAGCTAGGCATCGAAGTAAAGAAGAAGGATGAGTAACGACGTCGTGATAATAGGAGGAGGGAGTTCCGGCCTTATGGCAAGGGCCCTCCTTCGTGGCAAAAGCATCACGATTGAAAGAGGCGGGGAGGTTGGAAGAAAACTCCTCCTCACCGGAGGCGGGAGGTGCAACCTCACGCATATGGGAAGTCCCGGGGAGCTTGAGAAAGCGTTCTTCGAGAAGAAGAACTTCGTCAGAAGCGCACTCTACTCATTCCCTCCTGATAAAATCCGGGATTTCTTCAGAAAAATCGGCGTTGATACGTACAGCGACGAATCGGGACGGGTATACCCGAAGACAGGGGGTGCAGTGAAAGTCCGGGATGCCCTCTTGAATGAAAAAGGGAGGATATACCTCGACTCACGGTGCACATCCCTTGAAAAGAGAGGAGATGTATTTCTGATCGGCACGGAAAAAGGCACGATCGAATCAAAATATGTAATCGTCGCATCCGGAGGCTGTTCTTTCCCTGCTACAGGAAGTGACGGCAGTTTCTTCAAAATACTTTCAAGCATCGGGCACGATATCATCCCCCGGCGCCCCGCGCTATCCCCTATCCACCTTTCCGACAATCGATTCGGAAAACTAAGCGGAATATCGATCAGCGCAGTACTATCGAAAGGTAAAATCAGGGAGGAAGGGGAGCTTCTTTTCACAAGAAACGGACTCTCTGGTCCGGTGGCAGAGAACTTTTCAAGAAACCTCGAGGGAAAGGATTCTTTCACACTCTCATTCACCGATGACCCTGATTCTCTCACCCTTGATGGAAACGCGCTGGTGAAGAACACGCTTTCCATTCCGGGAAGGCTTGCTGAAGTGCTTTTCCCGTCGCTATGCGGGAAAAAGACATCGGAGTTGGGGAAGAAAGAGAAGAATGCGATACGCACTACCCTGTCAGGCATGCACCTTGAAGGCTCTTCCACTTGGAACGGCGCGATGTCGAGCCGTGGAGGGGTTGATGTGAAGGAAATCGACCCGAAGAGCATGGAATCGAAGATAGTCAAAGGGCTTTACATACTCGGAGACGCATTGGACGTCGATGCAAAGTGCGGGGGCTATTCGCTTACGTTCGCGTTTTCATCCGCATACCTTGCAGCAAAGGATATTTTTTCCAAAGAGTGGCCTGAAGACTCTTTTCTGCTATAATCTATCTCATGTCCAGGGCAATCAAGGCAACTTTCAACGAAGAAGAAAGGTATTTTGAGAACAGATGCGGTGAAAAATCCGCTTTTACGGAATCAACCGGGCCGTACGAATACCTTCTAGGGTCCCTTGCAGGGTGCTTCTACAATACGTTTCGTTCACTCAAACCGGATTGGGTTTCGCTATCTGAAATGATACTCGACGTCGAAGGGGAAAAGCGTACCGACATCCCGACGACGCTTGAAAGGACGAAAGTTAAAGTAACTGTAAAAGGGGCATCGGATGAGAATGAAATAAGAAGACTCATCGACCAAGCTGCAAAAACATCTTCGATCTGGCATACGATATCGAAGGTATCCGAAATCGAACTTGAAATGGAATTTTTATGAGATGAAATACACGAAAGCCACAGAAGGAATAGAAGTATTCAAGCTTTTCAGATCTTCTTTGAAGAAAGTGTTCGAAGAGGATTGGTCGTTGTTCTCCACGGAACACTACAGGAAGGAGGCCGTCTCATCCCGTCTTGCCATGGCGCTTGAAAGCGAAATCGAGGAGCCTTGGCTGAAAGCGGATATATCGGTCAAGGGAAGCGACATCATCCTCTGGGACAGGAACAAGGAGGTTCTCCTCGGGCTCTTCTGGGCCAAGGACTACATAGGACGTGAGACAAAGGAGAAGGCACGGGCATTCCACATCGAAAACAATCCGGTGCTCACCCTCGCATTCAGCATCATACCCTCGAGGCCATATCTCTTGGTCTACAGGTTCGAGAAACTCTTTCTGGACTACATACACGTCTCTTACGACGAAGAGGAAGGGGAGCTGTTGAAGAGGGTATTGCTTGAAGATGATGAAGCAGTGGAGAAAAGCCTTTTTTCACGCGAAAGGAAGAGCCGGAAGAGAGATACTTCTCCTAATTCTTGAATTTGCAATATAATCTAGCACGTTTGGAGAAAACAGCACTATGAGAATGTCACATATGTTCCTAAGGACGCTTAGGGAAGCCCCGAGCGGTGCCGACAGCAAGGGGTACGAGTACCTCGTGAGATCGGGTTTCATAAGCCAGCTTGGCGCAGGAATATTCTCGCTATTGCCTTTTGGCACGAGAAGCACGGAGAAGATCAAGAAAATACTTCGCGAAGAGATGGATCGAATCGGAGGGGAAGAGATCGAAATGCCGGTGGTCAACCCCGCTGATATCTGGAAGGAGACCGGAAGATACTATTCGATCGACAAGGAGATGGCCCGATTCAAAGACAGGATGAACAGGGACATGGTGCTTGCAATGACAAACGAAGAGACTGTGACTGCGCTTGCAAGGACAGTCATCGACTCATACAAGAAACTGCCACTCCTCGTTTACCAGATCCAGACCAAGTTCCGAGACGATCCCCGTCCGAGGGCCGGACTGATAAGGGTAAGGGAGTTCACGATGAAGGACGGATACTCCTTCGACCGCTCCCAGGAAGGCTTGGACAAGATCTACAGGGACAACTACAAAGCCTATTTCAGGATCTTCTCCAGAACGGGCCTGCCCGTGATAGCGGTTGCATCCGATACGGGAATGATGGGAGGAAAGGTTGCGCACGAATACATGTACCTCTCCCCTATCGGAGAGGATACGATCATCATGTGCCCCGAGTGCGGGTACACTGCGAACAAGCAGGTTGCGACATTCAAGAAAGAGATCGTGAAGGGAGAGATGAAACCTCTTGAGAAGGTGAAGACTCCGGAAGCAAAGACGATCGACGAACTTTGCGCATTTCTCTCGGTGAAGCCATCTGAGACGTGCAAGGCAGTCTTCATGGTCGGAACGTTCATAGACGAAAAGACAGAAGAGGAGAGCGAGAAGCTTATAGCTGCATTTGTCCGCGGCGACATGGACGTCGAGGAAGCAAAACTTTCGCATGCAGTGAAGGCAAGCGAGCTTAGGCCTGCTCACGAAGAGGAGATAAGGGCGTGCGGCATGACTCCGGGCTTTGCTTCGGCAATCGGAGCCAAGGGTGACTTCATCCTCGTAGTCGACGATGGGGTCGCGTCATCCACGAACCTCGTCGCAGGGGCAAACGAAGAGGGTTACCACTATCTCAACACGAACTACGGCAGGGACTACGAAGGGGGAATCGTAGCAGACATCGCATCTGCAAAAGCAGGGTACAAATGCCCGGTATGCGGAAAGGAACTGGCATCGTCAAAGGGAGTCGAGGTCGGAAACATCTTCCAGCTCGGCACGAGATACAGCGCGGCAATGGGCGCAACGTTCCAAGATGAGGACGGGAAGGAAAAGCCACTGATCATGGGATGCTATGGAATCGGGGTCGGAAGGCTCCTTGCATGCCTTGCTGAGGAATACAATGACGAGAATGGCCTCAAGCTTCCTATAACGGTCGCACCTTACCAGGTACACCTCGTGTCATTGGTAAAAGACCAGCAGATCGCGGAAGATATATATCAGAAGCTTCTGGATAATGGAATTGAAGTGCTTTACGACGACAGGAAGGAATCCCCGGGAGTGAAGTTCGCAGATGCAGACCTCATCGGACTTCCGATCAGGATCACGATCGGCAACAGAAGCCTCAAGGAGGGAAAAGTCGAAGTGAAGCTCAGAAGCACGGGGGAGGTAACTTCATACAAGTTGGAGGATATCGCAGAGGAAGTGCTTCAGGAGATCGAAAGGGAAGTAAAGGAAATAAATGACAAAGTAGTCGAGAAAGAGCTCGTTTGAGCCCTTGGACGCTGCTCCTCCACCTCGGGTGGAGGATTTTTTTGCGTTTTACCGGCAACTGATCTTGTATCAATCCTTTATTGGCATTTTTGCATATCAATTATTCCAGTTCAGATCGACTACAGATGATATCATTTTGCTATGACGTTACATGTACTGGCAGAAGCCGAAAGATGCTATTTATGCAAGAAACCGATGTGTGTTACAGGTTGTCCGATATCGACGAACATCCCACAGATGATCAGCTACGTCAGGGAAGGCAGGATGCATGAAGCGGGGAAGATGCTTTTTGAGAACAATCCCCTCTCTGCTGTATGTTCCCTGATATGCGACCACGGAAAGCAGTGCGAAGGACATTGCATACAGGGAAAGAAAGGAAATCCGATACACATCTCCTCAATAGAGAACTACATATCCGAGACATACCTTGAACAGATCGAGATCGAAAGGGAGAAACCGAACGGGTATATGGTTGCAGTCATCGGGGCTGGACCTGCGGGAATGACGATCGCCCTTGAACTGGCGAAGAAAGGGTACAACGTCACGATATTCGACGCGAAAGACAAGATCGGAGGGATAATGCGCTATGCAATCCCCGACTTCAGACTTCCCAAATCGCTTTTGGACAAATACGAAGTCATCTTGAAGAAAGCAGGGGTGAAGGTAAGGCCGAACACGACTATAGGCGGGGCTCTGGAGATAAAAGACCTCCTACGTGACGGCTACCAGGCGATATTCATCGGAACGGGAGTCTGGAGGCCCAAGAAACTCAGCATACCCGGGGAAAGCCTCGGGAACGTGCATTTCGCAATCGACTACCTCAAGAATCCCGAAAGCTATGACGTGGGGAACACGGTCGCCATAATCGGCATGGGCAACACAGCAATCGACGTTGCCCGCACCCTCTTGAGAAAGGGAACGAGAAACGTTACTCTTTTTGCCCGAGGTCTGAAAGCAAGCGCAAACGAAGACGAACTGGAATACGCGAAACTCGACGGGGCGGAACTCGTATTCGGAATGCATCCGGAGATCATAACCGAGGAAGGCCCGGTGATGGTCGAGAACACGTTCGACGAAGAGGGACACATAACAGGCGGGAAGGAGGAGCGAAGGCTCTTCAAAGCCGACAGCACTATAATCGCGATCTCCCAAGGGCCGAAATCGAAACTTGTCGATACGACCGATGGATTGAAAGCTGCCTCAAACGGCCTTTTGATAACGGACAACGAAGGTGAGACGACGCTTGAAGGCGTGTTCGCTGCAGGCGATGTCGTACTTGGGGCAAAGACTGTAGTTGATGCCGTCAGTTATGCAAAAAAGGCTGCGGAGAACATGGATAGGTACATCAGGGAGAAGAATGAACGACAAAAACCTTGAAAACAAAATAAAGGAAGAGATGGAGAGACAGGTCGACGAGACTGGCTCTGTCTCCCCCGTCTCCCTTCTGATCGCATTGAAATACCTCGATGCCATGAAAGTCGAGGAGTGGAAAGAAGGGAAGATTCCAAACCTCGAACGGGGAATAACGCTCGGACGGGAAAAGGTTCTAAGGCTTCTATCCGTAATGAGCCAGCATGCGAAGAAGATGGGCTACAAGAGGAAAGTCGAAAGCTATGTGGGCAAGGACGGGAAGGCGCTTAACTTCTCAGTTACAGCAAATCCCGTGATAGAAGAGCACTACTCCACTTTGTATTTCGACAAGTTCTGGGGCAAAAGGTGAAAAAAAGTCCCTCCGGGAAGGAGGGCTTTTCTCCATACGTAAAAGGCTCAGCAAGCGCCGTGTTCCTTGAGAAGATTGATTACGTATGTCTTCTTCTGTACGCGCGCATAATCAAGGACGGAATGGCCTTGGTAATCGCATGCATTCACATCTGCACCGCTCTTGATAAGCTGGGTGGTCACTTTTGTCTCAGGATTTCCATTGACAGCCATGATAAGTGCAGTCTCTCCGAGGTAGTTCCTTGCATCGATGTTCGCACCAGCTGAAAGCAATGCTTCGATCACCTTCGGGTTCTTGCTTGAGTTTGCAGCAAGGTGAAGTGCGTTTGAACGATACTTCGGTTCAGCCTCATGGATGTCTGCACCAGCCTGGATGAGTGCATTGAGTACTGCAACAGAGTGGTTGTACTGTGCTGCGAGCATCACGGGTGTGAGACCCCATTCGTTATGTGCGTTGACATCAGCACCCTTCTCGATAAGATCCTTGATGTCACGAGCCTTCGTGGCGCTTACAGCAGCCTGAAGAAGCTTCTTGTTGAGTGTTTCAGTATTCTTGGACATTTGGAAATTCCTCCTCTCCTAGGGTCAATGTATTAACTATTGGAGAAAATGTAAATATTGAAACAAGACAAATGCGATTTTTCTCTTTGATATTTCTTTATTTCCAAGCTAGTTAGGGTATGCGTTCTTAAAAAGAATTTGCATTTTTCCAAATTTTCAAACCTTTCTTCGTTCGGATTTTGATCAAAACCTTCATTGTCCGTGGTTTTGAATAGTTATTGCCAAAAACGATTGATGGATATTAGAATCTATTAGATGTCAAAAGGCGGGAGAGAAACAGGTCAGGAGACTGACTGGGAGTAGTTTGGATGGGTTATGATTTCAGAAAGTTTCCATACTATGCGGGGCAATTGGGCGTAAAGCTCGACGGAAACACTACTCGATTCTATCTCTGGGCACCCAGCGCAGAACGCGTTATCCTCCGTCTCTTCTCGGAAGGGCTTTGGACCGATCCGGTCGAAGAGAGAAACATGGAGAAGCACCAGGACGGGCACTTCGAAGCTTTTTTCGACGAAAACCTCGACGGAACGTACTATGACTACATGATATATACATCCGGTACGACGTACAGGGCGGGAGATCCGTACGCGGTCGCATCGGGGGCAAACGGCGAAAGATCGATGGTGGTCGACTTGAAACGCACCGATCCAGAGGGATGGGAAGATGACAAGGCTCCCGAAAAGAGCGTAGAGAACATCATATACGAGATACACGTGAAGGATTTCACATACCAGGAGTTCTCCGGGATAAGCGAGGAAAAGCGGGGCAAATACCTCGGGCTGGCAGAAAGCGGTACGAAGCTGAGCACCGACAAGAACTTCAAGACGGGATTGGACTACCTTGCCGACCTGGGGATCACGCACGTGCAATTGATGCCGATCTACGACTACGGCTCTGTTGACGAACTTGGCGATGACGGAGCGTTCAACTGGGGTTACGACCCGGTCAACTACAACGTACCGGAGGGATCGTACTCATCAGATCCGACGCACGGGGAAGTCAGAATAAGGGAACTGAAAGAGATGATCATGGCCCTACACAGGAAGGGACTTAGGGTCATCATGGACGTAGTCTACAACCACACATACCACCTTGACTCGAATCTTTTCAAAACAGAGCCTTGGTATTTCTACCGACAGAATCCGGATGGAAGCGCATCCAACGGATCGGGATGCGGCAACGACATCGCATCAGAGCGTCCGATGGTGCATCGATACATAGTCGACTCGGTCTTACATTGGGCGAAGGAATACCACATCGATGGATTCAGATTCGATCTGATGGGGCTTCTGGACACCGATTTGATGAGCACGATAAGAGCAAAGCTCGACGACATATACGGCAAGGGAGAGAAACTGGTATATGGAGAGCCATGGGGCGCAGGCTCCACTCCGTTCCAAGAAGGCTCATACCCTGCGGACAAAGGGGCGCTTAAATACATAAGCCCTGGGATCGGGGCATTCTGCGATGCCACCAGGGATATGATCAAGGGCAGTTCGTTCGAATTCCACGCAAAGGGATTCGTCAGCGGAGGGAACGTCGAACCGCACCTTTGGAGGAATGCAGTATCCGGATGGTCGATCGGGGATTGGAGATTCTCAACAAAAGCACCAAGCCAGACGATATGCTATGTATCGAGTCACGATGACTGGACCCTTTGGGACAAACTCGTGGGCGCACTTAGTGAGAATGAGAGCTTTTTGAAGCTCGATCCAGACATCATAAGGGCAAACAAGGCTGCTGCGGCATTGTACTTCACCATGATGGGCAACATCTTCATGCTCTCCGGAGAGGAGGCTGCAAGAACGAAACTTGGGGTTAAGAACTCATACAACTCCCCTCTTTTCATAAACAAATTCGATTGGCAGCGTACAAAGGATTTCAAAGTGCTTGTCGATTACTACAAAGGATTGATGCGCATGAGAAAGAAAATGCCCTGCCTCCTCGATAAAAGCGAGAAGGCAAAGGACAGGATCCTCGAGTCCACGATAATATCGAACAAGACCGTCACGATAACCTTGGACAACAAGGAACACGAGCGCTTCAAGACGATCAAGTTGATATACACAGGGGAAGCGGGGTATTTCAGCCTCCCGATAGACGGCAAGTGGTACGTGCTGATGGATGGCGAGAACGCTGACATGAGTGACAACCCGATCCAAGTCGAGAACGTGATATATTCCCACGGACGGGAAGTGATAATGCTCGGCAGATGACTATTCGTGGTGACATGTTTTCGCAGTGTGAATATATTGCACATCAAAACTGACATGAAAAACATGAAATATGGTTGTTTTTTTGAAGTTGGCACGACTCTTGCGCATTAACAAATGACAGAGCAAAACAGTTTTTTCAACCTCCTTTTTTAGCTTAGGCGTCGGCATCAGATCCGGCGCCTTTTCTATTTTCTGGGGCAAAACAGAAAGGGAAACGGATTACGCATTCGTATTCCTGCGTTGATCAGGCATACAGAAATAGTGCAGAAAATATACAAAGTGAAAAAATTTCACACCTCAATAGCGCCCCAAACCCTTGATTTGTGTGATTTTTGCACTTGGCACGCGTATTGCATGTTACAGGTACAGAGCAACAGTTTTTTCATACCTCCTTTGAAATGTGTGAAAAAAATTGAACACAGCATCGTCGGACCTCTCTCCCACCCCTTTTCAATCCGACGATGCATTTTTATTGCCTTTTGTTTTTCTGATAAATTCCGCTAAAACAATGTACCAGGGAGATTGCACACGAAAGAGGAAAGGAAATACACTTACCTCGTTTTCCCGGGGAATAATCTATGAAAGAAAAAAACGCAATTCTTCTATTACTTCTTACTGCATTCATCTGGGGCATGAGTTTCGTCGCCCAGTCCGTTTCAGCAGATTCGATCGGTCCGTTCTCGTTCAACTCGATACGTTTCTTCATCGGCGCCCTGGTACTAATACCGTTCACCTATCCGATAATCAAATCGCACAAAGGTGACGGAACTTATATGGAAAAGCTTCTGAAGGGCGGTTTCTTCGTTGGCCTGTGCCTTTCACTTGCGACAGTCACCCAGCAGGCCGGCATCTCATACTCCGGCGCAGGGAAAGGTGGATTCATCACCAGTTTGTACATCATCATCGTTCCCTTCATCTCCCTCCTCGGCGGAAAGAAAATACAGAAAGCGATATGGATCTCCGCACTCGGTTCGATCTTAGGGCTATACCTTCTATCAAGCGGAGGAAGCAATGAAAGTCTCAAGGGGGACCTCCTCTTGCTCCTATGCGCCCTATTCTTTGCATTTCATATACTGACTATAGACAAAGTCGGCAAGGATATCGAAGGAATCCTTCTTTCCCAATTGCAATTCCTCTTTGCAGGGCTATTGACACTCCCGGGGATGATCGTGGAAGCCCCGTCGATCGAAACACTGAAAGCGTTATGGCTTCCGATCGGGTATGCCGGCGTGTTCTCATGCGGCATTGCGTACACGTTCCAAGTAGTCGGGCAGAAATATGTAAAGCCACAGAACGCAGTCCTCGTGCTCTCCCTTGAGAGTGTGTTTGCCGCACTCGGAGGGGCTATACTTATAGCAGAACGGATGACGGGAAGGGAGATACTCGGTGCTGTATTGGTATTTGTATCAGTACTATTTGCAGAACTTTCCCCAAAGGAGGAGTAATGGCCAATTCAAGAAGAGACAAGGCGGACAGTTTTACGAAAAAAGCCCACAAGGAAGGTTATCCTGCACGCTCCGTGTACAAACTTGAAGAGATAAACAACGCTCATCGCCTGATCAAACCCGGCGACAAGGTTCTGGACGTGGGGGCGGCCCCTGGATCGTGGACGCTATTTACACACCGCGAGCTATTGAAAGGGAACGGCAAGATAGTATCCGTTGACCTCAATCCCCTATCCCTCGATCCCGTGCCCCCGACCGTCACAGAGATCACAGGGGATGCGTTTTCAAAGGAAGTAAGGGCAAGGCTCGTGGAGCTCGGGCCGTACGACACGGTACTTTCCGACGCAGCTCCGATGACTACGGGAAACAGAACCGTCGACACCTCCCGTAGCGAACGACTTGCAGAGGAAGTCTTCCACCTTGCATCCGAACAGCTCAAGAAAGGGGGCAACCTCGTTATCAAGATATTCCAAGGCGGAGGGGAGGGAGAACTGTTGAAGAAGATGAGGGAGGAATATGCGAAGGCAAAAGCATTCAAGCCGAAAGCATCGCGCGACGACAGCTTCGAGATATTCCTCATCGGATTGGGAAAGAAATAGCAAACGGGGTCCGAAAGCCCCGTTTGTGTTTTCTTAGAGAAGCGAAGAGAGGTCCTTTGAGAATCCCACAGGATCTTCCGGCATCAGCCCCTCTTGCAACATCGCATTGCCCAGGAGTACCCTTGAAAGCCTTCCGACAAGCTCATCTTCATCGCTTTTCTCGATTCTCTTGACCAGATCCGATTCAGCATTCACTTCGAGTATTGGCTTCGCCTCAGGGGCATCCCCGCCCATGCTCTTGAGCATCCTTTGCATCCTCACCGAAGGATCGTTCTCGTCCATTATCACGCACGCAGGGGTGTCCTGGCCAAGCCTGGTCGAGAAGACGACATCCTTGACTTTCCCGTCAAGTGCCTTCTTGATCTTTTCAAGAAGGGGTTTCTTATCCTCTTCCTTCTTCTTCTCCTCATCACTCTTCTCTTCGTCAAGCGCTCCGGAAGTGTTTATAGCCTTGAATGGAAGCTCTTTGTATTCATAAAGCTGGGTTACCACGATCTCATCGATCTCGTCATCCATTATCAAGACTTCATACCCTTTCTCCTTGTATGAAGCCACAAGCGGTGAGGACTTCAGAGTCTCTTCCTTTCCTCCTGTGATGTAGTAGATGGCCTTCTGCCCCTCCTTCATCCTCTCCTTGTACTCAGATAGCGATACATACCCATCGACGCTGCTCGAGTGGAAACGTACGAGCTCCATCAGCGCATCCCTGTTTGCATAGTCGCTGTAAAGCCCTTCCTTCAAAGGCCTGTTGTACTGGGCTATGAACTTCGTATAGAGCTCCGGGTTCTGTTCGCTCATCTTCTTGAATTCGGAAAGAAGTTTCTTGACTGATCCGTTTCTGATCTGCGCCATGATCCTGTTTTCCTGCAAGATCTCCCTTGAGACGTTCAAAGGAAGATCTTCGCTGTCGATCACACCGCGCACGAAGCGCAGGTACGTGGGTAGCAGCGTCTTGTCATCATCTGTGATGTAAACGCGCTTTACGTACAACTTCACTCCCGGGGTATAGTCGGCGTAATACATATCGAACGGGGCTTTCGAAGGAATGTAGAAAAGCGTCGTGTACTCGACCGCACCCTCTGCCTTGGTATGGATGTAGAACAAAGGATCCTCTGAGTCATAATAGTTGTTCTTGTAGAACTCCTTGTACTCTTCATCCTTTATCTCACTCTTTGGTCTTCTCCAAAGTGCTGATGAGGAGTTGATCTTGTCGATCCTGTGCTCGCTTTTTTTCGTCGGCTCGCCATTCTCATCCTTGTGCTCATAATCGTAGTTGACTTTGTCATACTCGAGGTAGATCGGGTATGCCACATGATCCGAATACTTTCTTACCAGGCGTTCGATCTCATACCTGTTTGCATACATCACACCCTCTTCATTCAGATGGAGGGTTATCGTAGTGCCATGCCCGTCGCGCTCTGATTCCTCGATCGAGTACGTGCTCTTACCGTCGCTTGTCCACTTGTATGCCTTCTCTTTTCCGGCTTTCCTACTGACTACTTCGATCTTGTCTGCAACCATGAAGGCCGAGTAAAAACCAACTCCGAACTGCCCTATGAGATTGCTGTCCTTCTTATCCCCTTCCTTCAGGGCCTCGAGGAATTTCCTCGTTCCGCTTGATGCGATCGTTCCAAGATCCTCTTCAAGCTCCTTTTCGTCCATTCCAAGTCCGTTGTCTTTGATCGTCAACGTCCTCGGTACACTCTCGGTATAAGTTATATCTATCCTTCCTTCCCCGCCTTCGTCCTTGTATTTCTCATCCGTAAGGGAAAGGTACCTCAATTTGTCGATTGCATCGGATGCGTTCGACACAAGCTCTCTGAGGAATATCTCCTTGTTCGAATAAAGGGAATGTATGATCAGCTGCAACAAATCGGCAACTTCGGTCTTGAACTTCTTTTCCGCCATGTTTCACCTCGCATGTAAAAAGATAGCTACAGTCTTTGAAAACGGCAAATTGGAAAAGAAAGGAATGCTTACGAACCCCTCTGTATGCTATCATCGGGGTATGAATTTCTCCCGTCCTGACAATGCAAGGTACATAAACAGATTGAAAGTGCTCTCAGCCCTCAGGAAAAACGACGGAATGGGCAGAGTCGATTTATCGAGAAAACTCGGAATCAACAAAGTATCGATATCCGAGATCGTCGACTCACTGATCAAGGACCGGTTGGTGAAAGAGAAAGGGAAGGTGTTTCGTTCCCAAGGACGGCCGACCATCGGACTCGGCCTTGACGAGGAATGCGGGATCATAATCGTTTTCTCTTTCCAGAAAGAAAACGTGATCGGAGTGTCAGGGGACATCAGGGGAAGGATACTCAGGATGGAGATGTTCTCATCCGACGGGGATATCGAGGAGAAGATGGCTTCATCCGTATCGAGGATGGCATCGGGGAAACGGGTATTCGGGATATACATATCGAAAGACGGGGATATGGATTTCCACTCCAGATATCCAGTCGTCATCAGAAGGCGCATATTCAGCCAGGCACGCTCTGAGAAGGAACTCATTGGAAATGGCGAATTGGGAAGAACACTCTTTTTGGAGCTTTCCGATGAAGTCTCGGGCCTTCTTACAAGGGATGGGAACGAACTTGTACTTCCGAACATCGGACACATGAGGATCAAGAGGGGAAGGTTTTGTAAAATGGGGCACGAAGGGTGCCTTGAGGCATATTTCTCGACATACGCATTGAAAGGGAAGGCTCAGGAACTGTCGTTGACTGTCTCAGAAAAGGAACTGATGAAGGAAAAGCATCTTCTTGCATTTCTCTACGAAAACCTAAGGGTGCTCTCATCTGCATCCCTCACCCTTTCGGAAGTGCTCGATGTGAATCACATAGTGCTCACCGGAGACATATCCTCAATGCCAGACAAATTCATCGAAGAGATAAATGGAATGCTCGACGAGAACGGTGCGGAAGTCAGGATCAGGAAATGCGATCCGACAGGGAAGGGCGAACTCGGAGGGGCCGTGGATTCCGCGCTTGATTGGTTCTTCTTCCAAACCCGGATAATCGATGCGCTATCCCCTCTCTCAGTGCTTTCTATGGGAACGGAAGACAAAGAAGGAAAGAAGAAGGATCAGGAAGAATAGGAAATAGTTGTTCCAGCCTAGGAAATACGAGGCAATGGCAATCGGCAGTGATGTGAACAGCAGCGAAAGTACGATGCTCGATACGATCGATAGCGCACCGTACGAATGCCCGCGGATTATTGATACGACAGTGAAAAGGATTACGATCAGGGCAAACTCGAAAAGGAGCATGTATGAAAGGTCGTCAAGCCTTTGATCCATCCAGCGCATCTCACTTGCATTCCCCGGGGCAGTTTCAGGCAGCTCACGGGGGATCTCATTTAAAACCACGCCCTCAACCGGAACTTCCCCAGCAAGATCCCGAGGTTCTGTCTCAATCACAACCTCTTCCTCAGTCAGAGATGGAGCTTTGTTTCCGGAAGAGATGTTGTTTATCCTCTCCACAAGCTCCCTCGTGGATATGACTTCCTCCTCACCTGTTTCCGCATGGGGTTCTTCTACGACTTTTATGCTCTCCGCAAACTCCTCCTCCACACTCTCGATCGTGCTTGGTTGCACTTCATTGAGAGTCGGTTCGATCTCAATACTTCCCATTCCGGTGCCAACGCTTTGGCATGAGAACAGGAGCGGGAAAAGCAGAATCAAAGCAAGAAGTTTCGGCATAGCGGAAATTATATCATGCCTTTTGAAATAAAAAAACCGCTGGATTCCAGCGGCAACCTCCTTGTCCCTGTTGGGAACATCTCCTCTGTATGCGGAAAAAAGTATCAGTACAGAATTGAACATTAATATTCTCTCACAGCTGATGCGAGAATGCAAACTTTTTTGTTAAAAACTTATTAAGTCGCGTATATCATTGACTTCAAAAGGATTGACGCAGAAAGTATCAGATGTCGGGAAAAATATTGTCTTTCGAAGTGACTTGAAAAGTTCCTATCCCCTATATGTATTTAAATACATAATGGTGTTACAATCCAAATCATGAAACTCATCAAGACTGAAGAGAGCGTCGGGTGTGTAATCCCACACGACATGACAGAGATAGTCAAAGACAAAAGGAAGGGTGTCCTTTTCAAGAAAGGGCATGTGATAACAAAAGAAGATATCCCAAGGTTGCTCGACATCGGAAAAGAGCACATATACGTATTCGAACTGGACGAAGGGATGATGCACGAGGATGACGCTGCGAAAGTGCTTGAAAGAATCACGAAAGGTGAGAATCTATCCTCAGGGGCAGTCAGCGAAGGAAAGATCGAACTGACGGCTGAAATCGACGGACTGTTGAAAGTCAACGTTGGGAAACTCGACAGGATCAACGCACTCGGGGAGATGATGATCGCAACACGTGTCAGCGGATTTCCAGTCAAAAAAGGCGACAAGGTTGCAGGAATGCGCGCAATCCCCCTCGTGATAAGCAAAGAGAAGATGAGGGAAGCTGAAAAGATCGCAGCCGGGGAGAAGATCATATCCGTCAAACCATTTGCAAAGATGGATTACGGACTTATTACGACAGGGAACGAAATCAAGAAGAAGAGGATCAGCGATACGTTCTCCCCTGTGATCGAGGAAAAGCTCTCTGAGTTTGGTTCCAAGATGGTGGATCATGCATACCCCGGGGATGACGAAGATGAGATAGTGAAAGAGATAAAGAGGATGGAGGAAGAGGGCCTTGGATTGATAATCCTCACCGGAGGGATGTCGGTCGACCCGGATGACAGAACGCCGGGTGCGATCAAAAAGTCGGGGGCGGAGGTTGTCTCATACGGCTCCCCTGTCCTTCCTGGGGCGATGCTTCTTGTCGCCTACTTTGGAAAAACCACGATACTGGGCCTTCCCGGGTGCGTGATGTACTCGAAGCGCACTGTATTCGACATAGTACTTCCACACGTCATGGCAGGCGAGAGGATAACGGGGGAATTCATAACTTCCCTTGGTAACGGCGGTCTATGCCTCTCATGCCCTGTATGCCATTACCCGAACTGTTCCTTCGGTAAAGGAGGAGCCGATGTATAGGGCGTTCGTACTCACAGTCTCCGACCGGTCGTACAGGAAGGAAAGGGAGGATGGAAGCGGGCCTGAGGCGATCGATATCCTTACTCAATCCGGGTACGTAATCTCGGGATACGAGATACTTCCAGATGAGGAGAATATGCTTTCTGAAAAACTTGGAGAGATAGCGGACTCGGGTTCGACCGACGTCGTATTCACATTAGGGGGCACAGGTTTTTCAGAACGGGATGTAACTCCGGAAGCAACGCTTAAGGTAGTTACGAAGCTTGTCCCGGGGATATCCGAATACCTCAGGAAGAACGGAGGGCACGCGATCCTTTCCCGCGGAGTAAGCGGGATATATAAGAAAACCTTGATAATAAACCTTCCCGGAAGCCCAAGGGCGGTCAGGGAGAGCTTGAACTCGATAAAAGAGATAATGAAACACGGACTTGACGTTCTCTCTGGGTGCGTCATGGACTGTGGAAAGGAGACTAAAATATGAAAAAAACTGTTTTGGTTCTTATTTTGACAACACTTCTTTCAACCACACTGTTTGCAAACGGAGATACCGACGCAAGTGAAAAGAATAACATCGTGGTATTTGCCGCGGCAAGCCTCACCGAGACTATGGATAAAATCATCCCGATGTACGAAGAGGCAAACCCCGGAATAACGATAACATCCACTTACGACTCTTCAGGAACGCTTAAAACCCAGATAGAGGAAGACGCTCCATGCGACCTTTTCATCTCTGCAGGGCAAAAGCAGGTCGATCAGCTGGATGCGGAGAGTACAAATCCGACCGGACTGGATTTCGTAGTGCAAGGCACGAGATGCGACCTCTTGGAGAACAAGGTCACTCTTGCAGTTCCAGAGGGAAACCCGAAGGGAATAGAGGGCTTTGATGACCTAGCAAGGAGGCTTGGAAGCGGCGATGTCTTCATGGCCATGGGTAACAGCGACGTTCCGGTGGGGCAGTACACAAGCGAGATATTGAAGTACTACAACCTCGATGAGGAGAAGCTTGCAAACGAAGGGTTGATCACATATTGCTCGAACGTGAAGGAAGTACAGGTACAGGTTTCAGAGAGCGCAGTCGATTGCGGAGTAATCTATGCA
The DNA here is from genome assembly GCA_944389975.1 of uncultured Spirochaetaceae bacterium. Lineage (GTDB taxonomy): Bacteria > Spirochaetota > Spirochaetia > Sphaerochaetales > Sphaerochaetaceae > Ornithospirochaeta. Next base: position 39,136 of record CALXOH010000044.1, read on the forward strand.
ACGGATGCATTCAGCGCGGGACTTGAAGTAGTGGATAGCGCAAGAGAGGGAATGTGCTCACCGGTGATCTATCCTGCAGCAGTCATCAACAGCGGCGAGAGCCAGGAAGAGGCCAAGGCTTTCCTCGAATATCTCAAGGGGGATGAAGCGATGGCAGTATTCGAAAGCGTAGGCTTCTCACCGGCATTCTGATGGATCTCTTCCCTCTCTATAACTCACTGAGGATAGCGCTTTTCAGCTCTGTCCTCGTATTCTTCTCAGGTATATTCGTCGCATGGCATATATCGAGGATGCCGAAGATCCTGAAAGGAATATTCGATGTGATACTCACGCTTCCGATGGTGCTTCCCCCTACCGTCATCGGATACTTCCTCCTCTTGATATTCTCCACAAAGCGCCCGTTCGGTGCTTTCCTCCAGGACTACGGGATAAAGTTCGTGATGACGTGGTACGGCGGGATAATATCGGTGTTTGTAGTCTCGTTCCCCCTGATGTACAGGACAAGCAGGGGTGCATTCGAATCGTTTGACGTGACGCTCAGGGAAGCGGGACGAACGCTCGGGCTGAAGAAGAGCTTCATCTTCTGGCACATCGAACTGGCATCGGTAAAGGACGGTATCTTGGCGGGGATCGTGCTTTCATTTGCACGTGCGCTGGGTGAGTACGGGGCGACAAGCATGCTCGTCGGGTACACGCCCAGGCACACTGCGACGATCTCTACGACCGTATACCAGCTCTGGAGGATAGGAAACGACGAACTTGCGTACAAATGGGTGCTCGTAAACGTCGCGATATCGGTGGTGGTTCTCTTTGCAGTGAACCTCCTTGAGAGCAGAAAGAAAAAGGAAGGGAGGAAGTGAAACTTATAGTCGACATAACAAAACACCTACCCGCCTTCACCCTCTCAGTCTCATTCTCAACAAAAGAAGGTCTTACCTCCCTCTTCGGACCATCGGGGAGCGGTAAAAGCCTCACGCTGCGCGCGATTGCCGGGATAAGCGATCCTGACGAAGGGTACATCGAACTGGACGGGAAAGTACTTTTTGATTCAAGAAAAGGAATCTCAATCCCTCCGGAGAGGAGGAACATCGGATTTCTATTCCAAAACTATGCGCTCTTTCCGACGATGAATGTATGGAAGAACCTTTACCAAGGAACGAGCAGAATCAAAGAAAAGAGGGAGAAGATCGGGAGAATCGAGAAGATGGGTAATATGCTCTCGATAAGCCATCTGATGGAGAAATATCCGTTTGAACTCTCCGGGGGAGAATCACAGAGGGTGGCTCTCGGGAGGATGCTCCTTACAGATCCTGATTTCCTTCTATTCGACGAACCTTTCAGCGCACTTGATGATACACTCAAGGGAAAAATAGAAGAGGAATTCAACGAAACGATCAAGAAAAGCGGAAAAAGCGGACTGATGGTCACGCACTCGAGGAAAGAGGCGCTGCACCTCACTTCATCGATAATATTCATAAAGGATGGAAGGGTGATCGGAAAAGGCGAACTACCTGAAGTGTACAAAACCCCTCGGACCAAGGAGGAGGCCGAGCTTTTCGGATACGAGAACATATTCCGTATGGACGGCTATGACGTACCTATGCTACGTACCACGCTGAAAGAAACAGGCAGGTACGTACTCGTAAAGTCGTTTTCAGTCATTCCCGGGAATTCGTACAGGGTTGCGTTCTCAACGCCCGAGGAGAACGGGTATCATATGGTCGCATACAATTCAGAGACCAACGCAAGGGTATCGTTTTCATCCCGGAAGAAGCGGGAGGAAGGGGAAATGCTTTCGCTTTCCATCGATGAGTACACAATACTTTCATAGGAAAAAGGAGCATTCAAGCTTGTTTTGGCTTATACTTTTCCAAAAAGGAGGCAACAAATGCGCGCCAACATCATTTTTCATTCGATCTCGGGAAACCTCTACCTCATTGCGGAAGCATTCAAGGAGAGCCTTGCAAACAACGGAATAGATGCGAGGATGTACAGGATCGAGGATGAGGACCTGCACCTTCTGGCAGCGGAAAGAAACGACGTCAACGAATACTACGAAGAGATATTCAACCTTCCGGTAGCGAGCAACGAGAAGCTACTGAACGCAGATTTGATAATGCTTGGAATCCCAAGCAGGTTCGGCATGCCCACGAACGAAGAGAAAGTGTTTTTGGACAAGACATGGCCCTTGTATGAGAAAAAAAGCCTTGAGGGGAAGTACTACTACCCGTTTGCAACCAGCTTGGTAAGCTACGAGGATGCGATGACTGCAGTAATAAGCGTCTCCACCTGGGCCCGGATGATGGGACTCAAGACGATCGACTACCCTCCTTACGTGCATAAGGACGGAGTGATGATGCCAAACAGGCCGGGAGAGATCATAAACAAAGTCGCGGAAGGGCTTTCCTCGTTAGTCAGAAAACTCTGACCATCGTTTGATTATTCCTTCAAGGAGGGATGAGAAGCGCTCCTTGGCCTTCTCTCCTTCCTCAAGGACCTCCTTGTGGTCCAGCTTTTTCTCAAGTATGCCTGCTGCCATGTTTGTCATCAGGCTTATGCCGAGCGTCTCCATGCCCATCTGGCTTGCAGCAATGGCCTCGGGGACTGTAGACATGCCGGCGGCGTCGGCACCGAGGATGCGCGCTGCATTTATCTCCGCGGGCGTCTCGAAGTTCGGCCCGGAAAAGAACATATACACCCCTTCCCGTAGCGCCAGTCCTTGTGCTTTTGCAATCTCTTTCACCATACTCCTTGCGCTTTTCGAGTATGCATCGGACATATCGAAGAACCTTGGCCCTATCGCATCATCATCAAGTGAGCGGGACGGGGAATCCATCACGAGCTTTATATGGTCTTTTATAAGCATCAGATCGCCTACGTTCCAATCCTTGTTGATGCAACCTGCCGCGTTCGAAAGGAAAAGTTTCTTTATGCCGAGGCGCGCAAAAACCCTTACAGGGTATGCAACCTCATCCATCGAATAGCCCTCGTAGAAATGGAAGCGCCCTTGCATCATCAGTACGGGAACGTCCGACACCCTTCCATAGACCAGTACACCCCTATGCCCTTTGACGGTGGAAACGGGGAAGTGCGGGATATCCTTGTAAGGAATTACAATCTTTCCCTCTGCCCTCTCTGCAAAATCCCCAAGGCCAGAACCCAAAACGATCGCAATCACAGGAGAATCGGAATTGATCGCATCAGAAATGTATCGAGCACTATCAGTAAGTGTTTCATATGTAGTTTTCATCAGACGCCTCCGGAAGAATGATAGCCTATAGCCACAATTATTGCACGAATATGGCAAATTTCCTAAAATTCCCGAAGGTATAGAATATGGAACGGCTTTACAAACTTACAGAAAGCGATAACGTTGCCGTAGCAACGATGGAACTGGTGAAAGGGGATGTCGAGAAAGACGGGGAGAACACTATCACGATACTCTCGGAAATCCCGCAGGGCTTCAAAGTCGCGCTGGTCGACATACACGAAGGTGAGGATGTAATCAAATACGGAATCCCGATCGGACATGCCACGAAAGACATCCAGAAAGGGGAACTTGTCCATACGTTCAACATGACCACGAACCTTTCGGATAAAGAGGATGCGGGGGATTTTCCATTCAAGACCCAAAACATAGAGAATGACCACGACATCCCTTTGATAAACGCATACCTCAGGAGAGACGGGAAGATCGGAATCAGGAACTCGATATGGATCCTCCCACTTTCCCAGAACCTGAACGTCCTTTCAAAGGAGCTTGAAGCCTGGGGAAGCAGGGAACTTGGCATTGAGGATAAAGTCCACGCATTCCTTCATGCGCATGCACAAAGTCAGTTCGGAGAGGATGAGAAATTCATACTCATGCTTACAAACATGATAACCCACCCTGACCACGGAGGGGTTCTCCTGGCAGCACTCGAAGTAGACAGGGATGTGATTTCACAAATACTTGGAAAGATTCCAGATTACCTTGGAGAGAGGGTAAGAGTACTTTACGCCGATTCGATCGCGGATGAGTTTGAAGAGGGCAAGAAGCTTTTGAGAGAGCTTGCGGAGTGCATGAAGGGCGACAAGAGAACCTCGGTTTCGATCTCAAAACTCGTCATCGGACTCAAGTGCGGGCAATCCGATGCGCTCTCATCAATCACTGCAAACAGGCTCATCGGAAAAGCAGCAGACTACTTCTCCGCTCAAGGCTCCTCCTTGATTCTCACCGAAGTTCCCGAGATGCTCGGCTCTTCAAAAAACCTTGTGATGAGGGCAAAGGATGAAAGCGTGAGGGAGAAGGTCATCGAGCTAACGAAACGCTACAGGAAATTCCTCGACAGGGAGGGAAAGAAGAAGGGAGAAGCATCCCCGCTTTTGAAACTCGAAGGGATAAGCACGGAAGAGGAGGAATCGATGGGGGCCGTGCAAAAGGCCGGACAATCGATGATAACCGACGTATTGGAATTCGGCGAAGTCGTGAAAATGCCTGGAATAAGCCTCCTGGCATCCTCCGGGACGGATGCCGAGACATCGACTGCACTCACTATATCCGGAGTGAACATGATACTCTTCTCCACCGGAATAGGCACTCCGTACGGGGCACCGGTGCCTACGATAAAGATTGCAAGCAACAGGGAACTGAGCGAAAAGAAACCGAATTGGATAGACTTCGACTCTTCGCGCATCACACGCGAAGACCCGGATGAAGTTCTTGCAGACCTCATCAGGCTCATAGTCAGCGTGTCAAACGGAGAGAAGAGGACGAGGAACGAAGAGAACGGGAATATGGAGATTGCGTACAACATGCACGCAAACCCGGGGAAAACCGATCAGGAATAGCTTTCAACGACTCCGAAGGCCCTGTTCTGCAGCACTTTCGTGATCTTGTATTGGATCGACAAGTAAAGTGCGACCATGAAAGGTATGAAAAGTAGATATAGCGGGCCTACGATGTTCTCCACGAAACTCAGCGGATTGCCCTCTCCTCCCCCGTTTATGAACATGAAGTTCGTGTCAAAGCGCTTGTTGAAGAAATAAATGGGGATCATGTAGACGGCAACACAAACCACCGACGGCAACAAGTTCCTCCCCCGCGGTCTGAATCCAGCCGAGAGAAGGAGAATCGGATAAAGCGCAAGAAGGAAGTGGACCGAGAAGCTATGAAGCGCCATCACAGAGTACGGCGGAAGGGCCGTCCACGACGGAAAGAGTTCTGCCATCATCGCTGCAGGCATCGAAATTCCGAACAAGTACTCTTTGAGGTATTTGTTATCCGGGAATATCGTGGCGATCAAAGTGATGAATATGTCGACGGAGCATAAATGAAGCGGAAGGTATTGCCATTCCCATTGCCCTGTCGAAAGCAACAGCACTTGCTTCACCACCTCGTCCAACAGAAGGAGGACCGAAATTACGACGAGCATCCTCCTACGCTTTTCATCGCTTGCTCCTGCGTATATACGCCCCAAAAGGAAAAAGAGAAGGATGCATATCGAGAGAATGAGAAGATGCACCGGGGAAAAGAGTGAAAAACCGACTCCATCGGGAGCGCTCTCTGTCGTGTAGAGCAAAGAGTTCATGACTCTTTCTTCTCTTCCTCCACGATCTTCACCCCGCTTGATACCCCGAGTCTGTCAGCTCCGCACTCGATCATCAGAAGGGCATCCTTGTAACTTCTGATGCCGCCGGATGCTTTCACTTTGACGCGCTCCGAGACGCTCTTTCTCATCAACGCAACATCCTCAGGGGTTGCACCTTTTATGGAGAAGCCCGTGCTTGTCTTTACAAAGTCAGCGCCCGCCACTTCCGCAAGTTTGCAAAGCTTGACTATCTCGTCCTTTGTCAGAAGGCATGTTTCAAGGATGACTTTCAACACGTGACCCTCGGAAGCTTTCCTTAAAAGCGAGAGCTCCCTCTCGACGTAATCAATATCTCCGCTTTTGACTCTTCCGATGTTCACTACCATGTCTATCTCATCCGCGCCATCCCGGATAGCCGCCTCTGTCTCTGCGATCTTGCCTTCCGTACTCATCGCGCCAAGCGGAAAACCTACTACCGATGTTATTTTCAATGTGCTCTCGCTTGGGATGAGAGAGCGCACATAGCCCACCCACGAGCTGTTGACGCAAACCGAGTGGAACGAATACGAGAGCCCCTCGTTTACGAGCGTTCTTATGTCTTCTGCCGTTGCATCGGCTTTCAGAAGCGTATGATCGATGTATGAAGCAATGCCCATTCAAACCTCCTATGGATGTCAATATCTTAAACCCTACTCCATCCGATTGGAAAGATTCCCTCATCCCGGTTGCAACCAAGCTTGTAAGACTTTAATCTTTCCTTATGCATGGAGAATACAGAATACTCGCCCTCTTCGGAGAGGCATTCACATTTTTGATGATCCTCATCCTTTTGATGAACATCGAACAAAGGAAAATGAAAAGAAGCAACGACAAGAGGAGGGCGATCCTCCTTCTTGCGAGCTGGTACCTCACCGTATACATAGTGTTGATAGCAATCGAACACTTCGCCATTCCCCCGGTAGCTGAATACGTAGCACTGGCTATAGGGATATTGATGCTATACATATTCAGAAAGTATTACTTCCCTTTCAGAAGAAAGTGCACGAAATGCGGAAAGAAACTCGATTACAAGCAGTGGATAGGATGCGATGAGAACCTTTGCATTGATTGCTATTACGAGAAATATCCGGAAGAGAAACCAGAGGAGAAGAAGCCAGGGAAGGTCGAGAGCGAAGATGAGATGAGAAGAAATAACGCCGGGAAAGAGAAGGTTTCGGAGATAGATTGGGACAACTGGAGCGGAGAAGAGCGTTGTACGCTTATGTACGTGATAGACAAGGAAAACGGAAAAGTTCTCCTGATCAAGAAAAAACGGGGCATGGGAAAAGGGCTTCTGAACGGTCCCGGCGGGCACATAGAACTTGAGGAGACGAAGTACGAGGCTGCGGTAAGGGAGACGAAGGAAGAGACGGGACTGGACGTGAAGAAGGAAGATATCGTGGAGCTCGGTACCCTCCGTTTCCAGTTCAAGGACGGATTGACGATGACAGGGTATGTATTCATCACATACTCATGGTCGGGATCCCTGATGGAAGAGACTGATGAAACAATACCATTCTGGCAGGATATTTCATCACTCGATTACTCGAAGATGTGGGAGGACGACGAGATGTGGCTTCCCTATGCGCTATCTGGTAGGAAAATCGAGGGGTACTTCATATTCGACGGGGAAACCCTTATAGACGGCAAAGTCGAATTCCCGGAAGATGATGAGTAGACTTGCACTCGGGCTGTGGAATGCATCGGAAAGCCAATTCCACTCGAGAAAGAGCCCTGAAGAGATGAGGGGTATGATAAAGTGTGCGATAAAGTGCGGAATAACCCTTTTTGACACTGCGTACTCGTACACCGATGCATCATCGATCCTCTCCTCCGCGCTGAAAGAGGACGGGAATCTGGCTGTGATATCGAAAGTCATGCCCCTTCCCTCGTTGAGAAAAAAGGTCGAGAGCGAACTTAAAAGGCTCAAAAGGGAGTACATCGACATACTCCTGTTGCACTGGCCTTCAAACGATGAGAGGCTGTTTGATGCGCTCCGTTCGCTTTCGGAGGTGAAGGATGAAGGGAAGGCAAAGGCAATCGGGGTAAGCAACTTCCCACCCGAACTCCTTTTGAAGACAGCAAAAGATTTCGAGATATCGTACTCGGAGGAGATGCTCTCCCCGTTCTGGTACGTTCAACACGATGAAGTCAAAGTGAATGTCATTTCATACGGGACGATGGGATTCGGCGCACTGTACGGAAAAAGCGTGCCTCTTTTCTGGAATGAAGGAAAGGCCCGTTCATTGTTCGACGAAGTGATGAACAACATCTCAAAGATGGCAACCAGGCATGGTGTTGAAAAAGATGAGGTCGCACTCTCTTTTTCAAAGATGCATTCGCCGTACGCAATCGTATTGGGAGCGCACGACAAGGCGACGATAACAAGGCTCGCAAACTCTTCAATCACGCTTGATGAGGATGAGTTCGCCCTTCTGGATGAGTTAGCCATGAAGATGCATATGGAAAGTGGATGTGACAATGCGTTCCTGCACAACTGGAGGTAGCGTGCAAACGATAGAAAAGAGATTTGAAGCGGAGATTGAGGTAAAGAAATCGAGGTTCATCGCAATCGCGGTCCCTGTATCCAGGCTAGAGGAAGTGAAGGAGAATGTACACGTGGTCTGGGAGGAGCACCCGGGGGCGACGCACGTCGTGCACGCTGCAGTCGTGGGAAAAGCGGGAACGATGTACTCCTCGTCCGACGACAGGGAGCCGAAGAACACGGCAGGGCGCCCTGCACTGGAAGTTCTGAAAGGCTCCGGACTGACCAACATCGCAGTATTCATAGTCCGTTACTTCGGAGGAACGCTTCTCGGCACAGGAGGATTGGTCAAAGCGTACTCGGATGCGACGAAAGAGGTGCTCGGGAAGGTTGAACGGATCGAACTGGTGACACCTGTGCATTTTCTCCTTGTATTCCCGTACACACACTTCACTCCGATCAAAAGGGTTTTGGAGAAATACGGCGTGAAAATCGAAGACGAGAAGATGGAGGACGTCGTAACGTTCACTTGCACGCTCGATGAAAGAAGGTTCGGGGAATTTGAAAAAGAGGTCATGGATATCGGGCAGGGAAAGACCCGCATTGAAAAGCTATAAGTTGTCTTTTCCCTCGATGTACTTCATGATCATCACGATAACCCGTTCCAGTGCGTACTCTGATACAGCGCTTATCACGTCATCATCCGAATGCGACGGGTTATCCACGCCGGGTGCGATCGATGAGATCGTTGCAGATGGAATGCCAGCTCGGGCGGAAGCCGATGCGTCGCTTGTGGAGAACATATACCCTGGGTCTTGAAGTTTCACCTTGTAGCCCATTCCAAAAAGAAGGGATGATAGCTCAGAAGAGAGCTTCTTATCGAGTTGGACAAACCCGAAACCATCTTTTTTCATCAGATACAGGTCATCTTCGGAGTAGATCGAATCGATGTTTATAAGCGCATCGATCTTCTCTTCGTTTCCTTTGAAATACGCTTTGGCACCCAATGATCCGACCTCCTCCCCGTCAAATACAGATGCCATTACTCTCACAGATCGGAGCTTCTTCTTCGAAAAGTATTTCAGGATGGCGAGGGTGACTGCAATCCCTGAAAGGTTGTCACCCACCCCCGGGGAATACCGTTCCCCCTTCTCTTTGACTCTGAAGGAAAGAACTGTGAGAAGAATTCCGAACGCGATGAATATGGCACTGATTACGGAAGGAGCGTTGAATCTGAAAAGGCTTCCTACGAGAATCTCGTGAAGTATTTGGAAAAAGGAAAGGACGGCAAAGTATGCAATCGAGAAAATGACCAGATAGCTCGATTTCCGTAGCCCGATCCCCTCCTCGACTTTAGCGCTGTCAAGGTGGCTTGAAAGCATGACTGTAAATCCAACATCCCCTGTCGGGTTTATCTCCCCGATCACATTCTTCCCATCACCCTTTCTTGAGAAAATGAAATCCTCTCCCCTCACGATGTTCTTATAAAACGCGTAAAGAAGAAACAGAACAGACAAAAGCGAGAGATATGGCAACCCCAAAAGGAGAAATGCGGATGAGAAAGCAAGGAACAACGGGGTTATCCTGAAAAGTCCCGCAATGCCATCCCTGTTTCCCGAAAAGCACTCGGTACGGGATTCAACGCCCAAAGACGAGAAGATGGAAGATAGCTTTTCAGCAAATTCACGCGATGAATCGGAAAGGGAGGGCCTCGGCCCGAATAGAGAGAGTTCCTTCAAGACCGAATAACACCAAGTGGCAAGGCCATGTGGACTGTAGCTTTCATCGATTACGTATACAGTCTTCTCTTTTTCCTTTTCCTTCTTCGTCTCTCCGCTCTTTCCAAAAGGCCACTTGAACATGCATTCATTATACCTTTCGAACTACTTATTCAAAAGACTGGAGGGGAACATTTTGAGTACTGGATGGATTATATTTTTCGGAGAGAGAGGGATTCGAACCCTCGGTAGCAAATAATCACTACAACGGATTTCGAGTCCGTCTCCTTCGACCTCTCGGACATCTCTCCAAGGTTACGAGACTAAGAGGATTCGAACCTCCGACCCTCAGTTCCGCAAACTGATGCTCTATCCAGCTGAGCTATAGTCTCAACTTTCGGAAAGGGGGGGATTCGAACCCCCGAACCCGTTACCAGGTTAACTCCTTAGCAGGGAGCCCGATTCGGCCTCTCTCGCACCTTTCCAAAATGCTTTCTTTATCCGGAGAGAGAGGGATTCGAACCCCCGGTGACTTGCGCCACTCTTGTTTTCAAGACAAGCGCCTTCGACCGCTCGGCCATCTCTCCAAAGCAAGCTTTATAATAATATGTAAACATTTTCGATCTTGTCAAGTGCCGTATTTTCCAGTAATTCCTTTCAAGATTGCAATTAGTACTCAAAACAGCTAGGCTCGATACATGGCACTACTCATTCCAATCCTCGTAATCATACTGGTTGCAATGCCCGTCGCTTTGCTTTTCTTTGCAATCGGAAGGAAAGATACCCATAAGCCGGCAAAGAGAAAGGAAATCAGGATCGACCAGAACATGGAAAAAACCAGAAAGAGGAACAAACTCGCACTAAGGCGAGCCCGTAGGAAAATACTTGGAAACGCACCTTACGAGGAACTTGAGATACAAGCCCGCGACAGAGTGAAACTCTATGGGGAATTCTTTCCCAACCGATCGGGGAAACTCGTGATACTCATCCACGGCTACACGGGAAGCCCGGAGGAGATGAAGGATATTGGTGCAAAGTACTACGAGAAAGGGTATTCCCTCTTCTTCCCATACCTCAGGGGGCATGGGAAAAGCGGGGGTAGGTTCATCGGGATGGGAGTGCTGGATGCCCTGGACATTCTCGAATGGATAAAATGGATCAAAGAGAACAAACGCGTTACTGACGTGGTACTCCATGGAGAGTCGATGGGGGCGGCAACTGCAATGATGGCATCTTACAAAAGCCCCGAAAACGTCCGTGCGATCGTAGAAGATTCGGGATACACATCGGTATATGATATCTTTGCACTCCAGATGAAAGAGCTTTTCCACCTCCCGCCATTCCCGATTCTTGACATCGTAAACTTATACTCGAAGCTGTTTGCGCACTACTCATTCAAACGAAAATCACCAAGGGACGCGATGAGCAAGACTACCATTCCCGTTCTTTTCATACACGGAAGTGCAGACACGTTCGTCCCAACGACCATGGCATACGAGTTATATGAGAATAAATCCGGTGAGAAGGAGCTATTGATAGTCAAAGGGGCAAGGCACGTGTACTCCGTACAAGTCGATCCGGAGGGTTACTTTGCATGCCTATGGAAATTTCTTGGGAAGTACGTGGAAAGTAAATAGGCCACGTTTCCGTGGCCAAGTGTCAATTCTGCCCGTAGTAGGCATCCTTTCCATGCTTTCTGAAGTAGTGTTTATCCTTGATCCTGTCAGGTGCTTCCTTTGCTTTGTTATCAAGGATGATGGTATATAGTGCCATCTTTGCGCACTCTTCAAGCACTTTTGCGTTATGAACGGCATCAAAACCATCCTTTCCCCAACTGAACGGGCCATGATGGGAACAGAGTACTGCGGGGACAGCCATCACATCTTTCCCTTCGAAAACTTCCACGATGACTTTCCCTGTATTCTTCTCGTACCCGTCTTCGATCTCTTCTTCGGTCAACAAACGTGCAAGTGGAACAGAACCGTAGAACGTATCTGCGTGCGTCGTTCCGTAACATGGAAGTTCCCTCTCGCTCTGCGCCCAGCTCGTTGCATATGGGGAGTGGGTATGCACTATCCCCCCGATCTCTTCGAAAGCCCTGTAAAGCTCCAGATGCGTGAGCATGTCTGAAGAGGGACGGAGCTTGCCATCGACCTTGTTTCCCTCAAGGTCGATTATGACAATGTCATCCTTCTTCATCGTATCGTACTCGACTCCGCTTGGTTTGATCGCGAAAACCCCGTTTCTCCTGTCTATCTCGGATACGTTTCCCCAAGTGAACGTAACGAGGCCCAATCGGGGAAGCATCAGGTTCTCTTCAAGTACTTTTTCCTTTAATTCGTCGTACATTCCATCACCTCAACAGAAAACCTCGACCGCCGCTTTCTCGACAGCCAGTCCCTTCTTGTAATTCTCCAAATACCTCTCGAAACCTTCCACATCCTCCTTCCTCGGGTAGACAATGCTGCTGTCTGCATGCTTGAACACTTCGTCATCCAGGAAGTCTTCAAGGGATTTTGTCGAGTGTATGTAGGATGCAAGGAGCGCGATTCCCCACGCACCTCCCTCACCCGCAGTCGAAAGAACCCTGCATGGAGTTTTTGTCACTACAGCCATTATATTCTGCCCCACGGAAGGGGTTTTGAAGAATCCACCGTGCCCGGAGAGCATGTCAATCACGACACCTTCCTTCTCAAAGAGGATATCGAGGCCGATACGCATCGCGGAAAGGGACGAATAGAGCTCGGATCGCATGAAGTTTCCGAGGGTGAATGACGACCCCTCGGGGGTAAGTACAAACGGACAGCCCGAAGAGAATCCGGTGATGTGCTCGCCGGAGATGTACGGACAGGAAACTATTCCGCCAGCATCAGGGGCAGCTTCAAGTGCAGATGAGAGAACCTTGTCATAAAGCTCCCCCTTCGACTTCTCAACGCCCAGTTTTTGCAACACTTCTGCAAATATGCGAAGCCATGAGTCATAGCTTCCCGTGCAGTTGTTGCTGTGAGCCATCGCAACCTGCCTGCCGTCAGGGGTTGTCACTATGTCAAGTTCGCCATAGACTGCCCTCAGCGGTTTTTCGAGTACCACAGATGCAAATACGCTCGTTCCGGCAGATACGTTTCCGCTTCTTGCCTTCACTGCGTTTGTCGCCATCATCCCGGTCTCCGCATCCCCTTCGGGAGGACAGAACGGAACGCCGCTCTCCAGATCGCCATCCTTGTCAAGAAGCAACGATCCTTCGCTTGTAAGCTTTCCCGCTTCCTTTCCTGCAACCAGGATTGAAGGAAGAACGCTCTCGATCCTCCATGAGTACTTTCCTTCAAGATAAGTCTTGTCAAAGAGGTCTGCAGCCTTCTTCTGATAACACTTTCCATCAACGTCGATGGGGAACATGCCGGATGCGTCCCCTATTCCGATCACGTGGCACCCTGTGAGCATGAAATGCACATAGGATGCGAGTGTCGTCACATGATCGAGCACCTCAAGGTACGGGCGGCATGCCTTGATGTCCTTTAAAAGATGGCTGATCGTCCAGCGCTGTGGTATCGGGTATGCAAAAAGGGAAGTAAGCTCCTCCGACTCCTCCTTGGTGATGTTATTCCTCCAGGTTCTGAAGGGCGAGAGAAGATTCCCCTGTGCATCGAAAGGCATGTAACCATGCATCATGGCGCTGATTCCGATTGCAGAAAGCTTTCCCAACGTCACACCGTAGTTATCCCTGACATCCTTCTTAAGCGATGCATAGCACCCGCTCAGTCCGTCGAGTATATCCTCGATCGAATAGGTCCATACGCCGTCCTCAAGCCGGTTCTCCCAATCGTACGTGCCTACCGCCACCGGATCCTTGTCGCTTGAGATCAGAACAGCCTTGATCCTCGTGGATCCGAATTCGATTCCAAGCGAGCACTTCCCCTCTTTCAATTCACGTTTGATATCATCGGTGTTCATAGTAAGCCTCGTTCCATCTCAGCCTGTCCTTGAGACCGTCAATAGTAGTATCTTTTCCGATCCTCACCATCTCGATTCCCATCGCATCCGCCCAAGTCTGCATCTGCTTTGAAGTGATGTCGTATGAGAATGCAGTGTGGTGTGCGCCTCCTGCAAGAATCCACGCTTTTGCACCCGTAAGCAGATCAGGTTCCGGCCTCCAATAGCTGGATGCAACCGGTAGGTTGGGCATCTTCTCAGGGCACTTTATGCTCTCGACTTCACTTACTATCAACCTGAAGCGGGTTCCGAGGTCGATCAGGCTGGTGGCGATGCCCTTTCCTTCCTTGGATGTGAAGACAAGCCTTGCAGGATCCTCCCTGTCGCCCATTGAAAGCGGATTGACGCGGATGAAGACCTTTCCATCCGAGCACGACGGGCATACCTCGAGCATGTGTGACTCAAGCACCGCCTCTTTTCCCGGAACGAGGTTGTATGTGTAGTCTTCGAAGAATCCCGTGTTCTTTCCTTCCGCCATAACCTTCATAAGCCTTACCATGGCAGCTGTCTTCCAGTCCCCTTCCGCTCCGAAGCCATACCCTTTCTCCATCAAGCGCTGGATCGCAAGACCCGGAAGCTGTTTCATGCCCCCGAGGTCACCGAAGTGGGTTACTATCGCATTGTATCCCTTCTCAACAAGCATCTTCTCCAAGCCCAATTCGATTCCCGCCTGTACTTCGACGTGCTTTCTGAATTCCCCTTCATCCCTTCCGTCGAGGATCAAGCCGTACTTCTGATAGTACTCATCCATCAGGGCATCCACGTCAGCTTGCTTTACGCTCTTGATGTAATCAACAGCCTCGTTCACCGGGTATGCATCTACCTGCCATCCGAATTTGATCTCAGCTTCGACCTTGTCCCCTTCGGTTACAGCCACAGAGCGCATGTTGTCTGCAATCCTCATCACGCGGATGTTGTTGCTCTCGACAATCCCGATCGCACTATGCATCCACGATGCGATCTGGTCGGTTACATCCTTGTGCCTCCAGTAGCCTACGACCACTTCGCGAGGAATTCCCATCCTCGTCATTATGTGGCCGAATTCCCTGTCTCCATGGGCAGACTGGTTCTCGTTCATGAAATCCATGTCTATCGTGGAGAATGGAAGAGCTTCGTTGAACTGGGTATGGAGATGCATTATAGGCTTACGTGCGATCTTCAGTCCGCTGATCCAGTTCTTCGCAGGACTGAACGTATGCATCCATAAAATCGTGCCCATGCACTCTTCATCCGAATTCGCTTCATCGAAAAACTTGTAAATCCCTTCCTTTGTCAACAAAGTCGGCTTCCACTCAAGCTTGTATGGAAGGAGGGATGATGAGTTCAAAGTCTCAACCATCTCCTGAGCGTGTTTTTTTACTTTATCAAGGCATTCGTCCCCATACAGGTCCTGACTGCCTGCAACGAAATAGAATTTGTACATTTTGATTCAACCTCCTGGAATCAGGCCCTTGCACCCTTTTCCTTTTTCGATCCCAATACGCTCTGCAATATGATGAAGAATGCCAGAAGTGCAGCGATTGCAATTCGCACCCACCACGATGAGAGTACGCCCGGGAAGTTTATAAGCGTTTCGATCGTGCCTTTGATAAGCACTCCGAAGAAGCTTCCTATTACATTTCCAACGCCACCGGTGAGGAGAGTACCTCCGATGACCGCCGATGCGATGGCATCCATCTCGAATCCCTTCGCCTGTTCAACGAACCCTGAGCATGTGTTGAGACAGAAGAGTATTCCACCGATTGCGCAGTAGAACCCGGAGATCACATATGCGATGAACCTGGTCCTGCGGATGTTTATACCCATCAGAAGCGATGACTGTTCTGAGCCTCCGACTGCGTAGAAACGGCGTCCGAAACGGGAATAACGAAGGATTATGAAAGTGATGACAAGGATTACCAATGCGATCACGACCGTAGGATAGATGTACGGATCGATGACCTTTCCTCGTCTGTTTACATAGCCTCCGAACGGGAAACGGATCCTGAACTGTGCCCAGGAAGTGAAAAGCTCGTTCTTGATCGCTATCATGTCGCGGCTTATGATCGCTGTCATACCGCGGGCGAAGAACATTCCTGCAAGTGTGACAATAAACGGCTGGATGTTCAGATACGCGACCAAAAAACCCTGTACGATTCCGAAGACAACACCCGTTACGAGTACTATGAGCACCGCCTGTACGGCTCCGACGCCCTGGTTCTCCATCATGTTCGCAAGCATCATGCAACTTAACGCCACGAATGATCCGACGGAGATATCGATTCCCCCTGTGATCATCACTATCGTCATTCCACAGGCGATGACTATCAAGGCTGCGTTGTTGATCATCAAGTTCAGGAACACCTGGAAACGTCCGAAATTCAGATCCCTGAAGACGATGCATCCGAAAATGTACATCGCAAAGAATAGAATTATCGTCACTATCAGGAGGAACGAGTTCTGATTCAGTTTTTTCTTTCCAAGCAAATTCATGCCGTCACCTCCCCGATCGCCTTCTTAGCTTCAAGCTTCTTTCTGAATTTCCTCACGTAGCGTTGGAATTCAGGAGACTGCAACGAAACTATGATCACGACTACTATCGCCTTGTACACAGGGATTTGGTCTGCACTTACGCCGATTGCATAGAGTGTAGTCGTCAATGCCTGTATAGTATATGCTCCAATGATCGAGCCAAGGATGCTGAAGCGTCCTCCGCCAAGGCTGTTTCCACCGAGTGCGACTGCAAGGATGGCATCCAATTCGAGGTTCAATCCAATGTTGTTCGCATCTGCCGAATAGATTCTGGAGGATGCTACGATCCCTGCGATTCCCGAGAGAACACCGCAAAATACATACGTAGCGAAGATGATCATCACAGACTTCAATCCGACGTGCTTCGATGCTTCCTTGTTCACACCTACGCTTTCGACGAAGAGGCCGAATGCCGTCTTCTTTACGAAAAGCTGGACGAGAATCACCACGGCAATCGAAATGAATACCGGAGTAGGTATTGGAACCCCGGGTAGGAAGTTACCGATGTACTGGTAGCTGTCGACACGGATGTATGTGATCTGACCTTTTGTTATAAGCTGTGCGATTCCCCGCCCTGCGGTGTACAGGATCAGGGTTGCGACCATCGGCTGGATACGCATCTTCGCAACCAGAAATCCATTCCACGCACCGCACAATGCCCCGGCTCCTATTCCAAGAAGGATCGCCGGGAAAAGCGGGAACTGGTATTCGTTTACGGATATCTCACCCCCGGAGAGGAAGAACGTCGTCACGGCTGCAGTAACCGCCATTACGGCACCGACTGATATATCGGTTCCGGCAGAAGCTGCGACTACAAGCGTCATGCCGACAGCGAGGATCACGAGTTCACTTGCCCTGTTTATTATGTCGACGGGCCTTCCGTAGAGAACTCCGTTCCGGATTTCCACATGGAAGAAATCCGGGGTGGTTATCACATTGACCATCAAGACCAGAAAGAGGCAGAAAAGCGGGAGGAACAGCTTGTAATGTACGATCTTCCCCAGCCTCGACTTCAAATCACCGTTCACTTCTCACCTCCTGCAATAGCCTTCATGACGGAAGAGACGTTCAGGTTCTCTTCCCCGGAGAGTTCCCCCACTTTCTTTCCATCGCGCATGATTCCCATCCTCGAACAGGTCCTGAGCATCTCCTCAATCTCGGAAGAGATGAATATCACTCCCTTCCCTTCATCTGCGAATCGGAGGATCAGTTTCTGTATCTCGGTCTTCGTTCCGATGTCAATTCCCCTCGTAGGTTCGTCAAGGATGATGAACTCGGGGTTCGTCAGAAGCCACCTTGCGAGGATAACCTTCTGCTGGTTGCCTCCCGAAAGGCTCTTGATCGGGGTTTCCCTGGATGCTGTCTTTATTTGCAATATCTTTATATATTCGTCTACAAATTCTTCCTGGTTCTTCTTGTTGATGAGCTTGAACATGCCGTTCTTCACCTGAAGTGCTATGAGCATGTTCTCCCTTACGCTCAAATCGGGGATGATTCCATCCTTCTTCCTGTCTTCGGGAAGGTAAGCCATTCCAGCCTTCATCGATTCAAGCTCGTTTCCGCTCCTGACCTTCTTGTCAGCACACGTTACGGTACCTGCGTTCGCTTTGTCCGCTCCGTAGATTGCGCGTACCAGTTCGCTTCTTCCCGAGCCCAAAAGTCCTGCAAGGCCGACTACCTCTCCCTTGTGCACGTTGATGTTGAATTCCTTGATCTTTGCACTCTTTACGCTGTCTGCATCGATAATGACCTTCTCCGACGGCTTTGTAGTCCTCATGTTCTTTATCTCGGCAAGATCGTCAAGGTCCTTTCCAAGCATCTTCGATACGAGTTCGACCCTCGGCAGGTCTTTGATGGGATACTCTCCCACGAGCTGTCCGTTCCTGAGGACAGTTATCCTGTCACATACCTGATATACCTGCTCCAAAAAGTGCGTTACGAATATGATTCCGACCCCTTTCGACTTGAGGTTCGTCATCACTGAAAAGAGCTTCTCCACTTCCGAATCATCAAGCGAGCTCGTAGGTTCGTCAAGGATGAGCACCTTGCATTCGGTGCTGACAGCACGCGCAATTGCGATCATCTGCTGGATTGCAATCGAATAGTTCTCGACTGCGGCTGTGACATCAATATCTATATCGAGGGAGGAGAGCAACTTCCTGCTGTCCTCATGCATCTTCTTCCAATCGACAAATCCGCCCTTCCTGGGCTCCCTGCCCATGAATATGTTCTCGCTTACGCTCAAGTTCGGGCAAAGGCATACCTCTTGGTATACGGTGCTGATCCCATTATCCTGGGCATCCTGCGGGCTTTTGTTGACGATCTCCCCATGCCCTTTGAGGTATATCGATCCCCCGTCAAGTTCATAAACCCCTGTAAGTACTTTGATAAGTGTGGATTTTCCTGCCCCGTTTTCACCCATGAGGGCATGTATCTCACCTTCCCTAAGGGTGAATGCAACGTTCTGCAATGCCTTTACACCCGGGAAAGTCTTATAGATTCCCTCCATATGGAGAACGACGTTTTCTTCCATAGGGCTCCTCCTTTTTTTCTTCCGAAAGAAAAATGGGCGGTATTACGCCGCCCGTAATTACCACGCAACCCGGAAAATTGATCAATATGCGCGGGTTGCCTTGATTGCCTCGAGATCCATGGTTGTGTCGAAGTATGTCTCGTCTACGTACTGGATCTTGTCAACAGACTCGCCATTCTCAAGCTTCTGGATGATCTCTGCCACCCTTGGGCCATGGAGCGGGTTACACTCGAATGCTGCGTTCAAATCGCCTGCGATCATTGCATCAAATGCTGCACGAACTGCATCGAAGGAGAAGATGATGATGTCTCCATCAGGTCCGCAAGTTCTTCCAGCAGCCTTGATTGCGTCGATTGCTCCGAATGCCATGTTGTCGTTCTCACATACGACTACGTCGATATCCGGATAGCTGTGGAGGAAGGATTCCATGACTTCCTGTCCCTTGGCCTGAGTGAACTCACCGGTCTGCATAGCGAGCATGTGCCAGTTGTCATGCTGTGCGAGGATGTTTCCGAATCCCTCGGTTCTTCCAACCTGTGCGGATGCTCCGATCGTGCCCTGGAGTGTTACGATGTTGATGTCCTCATCAGCCCTGCCCTGCTTCTCAAGGTAATCCTCAAGCCAATGTCCGGCTGTCTCGCCTTCCTTTACGAAGTTGCCGCCTACCCAAGCTACATAGAGCTCATCGGACACGTCCATCATACGGTCGGAAAGGATAACAGGGATTCCTGCGTCATATGCTTCCTGCAAAACCGTTTCCCATCCGGTCTCTACAACAGGAGCTACTACGATGTAGTCGACTTCCCTCTGGATGAAGTTTCTGATGGCCCTGATCTGGTTTTCCTGCTTCTGCTGGGCATCATCGAAAATCAGCTGATATCCGTTTTCAGGTGTGAAAGTGTCCTGGAAGGACTTCGTGTTTGCCATTCGCCAGTCAGACTCTGCGCCGACCTGTGCGTAACCGACAGTAATGAGATCTTCTGCATAAACCATTCCTGCAACCATCATGAGTGCAAGAAGTACTGCAACAACTTTTTTCATTTCCATCTCCTTTTGTTTTCTTTGCGTGTACGTTAACACATCGCTTACAGTTAAAATTATCCAGTTGGGGAAAACGATTCGTCAAGAAAAATTAAATATTTTTTATCGGACCTATTATCTCTTTGTTAATAAATAAATTACTTTAGACAAAAATCAACATCGATTTGCTTTAAATATTTAATGATGTCATCTCCAAAGCTCTGCTCGTGGTATGTTTTCCTTCAAATAGACGTCAATGGGGACTGTAAGACACTCCGTGTACTGATCGAAATCGAGGGCGAGTTTGCGGTAAAGGAACATCACTGACTCATAGCCCTGGCTGAACGGGCGCTGACCTATTATCAAATGGATCTTGCCTCTCTCAAGCCTTTCCCTGTTCTCCGGGGAAAGGTCGAAACCTATTATCGTGAACTGGTCCAAAAGCCCCTTTTCATCCAACAGGTCTGCGATCTTCCACGCCCCGTCGTTCACCACGAAAAGACCGCATCGCTCGGAACTTTTGAAGGAGATCGCTGAAAGGTTGTGCCCTACTATATCCTCAGAACGCACGTACATGTTTTGTATCTGTGCATTCTGATTGTACTTGACGAAGTAATCGATGAACGAGCGTGCCCTCATCTCCCCGTTGAACGCGCTTCTGTAAGTCTGTATCACGAATAGCTTGTCTATCCCGGGATCGATCAGATTCATCATCCTTGCTGCGGTCTTGCCTGCCTTGACCGGGTCTTGCGCAAAGTCCGCTACCGGATTCATGGAAGGAAGACTTGAGTCGATGAACACGAAAGGAATGTCAGGATACTTCTCCTTGGCTTTCGCCATCATATCCGGAAGAAGCGGCGCCGTGACGTACGAAGAGATGTTCTTATCCACCAGTTCGTCGAGTGCTTTTATAAAAGAGACCGGGGTATCCCTGTCGTAAAATACGCTCTCGATCTCTACCCCCAGGCCGCCGAGTTCATCTTCAGCCTCCTTCACTCCATTCATCACCTGCTGCCAATAACCTAATTCGCTTCCCAATGCAGGAAGAAGTATGCCTATCTTGAGAAGCTTTCCCTCCTTCAGCCTCTTTGCAAGCTTGTTCGGGGCATACCCTGATTCCCGTACTATCCGGAGTATCTTCTCTGTAGTTTCCTTTGAGACCCTACCCCTGTTGTGGAGAACCCTGTCAACAGTTCCTATCGATACTCCTGCCTTGGTCGCAATTTCCTTGATGTTCATAACAATCAGTGAATTATATTTGTCCGAAATGAGGTTCTGCAAGTACAAAAACGATTGACAGAAAGGGCTTGACGAAAGTAAAGTAGCAAGAGCATCATGGGATGCATTCCATGGAGAGGTGTCCGAGCGGTCGAAGGTGCACGATTGGAAGTCGTGTATGGTCAAAAGCCATCGGGGGTTCGAATCCCCCCCTCTCCGTCTCCAGTGGCAGATACCAGGCAATATGAGCCGCCCAACCCCGCCAGGATCGGAAGATAGCAACGGTAAGTGGATTTCATATGTGACCAGGACCATTTGCTGCTGGTTTTTTCATTTTCCACCACATGATATAATCGCACCAAGGAGAGCGCGATGGCCCAGGATGAAAACAAGACTTACCAAGTGACGGCAACCAGGAAGAGGCCCAAAAGCTTCGAAACACTCATCGGGCAGGAGTTCGTGGTGTCCACACTCGAGAATGCGCTCAAGGAAGGAAAGATCGCACATGCATACCTCTTTTCCGGGCCCAGAGGGGTTGGAAAGACCAGTTCGGCAAGGCTGCTTGCAAAAGCGCTCAATTGCGAAAAGGGGATAAGCGCCCATCCGTGCGGGGTTTGCAACAACTGCATTTCGATCGCCGAAGGTAGATCGGTGGATGTAATTGAAATAGACGGTGCATCGAACAACGGGGTTGATGCGGTGCGTGCAATCAAGGAGGAAGTCACGTTCCCTCCCCAGACGTCCCGTTACAAGATATACATAATCGACGAAGTGCACATGCTGAGTATCAGCGCGTTCAATGCCCTTTTGAAGACCATCGAAGAGCCGCCCGAGTATGTCATATTCATATTCGCAACGACAGAACTTCAGAAGGTTCCCCAGACAATACGATCACGCTGCCAGCAATTCCACTTCCAGTTGATCTCCGAAGAAAACATTGTAAAGTGCCTCAAGAGCGCTGCCGAGGATATCTATATCGAAGCGGATGAGGACGCCTTATACTGGATTGCAAAAGAAGGCAAGGGATCGATGAGGGATTCCTACACCCTCTTTGATCAGGTTGCATCGTTTTCCGAAGGGCACATAACGCTTGAGAAGATAAGGGAGAAACTCGGAGGGGCAGAAAGCCAGAGTCTCATAGACATTCTTTCCCATTCATTCTCAGGGGATGCGAAATCATCTCTCGAGGAACTGGATGCGCTCTTTCTCAAAGGGATCGGGGAGAACCAGATCATAAAGGACCTGTCGGAATTCTGCCGTTCGCTCCTTTTCTACAAAGAGGGGATAAGAAGAAGGGAGCTTCTTTCTTTTCCAGAGGAGGATCTGAAGGATGAAAGGCTCGAGGGGTACACGAAAGAGATGCTCGAGTTGATCCTCAAATCCCTTTTCTCCCTTTACAGGGACATAAGGTATTCGATCAGTCCGCGCTTCGAGCTTGAACTTTTCATCTCCCGCCTCTCTTCGATACGTTTCATCACGGATCCTGCGGACATGATGAAAAAGATCGAGGAGATAAGGAAGGGGATCGAGAGCGGGAATGTAGAGATAAAAAGATCGTACGTCCCGGTGCCTGCCCCTCGGGGGAGCTACGGGAAAACAGAGGAAAAAAAAACTGAGAAATCCCCGATAGAGGATGTCACTCGTCCGTTCTCCACTGATGAACTACTCAAGAGGATACGGGAAGACAAGGAAAGTTTCCTCGCGACAACCCTTTCAAAGTGCGACATCACCGAGCGGGACGGAAAACTCGTCATCGTGGCGAAAAGCGATATGGCATTCGATGCAGTCAGCGAGAAAAGGAATGCGATAGCAAAAGCGCTTTCGGAGATCAAAAGCCCGTTGACGGTCTCGATAGGAAAAGTGCAAGTTGAAAAGACGAGAAAGAAAGCCTACTCGGAGAACGTTGCAAGGATATTGCAAGTATTCAAACAGGCTGAAGTATACGAAATCAAGGAGAGGAAGGAAGATGAACATAAACCCGTTCGAAATGATGAAACAGCTGGGATCACTGGAGAGCCAGATGAGCAGGATGAAGGAGGAGGTAAAGACTCTTGAAGCGACCGGATCTGCAGGTGCGGGAATGGTGGAGGTATCGGTCAACGGGGAGTACCAGGTGTTATCGGTGAAGATCGACCCGGAGATCGTCTCGAAAGATGATGTCTCCACCCTCGAGACGTTGATGCTCTCTGCATTCAACGATGCATCGAAGAAGATCAAAGACAGAATAGAGTCATACACCAAGGAGAAAGTCCTTTCCGGAGGCTGGAGGAATTGAACGCGATTGACGAGATGGTACGCCTTTTCAAGCGCCTTCCCGGGATGGGGGAGAAGTCCGCGACAAGGCTTTGCTATTACCTATTGAAGGCTGACTCCTCGTTTGTAGAGAGCCTCGGGAACGGAATACTGTCGCTTAAAAGAAGAATCACTCTGTGCCCGGTCTGCGGAGCGTTTATAGACGAATCGGGATGCCCGTACTGCGACGATGAAGGAAGGGACAAGGGAACGATCTGCGTCGTGGAAGAGCCTCAGGATGTGATGACGATAACGCAAGCGGGGATATACAACGGGCTATTCCACGTACTCGGTGGATGCATCAATCCCCTCCAGGGGATGGGGCCGGGGAAACTCAGGCTGAAGGAACTCGACGAAAGGGTACGGAAAGGAACTGTCAGGGAAGTTATAATTGCAACAAACCCCACGGAAGAGGGCGATACCACAGCTTTATACATACGCTCTATGCTAAAGGATGTTCCGGGCTTGAAGATATCAAGGCTTGCATCGGGGCTACCCATCGGAGGCGACCTCGGATACGCAGACAAGACTACCCTGATCAGATCAATGCGCGGAAGAATCGACTACTCTCCCTCCGTCCCAGACAAGGAAAACTGAAAGAAGGAAGAGAAAAAGCACGAGGGACGGAAAAGCCATCAGATGCGGATAAGAGAGCGCATACTCCATCCCCTTTCTTATCAACAAACCCAAAGACGGGGACGATCCATATGCGGAGAATCCCAGGAAAGAAAGTGATGACTCTGCAAGTATCGTTGAGAAAAACACAAGTATCCCCTGATTCGCCATCGAAGGGGCCACATATCTTGCCATGTGCCTGAAAAAAAGCATGTGCCATGGCATTCCGATCGAACGGGAAGAGAGTACGAACTCCTCCCTCTCCAAGCTTCGGACACCCGAAATTCCGATCTGCGAGAGCGACGGAATCCGCGACAAAGAGAGTGAAAGAATCAAAGATGGCATCCCACCGTTTGAAAGCGATATGAAAAAGAGGGCAAGAAGAAGCGGTGGAACGCTTTTCAGCGATGAAGAGAGTACATCGAAAAGAAATGCAAAATGCTTCCCATGGTGAAAATACACGATGAGAAACGAGAGAAGAAGCGAGAGCAAAGTGGAAGTGGATGCGATGAAAAACGAGATGAAAAAGCCCTTTCCCGTCATATACGCAAGGTCAAAGCCCTCCCTGTCGGTACCGAAGATGTGCGTCATGGACGGAATGGATAACTTCCCGTAAGTGGCGTCGCCACATAGGAAGACAGCGGCCGATGAGAATGTAACGATCAAAAAAAGCATCAGCAGTCCGATCTTCCTTTCAGCGCGCATCCCCCCTCCTTCTGTCCAATACCCCGGAAAGTACATCGACGAGGATATACAAAACCGAGATTGCCAAAGAGACAAGCATCAATATTGTGGAAAGAAGGGGCACGTCACGCCTTAACGCAGCGCTCACCACAAGGCTTCCTATCCCGGGAAGCGAGAACATCCCCTCCATTACCGCCGATCCTGATAGAAGCGTTGCAAAGCTCTCGACTATGACAGGAAGGGATGAGTATATTGCAGGCTTTAGAAGGGCAATCGAGATCCCGAGATCACCAAGCCCCCTTGAAACCATTCCTGTATTATAAAAAGAAGATCTCTCCTTTCTCATATGAAACGAAATGTTCCGGCTTATCTGGAAAGAAAGGAGGATACCCAATACCAAAGAAGGGATTGATAACGCATCAAGGCCATCCACTTGGAAAGACGGCACTTTATAACCGAGGGAGACGCCAGCGATTACGAATACGATCGCAAGTACGAACGAGGGAATTGATGAGAAGAACGCATATGAGACTGTGAAAATGAACCTCGGCCTTTTGACGCTTGAATCCAAAAGAGAAAAAAGCACTCCGATTGAAAGTGCGATCAGGAACGAAGACATACTGAGTGCGAGAGTAACATGAAATGAGTTTGAGATTGCATCAAATACAAGCTCTCCGTCTATCGTCCTGCCCCACGAAAGGGTGAAAAATGAATAAAGGAAGGAGAGGTATCTGATGGGAAAAGGCCTATTGATGCCTAGCACATCCTCTACTGCGGAAAGCGCCTCATCCGATGCATCATCCCCGAGGAGGGCATACCCGGCATTCCCTTCGATCGAGGATGAGAGGGAGAATACGATGAAAGACGTGAGGATGAAAGATAAAACGACGACGAGGATCTTTCTCTTCATCAGATCCTCCTTATTGAAGAGAAATCAATCCTTCCCGATGAGAAATCCAAGCCATCAATATCCACGGACGATGCATATATGGTCCCGTAGTGACCGATCACTGAAAAAGGGATCGTGGAGAAGAAGTACCTCTCGGCATCCTTCCAGACTTCCTTCAGGCTTTCTTCATCCTCTGCGCTGTAAAGCTTCTCAAGATATCCACCGTCATCAAAACCTCCTGGATATCCGGGGACGAGGTATTGCCTTAAAAGCGGAAGGGGAACGCTTTCGTATGCAGATAGAAAAACGTCGTATGAGTCTGAAGATGAGCGCAAAGACAAGAACGAGACCCAGTCTCGTACCATCACCTCCGCATTGATCCCGGCTTCCTCCAGATTCCTCTTGATCGTATAGGCCCCGTCCTCCATATTCATCATATCGGGTACCAGTATGCGCACGCTCTCTCCGGAATACCCGTTCTCTTCGAGTATCTTTTCCGCTTCTTCCAAATCCCTTCTTCCGTAAGGATCCTCTCCGTTGTAGAAATCGCCCATTCCCATGTATGAAGTGTCAAGAGTAGTGCCGTATGGACCGAATACCGAGTAAAGTATCCCTTCCCTGTCCAAAGAGAGGGAGAAAGCCTTCCTCATCCACTCATTACCCATCACTCCGGATTCCTTGTTGTACACGACCACAAGGGATTCGCTCTCTGAAAGCTCATGAAGCTTTACCTTGTCGTTTGCCCTGAATGCAGGAACATCCTCCGGAAGCACTTCGCTTATAAGGTCGTACCGTCCGCTCTCAAGCCCCAGTCTTCTCATCGAAGGGGATGGCACGCTCTCGAATACAAGGGATTCGAAAGCCGGCTTTCTATCGAAGTTCTGGTGTTCTGATCTGACAAGTTCAACGCTCTTTCCGGGAACGAACGACTCAAGCTCGTACATCCCCGTGCCTATCACCTTTGTTACAGGAAGGTGTTCGTCTTCAAGTTCCTCGATCACCTTCGAGGGCATCACTACCGGAGGATCCGGAGAGACTGCCATCAGATACGGAAGGTTTCCAGCTCCCCTTACCGGCCCGATCATAATGGATTCCCCGTCGACGTGGAAACGGGCGCCGCCTAATGCATCGGATATGTTTTTGTTCAAGGAAAGCCACCTGTTGAGACTGTCTTGGACATCACGAGGGGTCATCACACTCCCGTCGTGGAATAAAATTCCGGACGATATCTTCATCTCAAGCGTATCGCCCTCGACCGAATATGCGGAGACAAGCAAAGGTATCACGCTGCCGTCATCAGAGAGCACGAACGGCGTATCGTAAGCAGGAAGAAGCGCGTCACGCGTACTTCTCGACGAGCTTCCCTGGATATCCAGATTTGGTATTTCCTGGGTTATTGCGACATGAAATATGTTCCCTTCTTCTTTCCTTTCGGAGCACGAAGAAAAAAGGAACAACGCGAGAATGACCAATAAAACCTTTCTCATCGACCCTCCTATCAGAGCTTGTCGATGAGCATTGAACACTTCCCTGAAGGTATTGGCAGAGTCTTTTTCTTCTCCTCTTCGAGGACTTCTATCGTAAAGTAGTAGAGCTTTTCGCTTTCAAGCCTTATCTCCCACCCTCTCGTGTTCTTGTTGGAGAGGATCGTGATGTTGTTCTTCTTCAACGAAAGTTTCTCTATACCCATCGCTTCGAGGTTCTGCATCGTCCAATACACAGTCTTCCTTGGAAGCGATATATCAAGTCCGATTATATTCTCGATTACAAGCGTTATCGTCATCAATGCGACCATTGGAAGGTATCGTTTCCTGTTGTTCCCTGCTGCAGGCCCTTCGCTTTCGCTCTTGTACACCTCCCACACATCGCCCATCTCCTCCTGGTCAGGGTGCAAAGTGTCGAGGATGTCATACATCAGCCTGATCGAGCACTCCCTTGCGAACACGAACGAGTCGTATTTGATCAAACCCTTCACGATCATGTACGTTGCAAACGGCACGACCCCGCTGGAATATCCGTTTCCTTCCGGGGAGTAGAACTTGCTGCTTTTCGGAACGGTCGGGAACGGGTTGTCGGTACCGAACTCTTCCGGATCCTTCAACTGATCGATCAAAAAGAGGGCATACTCGTCGTTCGGAATCTCAGCCAGAAGCGTCCAGAACGCTCCGACGTGCTTGTTCATCACCCTTTCACAGTTTGCATCAAGATCGTAATAGAACCTCGTCCCGGGATCCCACATCATCGAGTTTATCCTCGTCTTGATCGAGAAATAGACCCTCTTGTACTTGAATGCAAGCTCTTTGTCGTTAAGAATGTCCCCGATATCCGACATGTATAGCGCGAAAATGGCGACCATTGCGTTGAAGTCGACCGTATAGACAGCGCCGAGGCGTTCCAGATTACCCATCTCGGTAGCCTCGTACGGGACTTTGTACAGTCCGTTCTCATCCATGTAGTTTTCCTTCATCCAGGAAAAATATTTCTCAAGATATGGAACTACGTCCTTAAGCCTCTTCTTGTTGCCTATCTTGTGGTAGAACATGAATTCCACATACGAGAGAAGCGGAAGGGTAAGCCCTCCCGGATTGCCTTCGCTGAGTATCGGTTTGAGCGTATCTATATCGTATTCACTTGCGATGAATCCATTCTCTTCCTGCATCTTGTAGAAGAAATCAATAAGCGAGTACGGACTGTATGTCTGGTTGCTGTACACCAGGAAGAGTGAGGAAAGCATGGCATCGAACAGCCTGAGGTGGTTCGAGTTGTCGAAGGTGTAATATCCCTCCTCGAAATTGGGATTATCTTCCTTTCCCTTCCAAAGCTCATCAATCCAAACCCAGGTTCTGTCGTACATGTCAACGAAATCCTGGTCATAAAAATGTATTCGCGGAACCAAGTCTTTAACCATTGCTTCTCCAATCGAATCCGACAAGAAACCTACATTTTTTGTCTTAAAATCGCATTATATAGGATATTACTGGACCAATTAAAAGTCAAACGATTTTCATTCTGACTTTTCTCAAGCTATATAAGAAAATACGGAAGAAATATTAAATTTTTCGCCTATTGACTTCATATGGAGAACATAGACAAGCCTCTTTCGATGATGCTTACTTTGAAGATCTTGCCTTCCCCGAGGGCAACCACTTCCCCGTCCGCATGCGAATAGATATCACCCGAAGAGACCCTGATCACACCCGAGTGCACGTTCTTGATGAGGAAATTCCTCTTGTCATCCACGTGCGTTCCTTTGAGGAACTTCAATACTGCTGATACGAGGGAAAGCCTCCCAAACGGACGCTTCGTGGCAAGGAAATCGAACATCCCGTCATCTATGCTTGCATTCGGAGCGAGCATGAAGCACGACCCCATCCTCTTTCCCAAAGTGAACGAGATCTGCTGCGTCTCAAGCTCCACCACATCCCCGTCCAGCTCTATTTCAACTTTGAATGCATGGGGAACATGTACCATCATCTCCAGGAAGGCAACTACGTAGCTTGCTATCCCGTTCAGATGCTTGTACTCCATCGCACGGAAATTGACCATCGGCTCGAAGCCGTATCCGTTCCCGTTTAGAAAATACCTTCCCTTTCCACCGTCCTTCTCAACAAGCCCCACATCAACTTTCCGTGTTTTCCCGGAAAGGATCACATCCAATGCGCCGTACAGCGACCCGGGGATTCCAAGTGAGAACGCGTAATCGTTTCCCCTTCCTATCGGAACAAGGCCCAATCGTACCTCGCGACCTGAGAACATTATGCCGTTCACAACTTCGTTCAACGCCCCGTCTCCGCCGGCAACTATTATTGTATCACAACCTTCAGCGATTGCGTCTCTTGTTATTTTCCACGCATCGCCCGGAGCGGAAGTGTACCTCCAGGGTATATCGATCCCGTGTTCCCTGAAGTAAGATACGATCTTTTCGCCGTCTTCCCTACCCTTTCCCTTTCTGGCGTTGGGGTTGACGATCAGGAAAGCATTGCCAATGTCCATACAAACAGCATACAGCCTATATGGAACAAAGAAAACCGAGAAGGTACAATCTAATATGATCACCAGGAGATTTGATATGTGGTATGACGATTTGAAGGAGCAAAAGCTTTGTGCGATATTCAATGAACTTTCCCGGATTCCAAGGGAGAGCGGAAACGAAGAAGGGATAAGGAACTTCCTTCTCTCATGGTGCAAGGAGCACGGCCTTGAAGCGGAGCGCGATGAGATTGGAAACGTAATAATCCACGTTCCGGCGACAAAAGGGCACGAGAGTGCGCCATCCCTCGCATTCCAAGGACACATGGACATGGTATGCGTAAAGCGCCCTGGATCGAAACACGACTTTGGGAAAGACCCGATAGAGATCATAAGGGAAGGGAACATCATCAGGGCGAAAGACACGACCCTCGGAGGGGACAACGGGATTGCGATAGCGATGATGCTCGACATCTTCACCGATGAAAGCCTCGAACACGGCCCGCTTGAAGGGATAATAACGATCGAAGAGGAAACCGGACTGAAAGGTGCGTTCAACATCGACAAGGAGAAGGTACGCTCCAGACTGCTTCTGAACCTCGACAGCGAAGAGGAAGGGATCATCTACATCGGATGCGCAGGCGGCTTGGATATGACGAGTACACACCCTGTCACTTACGTCGATAACCCGTTCGGCCATACTTACGAGCTCTCGGTCTCGGGCCTTCTCGGAGGGCATAGCGGAGGAGACATACACAAGGAGAGGGGCAATGCGATCAAGATCGCATCGAGGGTCCTCTCATCGTTTGATGACGATTATGCAATCTCTTCGTTCTCTGCGGGAACGAAACGGAACGTCATCCCGTCAAGTGCAACCGTGAAAGTTTCGACCGACGGGGATCTTTCGAAGTGTGTTGACAAAGTGTACGGAGAGGTCGGGAACGAGTTGAAGCACTCCGACGGGAACGTTGTGATTTCCATAAGGGAGATCCAAAACGCGGACAAGGTTGTGAATTGCGGTGAAAGCAGGGAGATAATCGAACTGGTTTACGTATCCCCGTACGCAGTGAACCACATGTCAAGCGCGATAAAGGGGATCGTGGAGACATCGAACAACATCGCGATAGCCACGCTCGATGAAGAGAAGTTCACTTTGATCAATTCAATCAGAAGCAACATCGGATCGGCAAAGGAAGACCTTGCAAGGAAACTAGGAATGCTTTATGCAAAGTACGGTTTTGCATCAGTATTCGGCGACGGTTATCCCGAGTGGGAGCCGAACCTCGACTCGAAGTTCCTCAGAATAGTCAAGGAAGTATTCAAAAAGACATATGGGAAGGATCCCGTAGTAACTGCAATCCACGCAGGACTCGAGTGCGGAATACTCAACAAGAGGATAGAAGGCATGGATTCCATTTCGATCGGGCCGAACCTGTTCGACGTCCATTCGGTGGATGAACACATCGAGATAGACTCACTGGAAAGAACGATCGCGTTCGTCAGGAACATCGTGAAAAGTTTATGATTGGACGGATACTCAAACTCACGCTCTTCAATCCGCTCGGATACAAGAGCGTCGGGATGGATTTCAATTCGATGTTGAAAAAGTGCCTGCTCTCTCCGACTGGAAGCGAATGCTCGATCCAATATGATTTCAGCTTCTCCGACGAGGGGATAAACCTCAAGTACGTGAAGTCGGGTTTCAAGACTCCGCCCAGCGAGGAAGAGAAAAAGACGATAGAGAGAGGGGATGTGCCGATGAGGAGGGAAGATGAGGATTTCTTCATCCCGGAAGGCACGTACCTTTTCGAGCAATATCCGGACATAGTTGAGGAAGCGATGCTCGGAACAAGCCTTTTGCAGATCCTTTCCATAAAAGGAGGGGAAGGGACTGTATATGTGCGCATTCTGAAGGAGAACACGCTTGAATGCGTCATGCAGGCACTAAGGCCATTCAATGGAGAAAAGAAAAATGAAAGTTGAGAGAATCAGCGACACACTACACGTCATAACGTTCTCGAACGGATGCGTCCTTACACTCGTGGGAACAGCGCACGTATCCGCGGGAAGCGTGGATCTTGTGAAAGATACGATAGAGAAAACAAATCCCGACAGGATCTGCATCGAACTTGACGCGACAAGGTTGAGATCGAAAGAGGACAAGAAGAACTGGGAGAGCATGGACATAGGAAAGGTCCTCAAGGAGGGGAAGGGATTCTTCCTTCTCGCAAACACGGCCCTTGCATCGTTTCAAAAGCGGATGGGGGGCGAAACGGGTGTAAAGCCCGGGGAAGAGATATTGAGCGCTGCACGGATTGCAAGCGAGAAAAACATCCCCCTTACGCTTGCAGACAGGGAGATACAGACAACGTTCCGCCGCGCATGGGCGAAATCTGGGCTTTGGAACAAAGTGAAGCTTCTTGCAACACTCGTATCCGCTGCATTCTCGAATGAAAGCCTCTCTGAGGAGGAGCTTGAGGCACTCAAGAAAGAGGACAGCCTCGAGTCGATGATGAACGAGATGGCAAAGGAACTTCCGACTGTAAAGGAAGTGTTGATCGACGAGAGGGACAGGTACATCGCGACCAAGATCTATCAAGCGGAAGGATGCAACAAGGTTGCAATAATTGGCGCAGGCCACACGAAAGGAATAATAAACACCCTTGAAAAGCTCGAGAAAGGGGAAATCGAGAGCGACGTATCGAAGCTCGATGAGATTCCCAAAGGAAAGTCCTGGGGAAAACTGTTTTCATTCCTCATTCCGGCGCTGATCATCCTCATAGTAGTCGTTTCCGTATTGCTCTCCGGATGGGAGCAGGGATTACGCGCATTCCTTATGTGGATTGCAGCGTGCTCTTCGATGACGCTACTTGCATCGCTTGTTTCACTCGCTCATCCGTTGAACATGCTCTTATGCGCAATTACAGCGCCTTTCTTCACCCTCAATCCGGTACTGGGTGTAGGCATGCTCGGAGGATGGCTTGAAGCGAAATTCAGAAAACCAAGGGTCAGGGATTTCGAGAACATGTCTGGCGAAGCGATGACGATCAAAGGATGGTACAAGAACAAGATCCTTCATGCACTTCTTGTGTTTCTTGCAACGAGCATCGGAAGCATGCTCGGTACCTTCATAGTGTTTCCAGTGCTGCTCTCAATCATCTAACTTCAAAGAAGAAACGCTGTCTTGAGTGCAGTCTTGATGTTCTTCACACCCACTATGTCACGTGACTTCAGAATGCCCTTTCCGTAGGGGCATAGGACTTTTTCAAGCCCTGTTTCCCTGGCAGCTTTCGCTTTTCTCTCGAAAAACGGCACCTGGCAGACCTCCCCTGCAAGGGAAAGTTCCCCGAACGACGCCAAATCCCTCGGGATGCTTTTATTCTCCTTCGAGCTGTAGAGTGCAAGCGCAAGGGGCAGTTCGATCGACACATCACGTATCTTCAAACCTCCCCTGACGTTTACATATATGTCGTAATCACTCAGTTTTATAGCTGCATGGCGTTCCAATATCGCAGCTACGCGCATTACCCGTTGCACTTCGACTTTATCGGAATATATCCTCTGCAGTCCGCTTTTTGCAGGTACGACCAATGCCTGCAACTCGACGATGAAAGTGCGGCTTCCCTCCACAACAGGCGTGAATGCTATACCCGGTGGAATCTCCCCATCCTCACGGGATGAGAGGAATATCCCGCCCGTGTCCTTCACACCCGCCAGTCCGGATGACGACATTTCGAAAAGCCCGATCTCATCAACCGAACCGAATCTGTTCTTGACTGCACGCAGGAGCCTCAGGCCGCCGTCTGCATTCTCGAAGTAGAGGACGGTATCGACCATGTGTTCTATTATCTTCGGCCCCGCGATGAAGCCATCCTTGGTTATGTGTCCGATGAAAAATACGGCACACCCGATCTTCTTTGCCAGTAGTGAAAGCGATAGCGTTGCAGTCCTTATCTGATTCGGACTTCCCGCAGGGGACTGGATCTCATCGCTGGTAAGCGTCTGTATCGAATCGATTATCATGACTTTCGGAGAAAGTTTGGAAATTATATCCTTCAGCCTCTCAAGCCGTGTCTCACAGGAGATGTTTATCTTATCCAGCCTGATGCCCAGACGCTCTCCCCTGAGCCTTATCTGCCCGGGAGACTCTTCTCCCGAGACGTAAAGCACAGGGGGGACCTCGACCGATAGATTTGAAAGCACTTCAAGCATCAGCGTGGATTTGCCTATCCCCGGATCGCCCCCGACAAGTACGGACGAAGGGATCATCACTCCGCTTCCAAGCACCCTGTCCAGTTCATCGAATCCGGAAGACACGAAGAGATCATCGTCTTTCACTGCATCGGACAAAAGGCGTACCTGGTCATCCATGACAGGCTGCCTTTTCTCCTCCTTTCCCTCAACTTTCTCCTCATTGAAGGTATTCCAACCGCCGCACTCGGGGCAGCGTCCGATCCATTTGCTCTCCACATGCCCGCATTCAGAGCAGACGTATACGATCTCTTTCTCTTTCCTTGCCATCAGAAATCCAGAAGTTCAACTTCAAATACGAGGTATGAGTTCGGAGGGATCACTCCCGGATACCCGTACTCTCCGTACCCGAGCTCGGGAGGGATGATCAAGGTTCTCTTTTCGCCTTTTGTCATGCTCTCCAAAGCCTCGTTCCACCCTTCGATGACCTCTCCGATCCTGAACGTCGCCGGTTCGTTCCGTGCGATCGATGAATCGAATACTATTCCGTTCAAAAGGTACCCGAGGTAGTGCACCGTAACAGAGTCCCCGTACTTCGGGCTCTCCTTCCCGTCCCCTTTCTTATCGACAACGTACATAAGGCCCGTATCCGTTGTGATTGCACCGGGGTATCTGTTCTTGATCTCCCTCAATACCTTCTCGCGCTCTTTTTTCTTCTTTTCCTCTTCCTTCTTCTCCACTGCAAGAACGTAGTTGCTGAAAGCCTCTCCTGACGTGTCAAATGCGTTTGCATCCTCTCCGACCCGGATTATGCTGACTTTCCTTATCCTGTCGCCCTGCTCGATTCTATTGACTACATCCTGCCCATCGACTACATGTCCGAACACAGTGTGCTTGCCGTCAAGCCACGGTGTTGCGACATGGGTTATGAAGAACTGGCTTCCATTCGTTCCAGGCCCTGCATTCGCCATGGATAGAATTCCCGGCCCTGAATGCTTTAAATCCGGATCAAACTCATCTGGGAACCTGTAGCCCGGACCGCCCGTGCCATCCCCCTTCGGACAACCACCCTGGATCATGAAATCCTTGATCACCCTGTGGAAGTTCAATCCATCATAGAAAGGCACCCCTTTCTCATCCATGTTGAGTTCGCCCTCGGCCAAGCCGACGAAATTGCAAACCGTCATCGGGCATTTCTTATATTCCAATTCGATTAGAATCCCTCCCTTGTCTGTGTCGACAAGGGCATAAAGACCTTCTTTGAGATTGTTAGCATCCATAATCCACCTTCTACTCTTCAAATAGCTCTTCTCCGTCAGAAAGCGCTGAGTAAATCCTCTCAAGTTCCTTCTGCGATCTGAACTTTATCTCTATCCTTCCTTTCTCCAAGGAACCTTTCAATTCTATGTGGGCACCGATGGCGCTTGAGAACTTGGATTCGACGAGAAACACGTCATCCTCCTTCTCCTTCCCCCTCTTTGATACAACCTTGTGTCCCTTGTTGTACTCCGAAGCAAGCTCCTCTGCTTCCCTCACAGTGAGGTTCTTCTCCACTATCTTGTTCCTCAAAAGCTCCTGATCGGAAGGATTCTTCAAAGACAATATCGCACGGGCATGCCCGGGGGAGAGCAGGCCGCTTATAACGTCATCCTTCAAGTTGTCAGAGAGCGAAAGGAGGCGCAATGTGTTTGCAACGAGCGATCTGGATTTCCCCAGCTTCGAGGCAAGCTCTTCCTGAGTGCACCTGCTTTTCACCATCAAATCCTGATAAGCAAACGCCTCCTCGATCGGATTCAAATCACTTCTCTGGATATTCTCGATCAAAGCAACTTCCATCCGCGAAACCTCATCCATGCTCCTGACTATCGCGGGAACGCTTTGAAGCCCTGCAAGAGCGGCCGCCCTGAATCTTCTCTCTCCCGCTATTATCGAGTACTTCCCGGGAGCGTATTCCATTAGAATCAAGGGCTGTATTATCCCTTTGCTTTTGATGCTGTCGGCAAGGCTTTCCAACGCTTCCTCATCAAAGCTCTTCCTCGGCTGGTTCGGATTCGGCTTGATATCCGAAAGTTTGACTTCGACGACGCTTTCTGTTTTCTTTATTTCCTCAACCCGGGGAATGATCTTTTCCGCCGGTTTTTCTACGACGACAGGTTCCTTTGGCTTTTCCTCTTTCTCTCCGATCGTCTTTGTAACTACGTTTTCTATCTGGGCATCGTAATCGAAACCGGTAAGGAGCGATCCCATACCTTTTCCAAGCCCATGCCTTTTGTCATGCACGATCCTCAACCTCCTTTGCAAGCTGCAAGTAGGCCTTCGCCCCTGCATTCGACCTGTCGTAGTAATTTATCGGCATTCCATGGCTCGGAGCTTCAGCAAGGCGCACCGAGCGTGGAATTATCGTTTTGAAGACCAGATCGGAAAAATATCCCGAGACATCATCCACCACATCTTGGTTCAATAATCCACGTTTGCTATACATGGTAAAGAGAATACCCATCACCTTCAAATCGGGATTGAGAGACCTGTGCACATTGCTTATCGTTCTCATCAGAAGGTTCAAACCTTCCATTGCTAGGTATTCGCACTGCAGCGGTATGATCACGTATTCACCCCAAGCAAGCGCGTTCATCGTCTCCAAGCCCAATGAAGGGGGACAGTCGAGAAGAATATAGTCATACGAATCACCAAGCGATTCCAAGGCCTTTTTCAAATAGAACTCCCTGTCGCTCTCGTTGACCAGTTCAACGGCAAGCCCGGCAGTATCGACAGAACCGGGGATCAGATGAAGGTTTTTGAACACCGTTTTCTGTACAGCTTCCTCAGCTTTGCACTTACCTACCACTACCTGGTATATGTTCGGCTTCCTTCCATCCCCGGAAACAGCGCCTGTAAGGTTTGTCTGGGCATCGAAATCAACCAAAAGCACACTATGACCCATATCTGCCAGACATGAGCCTAGATTCACACATGTGGTGGTCTTGCCAACCCCACCTTTTTGATTGAAAAAGATAATCTTCTGTGCACGTGACATACTCCAACTATAAAAGTTTGATTTTCAATTGTCATCTAGAAAAGAATGGAAAATACTCCTTATTGCCCGATATTGTAGTTTTTGAGATAATCAAGTTAATTAATAGAAAGGCTTACATGTAAGCGGAGGTTACAATGGAAGAGAAAGTAAAGGAAGCAATAAACGCAATCAGGCCGGCATTGCAAAATGACGGTGGAGATATTGAGTTCGTAAGACTCGATGGAAAAGACGTATACGTAAAGCTCGTAGGAGCATGTGCAGGCTGCCCGATGAGTCAGCTCACGCTCTCAAATGGCGTACAGAGGTATCTAAGGGAAGCTGTAGACAAAGACCTCACAGTCATCAATGCAACTTTCTAATAGAATTATTTATGATAGGCCCCGCATCGGGGCATTTTTATTATCCAAACCAAATCCATAAAACATCAAGAAAATCTGATAAATACAAAGTATGCAAATGACAATCAAACAATAGAGCGCATATCTTTGTTTCACGTGAAACTTTTTGTTGTATATTATTTATTTTAGATATTTAAAATAATTTATTATAACAGTTTCCTATTTCAATTTATATTTCAACTTGAAGTTATCTATCAACTTATATTTCCAACGACATTTGGATAAAAGAATCAAGCTTATTATTAATCTGATCTACAAAATCCTTTGGAAATATTTTTGCAATTCCAAAATGGGTAATAATCAAATTTTAAGTGAATTGTTAGAAATTATTAAAATTGTTTCACGTGAAACATTATTATATTAAATCAGTAATATGTATTAATTATACATCCAAGTTTTGTATATTAAATATTATTTATTTGAATTTAAGCTTCTTCAATTAATATTCTCGATAACATTTCTTTTTACATCTCATTTGTTTCACGTGAAACATTCAGGTTGGTATTATCTCTTTGGATCCTGTGTTAATACGGATACAAGATAGGTGTTGCCCGGGGAAATGATACACACAATTGAATTCAATTTGGATCGACCTCTTCTACAAGCTATGGTATCGCCAAAAACCCTTCAAAACAGGTCTGTTTTTAAAGGTTTTTGAGCAATTGTTTCTATTTATAGATACAGAAATAGCTTGATTATTTTTCATTTTTTCCCTATCTAATAGGGTATAATTTCGTCATTTTCGACATCGAAAAAGCCCGCTTTCACGGGCTTGATCGATAAAGAATTATCTATTAGTTCTCTTCGGTAGGATTTTCCACGTTTTCTTGAACGCTTTCCCCTTCATCCTCATCACTATCCTCTTGATAGTAAGTGGTTGCCATTGCGATTATGCTGTCACCTGACTTCTTGAAGGAAACTACTTTGACGCCTCTCGCAGCACGCCCTTGGATCGAGATATCACGAGAGTGGATCCTGACGACCTGGCCTTTTGTCGTGATGCAAAGCACATCTGTTTCGTCATCTACGGCGAATGCGTCGACGATTCCGTTCTCGCCTTTCTCGATCGTGTAGATCTTCTGACCCATCGTACCCCTTCCATGGCTCTTGAACTCATCAAAGCGTACTTTCTTTCCCTTGCCTTTCTCGGTGACCATCAATATGGTCTTGCCTTCCTCTACTTTTACGATTCCGACAAGTTCATCTTCTCCGATGAGTTTGATTCCGCGTACTCCATGGGTGCTTCTTCCCATCGTCCTTATCGAGGATGCATCGGTTCTGAGGCCTTTTCCTTCCTTCGTCACGAGCATCACGTCATCTTCGTCTGATACGAATACAGCTTTGCTCAACTCATCGTTCTCATCGAGGATTATTGCTTTGACACCGCGAACCTTTGCATTCGAGAAGTCATTGAGACGTACCTTCTTCGTGACACCATACTTGGTGCCCATGAGGATGTACTTGTCTTCAGAGAACTCGCTGAATGATATTACGGCGGTAACCTTCTCGTTGTTCTCCATCTGGATGATGCTCTTGAGGCTCGTTCCCTTTGCCGTCTTTGCGTTCTCCGGGATATCGAACGCCCTGACGTAGTAGGCCTTGCCGAGGTTTGTGACGAACAAGAGGTAATCATGGCTGTTTGATATGAATAGATGCTTTACAACATCCCCATCCACTAGCTTTGCACCGATGACTCCCTTTCCGCCCCTTCTCTGTGCTTTGTACTCCTCGATCGGGATGCGTTTTGCAAAACCTTTCTCAGTAATACTTACGACTACGTCTTCCTTCTTGATCAGGTCTTCAGGGGAAGCATCCTCGATCTCCCTTGGGTTGATCTCTGTCCTTCTCCTATCCCCGTAGGTCTCGCCGATCTTCTTCAGCTCATCCTTTACCACTGAGAGTATCTTGTGTTCATCAGAGAGAAGGTCCTTGTAATAAGCTATCTTTATTTCAAGATCCTTCAACTCATCGAGTATCTTTTCAGTCTCAAGATGTGAAAGCCTTCCAAGCTTCATGTCTATGATGGCATCGGCCTGCACCTGTGTCAGTCCGAACGCTTTCTGAAGTTCCAATGAGGCAACCTGGTTGTCCTGGGATTCCTTGATTATCCTGATGACTTCGTCGATGTTCTCCAAACCGATCTTCAATCCCAGAAGTATGTGAGCCCGCTCTTCTGCCTTCTTCAGATCATAGCGTGTCCTTCGCTCTACCACTTCCTTTCTGTGATCCACGTATGCTACAAGCATCTCCTTGAGGTTGAAAAGCTTTGGAGCGCCGTTTTGAAGTGCGAGGTTATAGATGTTGAAGTTCGCCTGAAGCTGAGTTCGTGCAAAAAGCATGTTCAGTACTATGCTTGGAACCGCATCCTGCTTCAATTCGATCACTATGCGTATTCCATCACGTCCGGATTCATCGCGAACCGAACTTATACCCTTTATTGATTCGTCTTTTCTCAGCTCATCGATCTTCTTTACCAGTTCGCTTTTGTTAACCTGGTAAGGGATCTCTGAAAATACGATCCTGTCGTGACCTTTTCCTTCCTCTATCTCATAGCGGCTTCTGATTACGACCTTGCCTCGCCCTGTAGTATATGCATCGAAAATACCCTTCGTGCCGCAAATAATGCCGTAAGATGGGAAATCCGGGCCTTTTATATACTCCATAAGCTCAGGGATCGTGATATCCGGATTGTCGATGAGAGCGGATATGCCATCGATGACTTCCGATAGGTTGTGAGGTGCCATGTTCGTGGCCATTCCGACTGCAATACCCGATGATCCGTTGACCAACAGGAACGGGAAAGCGGATGGAAGAACGCATGGTTCCTTCAGCGACTCATCATAGTTGGGCATGAAATCAACAGTATCCTTGCCGATGTCCTGAAGCATCTCTTCGCCTAGCTTGCTGAGTTTTGCTTCGGTATACCTCATCGCAGCAGGTGGATCGCCATCGATCGATCCGAAGTTTCCCTGGGGCTTCACAACCGGATAGCGCAAGGAGAAGTCCTGTCCGAGACGGACAAGTGCATCATAAACCGATGCATCCCCGTGCGGATGGTATTTACCGAGTACGTCACCGACTACACGCGCGCATTTGCGGGTAGGGGATGAATACTTCAACCCAATATCCCACATATCGTACAAAATGCGCCTATGAACCGGCTTTAAACCGTCCCTTACATCAGGCAAGGCACGCGAAATGATTACAGACATCGCATAGTTGAGGTAACTGGTCCTCATCTCAGTCGACAGGTCTGCCACTATCACCTTGCCAAGATTTTCTTCCTGAATATTCTCATCCATGAAAACCTTCCCATCAGATGTCCAACACGCTTACGTAGTTGGCATTCTTTTCAATAAACTCACGCCTTGGCTCTACATCTTCACCCATGAGCATGGAGAACACCCTGTCAGCCTCTTCGGCATCCGAAAGGTGAACCTGTCCGATGATCCTCGTCTCGGGATTCATCGTGGTTTCCCAAAGTTCCTCCTTCTCCATCTCTCCCAAGCCTTTATAGCGCTGCGCAAGCACTTTGCTCTCATCGCCGTTTGCATACTCGTCGATGATCTTCCTCTTCTCCTCCTCCTGATAGGCGTAGAATACTTTCTTGCCTATCGTAAGCTTGTACAAAGGAGGCATTGCAAAATATACATATCCAGCTTCGATCAAAGGTTTCATATACCTGAAGAAGAACGTAAGCAAAAGAGTTCTAATGTGCGATCCGTCGACATCAGCATCAGCCATAATGATGACCTTATGATAGCGGACTTTGCTCAAATCGAACGTTTTTTCCTCTTTCGAGTCATCATTTTCATCGCTCATACCTTCGTTGTACCTTGTAATTCCAGCTCCGATGGTTTGGATTACAGGGTGAAGCTTGTCGTTGTTCAAAACCTTCGCTTCCTGAGCTTTCTCGACGTTCAGCATCTTTCCCCAAAGAGGTAGGATGGCCTGGAATCTGCTGTCCCTTCCTTGTTTTGCCGTTCCGCCTGCGCTATCGCCCTCGACTATGAAGACCTCGCACTTTGCAGGATCTTTCTCAGAACAGTCCGCAAGCTTTCCGGGAAGCCCTCCGACGTCGTTCTTCTTCCTGATGTTCTCCCTGGCCTTCCGCGCTGCAATTCTCCCGATCGCTGCGCTTGTGACTTTGTCAAGAAGCTTGTCTATGTTCTCAGGGAACTCATCGAAGTAATTCGTCAACTTCTCATAAACAAGCGAGTCCACTATACCCCTTACAGCCGAATTTCCAAGCTTCATCTTGGTCTGGCCTTCGAACTGTGGCTCGGGGATCTTAACTGAAATTATCGCAGTAAGCCCCTCCGCTATATCCGAAGCTTCGAGGGTGTCCGGATATTTCTTCATGTACTTCTGGCTCTTCTTCAACTGGTTGTTGATGCACCTTGAGAGAGCAGTTCTGAAGCCCACGAGGTGCGTTCCGCCTTCGCGCGTGTTGATGTTGTTTACGAACGTGTAGATCTTCTCGTCATATTTGTCGTTGTACTGCAACGCAACTTCGACTGAAACTTCCTTGTTCTCCTTCTCAATAACCCTGTTGCCTTCGAACGATATCGGATCGAAAAGCGTGTTCTTGTACTCGTTGAGGTATTTTACGAATGAAGAGAGACCGCCTTCGGCATGAAGAACCTCCTTCTTCTCCTCCTCCCCGCGCTTATCCACAAGTTCGATCGTAATGCCTTTGTTCAGGTATGAAAGCTCCCTGAAACGGGCAAGGAGAGTATCGTAGGAGAAGTTGTTTTTCTCCATGATCGAGAAATCAGGGGTGAATCTGACTGTCGTTCCGGTAGTATCGGCACTTCCGATGATCTCTACAGGCTTTTCGGGTATTCCGCGATGGTATACCTGCCTGTACATGTTCGGCGGACGCCTTACCGTGACTTCCATCCAATCCGAAAGCGCATTGACGCACGAAACGCCGACGCCATGAAGTCCGCCTGATACCTTGTACGCGTTCTCATCGAACTTTCCACCGGCATGAAGCTGGGTAAGTACGACTTCAAGCGAACTCTTACCTTCCGTTGCATGTATGTCTACTGGAATGCCTCTTCCGTTGTCTTCGACTGAACATATCTCACCGATGGGGCTGTTTTCCAATGTCACGACTATCCTGTCGCAATAACCGGCCATAGCTTCGTCTATCGAGTTGTCAACAACCTCGTACACCAAGTGGTGAAGACCCTCTATTCCGGTGCTTCCGATGTACATGCCAGGACGTTCACGTACGGGTTCCAGCCCTTTGAGGACTTTTATTTCATCACCCGTATACTGCTTGCTGGCAAGCTCTTTTTTCACTTCGTTGTCATCCATTTCAAAATCCTCGCATCCTTTTTTGAAAACACGCTGGAAAATTTATTTGTTACAAATATATAAATTTGTTTGATTATAATTTTTTATCACTTTTTCTGCAACAACTTGCAATATCTGGCATAGAGCGTATTATTCCTTTTAATTCTTTTATTACCAATAAGTTACATCAAAAGTAAATTATATTCTGATTTCTCTTGTATTTCTGTTGCCGTACAATTATCATGAATAGTCCGAGGTCTTTATGGATAGCGAACTATGGAATGAGACATATGAGAACCTGATGCAGTCACTTCCAGATACTAAAAAACACTGGATAAGGAACGTATCGCTTGCAGGATACGATGACGACAGCATTACTTTGAGTTTTTCAAGTTCGTTTACATTGGACAACTTCAAGTCAAACTGCCTCAGCGAGGTGGAGAATACCATTTCAGCCCTTACCGGGAAAGAGATGAAGATAAACTTCGTCATCGAGAAAAAGAGAAGGGAAGAGAAGAAAGAGGAGAAGGAAGAGACCCGGATACTTGAGAACATCGGCAAAACAGGACTGAAGAAAAAGCCCGTGAACGATACACTCAACCCGAACTATACTTTCGAAAACTACGTCGTAGGCGACAACAACAACTTCGCGTACAACGCAGCAAGGGTAATATCGGCAAACCCGGGCACGAGCATAAACCCGTGTTTCATATACGGTGGGGTAGGGCTTGGAAAGACCCATTTGATTCAAGCGATAGGCAATTACATCTTCGAGAACAACCCGAGGATGAAAGTCATATACGTAACAGCCGAAAGCTTCACGAACGAACTCATCTATTCGATAGGGAACCAGACTGTACAGACTAAGCTGAAAACAAAATACAGAAATGCAGACGTACTATTGATAGATGACATCCACTTCCTGCAGGGAAAGGCAAGTACGCAGGAAGAGTTATTTCATACGTTCAATGAACTTACTGAGAAAAACAGACAGGTAGTGTTCACATGCGACCGTCCTCTTACGGAGCTAGAGGGAATACCGGAGCGCCTCATAACTAGGTTCAGAAAAGGTCTTAC
This sequence comes from uncultured Spirochaetaceae bacterium, assembly GCA_944389975.1. Taxonomy (GTDB): domain Bacteria; phylum Spirochaetota; class Spirochaetia; order Sphaerochaetales; family Sphaerochaetaceae; genus Ornithospirochaeta. Next base: position 82,673 of record CALXOH010000044.1, read on the forward strand.
AGTAGATCTCCAACCCCCGACTTACGAGACGCGAATGGCGATTGCCCGCAAAAAGTGCGAAGCAATGGATTTCAACATCAAATACGACGTACTGGACTACATATGCCAGAACATCAAGACCAACATAAGGGACCTCGAGGGTGCCCTTGTCACATTGTCATCCCTATCAAAGCTACTTGGAAAGGAAATTACAAAGGAAGTTGCAAAAGAGCAGATAAGAAACTACATCCCGCAGCCATTGATAAAGGAAAACGAGGCATCGATAGACGACATAATCAACGAGACTGCAAACTATTTCAACGTAAACCCATCGGATATAAAAGGAAAAGGAAGGAACAAGAACATATCGATGGCAAGGCACATATCGATATACCTCTCCAGCAACATCCTCAGATACTCTCTTACCGAGATAGGATCATACTTCGGGAACATCGACCACACCACGGTCAGCTATGCGATAAACAAAGTCAAATCTTTAATCGCAGCAGATGAGAGCATCAAGGAAGCGATCGATATCATAAGCTCGAACATATCCAACAAGCGCTGAAACACAATGATTCCAAGGAGTTCTGCTTAGTTAATATCTCTCAAAAACATTTAGTTAACTGTACTAATTAATATAAAAGTTTTACACATTTTGTGGAAAACTCTGTGGAAAAACTGTTGAAAAAAGTGGAAAAACGATGTGTAAAACTTCATAAAATGTGGAAAAACCAACCTGTTTTATCGAACACTCTGTACATAGCGTTAAAAAATATTGTAAAAATTCGAGTTATACACAAAACTTTTCCACATTGTAAAGTATTATGATATAATTAAATAAATATAGTTTTCCACTTTTTCAGGCACTCTACTACTACTGCTATCTTTTTATTTATTACCAATTAATCAATAATGTGGAAAACTTAAGAAGAAAATAAGGATTTGCAAATTGCAACTCCGTCATCATATTCTATTGGATAGGAGAACATTTAATGAAATTCATATGCAAATGCGAAGATCTCAAGAGGGAAGTTTCTTTTGCGAACGCTTTCACAAGCAAGCGAAACGCACTTTCCATCACAAGCAACATCTTGCTTGAAAACTCAAACAACACATTGACGATAAAAAGTACTGATACCAAAAGCGGTTTCAAGTCTTATCTGGAGGTTGACACGGTAGTGCCTGGAAGCACGACCGTAATGAGCGAGAAGTTCATGGACATACTAAAGAACATAGACAGCTCGATCGATCTTGAAATCTCTGTGGAGAACGACCGCCTTACGATGAAAGGGCTTTCTAATTCGATTTTCGAAGTAAACATCCGCACTGTCGATCCCTCGATCTTTCCTGCCCTTGAGGAGATGAGCGACGAAGATATGTTCACACTCGGTCAGAAGAACTTTTTCGATATGATCGACAAGACTGCATTTGCAGTCGGAAAGGATGAAACGAGGTTTTTCCTCACCGGCGTATATATGGAGAAAAGCGACGATGAGAAACTCGTGCTGGTATCAACCGATGGAAAGAGGCTTGCAATGGTAAAAAGGAAGTTCGAACAGGATATACCCTCGTTCATTCCTGCGATAATCCCGGTGCAATTTCTTTCAAGCATCATGACAATAGGCAGCGGGGACGGAGTTCTCTCTCTCGGCTTCAAAGGTAACTTCGTCTTTGCAAACATCGAAGGTCGCATTATCTATGCGACTTTGATAACAGGAAACTATCCGAATTATGAGAAGGTCATACCATCTTCATTCAAAAACTCATGCAAGATACGTACGAATGATTTGATATCTGCGATGAACCTGAACAGCGTGCTTATCGAAAGCAAGAGCAGGCGTATATTCTTCGATATAAATCAGGACGGCATAATGCTCAGCGTAGAGGACAGCGACGGAAACAGCAGGAATATAGTCAAGTGCGATTACGAGGGCGAGGAGATAAAGTTAATATTCAATTTCAATTACCTTTTTGATTCGATCAAGAAGATAGATACTGAGTTCTTGAGCCTCAATATAAACACGACTTCATCTGCAATAGGTATAAAGAGCGAACCTGAAAGCGACTATATCTTCATAATAATGCCGATACAGGTCTGATGAGATTCACCAGTATAGAGATAAACAACTTCAGAAACATCTCTTCCGCCGTCGTAGATACGGATGGAAGGGATGTAGTATTGAAAGGCACGAACGGACAGGGAAAGACCAATTTCCTTGAAGCCGTATACATGCTTTCATACGCTTCTTCCTTCAGAACAGCACACTTGAGTGAAGTGTTGATGCATGGAAAGGATTACTTCTATCTTTCAGGCAGATACGAGGATGATTACGGAGAGAAAGGGGAGGTTGTAGTATCCTTCAAAGATGGAAAACGGACCATAAACCTCGACGGCAACCAAATAAGGGACAGAAAGGAACTCATATACCGTTTTCCATCGATAGTATTCTCCCATGAAGACATGACGATACTAAAGGGGGAACCTTCGGACAGAAGAAGGTTCTTCGATCAGACGATAAGTTTGTATTCCCCAATGTTCCTGGATGACTTGAGAATGTACAGGAACATACTTGAAAAAAGGAATGCTTCCATCAAGTCTGGCTCTTACGAACTATTGGATATATATGATGAGAAGCTTGCATCCTTGGGTTTTGAGATCATGAATATGAGGAAGAAGGAAATAGATGACTTCAATGGCTATTTTCCTGACCTTTTTTCAAAAGTATCCGGAACTGATGAGAAACTTGAAGTCGTCTATAGCCCTTCATGGAAGGATGTTGATTCAGTCGATGGAATAATTGAAATTCTTTCATCCACCCGCGAACGGGACGTAAAGATGCAAACAACTACAAGCGGTATACACCGTGACAGATTCAACGTAGTCGGAAAAAACGGGCTTTTCAGCCAGTATGCATCAACCGGTCAGATCAGGCTTTGCTCCCTTTTATTCAGACTTTCGGAGGTGAAGGCATTTTCCAAAGCTTCAGGTAGAAAGCCTATTGTTTTGGTTGATGATGTACTCTTGGAGCTTGATGATGTCAAAAGAGGAAGGTTTCTTTCAGTCCTGGATGATTACTCCCAGGCATTCTATACGTTTCTTCCCCACGAGGGTTATTTTTCATCAGAACACGCAAAACCCATTACATATCGGGTGGAGGATGGCAGGTATGAAGTGGAATGAATCAAAGGAAAGCGTATACAAGGACGGAAGGGAAGAGCTATCAAAATGGATGAACGAGATAATAACAAAGTCATCCTCATCCCCGGACAGGGAGATAATCAAAAAGTGGCGTTCGATAGTAGGGGATAAACTTTATCATATACTCAAATATGTGAAGACCGAGAAAGGTACTCTATACGTCGAAGTGAATGACAACATATACAAAAGTGTCGTGTTGATGTCTAAGAAAGATATAATCGACAACTTCAATACCTTTTTCCCGTCAAGAAAAGTAAGCAGGATGAGTATAATAGTAATATATTGACTCTTGACCTCGATTTTCAACGTATGTAAAATTCTAAGCTCGGACACTATTGTCCTCTCAGAAAGAAAATACGCTTAGGCGATAAATGGAGTATACTCATGAGTTACAAAGGTAAAAGGACTTACCAGCCGAGTAAGATGAAAAGAACCAGGAAGTTTGGATTCCGCGCAAGGATGGCCACGAAGGGTGGACGTTTGGTACTTGCACGAAGGCGTGCAAAGGGCAGACACAGTCTCACCGTAAGTGATGAGAAGAAGCCTTACTAAGACAAGAATCCTTAGGAAGAAAGAGGATATAGATCGCATTTTCAATAAAGGCAAGAGATTGAACTTGGAGAAAATGCGATTGTTGTATCTACCAAATTCACTTTCATTCGACAGGTTCATGATCATCCCCGCAAAGCACTACGGAAACGCAATACAGCGCAACAAGCTGAGGCGAAGGGCGAAGGAGATATTCAGGCTTTGGAATGGAAGGTTGATGGGAGATGATCCTCTCTCTCTTTCCGGTTTAGACCTTATCTTGGTGGTGTATCCAGGAAGGGTTTCCACTTATTCCTTGCTTGAGTCCGATCTTCTTTCATTACTGGACAGGATTAAGCGGAAATAGTTCCATTCTTCTCTTCATGCAGAGCTCACGTTCCTACCTTCTTGCACTCCACCATCAGTTTTGTTTCCAAAAGGAGATCAGATGGATAGGAATACCATAATAGCTATCGTATTGAGTGCTGTTGTGATAATTGCTGGCACTGCGATACAAGCAACGTTCTTTGCTCCGGATCCAACAGAGATCAGTGTAACTGAAACGAGCACTGAAATGCCGGATGAAAGCACGATTGATTCAACTGTTGCAAATAATGTTAAAAAGCATTCATTCAATGAATCAGGCGAAGAGCCTTCGCTCGATGCCTTCAATGTCGAAAATGAAGTATTGGACATCACTTTCGATCCCGTGGGTGCATCAATAAGTAGCGTAAAGCTTAAAAAACACCTTACAGATGGAGAGCCGAGCGAGTTCGTATTCAAGGATCCTGATGATGCAAATCCATTCATGCTCTACTCCGGATCGGATAAATCAAACCCGATCGACAGCGTATTCAACCACACAGAGCGCGTAATAGAGCTATCGAACGGATCGATTACAGAAGTTACGTTCTCAAGGGATTTCGTAGCGGACGACGGAACGCCTTTCAAGATCGAGAAGATATATGCAATTCCGGAAGATGACGAGTACGTTATCCAGCTTGCAATCAGGATAACGACAGCGGATGGTTCCGTAATACCTTTGGGTGATTCCTCATCACTTTACACTCTTTCATTCGGACCTCAGGTAGGGCCTTCATTCACTTCTATGAGTTCGAACTACGACTACAGAAGGGTCTATGAGATGAGGCGTGGCGATGACAACAAACACAACATAAGCTACAAAGACGGAGTTTATACGGCTGAGGATGACTTGGAGTGGATGGCTCTTACAGGTAAGTATTTCGTGTACATCGGAGGACCTGCGGAAGAGGGCATAGTCGGAGGTTTCGAAGCTACGAACGATACTTATGAAGAAGGAGTGACACAGGTGAACTACATATACATGTCGCGCCTACCTGAGAGCTCTTCTTCCGTAACAGATCTTTATTCGTTCTACCTCGGTCCTCAGAACAAGAGCGACCTGATGAGGTACGATACCAAGAACGACAACCTCTTCGGACTTGAGAACCAGAAATATACGACCGTAATGGAAACTGGATGGCTTACATGGCTTGAATCGATATTGAAGTGGTTCTTGAACATCTTCTATAGGATCATCCCGAACTATGGTGTTGCGATAATCCTTCTTACCATCTTAATAAAGATCATTCTACATCCTCTTTCAAAGAAAAGCCAGGAGTCGACTGCGAAGATGGGAGCGCTTTCCCCGAGGATCGAAGAGATAAAGAACAAGTACCCTGACAATCCTGAAGCGCAGAATGCTGCGATGGCAAAACTTTACAGGGAAGAGAAGATCAATCCGATGAGTTCGTGCCTTCCGATGCTCATCCAGTTCCCGATACTCATTGCGTTCTACGGACTGTTGAACAAGAATATAGAACTCAGGGGTGCGATGTTCATTCCGGGATGGATCAACGACCTTTCGATTCCTGAGACTATATTCACACTGCCTTTCAATATTCCATTGATCGGCAGCCAGATACACCTTCTTCCGATACTCTATACGTTCAGCATGATATTCAGCATGAAGATAACGCAAAGCAGCTCGTCTGTTGCAGGCAGCCAGCAGGGAATGATGAATTTCATGACCTACGGAATGCCTATCATATTCTTCTTCATCCTTTACAATGCACCTAGCGGACTGTTGCTGTATTGGTCCGTAATGAACGTCATTTCAATCGGAACGCAGATTTATGTAAACAAGAAGAAGGGTTCGATATACCGCAAAGAGGAAGAGGAGAAGGAAAGGCTAATCCTCGAGAAGAAAAAGAATAAGAGAAGGAATAAATAATGTATAAGGATTTTGAAGGAAAAACTGAGACCGATGCACTTGCAAAGGCACGCGAAGAGCTTGGTCTTGAGAATGATGATGTTTATGTGGAGATACTAGAGCAGTCCAAGAAAGGGCTGTTCAAGAAGAGCCATGTGAAGATCAGGGTATATTATGGAGAAGAGGAGGAGGTTGAGGAGAAGGAAAACCAGTCCTCTTATTCCCTTGAACCTGAGAATGATGAAGAGAGGAAGATCATTGTATTTCTCGAGAACCTCATTACCAAGATGGGTTATGATGCAAAGGTCGGAATCTCATCAAGAAGCGATAGAAAGCTCTCACTTTCTGTTGAAAGCGATGATTCGAGCATACTCATCGGAAGAAAAGGGAAGAACCTCGATGCGATTCAGCTTGTTGTAAATGTATTTGCAAACAAACTCGATGAGGATCTGAAGGTAGTGGTGGATACCGAGAACTATCGCAAAAGACACGAGGAGCAGATAATAAGGAATGCATATCGCGCTGCCGAGTACGTCAAAAAGAGCGGAAGAAGCAAACTGCTGGAGCCTATGAACCCATTCGAGCGAAGGCTTGTACACACTGCACTCAACGACGTCGAAGGCGTGGATACGAAAAGCGAGGGCGAAGGGCTTTACAAACAGGTCCGTATCGTTCCTTTCGCAAAGAGAAATAGCTGAAAAAAAGCCCGCGCGGAGCGGGCTTTATCATTATCTGCACTTATTAGTAGTTGTTTCCAACCAGCTCGAAATAAGCTTGCGGATGAGCACATACAGGGCATACCTGAGGTGCTTTCTTTCCTACGTGGATGTGTCCGCAGTTCCTGCACTTCCATACCATCTCGCCGTCCCTGGAGAAAACGAGTTCCTGATTTACGTTGTCGAGAAGCGCAAGATACCTTTTCTCATGCTCTGCCTCTATCTTTGCAACTCCCCTGAAAAGAGCAGCGATCTTTGTGAAACCTTCCTCGTCTGCTTCCTTGGCGAATGTTGCATACATATCTGTCCATTCGTAATTCTCACCTTCTGCAGCAGCCTTCAAGTTCTCGGAAGTGGAAGGGATGTCTCCGCCTTCCTGAAGAAGTTTGAACCAGAGCTTTGCATGCTCTTTCTCATTGTCTGCCGTCTCAAGGAAGATTGCAGCAATCTGCTCGAATCCCTCTTTCTTTGCCTTTGAAGCAAAATAGGTGTACTTGTTCCTTGCCTGGCTTTCACCTGCAAACGCCGTCTGCAGGTTCTTTTCAGTCTTAGATCCTTTCAATTCCATTTTTATTACTCCTTTGCATTGCATTTGCTGCATATGCCTTCGAACACCAATTCGTATGATGAGATCAAGAAATCCTTTCCGTCATCCATCAATTCAACCGATCCAATGATATCTTCACTTATATTTGCAGTGACGTCAAATATCTTGCCGCACTTTACGCACTTCGCGTGGTAATGCGGGTGAAGATTCTTGTCGAACCTGTCAGGCCCTGATCCGACCTTCCTTACCCTTCTTACAAGGTTCATCTCCTCGAGGTTCGCCAGGTTTCTGTATACGGTGGCTTTGGATATGCTCGGATACTTCCTGTGCACCTCTTCGTATACTTCTTCCGCAGTGGGATGCCCTTCAAGCATGCATAGCGTACTGTAAGTAATATCCTTCTGCATCGTATTGCGTACCACATGAACCTCTTAATTATAATTTATCCTTAATAATAATTATTGTCAATAATTTATTTGGGTATCTATTACCTTTTGTGCGCTATATATGGTTTTCAGGAGTTTTCCACAGGTTTTCCACATCGCTGTGGAAAAAGTGTAAAACTATGCTTGATGTGTCATTGTGACATCATTCTGACTATCAGTTTTGTTGTAGTATTATTTATTACAATACAAAGAATTAAATACATCGATTAGCACTGGAATTATATAAGTTTCATATGAATTAAAACTGTGAACACAGTGTCTATAAAAGAATAAAAATGTGTAGTTTTCCACACTTATCAACAAAAATAAACATATGTTTGATTTTTTACATAATTATAACAAATATTTGGATTTAATGAATTCAATGATAATAGAGAATACGCCATATATAGAGGTGTAGATTGTATTGCTTCAGGCAAAACCCAATATATTATGGAAATTTGTATTATTTTCTGTTCAAAATCGTTTCAACACCTGCAATTGCGTATATTCCCGCCGTTTCAGTCCTAAGTATGTTTGTTCCGAGCAGGATGGGAATGAAGCCCGCTTTTTCCAGATATTCGCACTCTCCATCCTCCAGTCCTCCTTCGGGGCCCACCAGAATTGAAACGCTCTCGTCCCCCGTTTGGATCGCATCGTATAGAAAGATGGTATTGCTTCTGATCCCTTGGTGCAGCATCAGCTTTTTCCCTTTTGCAAGCGTCGATGCCCTCTCTAATGATTCCTCGTATATTATTTCGGGCATTTTCCCTCCGGATTGCATCACAGCTTCCCTTGCAATTGCATCTATGCGCTCTTTCGAGTGTTCATCGAGTTCTTTGACATCGGAGTACCTGGATGGAAAGAATATTATCCTCTCGACTCCGGCCTCCGTTGATTCACGCACTATCTTTTCGTTCTTTTTACCCTTCGCAAGGCATTGCATCAGCGTTATCTCTGCCATCGGCCCGTCGTATTCGGGAAGTTCCCCTCTCTCTTCGCATCCCGGGATCAACTTGAGGAACATTTCATCGAGAGCTGCAGTGTAGAGGTTACCTTTCTTGTCTTTTGCCATGAAACTCTCACCATCTTTGATGCGAAGGACATTAATGTACTTCCTTTCCTTCTCAGAAAGGGGATAGGTCTCTCCATTGATCTTGTTTTCATTCAGCAGAAATACTCTCATTCAGCTTCCTTCAGGTATGAAATTGCACGGGACAATACTTCGTCGTACTCTGGAAGTGCTACCGGGCGCTCATCTGAAGGCATCGAGTGTACGTATTCGTTTATCACGAGCATCTTCAAAAGATCTTCAGGCACTCCCTTTCCGCTGTTTTCTTTTATGAACGAGTCGATGTTCTCATCGGAGAAGACAGGGTTTTCCTCGACCCATTTCATAGTCTCAAACGAGTTGAAGAAGTCAGCGTAAGCGCTCATCTCTTCGTCAGTGTACTCCTTCTGGGGAATCTCAATTTCAGGAACTATTCCTTTCTCATGTATGTCGTTTCCGTCCGGAGTGAGGTAGTGTGCACTCGTAAATTGGATAAAACCGTCGCCTATCGGGATTACGTTTTGCATTATCCCTTTTCCGAATGTCTTTTCACCTATTACAGCAGCCCTGTCGTTTTCCATCAGACTTGCTGTAAGTATCTCGCTTGATGATGCCGTTCCCCCGTTCACGAGTATTGCAATATCGATGTTTTCATCCACAAGCACTTCTTTATCCGCTTCGTACGTCATTCCAAGCCTTTTCAACGGATCCTTGTATTCAACGCTTATCATGCGTCCGGAAGAGAGGAACATGTCTGCAATTGCAAGTGCTGAATCTACAGTTCCCCCTCCGTTGTTGCGTAGATCTATCACGAGCGCATCCATCCCGTCCGATGTCATCTCTTCAAGTGCCTTTTCCACTACTACGTTGGTGTTTTCTGCAAACGAGATTATCTGCAAGTATCCTGTTGAATCATCAAGCATGCCGTAGGTGCATGTCGGAACCTCGACTTTTTCAGGCATCAGACGTATTTCGAACTCGGAATCCCCTCTGTGGACTGTCAGTACAAGCTCCTCTCCCTCTTTTCCCCTGAGTTTTCTGCTTGCCTCCCGGGCATCCATTTGTGAGACATCCTCACCGTTGATATTGCTTATCAGATCGTTTGCCCTCAGTCCCGATCGGTCTGCAGGTCCCCCGGGGAATGTGGAGGAGATTATGATCATGTATGTTCTCGGATCATCGGGATCCATCAGCGAAGGGTTCATCTTCATCAGGTACGTTCCTATCCCTACATACTCGCCTGTAAGCGCTTCCTCATAGTCGTCAGCTTCGCTTGATGGAACGTAGTAGGAGTATTTGTCGCCCAAGCTGTCCACCAGTCCGCTTATCAACTTTTCCTCTACATCCCTGTTGTCGATTTCATACAGGAAGTTGTTATCCAGGTATGCGTAGATGTTGCTTATTTCATACAATATCTCGCTGATGCTCTTTTTCCCGTCCTCGCGCTGCTGTACGTACTGCCCGATTATATTCACATCCCTTCCTTCGCTCAGTCCGGAAGAGTAGACGACTGCCGTCAGTGAAAGCAAAATTACGGTTAGTAGTTTCTTTGGCATTATTATGCTGGAAGCCTCCGTTGACTTTTGAAAAGTTTATCAAAGAAAGCATTTGAGGGCCATATGTTTCTCTACATTCCCTTTTCTGCTAATCTTTGACTGACAGGTTTTGCTATGTTCAATATACCTTTATATATACAGTATCCGGAGTGGATACATCCGGAGGTTGTTCCGTTTCTTCCAGTACGATGGTATGCGATCATGTATATAGTGGCGTTTTACGTCACATATAGGTTGTTTCTTGTGCAGATAAGAAAGGATCATGCCATCGATATGACTAAAAGCGAAGTCCAGGATCTCTTTTTCTATTGCATTCTTGGTCTTGTGATTGGCGCCCGCGTATTTTCGTGCCTCTTTTACAGCGACGGCTTTTATTACCTCACCCATCCTTGGATGATGTTCTGGCCGTTTGAGAACGGAAGGTTCGTAGGACTGCCGGGTATGAGTTACCATGGCGGAGTAGTAGGATGTTTCATCGGTGGTCTCATATATGCCCACAAGAACAAGAGAAGCATATTGCATATAACCGACGTGGTGGTTACCGGAATACCATTGGGTTATACATTCGGAAGATTGGGAAACTTCATAAACGGTGAGTTGTACGGGAGGGTGAGCGATGCGCCGTTTGCGATCGTCTTCCCACGGGCTGAAAAGCTTTCCACAAGCTATGAATGGGTTCGCGATATTGCAGATGGAATAGGAATGGATTACGTATACGGTGAGAGTCTGAATCTTCCTCGTCATCCGACGCAGCTTTATGAAGCTCTATTCGAAGGCTTGATACTCTTTCTTCTGTTGTGGTTTGTCATAAGGCCGTTGAAATATAAAAAAGGTTTGAGAAACGGTACTATGTTCTCGTTTTACCTGATCGGGTATGGCCTTTTCAGGTTCGTGATAGAGTATTTCAGACAACCCGATGCCAATATCGGATATGTGATCGCATTGGGAAGGGAGAGCTGGAACATACACGTGTTCACATCTTTCTTGAATATTTCAAAAGGACAGGTGTTCTGCTCTTTGATGGTGCTTTCGGGCATCGTTCTTTTATTCGTAGTCTCCAAATTCAAGGTACAGAAATATGAGTGAGATAGAAAACAGGGTTTGTAAGCTCAGAAATGCGATGAAAGAGTCTGGGCTCGATGGATACATAATCACTGGAAAAGATCCCCACATGGGCGAATATTCCCCCCTTTGCTGGCGCTACAGGGAGTTCATCACCGGGTTCACCGGATCAAACGGAATGGTTCTCGTTACTATGGATGATGGTGTTTTGTGGACCGACAGCAGGTATTTCATCCAGGCTGCGAAAGAGCTTGAGGGAACGCCATTTGAAATGCTCAGGGAGCAGACTGATGATCCTGATGTTGTTTTATACATAAAGGTAAACATGGAAAAAGGATCGAGGATCGGAGTAGACAGCCAGAGCATATCCGTCCATTCTCTTGGAGTTCTTTCAAGCATGCTAGACTCCTATGAGATCGTTCCGACTGGCGATCTTGTATCCCCGTTCTGGTCTGATCGACCCGGACTACCCGATGGAAAAGTGGAGCTTCTTCCTTTGTCTGTTACAGGTGAAAGCATCGACGAAAAGATCGGAAGGATTAGGGAAAAGATGGACACGGATGGCGTTTCTTGGACGCTTATAAGCGATCTGGATGACATTGCATGGACGTTGAACATCAGATCGTCAGACATTCCGTACGATCCTGTGTTCCTTTCATACCTTTTGATAACGAAATCCGACGCAGTACTCTTTGCATCTCCAGATAGGCTCAAGGGTGTTGATCTACCAATCTTGGTTGAAAGTTTTGATCTTATGGAAGATGTCCTTTCCAAGAAGGCTGTTGGAAAAGGTGCGTTGAACTTCAAGAAGACGGCTGTTTCGAACTTCAAAAAGATCAGGAACCATGATGTGATCGATTTGAATAACGATTACCCCACATCGCTCAAGTGCATAAAGAACAAGACGGAGATAGAGGGGATGAAGAAAGCACACGTCGAGGATGCTCTTTCTTTCGTGAATTTCCTTGCCAAGCTTGAAGAATCGGGTGCATCTGATGAGATGGAAGTTCTTGCAATGCTCGAAGAAGAGAGGAAAAAGTGCCCGGATTACCTCAGCCCGTCATTCGGTGGAATCGCGGGGTTCGGACCAAACGGCGCCATGTGCCATTACGCACCCGATGAGAATGCGTACTCGCCTATAGATACATCCGGATTACTGGTGCTCGACACAGGCGGTCAGTACAAAACAGGAACGACTGACATCACCCGTACCCTGCTGTTCGGAAAAGCTGAAGAGAAATGGAAGAGGGCGTATACCTTGGTATTGAAAGGGCACCTTGCTCTTTCAAATCAGGTATTTCCGTCATCTGCAAGAGGGTGCCATCTTGATGTGCTTGCAAAACAGTTCCTATGGAACGAATGTTTGGATTTCTTCCATGGAACAGGGCACGGGGTCGGAATGAGGCTGAATGTGCATGAAGCACCGGTGAGGATCTCCCCTGCTCTTATAGATGTAAAGCTCGAGGAGGGTATGGTTGTTTCGGATGAGCCAGGACTATACGTGGAAGGTGAGTTCGGAATACGGATCGAGAACCTCGTATACGTCAAGAAGGAAAAAGAGACTCTATTCGGTTCATTCCTCTCATTCGGCACTTTGACTTTGGTGCCTTATGAAAGGAAGCTTATAGATACATCTCTCTTGACTAAAGATGAAATAAAAGCGATTGATTCGTATCACGAGATGGTTTATGAGACTTTGTCTGATAAACTTGACGAGAGGGGTAGGAAATACCTTGAAAAGGCGACGAAACCCCTCTTGTATTAAACTTGAAGGAGGACAAGATATGGTGGAACCACTTGTCAGCAACAATAAGATCAAAAGGGAAGGACCTGTGGTCCTTGTTATCATGGATGGAGTAGGATACGGGAAGTATCAGGAAGGGGATGCAGTGAAGGCTGCAATGACTTCAAACCTCGACCAGCTTCTGTCGTCTTGTCCGAATACAAAACTCAAAGCTCACGGACTTGCTGTCGGACTGCCAAGCGATGACGATATGGGAAACAGCGAAGTAGGGCACAACGCTATGGGCGCGGGTCGTGTATTCTCACAGGGTGCAAAACTCGTAGGTGAGTCCATTTCAAGCGGCAAGATGTATCAGGGGGATACTTGGAAAAAGCTTATTGGTAACGTAATCAAGAACAATTCCACCCTTCATTTCATCGGGCTTCTCTCCGACGGAAACGTCCATTCGAACATCGAACACTTGAAGAAGATGATCGTTGAAGCAAAGAAGGAAGGAGTAAAGAAAGTAAGGGTGCACGCTCTTCTTGACGGAAGGGATGTGGGGGAGATGTCAGCTCTCGATTACTTCGATCCTTTCCAAAGCTTTCTGGATGACCTTTCCAAAGACTCCGATTTCGATGCAAGGATCGCCTCAGGCGGCGGAAGAATGGTGATCACCATGGATCGCTACAACGCAAACTGGGAGATGGTCGAGAAAGGATGGCACACGCATGTCCTTGGAGACGGAAGGCTCTTCAATTCGGCTCATGAAGCTATTGAGACGCTGAGAAAGGAGACTGGAGCAATCGACCAGGATCTCCCTCCATTTGTAATCGGGGAGAACGGCAAACCAGTTGGTACGATAGAGGACGGGGATTCCGTGATACTCTTCAATTTCCGCGGAGATAGGGCGATCGAGATATCAAAGGCGTTCGATGAGAAGGATTTCAAGGAGTTTGATCGAAAGCGCTATCCGAAGGTCGAGTACGCTGGAATGATGGAGTACGACGGCGATCTGCACATTCCGAGCCAGTATCTCGTCTCACCTCCCCAGATAGACAGGACTCTTGCAGAGTACCTTTGCGCAACAGGTGTGAAGCAGTTCAGCATATCAGAGACTCAGAAGTTCGGTCACGTGACTTACTTCTTCAACGGAAACAGATCCGGAAAGTTCGATGATAAACTTGAGGAGTACGTTGAGATCCCTTCGGACAAGGTTCCTTTCGAGGAAAGGCCTTGGATGAAGTGTGCTGAGATTGCAGATCGCGTGATCGACGAGATCGAGAACGGGAATTGGGATCTGATCAAACTGAACTTCCCTAACGGCGATATGGTAGGTCACACAGGAGTGTTTGAAGCTGTCGTATGTTCTATGGAAGCGATGGATATCCAGATCGGAAGGATTCGCGATGCAGTCAAGAAGAAAGGCGGAGTGATGATAGTCACTGCAGACCATGGCAACGCGGATGACATGTTCGAACACGACAAGAAAGGTGGAGTGAAGAGAAAGGAGAACGGAGAGCCGAAGGCCAAGACAAGCCACTCTTTGAATCCGGTGCCTCTGATCATATTCGATCCGGCATATAATGGAGAGTATTCATTGACCCTGAACGAAGGGCTTGGAATATCCAGTGTAGCTGCAACGCTGATGGAGTTCCTTGGCTATGTTCCTCCAAAGGATTACGACAAGAGCGTGATAAACCTCAATTGAGTTTGATGTGTCCGGGTATCCCCCGGGCACTTTTTATAAGATGTTCTCTTAAGAAAGCGCGGAAAATCTCCTCTCAGGAATACAGAACCGGTGCGTGTGAACTACTCCATCCTTTGCTAATGCGTAGAGGATGGAGCTTCCGGCTTCATCGCAGAACGCTTCCATGCCTCATACGAGGCATCGAAGTCTGACTTCCGCTCCACCGGAGTACGCTTCTGTTCCGGAAGCGTGCAGGCTATCTCATGCCCGCCTGCAAGAAGCAGCGTTTTCGCACTCTTTACATCACGATCCCCGGTATACCCGCACGCCGGGCATGCAAACACCCTGTCAGAGAGAGTGATGTCTTCATTCACGTACCCGCAGATACACATCTTCG
>CALXOH010000045.1 GCA_944389975.1 uncultured Spirochaetaceae bacterium
GCATCTTGACTGACTGTCTTTTCCTGCCAGTGCAATCTCAAGTTCTTTCCTAAGGTCTTCTTCCCTTACCTTCATAACTAAACCCTCCAAATTGGTTTTTGGTCCAACTTGAAGGGTTCATTTCAGATTGACGTTCCCGGCTTCGTATTTCTCTTCTTGAACTTATACGGCAGGTTCTTCTGCAACAGGAAGTATTTCAGCTTCCGCTATGTCCGCGCTATCCTCTGCAACAGGAGCAACAACCTCCGTTTGAGCTTCGTCAACTACCTTAGTCGCAGCATCGGATGCTACAGCGTCATCTGCGAAACAGAATGCAGATACGATCAGTGCCAGAAACAATGTGAGAATTACTTTCTTTTTCATTTTCTCATCTCCTTCGGCAACAATGATCAATGATCTATTTCAATATATTATGAAGTAAATATTATTGAATTATGAAGAATTATGGTAAAAAGTTTAAATATATGTATAAATCATGAAGACTATGGAGAATAAAAAGGGAATGCCCTTGGCGCAAACTGAGGCAAGAAGGGAACCGGAGATGTCGCTGTCGGAGAGAACCCCACGTACTTTAGTCGTGGGAGTAAGTCAGCAATGGACTGGTGGGCAAGTCTTGAGTACAAGATAAGGTACAAGAAGGATGTGGATGTGCCAGATGATCTTTTGATGGAACTCAAGGAGTGTGCGGAAGCGGAGCTTGATGACAGGATGGAGAAGATCCGCTGCTGTATCGATAGCCTGGGAGGGAGGTGAATATCAGGAATCGATTTGAGTTCCGTTCCCGATTATGTATGTCGCCCTCTCGATGATGTCGGAAGGAATCTCGATCCCGAGTTTTTCCGCAACGTCAAGGTTTACGTATATCTCAAGGTCTTCAAGGTACAAGGTTCCGATATCCTTCGGATTTTCCCCGTCGATCATCCTCTTGATCACTTCCCCCGTAAGAAGACCTGACTTGTAGTAGTCGAAGCCACCTGCGAGAAACACATCCGATCCGAACGCTGATGTAGTGTCGGCGGAAAAGAGTGGAACTGAATTATCCATACAGACGGAAGAGAGGGAAGATATCGCAGATACCACCGTGTTGTCAGTTGCAACGTACATCGCGTCTATACGGTCTACTATCGACAGGGTAGCCATCATCACCTCGGCTGAGTTTGCAACCGATGCAGTGACAAGTTCGATTCCCATCTCTTCGCACTTCTCTTTCATAGCTTCCATCAGTTCGATCCCGTTTGCCTCACTGGATGTGTACACCATTCCGATCCGTTTCGGGTTGACCGTTTCAATCATCAGGCGAAGGTGCTCTGCAAGGGGTACCATGTCTGATGTTCCTGCCACGTTCTCCAGTCCCTCCAAGCCTGCAGCCTCCGGATCTGTTACGGTGGCAAATACAACTGGTATTTCCGTAAACGTATTCGCAAGAGCCTGAGCCGTCGGAGTTGCAATCCCGACTACAAGATCCTTCCCTTCTGTTTTGAAGACCTGTGCGATCGATGCCGCGGTACTTATATCGCCGTTTGCATTCTGCGTTTCGATATCTGCATCGATTCCGTTCTCTGCAAGGTAATCCTTGATTCCCTTTTCGATCTGGTCGAGCGCCGGGTGGGCAAGGAGTTTTGATATCCCTATTTGAATCTTTCCATCGCTATCCGTGTTGCCATTTGCAGCGACGTTGGAAATGGTTGCCGTGATAAGTAAAAAGAGTGTTATAACCAAAAACAGTTTTTTCATGGTGTTTCTCTCCTCAGTAACAACTGTTACGTTATATAGAAACATAATTGATGTCAAGATACTTTCGAAAGAAACATATGGTGATCCGAATAAATTTCATTCGAGAAGGATGGGGGGACCGGCAGTTCCGGTCAATTTGGAGATAAGGAAAGCAAATGAGTATTGCAATTTCCTTCAACGATAGGGTTCGTTGTTTTTGTTCCCGGAATATTCATCTCGCTTTTTCTGACAAATTATGAATAATGGGTAGGGTTTGTTGCACGCTGTTGCAATATTTCCTTCCAAGTATCGATTTGGTCGCTTAAAATAATTAATTGGAGGTACCAGATGTCAGACAAGATGAATCTGATGGCTTTCTCAGAACTGCTTGAGAGAGTATTTTCGGAAGAGAGGAATCAGAAGAGTATATTTTCAATCAAGAAAGACCAGTTCTGTGTCCCGAAAGACAGAGGTGACAAAGTCTTCTCATCTCCCGTTTCCTCTGTGCTTGGCCCCGCAGCCGGGCCTCATACACAGCTTGCCCAGAACATAATCAGCGCATACATTGCGGGAGCGAGGTTCCTCGAACTCAAGACAGTACAGAAGCTTGACGAGCTGGAGATAGAAAAACCGTGCATAGATGCGGAGAACGAGTGCTACAACGTCGAGTGGTCGACGGAGTTAAAGCTTTCAGATTCATTCGACGAGTATCTGAAGGCATACTTCGTCGTCTCCTTCCTGGATATCCTCTTGGGAAACAAGAAACCTTCGTTTCTATTCAATGCCTCTATAGGCTATGACCTTGGGGGAATCAAAACAAAGGGAATGGATGAGTATATCGAGAAGATGAAGAACGCTGCTCTCTCCCCGTTGTTCGATGAGTACAAGGAAGTGCTGGCAGGTGCTGTCAGGGACGGGATACTGGAAGGCACGTGCTTCGAGAGTGCAGGAAGCGATGAGCGTGCATTACTTGACGCGATAAACACACTTGATCCGAGGATTGCTTCGAGTTTCACAGTCTCCACCATGCACGGCTGTCCGCCTGATGAGATTGAAGCGATATGCGAATACCTCTTGGAGGAGAAGAGCGTTGATGTTTTTGTAAAACTCAATCCTACGCTCCTTGGATACGATGAGGTGCGGAGGATACTCGATTCGCTGGGCTATACGCATATAGCGCTCTCAAGAAGTGCATTTGACAAGGATTTGCAATATGGCGATGCCGTTTCAATGCTTTCAAGGCTTATGAAGAAGGCTTCCTCCGTTGGTAGGAATTTCGGGATAAAACTTACAAACACCCTTTCGACCGTGAACGACAAAAGCGTACTACCCGGTGGCGAGATGTACATGTCCGGGCGTCCTTTGTTCCCGATCGCAATAACTTTGGCGGAGAGAATCTCGAAAGAGTTCGATGGAAATCTCCCGATATCATTCTCCGGGGGTGTGGACGAAGCGAACGTAACCCTTTGCTACAAAGCAGGGCTTTCCCCGATCACCCTTGCGACAGACCTGTTGAAGCCTGGTGGATACACCCGCTTCGGCGCACTTTCAAAAGCCTTGGAGAAGGCTGATGGGAAACGAGACGGGAAGATAGACATCAAAGCGCTTGAAGAGTGCGTGCGTTTTGCCATCGATCCGGAGGGGCATCAGAGGAAAGACTACAAGGACGGGGTTGCGAAAGTCCCATCCTCTCTTCCCCTTTTCGACTGCTACGTCGCGCCATGCGTCGAGCATTGCCCGATCCATCAGATGATCCCCGACTACATAGCGCTTGCGGGGGAGGGACGTCTGGCAGAGGCTTTGGCTGTGATATACCTAGACAACGCGCTTCCGAACATCACGGGCTACATCTGCGACCACATGTGCCAGAACCATTGCACCAGAAACGATTACGAAGGGCCTGTTAAGATCAGGAACGTGAAGAAGATCGTTGCCAGGGACGGCTACGAAGGGTACATGAAGGATATCTTCGAGAAGAGCGACAACTCGGACTCTGCGTACAAGGCTGCCGTAATAGGAGGCGGCCCTGCAGGGCTTGCAACATCATATTTTCTTACCCGTGCAGGATTTTCAGTCGAATTATTTGAAAAAGATGAGAAGCCGGGTGGGGTAGTTGCATCCACAATCCCTTCATTCAGGATCCCCGATGAGGTAGTCGACCGCGATGTCGCGTTCGTCAAGGAAAACGGGGTGGTCATCCACACATCAAGCACGGTGACTGTAAAAGAGCTAAGGGAGAAGGGCTTTTCATACATCTTCATCGCCATCGGTGCCGAGAAGTCCAAGGATCCACGCGTTGATGGAAACGGAAGGATGATGAGTGCCATCTCATTCCTCCGTGCCAGAAAGGAAGGAAAGCTTGACGACAAGTGGAGGCACGTAGTCGTCTCAGGAGGCGGAAACACCGCGATGGATGCGTCCAGGGAGGCTCTCAGAATGGATGGAGTCGAGGATGTGACCGTAGTCTACAGGCGGACGGAGAGTGAGATGCCAGCAGACAAGGAGGAATACCTTCTTGCAAAGAACGAGGGCGTCAAGTTCATGTTCCTCTCGTCTCCCAATGAGTTCGACGACGGCATCCTCACACTCTCGATGATGGAATTGGGTGAGAAGGATGAGAGCGGAAGGGCACGGCCCGTGCCGACCGGGAAGATCGGGAAAATACCGGCGGATGTACTTGTCAACGCAATCGGGGAAGTCGCGGACCAAGATCAGCTGGAAATGCTCGGTTACGACGAAGGAGATGAGAAAATCTTCCTCGTAGGGGACGTTGCTTCGGGACCTGCTACAGTCGTGAAAGCGATCGCTTCAGCTAGAAAAGCAGTTGAGAATGCAATCGACATGGTGTACGAGGAAATGCTTTCGTCGGAGGATGATGAGGATGCAGAAGATGAGGAGTGCTCATGCGGCCACCATCACCATCATCACGATGAAGAGTGCGCATGCGGCTCTGAAGAAGATGAAGATGATGTTGATGAGAGCGATGAGAAAGAGCTCAGGGATGCTGAGAACGAGTACTTCAAGAGAATCCGCTCAAGAAGAAGCAGCATGATTCCTTCTTTGGATGAAAGAGACAGGAAGTTCCTTTCAAGGGAAGCCAAGAGGTGCCTCGAGTGCTCTTACTATTGCAACAAGTGCGTCGACGTATGCCCGAACAGGGCGAACGTAATGATCGACATGCGCTCATGGGAGGTTTTCAAGGATCCTTTCCAGATAGTGCACATCGATGCGTACTGCAACGAGTGCGGGAATTGCTCCACATTCTGCCCGCACGAGGGACGTCCGTACAGGGACAAGTTCACCATCTTCTCAACCCGCGAAGGCTTTGAGCATAGCTCGAACGATGGATTTTTATGGCAGGGCGGGGAACTCTCGGTGCGCTGCAATGGAGAGATCCATCAAGGTGCAATCGATCAGGATGGCTTTGTGACTGTGGATGGCGTCGACGCGGAAGTCGAGATGCTCATCGATGAGATATTCACAAGCTACAGTTACCTGTTGGGTGATGTGAAGGAGTGATATGGAGAAACTGCTGATCAAAAACGTTGTTGTTTTCAACACATCCAGTCCTGTTGAAATCAAAAGGGGGGTGGACGTACTCGTTTCAGACGGCGTGATCGAGAAAGTCGGCGCGAATATGGAACCGGAAGGGGCCGCGGTGCTTGACGGCAAAGGCCGCATAATGATTCCCGGGAACGTAGTGGGGCACCACCACTACTATTCGGCACTTTCACGCGGGATGATCCTTCCCCACACCGGAAGTCAGAAGGATTTCATCGGAACGCTTCAGAACTGGTGGTGGAAGATCGACAGGGCGCTTGATGAGAAAGCCCTCTATTACTCTTCCCTTGTCGCGTCGATCGAATCGATAAAAGCAGGTTCGACCGGGGTGATCGACCACCATGCATCCCCATCTTTCATCTCAGGAAGCCTCGAGGTGATTGCAAAAGGCATGGAGGATGTCGGTATTCGGGGAGTCACGTGCTTTGAAGTCACGAATCGTAACGGAGGGGATGATGAAGAGAGAAGGGGCGTGGAGGAAAACGTAGCCTTTGCATCTTTCGTGGATGAAAAGAGGAAGGAGAACCCGCGTTACCTGGTGGAAAGCATGATCGGCGCCCATGCCCCGTTTACAATCTCGGACGGCGCGCTATCCCTTTTGAAGGGTGCAGTTGAAAAGACGGGGCGGGGACTCCACATACACGTAGCTGAAGACAGCTATGACACGAGCTGGTCGCACCACAAGTACGGAAAAGATATAACGGAAAGGCTCGAATCTTTCGATCTTTTGGATGAAAAGACATTGCTTGTGCATGGTATCGCGCTCTATCCGGAGGAGATCGAGAGGATCAACAGTCACTCTTCATATCTTGCGCACAACGCCCGGAGCAACATGAACAACCAGGTCGGGTATGCATCGTTGATCAAGAATGTCAAGAACCTCATACTGGGTACCGACGGATGCGGAGGCAACATGTTCGAGGAGATCAGGATCGCGTTCTTCAAGGGAAGGGATGCAAAGCTCGGCTGGTGGCCATCCGATTACCTCGGGGCTCTGGCTAAAGGAAGCGTTTTCCTTTCAAAGTGCTTTGGAAACAGGATTGCACTCGGAAGGGTAGATGAGGGCTACAGGGGGGACCTGGTGCTGCTCGATTACAAGAGCCCTACGCCGCTGGTGGAGGAGAACGCAGCTACGCACTTTGTATGGGGAATGGATTCATCGAACGTTTCCTCAGTCATCGTAGACGGGAAAGTGTTGTATGATGAGAAGAGATTCATCGGACTTGATGAGGATGAGATATATTCAAAGGCCAGGGAAGAGGCAAGGAAAGTCTGGTCCCGTGCCGACAGTTTCAAATAAGGAGTGAACAGAATGTCGATGGAAAAGAAGATCATTGAGCTTGCGGAGAAGTATCGTGGCTACACGGCTGAAAACCTTTCAAAACTCGTGAAGACCAAATCATATTCCTCGAAGGAGGAGGATGTATGTCGTCTTATAAAGACGCTATGCGAGGAAGCGGGCTTTGACGAAGTGAGGTTCGACGGGCTTGGAAGCGTGATCGGAAGGGTTGGAAGCGGAAAGAAGAAGCTTGCATTCGATGCTCATATCGACACGGTTGAAGTCGGAAACGAGAAGAACTGGAAGTTCAATCCGTTCTCTGGGGAAGTAAAGGACGGTCTCGTTTATGGAAGGGGAGCAAGCGATCAAAAAGGCGGGGCAGCTTCAATGATCACGGCAGGGCGCATCCTCAAGGAGCTTGGATACGGCGGTGAATACACCGTCTATTTCACGTTCACAGTCATGGAAGAGGACTGCGACGGAATGTGCTGGAAATACCTCATCGAGGAGGAGGGTTTCAAACCCGATCTGATCGTCTCCACCGAACCTACAAGCTGCAGGATATACCGTGGCCACAGGGGCAGGATGGAGATAAGGGTGATCCTTCGTGGAATCTCATGTCATGGTTCTGCGCCGGAAAGGGGCGTTTCCGCAGCATACAAGGCGGCACGGGCAGCTCTGGCAATCGAGAAATTGAATGAGGATTTGGAGCCGGATGATGAGAAATTCCTCGGAAAGGGAACGATCACCGTTTCCCAGATGGATGTGAAAGGCCCGAGCCAGTGCGCTGTGGCGGACTATGCGATGCTGTACCTCGACAGGCGCCTTACCTGGGGCGAGGATGCTGATCTTGCGATAAGGCAGGTGAGGGAGTACATTGCAAAGGCAACAGGAGACAAGGAGGAGGACATCATCGTAGAGATGCCCGACTATGACAAGATCGGATGGACCGGGAAGAAGTACTCGCAGGAGCTTTACTTCCCGACTTGGAAACTCGACAAGGATCATCCGTTTGTTCTTGCGGCAGTCGAGGATTACGAGAAGTTGTTCTCCTCTGAGCCTGTCGTAGACAAGTGGACGTTCAGCACCAACCTCGTAGCCACCACGGGAAGGCATAAAGTCCCTGCAATCGGATTCGGTCCCGGGGATGAGGCACAGGCGCATGCTCCGAACGAGATCAACAGGGTCGAAGACCTCGTGATCTGTTCAAAGTTCTACGCAAACCTTCCGTACGTGCTTGAGGAAAGGAACGTGTGATACGCACAAAGCGATGAAACGGGCAAGGGCGGGCTTTTGGGGGCTTGCCCTTGTTTTGTTGACATGCATTCTTTGCCAGGTGGTGATTTAAAATTCGCCAAATAGTGTATACTGATAAAGGAAGTTATTATCTTCTCACTATATAAAGAAAAATATAATGGAGGACAGCCAATGGCCCGAATCTCAATCGATGATGATGTGAGGCGTAATGATGCCATAGAGAAGGCATCGGGTCTTGCCAGGTATGCATCCGATTACTTTTTCCCGGATATGCTCTATGCAAGGATGCTTCGCTCTAAAGCGCCAAGGGGAAAGATACGAAAGATACAAACTCCGGTCTTGCCATACGGGTACTATTTCATCTCGGCAAAGGATATTCCCGAAAACGGAAGGAACGCCCTGCATATGATAAGCGAGGACTGGAGGTGTTTCGCCGATGGCGACGTGAGGTACGTGGGAGAGACGATCGGACTTTTCGTCGGGCCTGAGCGGAGCGTACTAGAGTCGCTTGAGAGAAATACATACGTGGAGATCGAAGAGGAGGAACCGGCGATATCGATCGACGACGCAATAAACGTAAAAGGCGGTCCGATCCTTGAAAAGGATGATGTATTCTGCCAGCTCTACTGCCAGAAGGGCAGGGATATGGATGAGGTGTTCGGGGAGGCTGACAAGATCATCGAAGAGACGTTCGAGACAGGATTCCAAGAGCACGTCCACCTTGAGACCAACGGTGCGGTTATCACCAAAGAGGGGGAGAAGTACGTGTTATACATCTCCTGCCAGTGCCCGTTCTACGTCCGTAAGTCCATCTCGATTGTAATCGGAGCGAAGGACGAGGACATCGTCGTGCGCCAAAGCACCACCGGCGGTGCATTCGGGGGAAAGGAACACTTCCCGGATGTTCTTGCAGGTCCTCTCCTCGTTGCAGAGTATGTGATAGGCAAGCCGATCAAATTGATATTCGACAGGCGTGAGGACATGCTTTACTCGGTAAAGAGGCATCCTTCGAAGATCTGGTACAAGAGCGCGATAAAGGATGGAAAACTCACGGGAGTAAAGGGGAAGATCTACTACAACGCAGGGGCATACCTCTCATCGTCGTACGTAGTCCTCCAGCGCGGCGTATTCCATGCAAACGGGGTATATGACATACCATCGACGTACCTCGAGGGTTTTGGCATGGCTACAAATACCTTCCCGTCTTGTGCATTCCGAGGTTTCGGGGCCCCTCAGACTTTGTTTGCAATCGAGATGCATCTGACGCACATCGCAAGAAGGATCGGGGTCGATCCAGTGGAATTCAAGAGATCGATGTTCCTGAAGAAAGGATCAGAGACGGTTACCAACGGCCACATTGTTGAGAACGTAGTCCTTGGGAGCATGCTTGATGATATCGCAACTGCATCTGACTACTGGAGGAAAAGCAGGGAGTACGGTTACGGCTCAGGGCGCGGGATCGGAATGTCTTTCTACAACCACGGCGGTGCATTCACCGGAAACGGGGAGCAGGCGATAATCAAAGCGCACGCAAGGCTGAAGAAGACCGGGGAAAGGGTGACGATAGAGGTAGGTTCCACAGAGATGGGACAGGGCTTCCAGACTACACTCAGAAAGATCGCTGCCGCAGTTCTCGAAATTCCTATGGAGAACGTGGATTATCCGAATCCCGATACTTCAGTCGTTCCAGACTCAGGCCCCACTGCAGCATCCCGTTCGACCATGATAGTCGGACGACTGATCGAGCGCTGTGCCGTGGAGATGAAAGAGCGCTGGGGGGAAGGCGACTTCTCGGTGGAGAAGGAGTACGAGCACCCGGACGGGCATCCATGGGACCAGTCGACCTTCAGGGGGGACGCGTACCTCGGGTATGGCTGGGGAGCATGTTGCGTCGAACTTGAAGTTGACAAGAGGACGAACGAAGTCAAGGTCGTAGGGATATGGTCGAGCCATGACATCGGAAAAGCTATAGATGAGAAGATCGTCCACGGACAGATAAACGGCGGTATAATCCAATCGCTCGGGTACGCATCGATGGAGAAGATGGAGAACAAAAACGGGCATTTCAGGCAGGAGAGCATGTCCGACTATGTGATTCCCACTTCGATGGATTTCCCGAAGCAGGAGTATTTCCTGGAGGACAATCCGTACGAATGGGGACCTTTCGGAGCAAAAGGAATGGGCGAACTGGTATTCAACGGGGCTGATGCCGCATACGTCGATGCACTTGAGAGGGCGTTGGGCGTCGAGACATTCAAGATCCCCCTTCCAAGCGAGGATATCGAGGAGGCATTGAGGAAAAATGGACGCTGAGATCAGGTTTACATTGAATGGCAAGTCCGTAATATTCATAGGCAATCCACTGCGAAGGCTTGTGGACGTTCTGAGGGAAGACTTTGGAATGCTCGGAGTGAAGGAAGGCTGCGGTGAAGGCGAGTGCGGTGCTTGTTCCGTGATAAAGGACGGGAAGCTTGTCACGAGCTGCATAATTCCAGTGGGTTCTGTCGACGGATCTGAAATAATGACGATCGAGGGCTTGAGGGAGAAAGAGGAGGGCAAGTGCCTGATTGATGCATTTGCCGACGGAGGTGCGGTCCAGTGCGGTTTCTGCATCCCCGGAATGGTCCTTGCATCCTATGTTCTTTTGAGAAGCAATCCACATCCGACTGAAGATGAGATCAGGCTTGCAATAAGCGGCAACATCTGCAGGTGCACGGGCTATGATCTGATAGTCGAAAGCATCATGCTGGCTGCAAAAAGGGGAGAAGAGTTATGGACGAAGTGAAGTGTTTCATTCCCAAAAGCTTGGATGAAGCGTTGAGGATAAGAAAAGAATTCCATGCAAAGCCGCTTGCGGGTGGAAGCGATCTGATGGTCTCTTATTACAAAGGGATCGGCATCGCCCCCGTATTCCCTTTCCCCGTCATGATAATCTCAAACCTCTCCGATGAACTCGGCACGATCAGGAAGGAAGATGACGGGGTGCACATCGGCGCGCTTTCAACTCCGAATGAGATCGCATCATCGATGGTCGTTCCCTATCCGGTGAGGAAGGCGGCATCATTGATGGGCGCACCCAGCCTGAGGAACACGGCTACGATCGGCGGGAATATCGGGAACGCTTCCCCGAAAGGTGATCTCCCGCAGCCGTTGATCCTTCTCGATGCTGAAGTCGTGTTGAGAAGCGTCGACGGGGAGAGGAGGATGAAGGTCGATGACTTCATCCTCGGAAGCAAGAAGACGGCTTTGGCCGATGACGAGATCATAACAGGGATAGTCATACCGGAAGTGAAGGCAACCCACTATTTCTATCACAAGATCGGAATGCGTCGGGCGAATGCGATATCAAAACTTTCCCTTTCTGCGCTGTTTGACGTCGAGGATGGGGTTGTCGTCGACTTCAGGGCATCAAGCGGGGCAGCCGGCCCGAAAGTCAGGCGTTCAAGGGACGCCGAGGAAATTCTGATCGGATTGAAGCTTGACGAGGTTTCAGGAAAGACAGGAGAATTCCTCTCTGCTTGGAATTCAATCCTTTCGCCGCACGCAATGCCGGAGTACAGGAGAGCATCGACGCGTAGGATGCTGCTGGGCTTTATTGAAGAGGTTGCATCGGGTGCGCTTCCTGGAAATTACGAGTAGGAGATTATTATGGTTGACGATTCATCTCTTTTGGATTTGGTGAGGGATAAAAGTTCTGATCAAAAGAGCGAGTACCTTGCAGGGGGGACTGCTCTCATGAGCAGCCTCTTTGAATACGGGAATGGCAAGAGATTTCTAGACATAGCAAACTACGTTCCATCTGGAATTTCTACAAAGGATGGAGGGGTGGAGATCGGAGCTATGGCGACTTTCTCATCCATCATCTCCTCTTCCCTGGTTCCGGACGCTGTCAGGAAAGCTTCCTCTTTCATGGCATCTTCGACGCTCAGGAACATGGCTACAATCGGGGGCAACGTCGCTTTGATGCGCGATGACTCGTTCCTCGTCCCGGTGCTGTCTGCAATGGGTGCAAAAGCGCATGTGCTCTCGGAAAATGGCGATGAGTGGATGAGTATTCCTGAGTACTCGAAAGTGCGTGGCGATCTATTGATCCTCTCATTCTTCATCCCCTCGGGGAATGCGGATGTTGCGATCTCGCGCCGTTCAAGCCACATGCACTCTGTTTTGAACGTTGCGTTCGGAAAGGATGGAATTGCTGCTGCAGTCAAAGGCACAGGCTTGGTATTTCCCGGGGAGAAAGCGGTGTTCTCCTCCGATATGTCCGGCTCGAAGGAGTACAAGGAATATCTTTTCAAGACCCTTTCCGAGGAACTTTTGGAGAATGTGAAGAATGAAAATTGACGTAAGACTTAACGGAAGGAATGTTTCTCTTTTTGCAAAGGACGGAAATGAGAGGCTGAGAAGGCTTTTGTATGACTACGGCCTTTCTTCTGTACGTGACAGCGATGACGGGGAAGGGTTTGCAGGTAGCGACATAATACTTTTCGACGGGAAGCCGATGTATTCCAACCTAATTCCCGCATCAAGGGCATCGGGGCACGAGATAACGACTGCAGAATACCTTTTCGAAAACGGGAAGTCATCGGATGTCGCTGAGGCGATGGTCAAGGCGGGCGTTGTGCAGAGCGCATACAACGCACCTGCGATGTGCCTTCTGCTCACGCATCTTTTGGAAAAGAACCCGGAGCCTTCGAAGGAAGATATAAAGGATGCTCTTTCCGGAATCTTCATAAGGGATGCAGGATACGAGCACTACTACCTTGCAGTCAAACTCGTGATCGAGAAGAGAAAGTACGGGGAGTACAAGAGCGAAGTGTCACCATCTTTCAGGGAGAAGCTGAAGGTAGTCGGGAAACCCACTGGAAAGATAGACGGGGAAGCGCTTGTCAAAGGGGAGCGCGTATTTGTCGAAGACAAGGTCCTTCCGGGGTCTTTGGTGATGAAGGTCCTCAGAAGCCCGTACGCATCCGCATACGTCGAGAAGATCGATACGTCGCGCGCAGAAGCCCTCGATGGAGTTTATGCAGTATATACGTGGAAGAACGTTCCAGATATCTATTACATGCAGGCAGGACAGGGCTATCCTGAGCCGAGTCCGTACGACAGGAAGCTTATAAACAGGAAGGTGTGCCACGTCGGGGACAGGGTTTGCGCAGTCGTTGCGACAGATGAAAAGACATGCGACGAGGCTTTGTCACTCGTGAATGTTGAGTATACTCCGCTTGATGCGGTTTTCACTGTCGATGAAGCGATGGCAGAGGGTGCCCCGGTAGTCCACAATGGAAAAGTCGAGTACGTCTCGGGCGCTCCTGCTGATTTGGCGTCATACAATGAAGGCGCGGACGAGAGGGACGGGAAGGTGATTTATCAATTCCCGCTCGGCGCTGATGCGCATAAAAACATCGCAGCATCGGCGCACGGAGGAATAGGGGACCTTGAAGAGGGGCTGAAGGAAGCTGACGTAATAGTCGATGAGACATACCAGACTAGTCAGATCCAGTGTACGCCGCTCGAACCCCATGTGTGCTATGCACTGATGGAGAACGGGAGGCTTGTACTCCATGCCTCAACCCAGGTTCCATACCACGTGAGGCGCATCGTCGCAAAGATATGCTCGATTCCGGAGCACAAGGTGCGCGTGATCAAGGAGAGGGTAGGCGGAGGTTACGGCTCCAAGCAGGACATACTCGTCGAAGACCTCGTCGGCTATGCAACGTGGATGACTGGAAAGCCCGTTTATTACAGGAACACAAGGGAAGAGGAGTTCATTGCAAACTCAACCCGACACCCGATGAAGATAAGGGTGAAGATGGGGGGAAGGAAAGACGGTACGATCACGGCGATCTACCTTGACGTGAGGGCGAACACCGGACCTTACGGAAACCACTGCCTCACAGTTCCGATGAATTCGTGCAGCAAGACTCTTCCGCTTTTCAAAGTCAAGAACATGTTCTATGACCTTTATACGTACTACACGAACATACCACCTACCGGGGCATACCAGGGCTACGGCGCTCCCAAAGGGTTTTATGCGGTCATGACTGCATTCGGCGAGCTTGCATCGAGGCTTGGAATCGATCCCTTGGAGATGGCAAAGAAGAACCTCGTCGACGAAGGGTACATGCTCGAGATATTGAAAGGCCTTGGGGAAGGAAGGGAAGGCGTTGTCGTACCTGTGGGGTCATGCGGACTGAAAAAGGCGCTTGAGATCGGAGAGAAGATGATCAAGTGGGGAGAAAAAGAGGTATCAAGCGATCCCGACTGGAAGATCGGAAAGGGTTTTGCCCCCATCCAGCAGGGTTCGGGACTTCCGGGTCTTGATCATGCGAATGCGGAGATGAAGCTGCTGACTGACGGCACTGTCCTCGTGCTCTCAGGAGGTGCGGATATCGGAACAGGACTTGATACGATAAGTGCAAAATGCGCATCCGAGATCCTTCAGATACCGCTATCTTCAATCTCAGTGTTGTCCGGGGATACCGACGGATGTCTCTTTGACACGGGGGCATATGCATCAAGCGGCACGTACTTTTCCGGAAATGCTTCACTGAATGCGGCGAAGGACCTCAGGGAGAAGATCCTGAAGGAAGCTTCGTTGCAGCTTGATGAGGATGTTTCCGACCTCTACCTCGGGGATGGAGGATTCGTTATATCTGAAAAGAGCGGGAGGAAACTAACGTTCTTCGATATCGCACACGAAGCGTATTCGGGCGCAGGGCGTGGTGCCTTGGTCGGGAAAGGTTCGTTCTCAACTCCGAATTTCGCTGTTCCCTACGGAGCCCATTTCGCCGAGGTTGCAGTGAATGTGAAAACGGGAGAGATAAAAGTACTCAAGTTCTATGCAATCCAGGATGCGGGAACCCCGATCAATCCGGAACTTGCGCTATGTCAGATGTACGGGGCTGCCCAGAAGAGCATCGGACACACGCTGTATGAAGACATGTACCTCGATGAAAACGGCGTATGCCTGAGTGCCGACTTCACCGACTACGGAGCTCCGATGATACAGGAAGCGCCTGATGACTTCAAAGCAGTGCTTGTTGACGTCGACGACCAGTGGGGGCCGTTCGGGGCAAAGTCCATTTCAGAGATTGCGACCAATGGAGCTGCTCCAGCAATAGCTATGGCGATCGCGGATGCAACGGGCGTATGGGTGCGTTCCTGGCCGATCACAGGGGAGAAGATATTGAAAGGACTTGGAAAGTTCTGATTGCATGCCACCGGGAAACCGGTGGTTTTTAAAGAAAAAAGGTCGACGTTTGTCGACCTGTAGAGCCCCCTGTCGGATTCGAACCAACGACCCCGAGATTACAAATCACGTGCTCTGGCCAGCTGAGCTAAGGAGGCGATGAATAATAACGAACAACGACTATAATATAGACTTTGGATACCAGTTTCAAGCCGTTTCCACGTCAATTGGTGACAATTTCTTGAAAAATCGTACTTTTTTCGTGCACAGTCACACTCTAAAAAACACGGTTCTTGCCACAGTGAACCACAGGATCCAAACTCTAATACAGTATTCATAATTATTCTATTTATAATGAGATAGTAATTACAAAAACTAGGTGAGTATGTGTGACTTCCAAAAGAAGAATTGAACTTTGAACAAGGCTGGATTCTGGGGATACACATTTCGGTATTATCATGTTTATACATGATCAGGGGGATAAGATGTGTAAAGCTTTTGATGTAGCGGATTTTTCATCAGTCCGGGTAATGCGGAAAGCGAAGACCCTATGACAAACATGAGAATCAGCAAACTGATGTACTTTGCACGAGGTTGGCATCTTCAGCGCTTTGGAAAGCCATTGTACCACGCTCTGTACCATCTTGTTGCA
This sequence comes from uncultured Spirochaetaceae bacterium, assembly GCA_944389975.1. Taxonomy (GTDB): domain Bacteria; phylum Spirochaetota; class Spirochaetia; order Sphaerochaetales; family Sphaerochaetaceae; genus Ornithospirochaeta. Next base: position 15,652 of record CALXOH010000045.1, read on the forward strand.
ATCATGCTCTTGAAAATATTCAAAAGCGATACACAATCATATTTGACATGAAGTGTTCATAAATGTACTATTACATAAGTCTTTGAAATTTACTGTGGAGGATATATATTATGGCAGGTAACGTATCTAAGAACGCACACCGTGAAGGAGCCAAGGTTCTTACCAGCAGGTGGGGTGGAGCAATCAAGATGAAGAGCGTATTTGAGAACGGCAAGCTCAGGCACGTTGCATATTGCGAGAAGACAGGCAACACTGCAAGAAAGCCAAAGGATTTGATGTAATATCTACGTTGATTCTATTCAGGGGACCGTCGCAAAAAAGCGGCGGTCTTCTGCTTTCTGAGTGCAGCATCGTAATTTCTTCCAGTAAAATGAATTAATTTATGAAATGAAGTGTTTTGGCATGGAAAAAGCAAGCTTTTTTCTGTTA
>CALXOH010000046.1 GCA_944389975.1 uncultured Spirochaetaceae bacterium
TCCAGAAAGGGCAACTGCCTGGACAACGGCAAGATGGAGACGTTCTTCTCGACACTGAAGAAGGAGATGTATTTCGGACATGAAAAGGAGTTCAAGACAAGGGAACATCTGAAATCTGCAATTGAGGGATACATTGAGTACTACAACAATGAAAGGATACAGATGAAACTAGGCTACCTTCCTCCATTGATTTTCAGAGAGAAGATAGCCTAAGCTTATTTCAGGTCCAGCTTTGAGGGTTCACCTCAATCATCCCCGGCTTCTTTTCTTCAGTGGCGATCCATTACATTACCACTACTGAAAATTCGTATTCGTATAAAGGAACGCCCATTTCGGAAATAGTCATCTTTACAGGTATCCTCCCTCCCCGGGGCGCATCATCAGAGATCCTGATCTCAGCTCCATAGCCGGCCTTCAAGTTGGCTGAAGCTTTCTTCAAATCCGAATATCCGTTGGTTGTGCCTTCGGGGTATCCGATGCTCTTGAAACACCCTGATGCTATCACTCCGAGCTTTATCTCCGGCGTGTTGATCGTCAGATACCCGCTCTCTGTCGAGAACACAGCGCTCACATCCTCGCCAGCCACAGGCCCGAGGTTCTGAACTACGGCATCAATGTAGACGTACCCCCCTTTCCTCACCTTGCTTGAGCCATCCGGCGCGATTCCCGATATGTTACTTCTTGCAACTATAGGATCAAAGCGTTCGACGCCGACTGTGAAACTCTTCTCAAACGAACGCTCAATCCCGTTGTTGTCGGTAATTGTGGCTTTGATCGCAATCACTTCCCCGACCGGAGCCGACGAAGAGATTCTGAATGGATTGTCACTCCTGTTCCTGAGCTCCTTGCTCCTCCCTCTCGAGATATCTCCATAGTTCCATGAAGGTTCCTTGATAGATACGTACTTGCTATCTGAAGAGAATACGCACTTGACTCCGGAGAGGTTCCCGCTTGAAGTGTTCTCCAACGCTACTTTGAGCATCAGATCCTCCCCCGGATAGACGTACTCAAATGAAGGCTTGTCGTAATAACTTATCGTCGCATTGACTCCGAGGAGCGCCTTCTCCTGCAAGAACTTCAACTCGCGTTCCCATTTGTTTCCGTACGCATCCTCAAGCGTCAGCCTGAAAACAGAATACCCACCCTCCTTCGCATCGTTTGGAAGGCGGATCTGGAATGCATTCGCGCTTATGTTCCCACGCTGGGAAAGCCTTGCAGAGTCCCTTTCCGTGTATGAATTGTTTCCGCTTCTTATACTCTTGTACCTCTTGCTTGAAAGGTCTCCGAACGTGTACGTGCCTTTCGTGACGATCGCATCGCCCTCGACTTTCTCAAGCGTAGCGGATATGGCTTTGACTTTCGAAGAACCTGAATTGAATATACGCACATCCAAGTATCCGCTTTCGCCGATGTTTATCACCCCGTCGCCGTTGCCGTTGTCGATGAACTGATACCCTGAGAGGCTCAGGTTACCGTCAGCTTTGCTTACGGGAAGTGCAAAGTATCCGGACCACCCCTCTATGTTTCCATCCCCGTATGCCATCCAGTTGAAGACAAGGGGCTTCGAATAGTCGTAATCCTTTGAAAGCTTCACCCTTAGGGAGTCATTGATATCCGGATACGTTTTGTTCCCGTCGTTGTAGTAGCGTGAGTTGACGTATCTGCCGCTCTCGATCTCCTTCCACGTATTTGAAGCTTCCCTACCGTCCTTTCCGATCTCCCATATGTCTCCGGGGGTTGAGAGCGTCACGTTCTCGTCTTCAGGGGAAAGCGAGATGAACAGGTTCTTCAATGTCGAAGAGCCCGTGTTTTGGAAATTCACGTCGAGTGCGAACGTCTCTCCCGGGTTGATCCTTCCATCCCCATCCCCATCGATCTCCTTCAGTCCGTATTTTCCAAAGGCGATATCCGCATCGGTTTCGTTCACTGTAAGTTCGAATGTGTTTTTCTTGACAACCCCCGTGTTGTCAGTCGTGGTGATGGTGAAAGGAATGACTGTGCCGCCCTGGCATGACGGGCTTATTTCAAACTTGAACATATTCTCTCCACGTCCCGGGTTCAGTCCCCTCTCGGCCCTCTCGTACGAAGAGTAGTTGCAATACGTTCCGGTTGCAAATTCGCCGGGGCGAAGGTAGTCGTCCCTGATCATGCTTGAAATAAACTCCACTTCATCGCTTTCAGTAGACAGGATCGAGCGCAAACCACGTCCCGTATCCCTCACTCCCTTTCCCTCAAGAAGGATATCGAGGTATATCGTCTCACCTGGATTGATCACACCATCCCCGTTTCCACTCTCCTCAATGAACTTGTACTTTCTGAGAACCGGATTGAAATCACTTTCCTCCACGGTCACTTTGTATTCGACGTCAAAGACATATCCGTCGAGGTTCACAAGACGCATCGGAACGCTTATCACAGTCCCCGGGGGCGTAGCTTTGTCGATCTCGAGTTCGACATACGCATCCGAGTGGTTCTCATTCAAATCAAAGCTTCCTTCCCCGTAAGAGTCGTCAGTGTAACTGGAAACAGCTATCCTCATCCCCGGATAAAGCGGGAAGTCGTCGGTATATGAATTCGGATTGTACCGGGCGAACGTGCCGACAACTTCTGCACTTGCATACTGCGCGCTCTCTTTGTCAAGCTCCCTAAGTTCGATGGAGAATATCTCCGATCTCGTTCCGGTGTTTTCGATCACTGGAATGATCTTCACCTTCTCCCCGGGATTAACGTTCCCTGCATTCGTATATCCGCCGTCGAAGATAACGGGATCGCATGACTCAAGGCGGGAGTATATTGCATAGATGTCGGGGCTCTCCAAGTCAGCCGTGTCGACATGGCTTTCGGTGATTATCGCCCCATCGCTCATTGAAATCTGTGAAATGTAATAGTCGCCCGAGACGTAATCGCCACGCTCTGTCGCCCAGAATGCGAAATACGAATCGTCTTCATTCTCCAAAACGGGTAGCTCGACCTCATCCCCGTATTCGACCCTCACCACTTCATCGCCCTTCCCCTGATACCCTTGGTAATGGAAGACAACGGGCATGACAGCGGAGATTTCGACCTCCTCTCCGAACGGATCGGTTATCGGGTAGGAAGAGATGTCGGCATCGCTTTTTTCAAAGCCGTTGAACTCAAGGCCGTCCTCCCCGAGACGCCTCTCAACGCGCGAAAGGTCAACCACCTCGTCCTCCCCCGAATACCTCATCTCGTAATATGTACGGCCATCAAGGATTACAGCTAGTTCCGGGCCACCCCAGTAGGTGTGGTTCTGGATCCACACGGAGGCCTCCCTCTTCTCCTCGAGGGAACCCAAAGCCTCTCCCTTTGCCATGAATTCAGGATATAGATCCCCGCCGTTTGAAAGCACCCTCTGGATATCCTTGAAAAGGGCAAGATCATCCTCTGACATTCCCTTTTCATGCTCTTTCTGCCCAAGCTTCTCATATTCTTTATTTAGCTTTGTCTGGAAATCCTCATAAGCTTTCTTCGCTTCTGAAAAAGAACCGCTGCCGCTTACGACATCGTACATCTTGTCGAATTCCTTGTCCGGATCGAGCTTGAAACAACCCGTAAAGGTGGAAACGATTAAAATGAGGCACAAGCAACCGGCTATCTTCCTGATCATACGCCATCCCCTTCATTCAATGATATTCTTTTGAATTTTCTCATGCACTTCATCCACAAAGCAATATCGGAAACGCCCGCTTCCCTCGTTTTTTCCCCGTCAAACGCACTATCGATTTTGTTTTCTTGCCTTCTCAGAACAATGAACATACAATTTCCTTGATGGTCAGGAAAGGGATATACATAGTCACATCTTTTGAAGAATCGGATGAAAACATCCCGTTCGGGGATGTCTGTGGGATCTCATCCCGTTTGAAGAAGGTAATACTCACGGAAGCTCCCATCACTGAAAGCCTTTTGAAGAAGAGGGTTGCAAACAGCTATGGGATCATGCGGATCGGCTCGATCGTCGATGCCCTGCTTGATGAAGGAATCGCCCTTTTGTCAGGCGATGAAGAGATCACGGCAGTCGATGAATGCGGCGAGAGAACGTTTCACAAGAAGGGTGAGGAGGATGTATTCCGCCCCACCCCCGACGAACCGGAAAAGACAAGGTATTCCTATCAGATTCCGCCCTCGGAAGGCGCGCTCGTACTCGAGTACATCGCACTGGATGGAAAGAGCTGGACGAAAAAAGCGCTTTCAGAGAGTTTCAAGGTGGAGCTTGGATACAAGAAGAAGGGAAGCCAGGTTGAGAAACTTTTCCTGAAAAGCTTGCAATTGGCAATGGAATCGGGAAAACTGACCAGACTTGGAAACGGAAGGATCAAAACAAATCAGACAGAGGAGGATATTAATGCTGATCAACCTTGAGAAGAAAGACGACATCATCTTGAAGAATGCGAAGAGATGCAAGGAGAAGAACATCGTACTTCCCACGTTCAGGGAAATGAAGGATCCGAATCTAATCAAACCATGGGTCAGGGAAAGATTGAAGAACGTAGGGCTTTGGGATGTCGATCCCATAAACCTGTACAGGATAAACTGGCACAACGAGGCAAAGGAGAAAGGCGGGCTCTACAAGGGCGTGAACTTCATCGAAATACCGCGCTCCATCACGGGCGTCAAGGCAAGGATCATCGCGCTTGCCGGCAAGTGGTTCCCATGCGGAGTGCACAAAGTCGGTGCAACGTATGCATGCCTCGCCCCTGCCCTTGTCACAGGCAACTTCGATGCAGTGAGGCAGGAAGCTGTCTGGCCGAGTACAGGCAACTACTGCCGCGGAGGTGCGTACAACTCCGCACTCCTCGGATGCAAGAGCATCGCAATCCTTCCAGAGGACATGAGTCAGGAACGCTTCAACTGGCTGAAGACGGTCGCAGGCGAGATAATCGCAACCCCGGGATGCGAATCGAACGTCAAGGAGATATTCGACAAATGTCACGAACTGAACGCGGAGCGGGGCAACAGCATCGTGATCTTCAACCAGTTCGAGCAGTTTGAGAACTACCTCTGGCACTACGACGTCACGGGTAGCGCGATCATCGAAGTGTTGAAAGAGCTCGGAGTGAAGGACGAGAACGTGAAAGGATACGTTTCGAGCACGGGCTCAGGCGGCACCCTTGCCGCAGGAGACCACCTCAAGGATGTCTATCCGACGATCAAGATCGGCGCGGGTGAGGCCCTGCAGTGCCCCACTCTCCTCAGAAACGGATTCGGAGGACACAGGATCGAGGGAATCGGAGACAAGCACGTCCCATGGATCCACAACGTGAAGAACACGGACATGGTGCTCTCGATCGACGATCAGGATTGCATGGACATCTACAGGCTGTTCAATGAAGAGGATGGCAAGGACTACCTTCTGTCAAAGGGCGTAGGCGAAAAAGACATTGCAAACCTCGAATTATTCGGAATCTCCGGAATCGGAAACCTTCTTGCGTCGATAAAGATGGCACGCTACTACGAGCTTGAGGAGGACGACGTTGTGTTCACGATCCTCACGGACAGCAGCTCGATGTACACCTCCAGGCTTCAGGAACTTACCCGGGAGCAAGGGGCGTTCGACAAGATGGAGGCTGCAAGGGTACACTCATCCGCACTTCTCCACCAAAGGATCGACAACGCACTCGAACTCGGATACTACGACAGGCTGCGCATCCACAACCTCAAGTACTACACATGGGTCGAGCAGCAGGGGAAGACCTACGAGGAACTCAACAGGCAGTGGTATGACAGGAACTACTGGAAAGAGCTGCCGAAGATGGTCGACCAGATCGATTCGCTCATCGATGACTTCAACAGCCTCGTTGAAAAGCAGTGACTGGAAAGGGGAAGGAGACTTCCCCTTTTTCCAAAGGAAAAGAAGATGTTCAAATATGTTTGTTCCGACTGCCACAGGGAATATCTCACCGAAAGTTTGATGTACACCTGCCCCAAGTGCTCAAAGGAAAATGACGGCAAGTCGTTTTTGAAGGGAATACTCTCTGTGGAGCTTGACGATGAAACGCTTTCGAAAGCAAAAGCGAAAGAGCACGTAACAAAGGAAGATTTCTACCCGTTCGAGACGAAGTATTCATCATACTTTCCCGTCGGGCCCACGCCGCTGATGAGAAGTGAAAAACTCTCACAAGGGCTTGAAAACGTTTATTTCAAACTCGACAACCTCCTACCCTCGGGATCGTTCAAAGACAGGGCAAGCTACCTGGTTGGCGAACTTGCCCTGAAGCTCGGAGAGAGGAAGGTCGTCCTTGCAAGTACAGGGAATGCCGGCGCTGCAATGAGCGCTGTCGGGGCTGCGCTGGGGCTGGACGTACTGCTTTTCGTACCCGAAAGCGCTCCCGTCAACAAACTGATGCAGTCGATACTCTACAAAGCGCATGTCATTCCAGTTGCCGGCACGTACGATGACGCGTTCGCTCTTTCGATCGAGTACACGAAAAGGCACGGGGGGATCAACAGGAACACTGCGTACAACCCGTTCACGATAGAGGGTAAAAAGAGCGTATCAATCGAACTATTCGAAGACCTCGGACGGGATAAGCCGGACGTTGTATACGTTCCTGTTGGCGACGGGTGCATAATCTCCGGGGTGATAAAGGGCTTCATGGATCTCAAGAGGGCGGGCCTGATTGAAACTCTTCCCGAGGTCGTCGGAGTGCAAAGCACAGGCTCGGATGCTATCAAGCGCGCGTTCGATTTCGCCGACTACTCATCAATTGTTGCGGATACGATCGCAGACAGCATCAGCGTCGACCTGCCTGCTGCAGGGCGCATGGCGGTCAGTTACGTCAAAAAGACCGGAGGAAGGATGATTTCGGTTACCGATGACGAGATCATCAGCGCAGAGCTTGAACTTGCAGGAAGCGGGATATTCTCAGAGCCTGCCTCGAGCGCAGCATACTCAGGATTTGTAAAAGACAGGGAAAGGATCGAAAAGAAATACGGACCGGGCGTGAAGGCCGTCGTACTCGTCACAGGCACTGCATTCAAGGACATGAAGGCATTCGACGGAAAAGTCAGAATGCCAGATGCGATGGAAAACGACGTTTCAGCCTTGGACAAGATCAGATTCTGAGGAACTTCGCCAGATTCTCGTCATCCCCGTGGTATTCATACGAGTGGATGCCCAGGGATGATGATGAGTTGATGTTGTCGCTTCTGTCGTCGATGAAATACGAGTCTTCAGCCCTAAACCCCTCTTTTCCGAGGATGTAGCTGAAGAATACCTTGTCGGGCTTCACCCGGTGTATCTCATGTGAGGCATAGAGTGCGTCAAAGGAAAGCGGTATCTCCTTGTAACGCGAAAACACGATCTCCCAGTGCGGAGAAAACGTATTCGATCCAACGACCACCCGGTCTCCCCTCTCCCTCAAGGTACGTACGAATCCCATTACTCGTTCGTTCAGTTTCGGCGTGAAGTACACTTGAAACGGATCCGAGTCGAACGAGAGATCGAATTTCGTCTCAAGGTGTTCCAGGTACGAACGTGGATGAAGATATCCTTCCATCAATGGTTTGTCGTACAAGGCGTAATCAACCCTGAATTCCTTGTAATCAAGGCCGTATGCCGATGCAATATCCCTCAGGGTATTGACGCCGAGAAGCAACACCTCCCCCATGTCGAATATATAAAGGCTCACTAGAATTTCTCCTTCTCGCTTGCGATGAACGAGGAGAGCTTCTCCATCGTCTCGCTCGATACGACATGTTCGATCTTGCATGCATCCGCGTCTGCCTGCTCCGGGTCCACCCCCAGGATTTCCTCGAGGAACGTCCGTATCACCTTGTGCCTTCCCAAGACCTGCCCGGCTTTAAGCCGACCCTTCTCGGTAAGGTATATGTCCCCGTATGACTCCTGGGTCACGAAGCCTTCGCTTGCAAGGTTCTTTATCGATCTGATCACGCTTGGTTTCGTCACTCCGAGTTTTTTTGCGATATCCGTAATCCGTACTCCGCTCTCATCCTGCTCGCGCTCTATCATGAGAATCGTTTCCAAGTAGTCTTCACCTGCCCTGAGCATCCGCATCCCCTCCTTTCTCGTTTTCTTCCTTCGCCATCTGGTACGACTGGTATACCTTCTTCTCCATGAATGAAGTGAGATCCCTGTAATTTCCACGGGAGAACGCGATAAACGAACTTAACCTCAGATCCTCCCTGTCATCCGGAGATAACACCGGAGGAAGGATTCCACCCCTTATCAACTCCCCGGAGAGAAGGAAATAGGAAATTACCGAGGAGTAGCACTTGAAGGGCTCTATCCTCTCAAGTTCCCCGTAGAACATCACTCCACGCAGGAACGGGTGTAGATTCTTCCACGCTTCGTACTGCGTCAGAAGAGTCTCCATCTGCACGTCCACCCTCACCTTGTCCTTTCCCCTGACTGCGTTCTTGGAAAACCCGACGCGATAACCTTTCTCATCATCATCGATCGTCCGCATGAAAATCCGGTACTCCTCCCTTATTTCCTTGTCATTCCAGTCCTCCTTCCTGTCAAAAAGGCTCTTCATGCTGGAGAAGAATGAAAGCACGAAAAGGTGCATCTCCAACGAAATGGACGACACGATGGATCCGGAGATTATCGTTTCAACATCATCTTCAGTCACGCTCTTCCCGTAATACGACAAGAAGTATAACAGCGATGACTTGATCAGGGTCTTCAGGTATCCTTTCCCCGGTTGAAGTTCTATCGGAAATTCATCAGAAAGGGATGAAAGCCTCTCCACGTCCACGAACCCCGGGCGTATATCGAGGTTTCGAAAGTGCCTCAAAACCCTTCCGTCCCTGGGCTTCGGCGTATCATCGGGGATCGTCCATGACCAGCCGAGCTTTATTGCCCCGTCGATCCTCCCCTCGTTGCAAAGTATCCTGATCCGCCTGTCGGAAATACCCCATCTCTGACTGGCTTCCCTGACATCAATATATTTCATATAAATTATTATAATCCGATTTCGGATTTATACAATCGCAAATATTTTTAATCAAATTTGCCTGTAATTATTGCTTTCGATTTAGTGTAGCACGATTCGTCATGGCTTGGAAAATACCATCCGAGGAATCTTTTCCAAGTGTATTCAAACAAAACGCCAAAACCTTTATCATAAGGTGTAAGGATTTCTAACTAATGGATAACTATGACGTCATAATTGTCGGTACAGGCCCTGCCGGAATGGGAGCGGCGTTCTCCCTTATAGAAAAGAAGAAAGGTGCAAAGATTCTCATGCTGGATAAGAAACCATTCAGCACGGGCGGGATGCGAAACGATTGCAAGATGAACTTCACGTTCCCGATCGGTTTCCCGCTCGAGTACTGGGAAGAGAACATCGCAAACAAGTACCTTGACGAAGTCACAAGGTTTCTCAAGCCGGTGTTTCTACCGAAGAAGAACATCGACATGTATAAGAACAGGGCCACGAGGCTCGGATGTTCGCTTCTGGACATCAAGCAGACCCACCTCGGGACAGACGGGGGATTGGAGCTGATAAAAAAGCTTCAGAAGGAACTTGATGAGAAGGGTGTCACGCTCTCGCTCGGGGAGGAGATGCTCGAGATAGACAACCGGAAGAAGGTGATAAAGACCGACAAGAGGGAGATAGGATACAAAACCATCCTTATCGCTCCCGGCCGCCAAGGCTTCCATTTTTTGCAGAACGTGATGAGGATGCTCGGCATCTCGTACATCGACAACATCGTGGATATCGGGATCAGGGTTGAGACGAGACTTGAGCACTACCCGATCGTCAAGGACTACTACGATCCGAAGTTCTACTTCAAGGAGAAAGTCAGGACGTTCTGTACGAACAGCGGGAATGCACACGTAGTCAAGGAAAAGTACGCAACTGCGCGAGGCGACATCTGGTACTCGGTGAACGGGCATGCGTTCAAGCAGGATGAGAGCAGGAACAACGGACTTGTGAACTTCGCGATTCTAAAGACCGTAAGGTTCACGGAACCCCTGGCATCCGGACAGGAATTTGCAGAGCACCTCGGACTCCTGGCGACCTTGATGGGAGGCGGGAAGCCTTTGATGCAGCGCGTAGGCGACTTCAGGCTTGGAAGCAGAAGCAAGACAAGCACTTTCAACAACGACCTCTATGACTTCAAACCCAGCCTTGCAGATTGCTGCCCTTCCGACATCTCACTTGCAATGCCAAGCAAGATCCTCAGGTACATCTGGTCTGCAATGAAGAACCTCGACACGATCGTTCCGGGGATTCTCCATCCATCCACCATCATGTACTACCCGGAGATCAAGCTATATGCGAACAAACCCGATTACAAAGACAAGAACTTCCAGGTTGCAGAAGGAGTGTTCTTCGCGGGCGACGGCGCGGGTACAAGCCGTGGAATCACGGGGGCGTGGGCATCTGGAATCAGGGCAAGCGAAGGAATGGAAAAGTACCTATGAGGGCATTGGTATTCTCAGACATACATGGAAAGAGGGATTCGTCCCTCTTTATTCTTGAAAGGATAAAATCCTTCAAACCGGATCTGGTGATGCTCCTCGGGGATTTGCTATATCACGGCCCGAGGAATGACGTTCCATCCGGCTATGATCCGAAGGGAGTGATCAAGGACCTTTCATCGATCGACATTCCGTTGATCGCCGTAAAGGGAAACTGCGAAGCGGAAGTTGACCAGATGGTGCTTCCATTTCCAGTGCTGTCCGAAACAGCGCTCGTATTCGATCACCCCTACACGATATTGCTCTCGCATGGACACAAGGAAGTTCCCACGAAAGGTTACACACACTACTTCTCGGGGCATACCCACATCGCACTCCTGGAAAAGAAAGATGGATGCGTGCACCTCAACCCGGGATCCTTGTCCCTTCCGAAGGACGGGACGGGCGGAAGCTATGCAACATGGGAGAATGGGAATATCAAGCTGGTGAAACTCGACGGATCCGTCATAGCGGAAAGCGGAGTGTGACGGTAACTGCGCTTCCGTTTTCGTCGATTGCAACCGATCCACCGTGGAGTTCCATTATCTGATGGCATATCGGAAGGCCCAGCCCGGATCCCCCCTCGTGCCTTGAGCCGTCGCCACGCGCCCAAGGTTCGAAGAACTGGGGAAGAGGATTCGGAAGGTGTCCGTCATTGGATATCCTCATCACCGTAGAGCCATTCTCTTTTGTGACAACCCAACGTACGGGGCCTCCGCTTTTGTACTCCTCCGCGTTGTCGAGCACTTCCTTCAATGCCCTCGATGCAAGGGCCCAATCCGCATTGAATTCAACCGAAGGGCTTGCGTCAAAGAGGACATCCTTTCTTCCAAGAAGAATCGAATCTGCGAAGTTGAACAGATCTATATTCGCTTTCTCCATACTCTTTTTCCTGTCTTGGAGCGTCGAGTAAAACGAAATCGAGGAAATACGCGCCATCAGCGAGTCGTTCTCTTCCTTCAGTTTCTCGATCAGGGCCCGATCAAGCGGGAAGACCCCGTCAAGCGCCCCGGAGAGAAGCAGGTTGATCCCGGTCACCGGGGTATTGAGGTCGTGGGAGATGTTTTTGAACCATTCGCGCCTCGATCTGCTATGCCTCATCAGATCCTCGTCGAGGCTTTCGATCGACTTCGCTATCTCCCTCATCTCATCGACGTTGATACGCGACATCTCTATCTTCCTTCCATACTCACCGCGCTCAAGACGTGAAAGGGATGCTTTTATGTCGCTCAACATCTTCGTGTTGTTCTTGGAAATGAAATACCCTGCTATGAACGAGAACAAAAGGGCGACGGGAAGAAAGAGCAAGAACATGTTCGTGATCTGCCTGATGAGCATGTACGTAGGGCCATAGAATCCGACATCGAATACTATGATGTCCAGATACCCGATCTCCCGATCGTTCTCCACGAACGCTATCGTACCGGCGATGTCAGAGCTCTCAACACCTTCAGGCATCTCGACAAACATCTTTCCCTTGTCCCCGGATGCATATATCCTGAGATCATTGATCACAACATCCCGACCGACGACCGATGTATCTGCCTCGAAGATGACTTTGGGCCTGTTTATCCTGATCCTCTCGACATTCCTCGTAGACTCGACCGATATGGAAAACTCGGGAGGAAACGAGACGTTCTCGATCCTGAATTCATTTGGAATGACCGCACCGCGCTTCAACTGGGGTATGTACTCGCCCCTTCCCGTTCTTCCCACCGATAGCATGGGCCGCCCCTCGGAGTCCCGCAAAAGCACACCGCTCACCCTGTCTGGAGCGCTATCCATCAACTCGGAAAAGAGTGTGAAAGCAGTCGCCGGATAGCTTCTTTCGCCCACTTTCTCATGAAAGGATGTCATGTACTGGGTAAAGACCTGCGCCTTCCACCTTCTGTCGATTATCACTGTCGAAGCCACGAAATACATGATTTCCGCCAATAGAACTACGATCGTGATGGAAATGATTGACAGAAAAAGGCGAAGATAGGTCTTGTTCATCAACCCTCCTTTCTCTTTCCTGCAAATCGGTAGCCATAGCCGCGGACAGTCTCGATCCAAGCTTCCTTCCTGAGTTTCGCCCTGATGTTCTTGATGTGGGTATCGACGACCCTCTCGTAGCTTTCAAAGCTGTAATCGAAGCACTCTTCGAGTATCTGGGCCCGCGAAATGAGGTTTGGAGCGTTCGACGTAAGGTATGTCATTATCCTCCACTCTGCAGCGGTGAGGGGCAGCTCCTCCCCGTCGAGGAATATCTTGTGCTCGCTCTCGTCTATCTCCAACTCGCTCTCACCAAGCAGGAATACATTCCCTTTCTTTTGAGCCATGCCTCCTTCGTCGACCCTTCTGAAGAGAGCCTGTACCCGGAGCACCAGTTCCTTGGGGCTGAACGGCTTTGTGACGTAGTCATCGCACCCGAGCTCGAAACCCATTATCTTGTCCGACTCATCGATGCGCGCAGTCATGAAGATTATCGGGAGGCGTGGATTTTCACCCCTTACATCCTTCACAAAGGAAAAGCCGTCTCCGTCAGGGAGCATCACATCCTGGATAAGCATGTCGGGAATCTCTTCCTGAAACGCCCTTCTCGTCTCTTCAAGGGTACCGAAACCTTTGACTCTGTACCCTGAAAGTTCAAGATACTGTACGACTCCCGTTCTGATCACGTCGTGGTCTTCCACCACGTAAATAAGCTTTTCACTCATGCGTAAAATGATAGCAACCGCATCCTGCATGGTAAATCGGGAAAGATGGATAAACACATAAACTCCAACATCATCCCTATTTGGGCTATAATCAACAACAAAATGACGAAACCAACGATTCTGGACGTATTGACCTTTATGATTCTACTGATCATCCCGATCATCATCTTCCCTGTAAAAAGTCCGGATGAGGAAGTCGTCATCACCTCATCCGGGAAAGAGTACATTTACCCCGCATCGGAAGATAGGATCATACCGGTGGAAGGCCCGCTCGGGGAAACGCTGGTGGAGATAAGAAATGGAGATGTGAGGATCATCTCATCCCCGTGCCCGGAGAAAACGTGCCTTGAGATGAAAATCGGAAACGCAATATGCTGTCTTCCGAACAGAGTGCTTGTCGAGAAAAGAAGCTTTGAAGGAGAGGATGTCGATGAAATTTCGTTCTGACCTCGTGTCGCACCTTGCCGCAATGTCATTGCTGTTTTCCCTTCTCGACATGCTCCTGCCGCGTCCATTGCCGTTTTTCAAGGTGGGTTTCTCAAATATAGTGCTTCTGATCTCTCTCGGAACGCTATCATGGAGGGAATACTTTGCACTTTCAATTCTAAAGGGGATACTCTCTTCTTATATCGCGGGAACGATACTCTCCCCGTTTCTTCTCCTTTCCATCTCCTCATCCATTTCAAGCGCTGTAATCATGTACGTACTTTTCAAAGGATTGAAAGATCGCATGTCGCGCTACGGCATATCGATGTGGGGCGCATTCTCAAGCACCTTGGCACAAACTGCGCTTGCATCATTATACATAGGGAAAGGCATATTCCAAATCCTCTCCCCCTTCATCATCTTCTCCACGCTCTCATCCCTTGTCGTCGCATACTGTTCGTACAAATTCGAAATTCCCGTATGCATACCCCAATGTGAAAATGAAAAAGGGAGGAAGGCAAACTTCCCTGACCTTTTGTTCCCTCTTCCCGCCCTTTTCTCGATAACACTTGCAAAAGAGAACTTCGTGCTTTTACTCTTTCTCTTTACATCCCTTCTTTTTCTCAAGCTCGAAAGGAGGAAGATACTTCCGGGGGCATACATCACCCTTTTCCTGGCATCGCTGTTCTCGGCATTGGTAATCCCCCGGGGGGAGGTTCTATTCCACATCATAGGTTTTCCGATCACTCGCATTTCGCTTTCCATAGGACTGGAAAACGCGCTTATGCTCTCTTCCACCGTCGCACTCTCCCTTGCACTTTCGCACTTCATGCCAATGCCATCGCTTTTCGGGAAGACCCTCTCAAGGTTCTTCGCGATGGAAGATGAACTCAACGAAAGCGAAGGAAACGTATTGGAAAGGTTTTCAAAAGCAACCAAAGGAAGCGGTGTTCAAATAAAATTCGAAGTGAAAACGCTATCGACAAAGGAAAAGGCTCTCCTTTCCCTCTACCCCATCCTCCTCCTGATCTCTTTTCTTGCAAAGAACTTTCCCACAGCCTTGAATTCGATGATACACTGAAAATGGCGTGTGCGTATTGACACTCAGCGCTAGTTTAAGATAAAAAATTATCGATTTATAAGGAGAAAACCCCAATGGCAGAAGAACAGGCAGAATTGTTCCCTGGACAGAAAGAGCTCCAGGAAAAGATCGAAAGGGTCAAAAGGGCTCAGAGGATCTACGCCAACTATCCTCAGGAAAAGGTTGATGCAATCTTCCGTGCAGCGGCTATTGCAGCAAACAACGCCAGGATTTCGCTTGCGCAGGACGCGGTGAGCGAGACCGGAATGGGCATCATCGAGGACAAGGTAATCAAGAACCACTTTGCAGCTGAGTACATCTTCCACAAGTACAAGGATGAGAAGACGTGCGGGATCATCGAGGACGACCCGGGATTCGGAATCAAAAAGATCGCGGAACCGAAGGGAGTCATCTGCGGAATCATCCCGACGACAAACCCGACGAGTACGGCAATCTTCAAATCCCTCATCGCGCTCAAAACCCGCAACGGCATCATCTTCAGCCCGCATCCGAGGGCAAAGAAGTGCACATGCGATGCAGCGCGCATCGTGCTTGAGGCTGCAGTAAAGGCAGGCGCACCGGAGAACATCATCGATTTCATCGAAGAGCCGAGCATGGACAAGACGAACTATCTGATGCATCATCCGATGGTCAACCTCATCCTTGCCACAGGCGGCCCGGGAATGGTCAAGAGCGCATACTCCTCAGGCAAGCCTGCAATCGGAGTCGGAGCCGGTAACACACCTGCTCTCTTCGACAAGAGCTGCAACATCAAGATGGCAGTCGCATCCGTATTGATGTCAAAGACGTTCGACAACGGCGTCGTATGTGCATCCGAACAGGCGATCATCGTCCATAAGGACATCTACAGCGAAGTAAAGAAGGAATTCAAGGAACAGGGCGCACACTTCCTTTCAAAGGATGAGATCACAAAGCTCAGCCCGATCATCCTCGATCCGCAGCGCGGTACCGTAAACCCGAAGATCGTCGGACAGCCGGCATACAAAATCGCAGAGATCGCAGGATTCTCAGTCCCGAAGGATACGAAGGTCCTCATCGGGGAAGTGAAGGACGTAAAGCCTGAAGAGCCGTTTGCACACGAGAAGCTCTCTCCGGTATTGGGCATGTATTCATGCGGAAACTACGGAGAAGGATGCATGATGGCGGCAAACCTCATCGCACTCGGTGGATTCGGTCATACATCAGTCCTCTACATCGATGAGAAGGAGCAGGACAAGATCGACAACTACGGAAAGACAGTCAAGACAAGCCGCGTTTTGATCAACATGCCTGCAAGCCAGGGCGCAATCGGCGACATCTACAACTTCCGCCTCGAGCCGTCGCTCACACTCGGATGTGGATCATGGGGAAACAACTCGATAAGCGAGAACGTTGGTCCGAAACATCTTTTGAACGTCAAGACAGTTGCAGAGAGGAGGGAAAACATGCTTTGGTTCAAACTGCCACCGAAGATCTATTTCAAGTACGGTTGCCTTCCTGTCGCGCTTCAGGAGCTTGAAGGCAAGAAGAGGGCGTTCATCGTCACAGACAGCTTCCTCTTCAACTCAGGCATGATCGACAAGATCACAGACGAACTCGACAAGATCGGAGTTGAGACCGAGGTATTCCACCAGGTAAAGCCCGATCCGACGCTTGGCACGATCAACACTGCAATGCAGTTGGTGAATGCATACAACCCCGACGTGATCATTGCAGTAGGCGGCGGTTCCCCGATGGATGCTGCAAAGATCATCTGGCTGCTTTATGAGCATCCGGAAGTAAACTTCGAAGGGCTCGCGCTCAGGTTCATGGATATCCGCAAGAGGATCTACGCATTCCCGAACATGGGAAAGAAGGCTCAGCTTGTTTGTATCCCTACGACCAGCGGCACCGGATCGGAAGTCACCCCGTTTGCAATCATCACCGACGAGAACACCGGCATGAAGTGGGCAATCGCGGATTACGCGCTCACCCCGAGCATGGCCATCGTCGACAGCGAACTTGCAATGGGACAGCCGAAGGGTCTTACAGCGGCATGTGGAGTCGACGTACTTACACACGCACTCGAGGCTCTTGTCTCTTCGATGAGCACCGACTACACGAACGCACTTGCACTTGAGGCTGCAAGGATCGTATTCAAATACCTGCCACGCGCTTACAAGGACGGCACGGACAAGAGGGCGAGGGAGAAGATGCACGATGCCTCCACAATGGCTGGAATGGCATTCAGCAACGCATTCCTCGGTGTCTGCCACTCGATGGCACACAAGCTCGGTGCAAGGTTCCACGTTCCACACGGAATGGCGAACGCACTCCTTCTGACAAACGTCATCCGCTTCAACGCAAACGACAAGCCGACGAAACAGGCTGCATTCCCGCAGTACGAATATCCGTCGGTAGTCTCAAGGTATGCCCGCGTAGCCGACTACGTTTCTATGGAAGTGAACAACCAGAAGAACTACGATGGCATCAACAGCCTCGGAGCAAAGACGCTGGAAGAGAAAGTCGAGCTTCTCATTGACGCAATCGAGCAGCTCAAGAAAGAGCTTCAGATCCCGTCATCCATCAAGGAATGGGGAGTTGACGAGGCTGAGTTCCTCGCAGCAGTAGACGAGCTCTCAGTAAAGGCATTCGATGACCAGTGCACGGGAAGCAACCCACGCTACCCGCTCATCAGCCAGATCAAGCAGCTCTACCTCGATTCCTACTACGGCAGGAAGTGGAAGGAGGAAGTGTAAGCGTAAGCTGAAACTAAAGAGATCAAAGGCAGGGGCTCCGGCCCTTGCCTTTTCTTTTTCCTTGTAGGATCATCAGCACATGGAAACAAGGAAAGCCGAGGAATCGGACATCGAAGAGATCATAAGGATCCGCGACCATGCGATCCAGACGATGAGGAACGACGGAAACTACAAGCAATGGACCGGTGGATACCCCGGGAAAAAGCTTCTCCTTTCAGATATAAGCCAAGGAAAACTCTACGTAATGGAAAAGGAGGGGAAAGTGCATGCGTTCTTCTTCCTCTCAGTCGGCACAGAGCCTTCGTACTCGAACTTCCCCGCTCCCTATGAATACGCAGTCATACATAGGATTGCAAGCGACGGTGTAATCAGGAACGTACTTGGAAAGGCTGTAAAGTTCGCATCGGGTTTTTCAGACCACATCAGAATCGACACCCATGAAGACAACAAAAGGATGCAACATCTGATCGGGAAGTGCGGTTTTTCATACCTCGGTATAATATACCTCGTGGAAGATGGCACGCCGAGGCTCTGCTACGAGAAAAGAGCGGAAAAATAATCGGGGACACGTCTGCATCCCCGAAACACAATTACTCTTCCACTTTGGTAAACTCGTCTGCACCTACTCCGCAAAGAGGGCATACGAAGTCCTCAGGAAGCTCGTCGCCTTCGTAAACGTATCCGCAAACATTGCAAACCCATTTCATAGCACATCCTCCCTATAATCAGATGCTTTATTCTAGCATGAATCAATGTACTTTAGAAAGCCTAAGAAACTTGGCCATCAAATGAAAGATGATGAAAAGCCCCAGGTCGAAAAGCACTACAGTCGCCCCTACGGGAGTGCCGAAGTAGAACGACAAGCATAACCCGGATGTAAAAGAGACAAGGGATAGAACTCCACTTGTAATAGTCATCCGGAGAAAACTTTTTGCAACCTGTATTGCGGTCAAAGCGGGGAATACCAGCACTGCGCTGATCAAAAGCGAACCCATCATCCTCATTCCAAGAACTATCGTTACGGATGTGAGAAGGGCAAGGATCGTCATGTAGACACTGTAGTCAAGCCCCACCGATTTCGAGAACTCGGGATCGAAAGTGATCGAGAATATCCGGGGAAAGAGAAGTACGAACGACATAAGGACCAATATGGATAATACGATCGCAAGGTATGCATCGCTTTTCCCAATCGCAAGCACCGATCCGAACAGGAAGTTGCTTATGTCGCTGTTCGTACCGCGCACGAAACTTACGATGAATGTGCCGAAGGCAAGGGATGAGGAGGAGATTATCGCAGTCATCCCGTCTGAAAAGGAACCCCTGTCCTCCATCCTGAGAAGGAGAACGGAGAAAAGAGCTACAACAGGAATGGTGAAATACATCGGGGAAAGGGATAGTACGGATGCAACCGAAAGCGCGCCGAATCCCACGTGTGACAGCCCGTCCCCTATCATCGAATGCCTTCTCAGGACCAAGGGAACGCCCAACAAAGCCGACGAGAGGGATACCAGGAGGCCTACGATGCATGCGCGGATTATAAACGGATAGGAGAAGATTTCAAGCATCGTGCCCACCTTCCTTCAGAAGTTCAAGCCCCTCTTTCGTCTTGAAGAATTCACTTTTATCCATGAAGATCGATTTCTTTGCAACGTAGAGTATGTTGTTCGCGCTGTTTATCGCGGGGTGTATGTCGTGAGTGACCATGATCACGGTCAGCCCTCCCCTGTTCAGTTCATCCAAAAGGGAATAGAGGAATGCACGGGTCTTCACGTCAAGTGAGTTCTGGGGCTCGTCGAGAACCAACACGTCGCTTCCCGCAAGAAGCGCCCTCGAAAGAAGCACTCGTTGCTTTTCTCCCCCTGAAAGGGATGTGAAAGGGTCTTGCGCCTTCTTCTCCATCGAAAAGCGTTCAAGCATCGCCAAGGCCCGATCCTTCTCCTTCTTCGAGTAGAAAAAGCGCTTTGAAAGAGAGCGTATGCACCCGGAGAGTGCAACTTCCAGTACGGATGCCGGAAATGAATCGTCGACGATGCTCTTTTGCATCAGATAACCGATTGCCGTACCGCTTTTATCCAAATATCCTCCGAGAGGCTCCCTGATCCCCAGAAGCGCTCTGAGCAAAGTGCTCTTCCCCGCTCCGTTGTCGCCGAGGATCACGAGGTAATCCCCTTTGTCGACATGAAACGAAAGATCCTTCAACACTACTTCATCCCCGTAGCCCAGGACCAGAT
Source organism: uncultured Spirochaetaceae bacterium (assembly GCA_944389975.1). Taxonomy (GTDB): domain Bacteria; phylum Spirochaetota; class Spirochaetia; order Sphaerochaetales; family Sphaerochaetaceae; genus Ornithospirochaeta. The sequence goes on from CALXOH010000046.1 coordinate 19,626, forward strand.
TCCTCGCCTCTATCTGATGAATCAATAAAGTGCCTCCTTGAGGGCATCGAGGTTTTTCTCCATCAGGTCGATGAACGTAACGCCACTTTCAAAATCGAACTTGGAGATCCCATGCCCCGAGTAAAGGGTCGAAACGCGCGCGCCGGTTTCATCCGCGATCGCTTTGGCGTACATGTCAGATGATAAATCGACTTTGAAAACAATTGGAATACCCTCTTTTCTGACTGTGTCGACAAGGTATGCAACCTTCTTCATCGACGGTTCGCTCTCCTCTACGCACGACGGGAACAATGAAACGTAATCAATGGAAAACTCAGTTGCAAAGTACAAGAGCGGGAAACGGTCGGCAATCACGATCTTTCTCCTCATCGGAGATGAGAGAAGTTGCCGGAACCTCTCCTCAAGATCCGCAAGGCGATTTCCCCTTTCATTTGCGTTTCCAATGTAATACCCGGCATTCGCTTCATCAATCTTTCCAAGAGCAGCTGCAAGTCTTGTACCCAACACCTGCTGGTTTTCAAAACTTGTCCATACGTGTTCGTCTACTCCACCCTCGTGATGGTGGTGCGGAAAGATGTCATCCGTCACTTCATCAAGTTTCACCACACTTTCATCCAAGAGGGAAAAGGAGGTGATCCCCTCCTCCCCGACTATCCTTTTGATCCATTCGTCGCTCTCCCCTCCCGTGTATACGAAAAGATCGGCATCTGTAAGCTTCACAAGCTCATCCGGCGAAAGATCGTAGCCATGCGCATCGAGCCCCGGGTATAGCAGCATCGACAACTTCCCTTTTCCCCCTAGAACTGAACGCGCAATGTCATAGGACGGGAAATCAAGTGCGACAACCGAAGGGAATGCATCATCATCCCCGCTACGAATGCAAGAGAAAAGAAGGGGAATCAGCAAAATGATGAAAAGAAACCTTCTCTTCATTTTGAACTCTTGCCGAATAGGATTCGCGCAGCGACAGCACTCGTCATCTGCTGGATCACGATACCGAAAATGACCGGGATGGACACCTCCATCGGAAAGTACGAGATTGCGAGTATCAAAGCAGCGCTGATGTTCCTCATGCTGGATGCGAACGTAACGGATACGGCATCGCTTTTCCCAATGTGGAATACTTTCCTTGAGACTATATAGGATGTGAAGAAGCTGAGGAACGTAAAGCACATTGCATTCACCCCGACCTTGAGGTACTCGAGGCTTGCATGGGCAAGGAAATCGCCACTGATCTGGCTTACGTTGAGCATGACTATAAAAAGCAGGATGCTCTTTGCAAACGGCCTTGTATACGGCACTACGACCTCGGGAAACCTGTTCTTGGTCAACTTTCCTATCAGGATTGCAAGAAAAGATGGTACGAGGACGATCAAAAAGAGCGAACGGACTATTCCCGAGGTATCGAACTCGACGTTCGAGGATGAGAACAGATGGATTGTAAGGGGCGTTGAGATAGGTGCAAGAAACGTTCCGATTATCAAAAGCGTGAGACTCAGTGCCCTGTTTCCACCGTTTATCGAACTCCAGATTACGGAAACGACTGCAGTCGGAATCGAATAAAGAAGTACGAAGCCAAGGGTTATCGGGGATGAGAATGAGTACAAAAGCCCTGCAATCAAATGAAAGGCCAAAGGCAGGATAACATACGTAGATGCAAGGAATACGAAAATCGGCCTGGGCCTTCTGATGACGTTCTTAAAGTCATCGATCGTAATTCCGAGAGTGTTTGAAAACGTCATGAACGCAAAGAATGGATTGACAAGGAACGAAAGGAATGAAATCCTGTCGCCAAGCAATATACCCAAAGCAACACCCGTTACCGTCAGGTATGGCATGAAGGCTGCACAGAATTTATCCATTTTGGTACAAATCTTTAAAAAACTCATAAAAAACGCCCCTCTTTCAGACTATACACCGAAAGAGGGGGAAAATGAATAAACTACCCAATAGGAAAAGAAAAACCTATCTGATCTCGAATGAGAACGAACCTGTCCAAGAGGATCCGGCGGAGTCGGTTACCACCACGTCGAACGGGATTTCAGTACCGCTCTCGAATTCCCCGTCGACCACGAACCTGAATGATGAGATGTGGCACGTTCTTCCCGCGGGAATATCCCTGACATACGCAGTGTCGGTTATGAACTTCACACTCTCGTTTTCACTTGAAACCGTTACCTTGATATTCGAAACATCCTCGTTTCCAACAGACACGAGATCGAATGAAAGCTCATGCTGGCTTTGGGTCAGGAGGGTTTTGTAAGGCCCGGCCGATGGATTCTGGATCTCCAAAGCCTTGTAGATTGCAACGAATGAAGCGCCGTTTCCCCGGACCGTATACTCCTCCACCTCGGGCCCCAGGTACTCTCCCGTGGAGTCATCATACCAGCCTGCGAAGTAATATCCCTCCGGTGCGTCGATTACAGAAGGAACGGAGATGACATCACCGTTTGAAGTATCCATTACAACATCATCTATCCCGGTCTTCTCATCAAAGAAACTCACTTCGCTTGAGAATACTGCATATAACGTCTGATCGACCAGCGGCATCTTGATCACATCCCCCGGCATGTAATCGATCTCACCCGGGACGATTCCCCATCCTGAAAGCTTTCCAAGGATGTTGTTGTTCACCCTGAGATCGCTTCCGTCGGGAAGTTCCACTTCATCTCCAGGGCAGGTTGAAATGCCGCGCGAATACCGGAAGCTATACCCGTCGGATGATGTTGAATAGCTGAATGTAAGGCGAGGGGAATAGAACGCGCTATTCTGGTAAAGCCAGCACGCATCATCCAGTTGACTCTCTTCGTCTTCGTTTACTATCAAAGAAAGAAGCTTGCCGCTTTGCTCTTTGTTTATCTCGTACTCATCAAGCGTCCTGAGCGTGGAAAGCGCACTATGATACAAATCCCTGTTGCCTTTCCGGAACGCTTTCTCCAGCGAGCGTTCCCCGCTCTCCCGTTCCTTGACGATACGCTCGGAAAGATCGTCGTAATACTTCCTTGCCCCGTCGATATCCCCTTCATCGACTGCAGTCGAGAACGAGGAATAAAGATCTGCCGCGCTTGATGCAAACACCATACCGGCAGAGAGCATCAACACCAAAAAGAAAATAACAAAACCAAATTTATGCTTTTGCATACCGTCTCCTTTTCGATAACCACAACAAAATGATCGCAACAGATGTTGTAGATTCTGTGAAAAGAAATTGTCCGGATAGTGGTTTTGAAATGTTTTCACCCCTTTGGGCAAGGTTTTATGATCACTTTCCCGCGATGTCGGGCCTCAGCCGAACAGCTCGCCCGAGATACACCATGTAGGCGTCTTCCCTCTCTTTCTTAAGCGAAACGAGGACCCTTATGACCCTCTCCAGCTGTCCGTGGACTTCAGCTTCCTGAACGCAGAACAGGGGCACGTCGGCACCACGTCCCGTCTTTCTGAATGCGGTTGCCGCATTCCTGCTTTTGATGTCCACTGTCTGGGAGAAAAGAAGGAACGCAACATCCTCGTCCGTAATCCCGTTTTCGCTGTAAACGGCATCCATCATCTCTTTAACTGCCCTGTCCACGTCAAGTGGGGTATCGTAGTCGACGCCGACAGCTCCGCGTAATGCCTTGTAACCCATTACAAGCCCTCCTTTAGGAAAGTATTCAGAAAATCGATTGCAAAAGAAAATATGAATGCGACTGCAATGCGAAGAAGAGTCAGTGCAATCGGCTTGATCACCAGCACGCGCGACAAGAGTGAAAGATGTAATGATGCGATGATTATGAACGCACCCTCAAGGAATATAAGCCACGAGAGAAGGGAGGAGAAGAAAAGCACGAACGAAATGAATTGAGAACCCACGGGAAAGACCAACGTAAGGGAGAAAAGTATCATATCGAATATGTATAGCGATATCAGATAGGTATGCACCCTCGATGAGAACTCAACAAGCCTTCTGTAATTCAGCATAGCGAAAGTATCTCCAATCTCCCGTGGTCATTTATATCCATCCTGAGAAACAAAGTGTCATCCCCCTCGATTTCAACGACTTCTTCATCAGTCCTGTTCGAGAGCGAAACGGCCTTGTACGAAAGGGGGAAGTTGTCGAGCTCCCACTTCAACCCCTTGCTCTTTGCGTTCACTACCTTTTCATCGATCGCCATTACGGTAACGAGCGTATCCACCGGAAGCGAGAACCTGATGTGTTTGAAAGAGACCAAAAAGTCGTGTTTCGTAAACCAGAACCGCGGCGGAGAGAACCTCAGGAAGACGGACCAGATCATGACGAAGTGGTCCATCCTTCCACCACCACCACCAATGAGGTCGTAGCATGCGGTATCAACTTTCATCAAAGCAAGCTCGAAATCACTCTCGTCCTTGTCCGTTTTCGCTTTCTCTTTACATAATCCCAGAAACCCGTTTTTCTCTGAAATCGAATCGAGGTCCCCCACCAACACGTCCGGGGAGACGCCAAACTTCTCCAACAAATCGGCACCGCTGTCGGCAGCAACTACAAACGGGTACGGCCCGGGCAGGTTTATATTCTCATCAGGCCCCTCCCCTCCTATCGCGACAAGGGATGTGGGCACGTTCAACATATCCATAGGGAGAATGATACTTTTCTTTTCCATCTCTTGCCACACGGGGAAAGGAAATTTTCACTAACCTGGCGCAAATGCCGCTATAATGAAGGAATGAGAGAAAACAGATACGCAAGATTTGGAATAAGCAAGGCGGACATCCTTCTTCCGAAGGAAGGTATAGACCTCGAGAAATGGGCGGTCGTAGCGTGCGACCAGTACACGTCTGAGAAAGAGTACTGGAAAAAAGTTGAGGAATTTGTCGCCGACGAGCCTTCGACCCTCCATTTGATACTCCCCGAGTGCTACCTTGAGGAAAGCGACAAGGAACGAAGGATCGAGAACATAAACAGCATGATGGAGTACTACCTCCATAGCGGAATATTCCACGAGTGGAAAGACTCGTTCATCCTGGTGAAGCGCACAATGGACGGGAAAGTACGCTATGGCCTCATGGCGGCTTTGGACCTGGAGTGCTACGACTACGGCAAGGATTCAAAGTCGCTTGTAAGGGCGACCGAGGGAACGATACTCTCGCGTATCCCTCCTCGAATGGAGATCAGGCGGAACGCAACACTCGAACTGCCTCACATCGTCGTATTGATCTCGGATGAGAAGAGAAGCGTGATCGAACCGCTTTCGCAACTCAAGAACAAGAAGATCTACGAGACAGAGCTGATGATGGACGGCGGACACCTCGAAGGATATTTGGTGAACGACGAGGGTGAGGACATCATATACTCGGCTTTGGAAAAACTATACGAAAACCTCGACCAGAAGAACCCCTTGCTGTATGCGATGGGGGATGGAAACCATTCCCTTGCAACTGCAAAAGCGCTATGGGAGGAGACAAAGAGGGGTCTCAGCGCAAAAGAAAAGGAAGGGAACCCGATGCGCTATGCCTTGGTTGAGATCGAGAACATATACGATGACGGAATAACATTCGAACCGATCCACAGGGTGTTCTTCAACGAATCGAAAGAACACTTTGCCGGGATGCTGGGTAGAAAGTTCAAAAGCACATGGATTGAGAAGGTTGATTCCAGGGAAGAGTTGCAAAGAAGGATCAACGAAGGTGGGAACGTGCGTATGGGACTTGCGGATGGAAACGGAATGTACGTACTGGAACTCACCGGCGGGGACAAGACAGACAGCGCGAAGATCGTGCAGGATTTCATCGACAGCGAGAAACCGGAGGTGGACTACATCCACGGGCTTGACGCGACGCTGAAGCTTTCAAAGGAAGGTAAAAACCTCGGCATCATCATGCCCGATGTATCGAAAGATACGTTCTTCAGCACGATCATAAGGGATGGCTCGTTCCCGAGAAAGACGTTCAGCATAGGAGAGAGCAACGAGAAGCGCTACTACATGGAAGCACGCTTGATAGTGAACGCGCTATACAAGTGACCCAAACAGCGCTGGATCGAATGCACCGACCCTAAGCACTTTGAAAGGCCTTTTTGTCATATCCACCAAGGTTGACGGAAGGCCTTTTCCTTCTGTCTTTTTGGAAGTGACCATGAAATCGACAACAGAAGAAAATCGCTTTTCGATATCACTCTCGTGCGTCAAACTCTCCTCTCCCGAGATATTCACACTCGTTGAGAACAAAGGGCCTGTCTTATCGATGAGAGAGAGAATGAAATCATCATCAGGAACACGCACTGCGTGAGTATTTCCATCCGAACCATTCAGAATCGCAGTCAATGGTGCAGGCCAAAGGGAGTACAACACATCGGGGATCTCCATACCGCTCTTTTCAAGTAGTTCGATGTTCCATAGTTCGATGAAGCTCTTGCTCTTCGGCCTCATCTTAACTTGGTATAAGCGTTCCCGTACCTCTTCATCGACAACCCCGGAAAGCCCATAGATCGTATCACAAGGGACGACCCCTATCTTCTTATTCATAAGCATCGATGCTATCTGATCGATGTATTCACTCTTTCTTTCAATGATAAGCATCAGAAACCCTCCTTGAGACTTGCACTACCCTGCTCTTTTTCCTTACGTAAAGGGATGACAGGACAAGATAAAGAGTAGGAACGACAAAACCCAGGAGAAAAGACGCCCAGAGTGGAAAGCCTTTGAAATATTCTTTGTCCAAATCATCCACTATGCCCATGCCGTCCCTCCAGTCCGCACCCTTGAAATCATCAGCTATCCCGCTTTCACTCAAATACGAGATGTGTGCTGATAAAATCTCCAGTTCCCGTTCCCTTTTTTCTATCTCAAGCTGTTTCTCGGCCAGCGCAACCTCATATGCATTGTTGACTACTATACCCTTCTCTCCGAATATGGCAACGATAAGAGAGAATGAGATCACGTAAAGACCGAGATATGTCAGAAGACGGTATTTCCACATACTCAGAATGTTATCCCTATTGGAAAACTAATTGAAGACCCTTTAGTTGACATCAAATGAAGGGAAAACTACCCTTTCCCCATGAACATATTGGTCGTAAACGGAAGCCCGAAGAAACGAAAATAATATTAAAAGGAATGCTCGCGCCATGCAAATTTGCTCTCTCGTAGGAGCGACGCACCTTCTTCCCGATATGCCCTATTGCTCTCTTATTTCTATCCACGCTCTCGCGTAGAGAGCGACAAACTCTGAGCCTGAAAATTTGCACCATCAACAATTTCTATCCACGCTCTCGCGTAGAGAGCGACATATCTTCTCTCATCAGCTTGAGAGGCCATGTTATTTCTATCCACGCTCTCGCGTAGAGAGCGACGGCCAAAGCTGTATCAACTCCTGACAACATCTCCATTTCTATCCACGCTCTCGCGTAGAGAGCGACTGTTTAAAAATGCACATCTCCAGCTGGGTAACTGGATTTCTATCCACGCTCTCGCGTAGAGAGCGACGCAAGATTGAGATGAATGGTATCAATGTTGATTGATTTCTATCCACGCTCTCGCGTAGAGAGCGACGAACAGTGATTATGCTGTTGCCTCAAAGCTGTTATTTCTATCCACGCTCTCGCGTAGAGAGCGACAGGTTCGATAATCATCAATGAAGATTGTGTATTATTTCTATCCACGCTCTCGCGTAGAGAGCGACGGTTTAGAAAATTTAGTTCTGATTCTCAAAAAGATTTCTATCCACGCTCTCGCGTAGAGAGCGACATCAGGATTACAGCGGTAAATATTGCCCGCATAATTTCTATCCACGCTCTCGCGTAGAGAGCGACAAGATTGGAACAGACGTATTACCCGGGACAGTACAAATTTCTATCCACGCTCTCGCGTAGAGAGCGACAGCTTTTATTATACAAAAACTCTTTAATTTGTCTAATTACCCCTACTCTAACTATTCCCAAAAAGCATTTGCATACTGACAGCGCAAATAAATCTTACGTTTTTCCAGTGCGAACCTAACGCATTTTAAAGATCATTCCATGTTCGCACTGCTCAAATGATCAATGTATCTTTCTCTAAATTCACGCTGTCATCTTTACCATATCTATCGATACGGTTTTCATAATTATTGCCGAGATTATAAAAAATCAACTTATCATTTTTCCTATCTATGAGATTGAACAATCTTTCTTGAAAAATTCGTTTTTGCATAGAATCAATAAAACACTCAAACACGGAATTCTGAACCCGATGGCCGTACTTCATACATTCTTTTGCTACTTTTCTAAGGCGACTTTTGCCTGCAACATCTTCAGTTTTGACGTCATAAACTACAATTATCAACATACATTATTTCCATAAAAACGGTGGATATTCATCCAGATCGCCCCTTATGAATCGTGCAAGAAGTAAAGACTGAACATACGGAACCAGTCCCCATTGGATCTTTTCACTCAAGAACGGATGAATCAACTGCTCCTGCATCCTTTCCTGCCAATGCTTGAGAAATATACTTCGACCGTCATCATTCAAAAACACTGCCCCATCTTTCATAAAAAGAAAATGTGTCTTGTTTATAACTTTGTTATTTATCAATGTCAGTACAAATCGATCAGCCAAGGAAGCTCTCAATTCCTCAACCAAATCAAGTGCAAGGGAATATCGTCCAGGTCTGTCGCGATGCATGAAGCCCACATACGAGTCAAGCCCGACACTTTCCAATGCTGATGAACATTTTGCAGCAAGAATCGTATAAGCAAATGACAACAAGGCATTGACGGGATCCATAGGTGGCCGCCGTGTCCGAACTTCATATTTGAAATTATCCTTATTGGTCAAAATCAACTCATCAAAGACGGAGAAATACAAAGAGGAATTAATACCTTCCACTCCTCGCAATTTCTCTTCATCCAATATATTTCTTAAATCAGGTAAAGCACTTTTAAGCTTATCTGAGACTTCTTTTACCCGATCTTTATCGATCTTATCTGCATGGTCCCTTAGTCCCCGTTCCAATACCCATCTGGCATTATAGATCTTTCCGAAGATGAAGTTTCTAGCAATTCCACATCGCTCTTCCTTATTATCTGCAATGCGATATTGCTCCCTACGCAAAAGTACATTGCCATTATTTTCCCCTACTATTCGGGCCAGGAACTTTCCATTTGGCTTACAGAACGTCAAGCCTATTTGTCTTTTTGCACACTCCCCCATCAATGACGGAGAAGCTCCATAATAAGAAAACACAATTATGTCTGAAATACCATGCAAGGGGAAACGCCCGATCTCTTCATTGTTTCTATTTGCTACAATATTTTCCCCATCCAATGAAAGATATGCATCCTTACTTGTGACATATAATGTGTTCAATAGATGCTTCATTCAAATTCTCCCGTCCTGGAGTCCATATAGGATTTCACATCACCATGAGATAAAGTCGGCAAACACGAATCATAAAAAGAACAACTATGACAACCCTTTCGCAGATCGGGTTTCGGAGTGGTACCTGACAAATAGATCTCATGCATTTTTACAAAAACCCGTCTTACTTCGATTTTTAGTTCTTTGGAGAATGTAATTACATTTCGCCGTCGTATCGCATTATTGTAAATTGCACCAGATGGTATATTAGTTTTGAACATCTCCTCAAGACACATGGCTTCAGCACAAAGTTGCAACATGGATGCGGAATTCAAATCACCTTTACCTCTTTTATATTCGATCGGGAAAACCGACCAATATCCAGCTTGACCCGGGAGAGTAATTCCTTTTTCCACTCTATGAAACTCTACAACATCACATTCACCAGAACATCCAAGGTCGCGGGAAGCAACTCGCAACCCGCGGACAATAATCAAATCGTCAGATATTTCGACATTGTTTTCATTATGAGCACGCTTATGAATCAATTGACCATCAATAGTAAGAAAATTATCAACCCATTGATTTTCAATGTGTATCAATGCCCACTGCCTTGGACAGAACTGAAAATGCTGAATGCCCGAGAGCTTCAGGTATTCATCTTCCTCATAGGCCATCAACAATCTCCAGCTTCAATCCGGGCAATTCATCGAGATGGATATCGTAATCATCAACACTGGAAGGAACCTCCACCCCTTCTTTCAGTGAGATCGAGACAGATCGGTGAACTTTTGCTGAAGAATATTGTCCCAACGGACAATTATGTTCCCACCAGAAAAGTTTGATTACCTCCATGGATCCCTCGGGCCGTGCGGAAGAAGCATCATTGACAAACAGCGTCTGCAAACACTTCTTCAAGATCATCGCATCATCATGAGTAAATCCGGTTTTGGATGCAAGTTGGGAATTTATCGAACCCTTTACCACATACAGGCCAAAACCTATCATATGCTTTTTTCCCATGGTATCAGAACCCTTCTTATCTTCTGAATCACTGCCATTTACACTTCTTACGATCTGTATGGTTTTTACATCGACGGGGGAAACGCTGTTGACATATTGTATGGTTACCGGACCACGGATTCCGATGGAATCCCCTTTCGCATTATCAGTCTCCTTATCTCCCTCTTTTTTGGACTTATACGCAAAAACCTGTCCGAACGCCCTAACATCCAACCACTCTGAACATGCTTTTTTCGCAATCTCATCCTGACTAAGCTTACTCTTGCCTTTGCCTTCCATGAATAATGCATTGTATCTTTTAGCCAAGCTTGAAGCTCCGTCATCAGATCTATCTGAGGATTGGACAAAGATCTTGTATCCAAGATCCTGCATTCGATTCCTTATCTTCCTCTTTATGCATACATCCGATATTTCCCCGATGTCATTATAATCCGTACGAGGGCGGTTGGCATTCAATGGATCACCATTCGGATTAGCGTTCCTAACGGAAACAAGCACTTCAAAATCAATCTTGTTCAAAACTTCACTCATCTTCTTTGCACTCCTTAACTTCTTTCTTATCCGGGTTATATCTCAAGTCATTGAGCTGCTGGTAATATCCAAGCAAATACTCAGGCTTGAGTGGTTTATTCAGTTCGTTTCCATCATTTGATGGCAGAAGGGAAACAACCTCACCTATGAGATTTTTGAAAAATACCTTTCTTGCATACGGCATGGAAGCAAAATACGGATGTAACTGTCCTTCCAAAATCATCCAAGCTTTCATCGGACTACGCGTAAAGTACTCGAAGAGCCTTAATGCGTTGGTCTCCTTATGCTCATCTTTTGACTGAAACGTAGAACGTTCAGCCCAATCCGCTATTGCCAGTAACCTGCCAAATAGATAACTGGTATTCCGGTTTGTCCTATCAAGATTCACTCCATAAACCTCCTTTTCATGTTTATCATTAATGAATTTTCGTATTACTGAGGTGGCAACAAAAAGCAGTTGTTTGCGATTGAATTCTGAAAACGCATACAAGCTTTTTGCCTTTTCCCAGATTGCCGATACTATTTCCAACGGCATCGAACGACCTTCCACGACACACTGTACAAGGGACTGCATCATGTTCCTTTTAAGTTTTTCTTCATCCACTACGAATTTTTCATCTCGTTCGGTACCAAAAGCAAATTTAATCATCGTTTGCAACGTTGGAGAACGAACAGCACTCTTTCCTCTCGAAAAGTATGGCATGCAGAGTGACATGTACCACTTACTTATGTTTTCCAAAAATTGCGATCCCGTAATTTCCGTGAAATAAGTAATGGACAGCCTGCCTTTTACCGGAGCTTCCAATGAAGCAATCACTACATTATCCTCTTCATTCAAGTAATTCTCTTTGCCATATAGGGATTTATATAGCTTCTCTTCATATTGCCTGTAATTACAGGATGAAGAGTCTTGATCGCTACCAGATAAATCAGTCAGTTCATTATCTATCCCCTTATCATCGAAGAATCTTGGAACGGGTTTGTTATTGGTTGCCCAACATGCAAAGGCCCTACCGGATACAATGACTTTGAAATTATTGAAACAATATCGCAAAGCCGCATGTATCTTCTGTGATGTATCGTACCCAATAGCAAGGCATTCATCCTTGTCTATGAATCGTCCACGGTATGTGAAATTCTCATTGTCGTTTGCCGAAATCAACTTTGCATTTGCGGAGAAATTAACTACATTCTTCCTCTGTGCCAAACACTTTGGTTCCAACTTTCCGGAGATGTTGCTGACAATGCATGGATACGTTTTCTCAAGAACAGATCGGTAATACTTGATCCACGAATCAAATAACGTCGTATCACGCCAACACTCATCCGGGCTTTTATCTTTTGTATGAACAATCCAACGTATGAACGCTTTGTCAGTTACCACATTGCCCAAATCTGCCTTTTCCAAATCGCTACGCAATGTTTCTTTCTTCAAATATTCATATACGGCCCTTATCTTCGGATGAGAAAACTCAGAATCTACCCATTTTCCCAAGTTCGCCATATATTCTTTGTATTTTTCTTTTCCGCAAGGATCCAAGTATTCCAATTTATCACAGAGTGCATGGGGTACTCCCTTACTTGTCCGATTTGCAGAATCGACTGTATCTGGAGCTATCGTCAAACGATTTTCTTCATCATCTTTCAAATCCCTGCATCCTCGAAATTCGCCACGAGACGAGAGAGTCACTTCAATGTCAGCATTATACCCCCAGTGGTAGATCGGAAACAAAGGCTCAATCCCTTCCTCGAATACGCCTACCCGATCCATCAAATTCTCATATGTCTCATATGCCGCATCAAACAAACTCATTCGAGAACTCCTTCTCTACTTCCATAACGGAAGTATTCAGCCCGAAGGCCTTCATCGATTCCTTTCTGATTGCCCTCGTGTCTGAACAATATTCCGGGCGAGGAAAATCCAATATTCCGTTTCTCAATATTGGATGAAAATACCTTATAGACATCGTATTTGCTGTTTCTTTCGAATAAGCCTCATCAGGATAGGTTATTCCGTGATACATATAGCCGTAATCAAGTTGCGATATGTTATCGTAAAACCCTTCGCCTTCCCCGAATATGCAAGGCTCGACATAGGCCTGACACTCCCTGGTTCCGAGAAAGACATCCCGTCTTCCTCCCTTTTCCAAAGATCGCTTGGCCATCGACCAATGCTTGTTCTCATTCCTGTCATTCTCAAGTTCCGGCCTATTATAATTCCATTCGAAATGAGCACGTACCTGATAACGGCAATCTTTGAGATACGTATAGAATGAAAGGTCGTTCCCTTTTTCTGCGTATTTCAGAGGACGAATGCCCTTGACCTCCGTTTGAATGGGATTCATTATCCTGACCTGGTCTACTATCCAAATGATCGTAGGCTTCCAATATATTGAAGAAACAATCCCTTTCAACGCCTCATATGTAGGAATGTGATATGTACATTTCTCCCCTCCAACCCTGGTCAAGGGATCGGTAAACATGGCATATCTACCGTATACTTCGAATTCTATGATGTTTGCATGTTCCATTTCTCACACCTCCAGGAACCCAAGCGGTTTTTCCGAAACATCCAATCCTATTTTATCCGAGTAATATTCACGCGCAATGGAAAATACCGACATCGATTTAATTTCAGAAAGTTTACCATCGGTACATAACTCATTAGCTAAAGGCTTGAATACCGATACAGAATATGCTTGCGCTTTTCTTAGAAGCCGTTCCTTCTCATCAAACGCCCACTCAGACAAGGAGCATAGCTTCTCAATCAAATTTGCCCCCTCTCCATATGGAACAAGAATCTCGACCGTATCGTCTTCGAATACCTTGAATTCACTACATGCTGACTTGAAAGCTTGCGAAAGAAAATATTCATCTGAATTATTCTTTAGAGCACTCCATAGTTGATTAGATGCAAGCAATCCATAAAGATTCGTTTTGTATTTCGGAGATGGATATTTCGTTGCATTGGCATTCAACCCTGAATACAACTTGTAGAAATAAGTTTCTATGGCATCCAAAGAATCCAGGCTCTTGTCTTCGTATTCATCAGCTACTGCCATAAATGCTTTCTGTGCCCGGGCTATATCGTTCAATCCTTTTAGGTTTTCATTCTTCAAGTTGACGACAATAACCTTTCCCCTGTCTTCACTCTCTCCATTTCTATTACACCTACCTGCTGTCTGAATAACGTTATCCAATCCCGCAGTAATTCTAATTACCGTTCCAAATGAAATATCGACGCCAGCTTCGATAAGCTGAGTAGAAACGCAAACCACAGGTTCTTCAGCATTCAATGAATTTCTGATGTCTTCCAATACCTTCCGCCTATGGGCCATGCACATATCGGTCGATAGATGGAACAGCGTTCCGTTCCAAAATGACGATATTTCCTTGTAAAATCCTTTTGCCTCCTTTCTTGTATTACATACCAAGAGAACGCTTTTACTCGATTCAGCCTCTTGAATGGCCATTAAAGAGATTTCCTCCATAGTCCACCCATATGGATTATTCTTGTTGATTATTTCTGTACGTTTGAACACATTCCATAAGTTCTCGTCATACCTGATGATATCCGGCGCGGGAGCATACTTTATTCCCTGCGCAGCACCTTCCACATATTCCAATGCGGGTAGCGTCGCCGAACTCAGTATTACAGTGCAGTTACAGCTGTATGCAAGAAAATTCAAGACCATGTTGAACAATGACAACATCTTCACCGGAACGGTTTGTACTTCATCAAACACAAGTACTGAATCGGAAAGGGCTGCAAAACGTCTGATTTCAGACGTGCGGAACCCAAATGATGCCTGAAGGAATTGGAACAGCGTCGTAATGACTATTGGTGCTGTCCATGATTCCCCGAATAGATGTTTTTCATCAAATTCCTCGTCAGTCTCGACGTCGATATCATCTTTCTCTTTCTTATCATCCTGAACCAGATTGGAATGGTGTTCCAATACAATGGAAGAATCACGGACGTGACTTTTTATCACAGCAGCGTTCTGTTCCAATATGCTCAAAAGTGGAATTACAAAGAAAATCCTACGTTTGCCTTGACTTGCCAGCTTCAGAGCCAAGCGCAATGAAGAAAGCGTCTTTCCCCCTCCCGTCGGAATGTTCAATCTATATATGCCATTGCTGCCATTGAATGCAGCAACCATATCGGAAAACGCATGGCGTTTTTCATCTATTTCATTCCTACATGGAAGCTTTCTGATCTTATCCTCGAGAAAAGTCAGTTCCTTGTTCCAATCCACTTCATTGGAATGAGACTTAGAACTATTTCCATCTTTCTTCATGAAATCCGAAGTGTCTTTCCTATCCCCGTCTATTACGGCAGACAGTACCATTCTGGCAATCAAACCTACGACAAACGCCATGTTTTCTTTCTTGGTCTCATTAACTCTAACATCTCGCAGGAAATCCTTGATCTCCGTTGCAGCCTCCATAAAGATCTTTTCAACTACATCCTCAGGGAGTACACACTTGAAGAAATTGTCTTTGCCCTCGTTATATTTTTCTTCATTGAAGTTCAACCGATGAAGAAAGCCATCCATTCCAGATTGATCGAAAACATCAAAAAGCCCATGATGTGCACCAATTGCATAAGCAATCAACTCGCTGGTTAACTTCGTATCATTATCAGAAGAAGCGTGCCATTTGAATAAAACATACTTTACGCCGGTAAATGAATGTATGACTTTCTTTCTATTTCCAGTCTCATTTTCAGACGATCGTATATACTCACAGAACTCTTCAGTGCATTTCCCCATATCGTGGAGCAATCCAGCCAAATATGCAGTCCTGCTCAAATTCTTCAGAATCGATTCTGATGCATATTTTGCACACCCCTCGGAATGTTCTTTCACCGTCTGATTAATTACTTCGCCTGTTTCTGTCACTCTCAAATGTGCAATGAATTCATCCATATCCAATCCTTTCAATTAGATTATACGACATTTGTATGACGTATAGTGTCATAGTTGTTTTTATTAAAACAAAATTCGAGCTATTTTTGACGTTACTGTCTAAATCCATAAAATTACATCTCTTTAATTTCTAATCACAGAGAGGATTTATTCATAACATGATGAAAAGATCCATGAATGGTATGATGACTGGAAAAAGGCATTTCAGTAGGAGAAAAACTGTATATGAGCGATGTAGAAAGCCTTTTCATAGATGATATGCATCTGAAGGGGGATGATGAAGCCCCGAAGAAAGACAGGGAAGAACTGATTCGGGAATTAGATGCTGTGGAAAGTAACATTACTCAAATTCTTGAAGAACTCAGAGTGCTTGAAGCCAAGAAGAAAGAACTGCAAAACGCAATAAAAGATATGGAAAGCATTAGCTCAATCACCCCTTTGAAGCATACTTCTCCGATAATATCCAAGAGTTCCACGACGATTGAGAAAGCAACATTCCTACTCGATCTCTTTTCTCCACGCATCGATGTGTTTGCAACCAGGGGAAAAGGCAAAGACGGGAAAACTGTCTATTACCCGAAATGCAAGAATTTCTGGAGTGAAGGATGTTTCAGACGAGATAGCGGAAACAAGACAAAATGCAGTGAATGCAAAATCAACGAAAGAGCGGAACTTTCGTATGTGGAGATAATCAAAAACCAATTCAGAAATACAAATCCGGAAGGAAATGGTGCGATAGGAATCTACCCGCTCAAAAGTGGCAACGTTACAAGGTTTCTCGCCATAGACCTGGATGAAGCGGACTGGAGGGAAAGTGCACGGACAATACTTGGAAGGGCACGCGAAATCGGGATTGCAATGGCTGCAGAAAGAAGTTTCAGCGGAAACGGTGCACATCTTTGGATTTTCTTCGCGGAAGATATACAAGCAAAAGAAGCAAGGCGGCTTGGATTATTGTTAATCGATAGAGCCAGGGAGGCAAATCCGAATGTAAGCATGTCTTCATATGACAGGATGTTCCCATCCCAAGACACCCTCTCAGGGAAAGGTTTCGGCAACTTGATACTCATGCCCTTCGTGGGATCAGCCTCGGAGAGAGGATGTACGATCTTCCTTGACGATGGTCTGGAACCTTACCCACTTGAAGATCAAATGGAATACATATCATCGATTCAACGCCACGATAAAACCGAAATAAATCACTTCATCAGGCTTCTTTCAGATGATGACTTCAAACTTCAATCACCATCAAAAGATGAGATGAACCCGTCATGGCGGACAATCCTTCCGAAAATAGGGCCAAACGACATCAGAGCACCTTTGATAATTTACCACTCCTCCGGATTGAGCATCGACAAGCACTCTCTATCGGAAAAGGCACAAGAAGCTTTACGTAGGCTTTCCACTATCTCAAACCCCATATATTACAAAGAGCTGGCAAAAAGAGACGGCAAGGTATCGGATATCAGCTCCCGAATACCCCTTTTTGAAGAAAACGACCGGGTAATAAAACTTCCTCGGGGAATGCAGGGTTCACTTGAAGCATATCTGACTGAAATGCACATTCCATACAAGGAAGAGGATCACAGGGTATGCAATACAGGCTTGGATGTAAAACTTCTCAAGGCGCTCAGACCATACCAGAAGATCGCAGTGGAATGCACGGATAAAGCTGACTACGGAGTCATCTCTTCTGCTACAGGATCGGGCAAGACGATGATCGCAATGGGTATCATCGAAAGGAAAAAGGAACGAACGCTTATCATCGTCCATACCCTTGGTTTGGTTGATCAATGGAAGAGGGAACTTGAAGAATCTTTTGAGATCCACCCGGAAATAGAGATAAGAAAAAAGAGAAGGAATAAAGATCTTTCCAAGATAGGAACGCTCGGAGGAAGCAAAGGCGAGAGACTAGGCAAAGTGATCGATATAGCTACCATGCAATCACTTTTACCAATGCTTGAGAGAGGAAAGAATGATATAGCCTCCAGCTATGGTCTTGTAATCATCGACGAATGCCATCACATTGCGGCAGAGAACGCGCGAAGAATACTAAGTTATATGAATGCCAGGTTCGTATATGGCCTATCTGCCACACCGAAAAGGAGCGATGGGCTTGAGAGGATCCTGTACTCAGAGCTAGGTAATATCATATTCAAGTATGACCACGCTGAAATGATAAGAGAAACCGGAATCTCTCAGAAATTCATCGTGCGTTTCATACAGACATCCTGTTCTTTGGATATGGAAAGATTGAATTTCCAAGAAACACTCCATACGCTCTCAACGGACAAGAAACGGAATGAAATCATAGCTGATGATATAAAGAAGGAATTCAGAAACGGGCGTAGCATACTTGTACTTACCAGGCGGATAGAAGAGAACAAACAGATTGCAACATGCCTTGAAGAGCGGGCAATCCAATGTATAGCGCTAGATGGAAATCTCAAAGCAAGTGAAATAAACGAAAAGATAAAGTCAATCGCCAGTTCAAATGTTCGTGCAGTATTGGTAGCAACCGACAAACTACTGGGGGAAGGTGTGAATATTCCCCATCTTGATACCCTTTTCCTCGCATCCCCTTTCATGCAGGAACAATCAATACAACAGTTTGCAGGCCGCATCTCGCGTAGTTTCGAAGGAAAGAAAGATACTCTGATCTACGACTATGTCGACTATCTCGTCCCGAGATTGAATTTCATGTATCTGAAAAGGTTGTCGACATATAAGAAACTTGGATATACTCCGTTGTCCAATACGCGTACGCCGTACCAAGAGGTTGTCTACGACGACATCTCATTCGAGACCCAATTCCTCGCAGATTTGAAAAGAGCACGGAAAGAGATTTTTATTTCATCCACGTATATCACGACATCAAAACTCACCCGGGTCATCATCGAAACGCTCAGGGAAAAGAGCAGGCAAGGATTGTCCATTATTCTAAGACAAGGGAAAATATGATTCAAAATAAAGCATACAAAGCATTCAGAGAGCTGACATTTGATATAAATATGGGATACGAGACATATGGAAATGCAAAGAATTATGCACTCATTGATGGAGAAATCACGTGGTATGGAGATTTCAGCATCCTTGCATCTAGTCAGAAAACGAGGGAAAGTGAAGAAAGGCACAGCATCATCAGACTGGAGAACGAACGGATTACGAAGAATTTCAAGGACGACATTTCGCTATAGCACGCTACAATGAATAAAACCAATGTGGTAAGATTCTAATCATGAAGAAGATAGCAACCGGGAACCCGTCATTTCCATCCTTGATAAAGAATGACTTTGTTTACGTAGACAAGACAAAGTATATCTACGACCTGTTGGAAAAAGGTGACAAGTTCTTCTTTATCTCCCGTCCAAGGAGATTCGGCAAAAGCCTCTTCTGCTCCACTCTGGAAGCGCTATTCAAGGGAGAAAGGGATCTCTTCGAGGGATTGTATATCGACTCAACCGATTACGCTTTCACGCCCTACCCCGTACTACATTTCGATTTCAGCAACTTTGAAACGAGAACAAATGATGATTTTCTTGCTGCACTTGAAAATGAGATCAAAAAAGCAGCTGCGGTATATGACGTTAAGACCAAAGGCCAAATGCCAAGTCTGATGCTCGATAATCTCATCAATGACATATATTCCCAAGAAGGGAAAGAGGTCGTAATGATTATCGATGAATTCGATTCCCCCGTCATAGATTCATTGGATAAGCCTACCCTCTCATTCATCAAGGAAGTTTTCCAGAATTTCTATGCAACAGTAAAGAAAAATACAGAAAAGATCAGGTTTTTCTTCATGACCGGGATTACCAAGCTTTCGAACATGTCGATCTTCTCGAAGATGAACAACCTCGTTGATCTGAGCATGGATGATGATTTTGCCTCCCTTTTCGGATACACGGATGACGAATTGGATGAATACTTCAGCTTCTACCTTGAAGAATGCTTTGAAAGAAACAAGGAAACATATCCTACGTATCCGTCAATGCTCGATGCAATACGAACATATTATGATGGGTATCGTTTCTCAGATTACTCGAACGTTTCAGTCTACAATCCAGTCTCCATCGGATATTTCATCACCAACAAATTCAGATTTCAGAACTACTGGGAACTTACTGGACTTTCTACTCTTGCCGTAAAACTTGCAAAGAGATACAAACTATCCGAGCTGGTGATGGAAGAGCAGCTGGTATCAAAAAGCATATTCACATCATTCGATGTATCTCTTCTTGCCGATGCAGAGCTTTCAAAAAAGAGTGTTCTCGCCCTGTTGTACTACACCGGGTACCTGACGATCAGGAAAGCACTCGACGGAGGGGTTGCCCTGGGCTTTCCGAACATGGAGATCTCTTCTTCCTTCACAGAATCCCTGTCCCTCCTCTACTCCGATGATTCATCAGAGACCGGAGACATGATCATCGAAGGAAAGGAAGCTATGGACAAGGGAGAAACGGGAAAACTTGTTGAAGTCCTCTCTGAATTCTATGCAAACTGCTCATCCCAGATAATACGGGAGAGGCTTGAGAACCCGTACCATCTGATATTCCACATGTTCTTCGTCGCACTGGGAGCGCGCATATCATCCGAGGAAGGCACGCTCAAGGGACGGATAGACACTGTAGTTGAGAAGAAGAACACGATATACATAGCAGAGCTGAAGGTTGACGAGAGTGCAGAAAAGGCACTTGCCCAGATCAAGGAAAAGGGATACGGAGAGAAATACAAGAAGAAAGCTGAAAGGCTTGGAAAGAGACTTCACTTACTTGGAATCAACTTCTCATCAAAAGAGAGAATGATCTCAGACTGGATGGAAGAAATACTCTGAATCACGTACAAAATTGAATCCTTAGAATTAAAATCTTTAGGATTAGACAGAAGTGAAATTTGACAATTATATCAAATCTTAGGGATTAGTAGACTTGAATCTCTAGGATTAGCGCATTCAAATCTTTGGGATTAGAGTTGACAAATGATAGAATACCCGAGGCACCCCGAAGAGTACCCCGGATAAATCTTACATACCAAGTACATTCGGAAGAAAGAGGGCTATCTCCGGTACGTATGTCAAAACCAAAGTAGCGAGCGCACCCGCAATCACAAAAGGCATCACCTTCTTGCATATACCCGTGATTTGCAGCCCTGCCACCTTGCAAGCTACATATAGGTTTGCTCCTACAGGAGGAGTGATGAATCCGACGGCAAAACTGGTGACCATGAATACACCGAACGCATAATAGTCGTATCCGATCTCGTTCATCACGGGAAGCAATATCGGAAGGAAGATGCAGAATGCTGAATTTGCCTCTATGAAGCATCCGGCAATCAGGAAGAGAATGTTGATCAGGAAGAGTATCACATACTTGTTGTCACTGATCGACATCACGAGTTCCGAAAGGTCCGAAGCCACTCCGGATGTAGTGAGTATCCATCCGAATATGCCGGCACTTGCCAGGATGAACATGACAACTGCAGATACTTCAGCTGAATCGACGAACATCTTCCAAAGTGTCTTCAATTTGATTTCCTTGTAGATGAATACCCCTACTATAAGCGAATAAACTACTGCAACGCCTGCAGCCTCCGTCGGTGTGAATATACCGCCGTAGATTCCTCCCAGGATTATCACAGGAGTCAAAAGTCCCCAGATTGCATCTTTGAATGCAACGGCCCTCTCCTTCCACGATGCTTTTTCGACATTCTTGATCTTGTCTTTGTCTTTTCTGATCGACCAGAAAGATGCAAGAATATAACAAAAGCCGAGGAAAATACCTGGAACTACGCCAGCCATAAAGAGTTTTCCTACAGAAATCCCAGCAAGCATTGCAAAGATAACGAATGCGATGCTCGGTGGAATGATTACCCCTATTCCTCCAGCTGCTGCGACAAGCGCACCTGCCATATTCTCGTCATACCCGTTCTTCTTCATTGCAGGGATTAGTATCCCCCCTAGTGCAGCTACGGTCGCAGGACCAGAACCGGAGATGGCTGCGAAGAAACAAGCGACAACAACGACAACGATTGCCAAGCCACCGCGGATGTGCCCGACGCATACCTCCGCAAGACGTATAAGACGCTTCGAAATTCCTGCATAATCCATCAACACTCCGGTAAGAACGAAGTACGGGATGGCCAACAACACGTTCTTGCTAATCGATGCATACATGATGTTCGGCACTGAAGTGAGAGGCATTCCCTCTGACGCGATTGCAGCAACGGAAGCAAGGCCCATGGATGCTGCGATTGGAATATTCATCAATACGAGGATGAGAAACCCTCCGAAAAGAAAGAAAGTCGTCATAACTCCACCTCCTTCTTAAAGAGTTTCCTTGCATTGGTTATGCATGCTTCGATCGCTCTTATGATCGTCAGCAAGGCACCCAGTGGAAGTGCAACCCCGCCCCACGCAGCCGATATCCCGATGCCCGGGAATATGTTTCCGTATTCGATCTGATTTGATACCATGCGGCACGAAGTGGAGAATACGATCCCCATGAATGCAACTGAACAAAGAGTACCTATGACCAAAACCACCAAAGCCGCTATTTTGGGAAGACGGTCCGTGATCAAAGTCAACCCTGTGTGGGAACCTCTTTTATAGCCATACGCGATACCGAACACCGTAATCCAGACGAATATCAAAGTATTGAGCTCTTCAGTGTATGAAAACGGAGTTTGCGGCATCAGATAGCGGCATATTACGTTTACGAAATTCAGGACAACCATTATCCCAAGGCCGATTACCATCACGCCTTCTTCAAGATAGTCCAGCAAATGCAATATGAATTTCATCAAAACCTCCAGTCAGATATCCCAAGGCAGCGGGAGGATATACCCCCCAACTGCATCAAGTCAAATTCAAATCAAAGCCCGAATGCGCTGTAAAGCTCCTCGCCCATCGTCTCCCTGTAACTTTCATAGATAGGCATCGCAGCCTCCTTGAACGCTTCAAGTTCATCATCTGTCAGATACGTAGGTTCGATATTGAATTCATTAATAAGCTGATCCATGTATCCTGCATCGCGCTCCTCTGCAGCCTTTGCCTGGGCTTGGCAAGCGACCTTTGCAGCCTCTTCGAAAATCACCTTGTCTTCATCAGATAGCGATGACCAGAGCTTCTGGCTTACCGAAAGGATTATCGGTTCGCACGAATAATTCCATACAGTCATGTACTTCACTACTTCACAAAACTTCTGCGTTATAGTCATATCCGCAGGGTTCTCCTGTCCGTCTACTGCACCTTGCGCAAGTGCCGTATAAAGTTCTGATGCATTCATCGTCACCGGGTCGGCACCTAGCAGCTTGAACAAATCGACGTAGATCGGATTTCCCGGCACGCGGATCTTGATTCCGTACAAATCATCGGGATGTACAACGGGTCTGACGTTGTTGAATAGCTGTCTAAAGCCTGAGATACCGAATGCAAGCGCATGGGCACCAGTTTCTTCGACGATATCTTTTATCATCTCGCCGCCTTCACCGTTCATCTTGGTCACAGCATCTTCCCATCCGGAAAAAAGCCATGGCATCGAAGGCATTCCGATACGTACATCCCCGCTAGCCCAGGTAAGAACGCCATGCAGAGTTACATCGATGTCTCCAGCCTGAAGCATCTCCAATGCCTTGCTCTGGCTTCCTCCGGCAAGCTGTGAGTCAGGATATATCCTTACTTCATAGCGTCCGCCTGTCTTCTCATATATCTCTTTTGCAAAGGTCTCTGCTCCTACTCCCCAGGATGAGGAGAGAGGCACGGGCATGTCGAGGTTGATACGTGTCGTTTCAACCTTGGCTGTAGAACTGGATGAAGAAGCAGATTCTTCTTTCTTAGAGCATCCAAACATAGTTAAAGCGATCAAAACTGCAATTAATACGACTAAAATATTCCTTCTTTTCATTTTCCTTCTCCTTTTCTTCATTTACCAATCCATTTTGCTTCCCGCTTTTCTACTTTCGCTCTTCCCGATTCCTTCACGTCCTCCATAGCGCAAAGTGCCAATAGCGCACTCTTTGCATACGTCATCGCCTCCGAAAGGTTCATGTCGACCATGTCGTAATAAGTCTCCCTTCCGATTCTCATTGCCACGGGTGAACGCTTTGCGATCTCTTTTGCATATGAAAGCGCTTTCTCAAGCACACATCCCGGTTCTACAAGTTCGTTGACTATGTTCCACGACAACGCTGTCTTTGCATCAACAGGTTTCACCAGATAGATCATTTCAAAGAGCCTCTTTTTAGGAATTACTTTTCCGTTCACTGCCAATGCAATCATCGGGAAGTTTCCATGTCCGAGCTCAGTGAGCCCGAACTTCGATTGAGTTGACGCAATCGCCAAATCGCATGCTTCGACGATCGTGAGGCCTCCTGCAAAAGCGTTTCCTTCAACTGCTGCTATCACAGGCTTGGGGAATGAATATATGGCTTTCTGAAGGTCCACGGTAGCATCAGCATATATTTTCTGATCCATCGCATACCCGTCGGGAAACCCATCGATTGCACCGCCCGCGCAGAAATATTCGCCCGTTCCAGTCAAAATCAAGGACTTCACTGATGGATCGCTTCCAAACTTATCCATCACATCCATGATTTCCCTTGCTTCCAAGAGTCCTATCCTGTTGTCTTTTTCAGGGCGGTTGAACCTGATTACCCCAGAACTTCCTATTTTCTCAACTACACAAAATCCCATATCTCACCCTACAAGGAAAACGACCTTGCCTGCATTTCCGCTCTCAGCCAGTTCAAAGCCCTTGTCAAACTCTGTGAATAGATCAAGTTTATGAGTAATCAATGACTTGACCTCGATAACCCCTGATCCAAGAAGACCTTTCGTAATCTCCCAGCTCTTGTAAACCTCACGTCCGTGGATTCCATAGATCTTTGCAGCCTTCCAAACGATATCTGAACCGGCATCAAGGATAAGAGGTTCCGATGGAAGACCTGTCATGATCATCGTTCCGCACTTTCTGAGGCACTCGAAAGCCTGTTTTGTCGCTTTCACGTTCCCTGAGATCTCAAATACAGTTCCAAGTCCAAGGCCGTCTGTCCTCTCCTTCACTTCCTTTACGATGTCGCACTTGGTCGGATTGAAAACGTACTTTGCACCGCACTTCTTTGCAAGTTCCAACCTGTACTCGCTTATATCCGATACGAAGATTTCAGATGCACCCATCGCTTTTGCAAGCTTTATCGTAAAAAGGCCTATCGGACCTGCCCCGATGACGCCTACGGTATCACCGACGACTGATGTATTCGATACTCCATGTACAGCAACGCTGAAAGGCTCCATCACAGATGCTTCCTCATAACTCAGCGAATCTGGAAATCTTATTGCGCTCATCTCTGGAATGAGTGCATACTCTGCATAAACCCCGTTCTTGAACCTTTTGACGTGTTGGCAATTGAAGCCTTCTCCTATGTTGCATATGTAGCAATCACCACAAGGAATGTGGGTTTCCGCAACAACCCTGTCTCCGGGCTTGACTCTTGTCACCTCGGATCCGACTTTCACTACATCCCCGCTGAACTCATGCCCCATGATCCTCGGCAATCCGCTATAGGAACGCTCAACATTTTGTGAAGCCCATGCATTCCACTGATACATGTGTATGTCAGTTCCACATATGGCCGCAGCCCTGACTTTCACTAACACTTCCTTAGGTCCGACTTCAGGAACCGGAAGGGTCTCAAGAACCGCTCCCCTTTCCTTCCTGACCTTCACAACAGCCTTCATCATCTTTGGAATTTCCATAAAAGCCATTTCTCCTTTTTGTTTTGTTAGTCTCACTATATGGCCCACTTGGAGAGCTGTAAAAAGAAAAATATGATTTGGCAAAACATATTAAAAAGCGATGATGATTTATGAAAATATTTTCATTTTTATGATCATATTTACAATTCTGAGGCTTTATTGAGCTAAAATTACCAGTGAATCGACCATTCTATTGAAAAGTTATGAAAATTAATTGTTGCTTTTTCCAATTTCTTACCAAAAGATATTGATCAGGAGATGATATGGAAGATCAGATTGAAAGCACACTCTCTAGCGCCGATTACCTATTCCGGATAGATCAGGAATTCAGCAACCTCACCAAAACCCAAAGGAAGATTGCTGAGTATTTGAAAGCGCACGAGAAGGATATACTCAACCACTCGATCACGACGCTGGCAAAGAAGATCGGAACCACTCCGGCAGCTCTTTCCCGATTTGCCCAGGCAATACATTACAAGGGCTTTTCAGATCTCAGGTTTTGCCTGGAGAAGAAATTCATATCATCGTTTTTAGAGCCTGAGCCGGTGAAGAAAGACGACGAAATCGGGGAGATAAAGAGGAAATACCTTGCGATGTACACGGCATCGCTTACGGAAACGCTCATGAACCTCGAAGAGAAAACGATAAGAGCGGCTGCTGAGAAAATAATCGAAGCAAGACACACTTACATCTATGCAAGCGGAAGTTCGGGAGCAAGCGCAACCTTATATTTCCAACTGCTCTTGCAAGTCGGGATATCGTGCAACTATTTCACCGACAAACAACTTGCCTTGATATCTGCAGGCCAACTTGAAGAAGGGGATGTCGCTCTAGGAATAAACTACAGCGGGAATTCCCAGACGATCACGGAAGCGCTGAAGACAGCAAAGGCAAACGGAGCGGAGATAATAGCAATCACAGCAAACGCACAGTCAAACATCGCGAAGCTTGCTGATACTTTGTTGACCTACAGTTCAAAGATCCCGGACGACATCAGGCACATGCACATAGCAAGGATATGCGAACTTTCGATCCTGGGACTTCTACAAAGCGTTCTTACTTCAGACTTTGAAGGACGCTTGAGACACAACTTGTTGATATCAAAGCAAGCGATAATCGACTCAAGGAGGAAATAGATGGCACGTACAACACTTGGAATAGGTTCTTACTCAATGCCGATACACGTGAGACACGGGAAAATGAATGCTTTTGACATAGTTGATATAGCTAGGGAAAAAGAGCTGAAAGTCGTACAGATTGCAGACAACATATCCCTATCAAAGCTATCCATGGAAGAATTGGAAACCCTAAGGGGTAAAGCAAAGCTCTATGGAATCACGTTGGAGACAGGGTTGAGGGGGATAATGCCAGAAAACCTCGAAAGACACATCGAACTAACACACGCTCTTGATTCACATCTACTAAGGGCAGTAATCGATGCAAAAGACTTCCAGCCAACGAAAGATGAAATCCACAGCATCTTAAAAAAAATACAACCAAAACTTGAGGAATATGATATCACACTGGGTATTGAGAACCACGACAGGTTCTACTCCGACGAATTCAAGGAAATAATACGTAAGCTCAAATCCAAGCACTTCGGAATAGTGCTCGATACAGCAAACTCGCTTTCGAAGGAAGAACCCATTTCATCCGTCTTGGATAACCTTGCCCCCTACTCCGTATGTTTCCATATCAAGGATTACAAGATAATAAGAAACCCATACGGCATGGGCCTATTGATCACGGGAACCCCCGCGGGGAAAGGCAGACTGGATATCCCCGGGATAATCAAGCGTCTGGAAGGGGAAGCCCAATCTGATTTCAGTTCGATCATCGAGTTCTGGATCGATGAAGAGAAGACACTGGATGACAGCCTGGAGAAAGAAGATCGATGGCTGGATGAGAGCATCAGATACATGAAGGGAAATTGCAATCTCCCTTTTTAAATTCCAACGAGATTCAAAAGAAACATCTCCCAGGTCTGAATCCGACCTGGGAGAGAAAGCCTATTGCAATGAAATCCTGGAATCCATTTCATCCAGCAAGGCCAATACATGCTCTGCTCGTTCATCAATATCTCCTTTTGCATTGATGAAAGCCTTTAATAAATCAGCAGCCAGCCACGGTCCGACGATCTTGCCGCCGATGCACATCACGTTCACGTGATCGTGTTCCACCGCCTGATGTGCACAATGGTAATCGTGTATCATTGCCGCCCTGATCCCAGGAATCTTGTTGCAGGCAATGGAGGCCCCGACTCCGGTTCCGCAGAACATCACTGCCCGCTCCCCTTTTCCATCAAGTAGTCCGCGGCACACCTTCTGACAGATGTCAGGGAAATATACAAGCTCTTCAGAGCTGTTATTCCCCATATCGGTCACAAAGCATCCCATCTTTTCCAAAACTGGAATCATCGCCTTCTTCAACTCATATCCGGCATGATCGCTTCCAACCAATATATTCATCCACACCCTCCTAACCGGCATAACCTGCAATGCGCGGAAGCCATAACAAGACGTCAGGCAACAAGGCAAACACCAAAGTTCCACCAAAAAGCGCAATCGTAAAAGGCAATGCATTTTTCGCTACATCCTCCACAGAAGTCCTTGCAAGCCCGGCGGCAACGAAAAGGCAAGTTCCCACCGGAGGTGTAAGAACGCCGAAAGAGAGTGACATGCATAGGACAAGTCCGAAATGAAGCGGATCTATTCCAAGCATGTTTGATGCAGGCAGCAATACCGGCCCGAGTATGATCAGGGCGGAAAGGGTATCTATGAACGTTCCAACAACCAGCATCAGCAAGACGACACCAATCATGAACTTCGTGGGCGTATCCAGTACGGCAAGCACTACGGATGCAACCTTTGCAGGAATATTCTCAAAAGCCATGATCCACCCGAAAAGTGAGGCTATGGCCATGACAAGCATCACGAATCCTGTCGTACGTGCAGTCTCCAAAAGTACGTCAGGCAATGTCTTGAGTGTAAGTTCCCTGTAGCAGAATGAAACTACGAGGGCATACATACATCCAACGGCACCAGCTTCAGTCGGAGTCATTATTCCCAACAGGACTCCTCCCATGATTATGAAAGGCGTCAGAAGTGAAGGTACGGCATCGATGAAAGACTTCAGCGTCTCCTTTCTAGAAACCTTCTCCCCGACAGGAATATCCAGTCGCCTTGCCTGTAGATAAAGAAGGACAAAAAGCATTCCGGCAAAGATGAATCCCGGAACATATCCGCCGATGAACAAAGAACCGATCGATATGCTTGTCAGGCCCCCATAGACGACAAACGGTATGCTCGGGGGTATGACCGCTCCAAGCGAGGAACTGGACGCTTCGATCGCACCGGCAAGCCCAGCAGGATACCTGTTCTTCTTCATCAAAGGGATCGTAATGGATCCCGTCGCCGCCACATTGGCAACAGATGAACCAGAGAGGCTTGCGAAAATCACGCTGGAAAACAGTGCGATCATTCCGATCCCCCCACGCTTATGTCCGATTATGTTCCTGACAAAAGTAACAAGGCGCTTTGATATCCCCCCTGCTTCCATGATTGCTCCCACAAGAATGAAGAAAGGTATTGCCGTCAGGGAAAATGAATTCATTCCTCCATATACCTGCTGTGCAATCGTCGCCCAAGGTATGTCATTCATGAAAAACAGAATGTAAATCAGCGAGGACAGGCCCAGTGAAAATGCAATCGGAACCCCTATCAAGAGGAATATGCCGAAAGCGGCCAGCAATATTACGGTAGCCATTTATCGCACCTCCTTCTCATCAAGTCCTATTTCCTTGAGTTCTACAATCGCTTCCTTATGAAAGAGTGTCCTTACGACCTCAAAGAGCATCAGAACGGAAGAAGCCGGAATACACGCATAACTCCAGGCTGCCGATATCTTCAGCAAAGCCGTCCGCTGCCCAAGTTCAATGACGCCGAATACGAATTCAAAGCCTCCGACGCAAAGGACGATAAGGAAAAACAGGACCAGCAACAGGACTACGTATTTGTCGATTACGCGCAAGCGCCTCGGAAGGCGCTTGACTACAAATGTCAAAGCCAAGTGTGATTTCGTGACAAGTGCGTAATACGCACCTAGGAATACAACCCAGACGAAGAACAACATGCTTAGTTCTTCCGCCCACACCATGCTTGTCTTCAACAAATAGCGTGCAACGACATTGCATGAAACGGTTATTACCATTCCTGCGGTAAACAAGGTAATTATCTTGCTTATGATCTTCTGGAATATCAAGCTGATCTTCCCAGCTGTATCTGCACGCATACTGCCTCCTTTCACTCGGCAAGGATTTCCAGGGTCTTTTCGTAAAGAGCTGGATCTATATCGGTTCCGACGAACTGATCATGAATGGACCTTGTCGCTTCCTTGAAAGCATCCATGTTTTCCGGATAATTGACCGCTACTCCTTCTTCAATCATCTTCTGGGTAAGTTCCAGTGTCAGGTCATCGACATATGATCGATGCCAGAGGCACGCTTCCTCTGCAGCCTGTTCAACCAGGGCCTGATCCTCCGGAGAAAGCGATGTATAAAAATCCTGGCTGACGACTATTACGACAAACGAGAGGATATGGTTCGTCATTGACATGTATTTTTGCACTTCATACAATTTCGACGGGTAAATGTTGATTACGGCATTTTCCTGTCCGTCAATGGTTTTCTGTTGCAATGCGGTATATACCTCTCCGTATGGCAATGCAGATGGTATTCCTCCGAGTGCTTCAGTTACTGCCAGATTGACAGGACTTTCAGGGCTTCGCATCTTCAGGCCGATAAAGTCGTCCGGTTCTTCCAATGGTCGTACATTGTTTGTATATA
The DNA here is from genome assembly GCA_944389975.1 of uncultured Spirochaetaceae bacterium. Taxonomy (GTDB): domain Bacteria; phylum Spirochaetota; class Spirochaetia; order Sphaerochaetales; family Sphaerochaetaceae; genus Ornithospirochaeta. The sequence continues at coordinate 49,998 of CALXOH010000046.1, forward strand.
CACGGGCGCCGTTATTACTCCAGCCAAGGATGTGAAGCTTTTTTTCCATAAGCTGTCTTTCAAGTTCTTCCCCCACACTTGAATCCAAAACCTTGAAGGCATCCTCATGACTGTCAAAAAGGAACGGAAGGCTCAGTAATGCCGTGGACGGGACAAACTGCGCAAGCGGATCGTGTCCGATGATCGTGAATTCGATAACTCCGTTCTGGACGCTTTGTATTACCTGGGATTCCTTTCCAAGCTGTTCCGCAGGATATACCGTTCCCACCAGCCTTCCATCACTAAGATCGCCTAAAGTCTCGACGAATTTCTCTGCGATAAGGTCAAAGTGCGAGCCATCTGCCGCAGTATGTGCCAGTCTGTATTCCTTATTCGGGCTGTCGGAACTTCCTCCTGCGAATAGGAAAGATCCTATGGCCACTGCCAATACGACTATCAACAAACCTCGTTTTTTCATTTTACACCCCTTAATTTTTATTTATTGATCATTGAATCAAGTTTCCCTGCCAGACACTGCATGCCTTCCTTATGGCAAACTACAGCATCATAAAGTTTCAAAGATAGTTCCTTCATCGGAATCTTCTGCATTGTGTATGGATTATTCCTGATTGCCTTGTCACATTGTTCAACCCAGTCTGAAGGAATACCATCAATACCCTTGAAGGCTCCGCAGATAGGCCCGAGCATTCCTCCTATGCAATCCGTATCACGCCCCAGGTTCGTAGCTCCTATCATACCCTCCCTTACATCTCCTTTAGTAATCAGGAAAAGGGCCAAGGCTTCGGCTGCAGTCTCAACTCCGTCCGCATAAGGATAAGTGGGCATGAAATGTTTTCTTATTGGTTCCCTTATTGCCTTTATGTCCGGATACTTCCTTGCAATATCCAAAGTCTCATCGATTATCTCCCTCGTGGTCTGGGAGACATTGTTCCTTGCCGCATCAAGGATGCTCTCGACTGTCGCATCCGGATTGAAAGCCTCTGCCGTTGCTGCTGCAATTGCCTTGGATGACTCAGTACCTCCGCTCTCAGGCGGCTGGATCAGAAGAGACACTTCCTGGGCATCATATGCAGCCTGTTCGGGATCACATGCATTTATTATCCCGATCGGTCCTATCATGTGGGGAGCATCGACAAGACCCGGCCAATAAGTCATGGATCCGATGAAGCGTGGCGGGATCCGCGACAGGTAATCACCACACATCAGCCTGTCGTAGTGCATCCGGATATGTGGGTTCACAAGTCGACCGATGTCTTCCCTCCTTATTTCCCTCTTCCAAACTTCAGCAAGGTCATCAACCGTGATCCTCCCTTTCTTTTCGATGATCGCCAAAGCCAATAGGTATCGGATCTCAGCCCCATCTTCAGTCATTCCCGGCTCCATATTCACTTCATAATAGTGAAGACGTGGACTGTTGTTCCAATACCTTACATCCCTGTCTTTCTGCACCCACGGCAGGAAACCCTCAACCCAGCCGAGCTTGTCCTCGACAGCCTTCCAACCTCCTCCTGGAACACTGACCCATTCAACCGCTGCCCCCATTGCCGAGCCGATGTTGGCGGCGGCAACACTGCCATAAATCTTCTTGAACAAGAGATTTTCCGTCATATATCCTCCTTTTGGAGCCTGGAAAGCTCCTATTGAAACCAATTCCTTGATTCGACATGCTTGAAGGCTGCAGCAGACGCACCTTCCGGATTCCTGAGCTTGATCTGATCGATGATTTCCCTCAATTCTCTTTTCATGTCCTCGACGCTCTCCCTGACATATCCTTCCATGGAGAACATGCAGATGCTTTTGACATAAAGGACATTCAGAGTCTTTTCCAATTCCGCATTGTGGGCACACTTTGCAATGGCCCTATGAACCTTTTCATCAAACTGGGTCTTGTTTTCTTCATTGAAATCAGGATCAGAGAGGATGTTCTCAAGACTCATGATTTCTGATTCCGACGCGCGTTTTGCAGCAAGCCTGGCAGCAAATGCATCCAGGTCACTTCTCAGTTCGAATATGTTCCGGACATCTTCAGTACTCATTATCGTCACGAAAATTCCCTTTCGGGACATGCTTTGCAAAAGCCCCTCGCTTGTCAGCCTTTGTAACGCTTCCCTAAGTGGCGTACGCCCCATCCGGAACTTCTCGACCATATCCTGCTCCTGCAGCAACTGCCCTGGTTTCAGTTCGTGGTTCAAGATCGCATCCTTGATCAGCTTGTATGCCCTATCTCGCTGTAATTCTTTACACTCACTCATATTTCCACCTGATATATTCTAAATATATTTAAGATATATTTCTAATTTCATCCTATCACAGACCTGCATCTTGTCAAGAAACTTGTATTGTACGCAAACAATTTTCTCTCATCAGCTATTTTTATTCTTTCTACGACTATGCGTATTCCACTTTCTTCATACATCAAGCATTGAAGATACGGCTTGCTTTGGCAAAGATTGCCCGTCTGAATCAGTGATGGTGGATATTCGCATGCCGGAACACCTGGCCGAAATCATGTTGAGCACCACTTGGTACAAGGGCGTCTTTTTGGAATAGTACTGTCTTATGTTGAAGAGATGAGGAAGAAGTGCAACCTACAAGCGGAATAACTTTTATTACGGTTTCATCAATCCGGGTATTATCGTTTCATCTCATGAAATAAATAGAGATGCAAAAATGGCCATATTGAAATGCCGCAAAAAGGCAAGTCAATACGGCCGTCTTATCATAGATGACGGGTTCTTGCGTTATACGACAACTGCAGGCAAAGGAACAGCCTGATTATTGAGGATAGCAAACCAGCCTTTCGCACAAGCCATGGAAGCTTTTATCAAGGCTTCCTCCGAGCTTCCGGCACAATTAGGAGTCATGATGACATTCTCAAAGGAAAACAAGGGATTGTCCGTTCCGGCAGGCTCATCAACAGTTACATCAAGCCCTGCTCCTGCAATCCGCTTTTCCTCAAGTGCCTGAATCAGCGCATTCTCGTCGACTATGCCGCCTCGTGCGGTATTGATGAAACATGCACTTCCCTTCATGCAGGAAAATTCTTCCTTGCCGACAAGATTCCTTGTCGTATCCGAGAGGGGTATATGGATGGAGATGAAATCCGAATCCGAAAACAGCTTCTTCTTGTCGTCCACTATCTCGATCCAGTCATCGACCTTCGATCTATCGACAAAAGGATCATAAGCAAGCACGTTCATATTGAACCCGAACCTGCAGATCCTGGCAACGATCGAACCGATATGGCCCAAACCTACCAAGCCCAGGGTCTTACCTTCCAATTCAACCGATTTCTCACTCTTTCTGACTTTGCTGAATTCATTATTCCTGTACAAATCCTCACGTACCTTGAGTTTCTTCGCCAGGGCAAGAATCAAGGACACGGCATGTTCTGCAACTGCATTGCTGTTGGTACCGACATTGCGAAGGACCGTTATCCCATGAGCCTTGCAGTAACAGTCAGAAGAACGCCTATCTCATTCGGTACGTATCCATCTGGAACAGGCCTCCCGGAAACCGCGTTATAACCATAAGGCTTGACGTCGATACTGTAGTTATCCCTGGCAATTCCCATGGTCTCCAGTTTCTCCATTCCTTGCCTCACGACATCATCAATCCAAGCCATTGGATAAGCCATTATCGCCCTGTCCCTGATTCCGACGATGCTTATCGTCTGATACCCGACCGGACCTGATCCCTCCAGTTTCATCGTATAGGGCGTATACTCTATCCTTGTTCCCTCAACCCTGACTGAAGTCGAAGTCGTCTGGACGTATCTCGAATCCGATGTATCTATCCTCACCCCGGGCTCCGTAAGATGTATCGGATCAGCATTCTCATAGAGCATATGGGCGGAAACCGAGTATGGGGAAACCGTAGAACCAGGGGCGACGGCCCTTACCGTAAAACCTTTCTCGTCAAGTTCCACAAAGGCTCCCCCCTGAAGTCCCGCGGATGTACATACGCCACCACATTCAACGGTTTTCGCAGCATGCCAGCAAGAGGCGGGATCACACCCTTTCATCAAGGGATATGCGGCAATTACCGCCGTATCCGTTGCCCTTCCGCAGATTACTATATCCGCGCCTTCCCTCAGCGCCTTCTGGAAAGGCTCTACGCCGGAAAGAGCCACGATGTTGCTGCAGGAATCGAAGGTGCCTTCATCTATTTCAGGGGCTCCTTCCAGCGCATGTATCCTTCCTTCCATGAATCTCGCTTTCATTACGGACGTGTCCTGCTGGGAGTAGATCTTAACGATCCTGGCATGTAGTCCGTTCTCCTTCAATATCTCCTGACAAAGGCGCGCTGTCTCATCCACCCCGAAATCCGATCCACATGTCCCGGCACTTCCTATCGCCATCGGAATATCCAATTTCCGCGAGCCGAGGATCATCCTTCTCAAATCCCTCTTGACTGCAGCAGTAGCATATTTTCCCTTGCCAGTTCCAAGGTAATACGGTCCGGAATCAGTCGATCCGGCATCACTTGAGATGATATCGGGATTCATCTTCAATCCAGCCTCAAATGCCTCATCCGTGCATCCAAGTCCGACAGCGCCGTATGGAACGAATATCTTACAGGAAGCCACCTTTCTCATCCTCCTCATGCTTATCGTAATCTCGTTGTATTCATAAATCAAATATGATATTTTTAATATAAATCATAATAATTTTCTTATAAGGAGACGCAATGACATTCCGACAGATGGAATACATCCTTAAAATCCATGAGGAAGGCGGCATATCGAAAGCAGCTGGGAAACTGAATGTCTCACAGCCTGCACTGACCCAGTGCGTAAAGGCGATCGAGGAGGAATTGGGGGCGGAAATCTTCTTGCGCAAACACTATCCCTTGTCACTGACATATGCCGGAGAGAGGCTTTTCAAGACGATACGCGAGATTCTCAGACTGGAGAAGAACCTGCATAACGAGATATCAGACATAACAAAGGAACAGGTGGGCAGGCTACGCGTAGGAATGTCGATGCTCAAGGGAGCTGCCTTCCTTCCCGACATACTGCCGGAATTCGAGAAGCTCCACCCCAAAATCGAGGTTTCCATCATCGAACAAGGCTCTGTCTCCCTGGCATCCCTGGTCCAGCAGGACGTGGTGGATATCGCCCTCCTTGCAAACGACGAAGTCAGTCAAAATCAAATTTTCATGGAACCGATCTGTGCGGATTCCGTATTCCTATGTGCCGGACCCCAAAGCAACCTTTACGGCAAATTCAGGAACGGCACGGAAGTTTCCATCAGGGAGATTGAAAACAATCCGCTGATTGCCATCAAGGAGGGGCATGGCCTTCATGTCACGCAAAGCAACGCATTCAAGAGATTGAAGAAACTTCCAGTCATACGTTACGAAGTCGAAAGCGCCGTCCTTGGCATGAAGCTTGTCAGTTCCTCTGATGCTGTAATGCTTTGTCCGTATTCCGTATTTCCCGTCATACTCACGCCGGATATACACATATTCCCGATACAGGAAAAATCCATTTCGAACATGATGAGCATCGGATACAGCCATGAGACATACGTGACGCGCTACATGAAGGACTTCATCGAGATCGCGAAGAAAGTGATCAGGGCGACAAAGAACAATCCGGCAACGTGATGATTCCCTCATCGTCCGTCACTTCATATTCAGCATGCAACCATCAGGATCAACGCAGGACACGCCCGGATGCGTTGCCTGATGCAAGGCTTTCAACTTCGCTTACGGTCACAAGATTGAAGTCATGTTCGATCGAGTGCTTCAGGCAGGACGAGGCTACGGCAAAATCTATGGCCTTTTGCGGATCGTATCCACTACAAAGTGAATATATCAAGCCTGCTGCGAAAGAATCGCCTCCCCCTACCCTGTCCACGATCTGCATGGTATATTCAGGGGCAAAATACGCACTCCCGTCATCATAAAGCATGCCGCTCCATTTGTTTACCGACGCGGAAATGCTGGAACGAAGTGTAACTGCGACTTTCTTACATCCGAAACGATCATAAATCTTTCCGGCGACATCGATATAGCCATCCCTATCCAGCTTTCCATTCACCAAATCAGTATTCCTTGGAACGATACCGAACACATCGGATGCATCCTCTTCATTTGCGATGCAAAGGTCAACGTAAGGCATCAGCCTTCCCATGACCTTGCCGGCATCCTCCCTGCTCCAGAGTTTTTTCCGATAATTCAAATCACAACTGATTGTAATTCCCCTATTCCTTGCTTCCTTGCACGCCTCTTCACAAATCAAGGGCAGTTGATTGCCCAAAGCTGGAGTAATACCCGTGAAATGAAACCACGCAGCACCATCGAATATCTGGTCCCAGTCGAAATCTGAGGCATCCGCTTCCGCAATTGATGAGTGCGCCCTGTCGTATATGACTTTCGAAGACCTTTGACTTGCTCCCTTCTCTACAAAGTAAATGCCAAGGCGATCTCCTCCGAATGCAATATCCTGAACATCAACTCCATATCGACGAAGTTCGTTTATGACGCAACGGCCCAAATCATTCTCAGGTAGTTTGGTCACAAACGATACATCCAGTCCGAAGTTGGCGAGGGAGACTGCGACGTTAGCCTCACCCCCAGCAAACGAGATTTCAAATATAGGTGTCTGCAAAAGCCTGAGGTATCCGGGGGGATTGAGCCTCATCATTATCTCGCCGAATGTAACGACACGACTCATCTGGTCTCCTCCTTTACCTTCTTCCAGCACGCGGATGCCTTTTTTGCCCTCCTTCCGATTTCCTTGAAATCCTTTTCCCGAATCAAACCCTTCGGGGCAATCCAGGAACCACCGAGGGCAACCACATTCGGCTCAGAAGCCCAGGATGCAAGATTATCCTCATTCAGCCCGCCCAAAGGGAAGAGCTTCATCCCAAGGTACGAATAAGGGCCCATCATCGACTTCATGTACCTTATCCCACCCAACGGCTCGGCAGGAAACAACTTCAAAAGCCTGCATCCCATGGCATACGCCGCCTCAACTTCGCTTGCCGTGGATATCCCCGGAGCGAATGGCAATTTCAATTCGATCGCCTTTTCCACTACTCCCGGATTGAACCCCGGAGCGACAGCCATCGATGCGCCTGCGTCAATCACATCTTGAATCTGATCCGGAAATATCACAGTACCGGCAGTTATGAACATCTCAGGGAAAACCCTGTGGATTTCCCTGATTGCAGGAACAGCAGCATTTGTACGCAATGCAAGTTCAATTGCGGAAACCCCATTATCAAGCAACGTTTCGGCAACTGGGACGGCATCTTCAAGGTCCTCTATTTCCAATACCCCGAATATGCCTTTTTCGGAAACCAGACCAATCATCTCATCGGATATGACAGTATTCATATATTGTCCTCTTCATCGGTATTCTTGAAAATACAAACGCATTTCTTCCCGGAAAAATGAAGACCCGGGAAGAAGGAGTAAACTCAGTCCTCGGATGCCAGGGCCCTGGACTTTGCAAGGCCAAGCCTCTTGTTGACCCTTACCATGAAGAAAAGAAGCAAGCCCACAAGAATCAGGAGCACTATGCAGATAGGACGCCTGAGAAGGAAGAATACCAGATTGGACTTCGCCGCCCCTGCAAGCACGATGCTTGTACGTAGGTTTGTCTCTATGATCGGTCCCAGAACGACTCCCAGAACCATGGGAGCTATCGGGAAACTGTTCTTCTTCATCAGGACCGCAACAAAAGCCATGATGACCGCACACGTCATGTCATAGACACTGTTTCTGTTCGCATATGCCCCCATGAGGGAAAATGCGATGGTAAGGGGGATGATGTACGAAAGATCGATCTTCACGACATTCTTGAACAGATTCACCCCGAAAAGCCCTATCACGAGCATGACAACGACAGTCAGAAGCATCCCGTACATGAACGTGTATGCAACCGTGGCATGTTTTGTGAAAAGCTCAGGCCCGGGGATTATCCCGTGCACCGTCAGTGCTCCAAGCATTATCGCGGCAGTTCCGGATCCGGGGATTCCCAAGGAAAGAAGAGGAATCAGACAGCTTCCGACAACCGCGTTGTTCGCGCACTCGTTTGCAATGATTCCCTCTCCCGATCCGTTTCCATACTCCTCGGGATGTTTGGAAAGCGTCTTGGCATTCCCATATGCCACGAAGCTTGCAGTCGTCGCACCTACTCCCGGGAGAGCTCCGATCAGCACCCCGATAAGCGTCGAGCGGATGGCCATCCCCTTGTTCTGGACGATTTCCTTGACCACGGCGATGCGGGAGATCTTCTTCTGCTTTATGTTCGTTATCTTTCCTTCCTTTATCGTTACATTCAAAAGCATCTCGGAAATGGCGAACATACCCAGTACGACGGCAATGATGTCAAAACCCATCTTCAAGCTGGGAATTCCGAAGTTGAACCTGTTTCCAGCAGTCATGTTGTCGACACCTATTGCACTTACGACTATGCCGAAGGCCGCGGAAAAGAATGACTTGGGTAGATCCGAGCCACCGGCAAGTGCACCGATGACAGTCAGGCCGGCTATTCCAAGCAAGAACATCTCCGGAGGTCCGAACGCAACTGCGATCCTTGCTATCGACGGGGTGAAAAATATCAACGCAAGAACTCCGACTATGCCACCGAAACCTGAAGATAGCACGGCAAGGTACAAAGCCCTTTCCGACTCGCCCTTCTTGGTCATGGGAAACCAACCCTTCGACTGCGGTGAATGTCGCTTCAGGGGCACCCGGGATATGCAACAGGACACCGGTTATCGAGCCACCGAACATCGCTCCCATGTAGATTCCGCCCAAAAGCAGAAGCCCTGCATGAGGTGGCAGCGTAAATGAAATGGGTAGCAGCAGGCTGACGCCTATCGTTCCGGTGAGCCCCGGGATGGCGCCGAAAACGACGCCAATTATAGAACCCAGGACGATCATGCCGAGCATCAGGGGGCTGAAAAGCTGACTTAAGACTTCAAGCATAAGCATCTCCTGCCCATCAGACGAAAAGCGTCGGATACTGCACGACCATATCTGCAATCAAGGCATCCATATCCGACAGATATTTCTGGAGTTCCTCCCCGGTCTTGTAGGAATACACGGTATTGAGGTTCTCGAACTTCTCTTTTATCTGAGGATCGGAACCTATCTTGTCCAAAGCCGCCATCAACGTCGCCCTCACCTCATCGGGGCATCCCGTTGGAAGTGCGACTATCGGGTTATGGGCCATGTCCACATCAAAGCCAAGTTCTGCCAAAGACGGGATATCCTCATAGCCGGGAACTTTCTCGGCTGAGAAATAAATGAGGGGAACACATCCGTTCGCCTCCAATGTCGGAAGATACGACGGCGTGAGGCACGCCAGGTCTATATGCCCGCCCAGAAGGGAACTTGATACATCCGCCGATCCGCTGAACTTGACGATCGTTGCATCAAAATCCCCGCATGTCATCGCAATCGCCGCTTCTGTAATCGGTCCGCCACCAGAGCATCCGATCGTCACCGATCCCGGATTTGCCTTTGCATATTCCACTAGCTCGTCCCAGTTTGAGAAGCTTCCCTTTCTTGCAACAAGCACGGGAAGGCTCAGGTTATATACGGCAAGATTGTCAAAGTCATCCAGACTATAATTGGTCTCTTTGATGTTCACCAGGTATGAGTGGTCGGGACCTCCTAGTATTCCAATCGTATATCCGTCAGGCTCTGCAGTGGCAATCTCCTCGAATCCGATCTCCCCGCCGGCTCCAGCCCTGTTTACGACGTTCACCTGCCTTCCGAGTTCCGTACTCAGGGCCTCGGCGATTATCCTTGCCGCGTTGTCGGTTCCCCCTCCTGCTCCGTAAGGAACGATCATCTCGATGTTTTTTGACGGGTATGACGCCCCGTCATCCTTGCCGCCTTGGCCGAATACCTGGCAAAGCGCGAAAATCATGATGATACATACTGTAAGAATCTTCCTCATTTTCTCCTCCTTTAGAATCCGAATCTCAAGCCAACAAGACATCCCCGGGGAAGTTTATATTCAACACCAGTCCGAATATCAGGTATATGCAGACTATCCCGACTGCTGAAAAGACCAAGGTCTTACGGAACCTGAACCGTCTGTTCCTTTTGCTTACGAATGAATGCATCGCAATGAACATCAGGAACAAGGTCGTATAGAAGCCGACATATGAGAACATCAAGAGGCTGAGAATGAAGAAAAGGATCACAAGAGCCCACTCTTTCATTGAAAGGGCGTTCTCATCAGCCTCCGCTTCCTTCTCCGGATCGATCTTCATGCTTTTTGCCAGGTAAAGCACTCCTGATGAAAGCATCACGGCGAGTGCCATGTATGACATGTAGTACATGTCGTTGTCCGAAAACCCCGTTGCGGCTAAAAAGACCGCTGAGACAAGGATCATCACCACGCCGATTGAAATGTTCTTTTTCCTTTCAGTCATGAGATATCTTCCTCCATGAATCATCGATGTACTTCTCCACACACTTCCAATTGATGTCTATGCCCAGGCCTTCCCTCTCGGGAAGTTCCATGTGGCTTCCATTGAACAAGATCTTGTTTTCCAAAATTTCATGTCTAAGCGGGTTCAAAAGCTGGTTGTACTCATATAAGGACGGGTTATCTACCGCGGCCATTACATTAAGCGCGGCAATGATGCCCACTCCCGAACCAACTCCATGCGGGGAAAGAAGCACGTTCTTTTCTCCTGCATACCGGGCAATGCGTGACATCCCCGTCACTCCCCCTGCTCTTCCGATGTTCGACATGATGACATCGATGGCATTCGAATCCACAAGACGCTTGAACTGGTTTGGCGTAAAGCTGTTTTCCCCTGCAGCTATCCGCAGGTCCGTGACATCCCTTATCCTTTTGTAGGATTCGATGTTTTCCGGCGAGAATGGTTCTTCTATCCAATAGATGTCGAATCCGGAAAGGTTCCTGATGAGCTTGATCGCCTCTCCCAGCCTTCCCTCATAACCGCAATTCATATCCAGAAGAAGGTTTATTCCTTCTCCGGCAACTTCCCTCACAGCCCCGATGTTCTCCAGATCGGTCTTCGCATCGCGTCCGATCTTCAGCTTTATAGAGGTAAAGCCCATGTCCAACAGCTCTTTGGCCCGTGCCTTTGTCTTTCCGACATCGGAAAAGAGCATCACGGGAGTCCCGTAACATCCTATCTTGTCATTGATCCTTCCGCCAAGAAGTGAAAAAACGGGAAGATGATGCTCCTTGCCCTTGAGATCCCAGACTGCAGTATCTATACCGCTTAATGCCTCCATCATAGCACCTGCCGTATTTCCGATCCCGTCGGCCATGTGCATCATGATCCTCCAGATTTTCACAGGATCATCCGTGTCAAGACCGCGAAGAACCGGATCGAAGTACCTGGAGACATAAAGGGATGAATATAGTGCATCGGGCAGACCGAAACACTCACCGTACCCTTTCATGCCATCTTCCCCGACAACTTCAACAAGCGTCGTATGCTGCCCCAGACGCCTCGAATACTTGAAGTTCGAAGAGGGATGCATGAGGCTCTCCGGTACATTTTCCTCCCCTCCGAAGTATTTGACCCATGTCGCATTCAACGGATAAGCATTTATCTTACGTATCTTCAAATCCAGCCTCCTACTTAATCGCTTAAGTTAATTTAACAATCACTTTCCGGAAGTTGTCAAGGAGAATTTGCACCATACATGACAGGATGTAATCAATTTATTTATTTTCTTGAAAGAAATAAAAATCATTATTACACTGTCTTGATGGCATTTTGTTTAATTTATGTCCAAGTCAGCCTATTGATTAACTTAACATTGTTAAGTAGATTATAATCAATTAATCAAGGACTTATATGGGCACGACAATATACGATATTGCAAGAAAGGCAGGTGTTTCATCTGCAGCTGTTTCAATGGCATTGAACAAAAAGAAGGGCGTCAGCGAAAAAACGCGTGCCCGCATCATGGATATAGCAGAGGAATTGAATTACAAACCAAACTATTCCGCCCTGTCGCTGAGCACTAAGAAATCACACAACGTCGTATTGTTCATTTCTGCCGTAAACTTCCAGTTCTTCGACAGCTCGTTCTACTTCAGCATCCTAAGTACCATCTCTCAAAGCATAAGCAATGACTTTTTCCTCATAACCCGCATTTCAACGATCGCCAAGGAAGCTGAGGATATTGCGCAGATTGCAAACTCGGAAAAGCCACTTGCCTTCGTATTCATTGGTACCAGGCTGTCAATCGACTTCGTTCGCCGCCTGATAGGCAATACGCCTGCGATATTCTTCAACAAGCCGAACCTCTCAGGAAGGAACGTCTACTCCGTCTCATTCGACAACAGGGAGGCTATGGAGATGATAACCGGCCACATGCTCCACCTGGGCCACAGGAAAATTGCATATGCAGGCTACCTTCCGGGCGTAATAACCGCGGAAAAACGCCTCGAAGGATTCCACGCGGCACTGTCGCGATACGGCATGGATAAAAGCGACGGAATGCTGATCAAGTGCGAATACCTTCCGATATTCGGATACGAGGCTGTAAAGCGCCTGATAACGGAGGACGAGGAACTTCCGTCTGCATTCGTCTGCGGAAACGACCTGATTGCGGTTGGGATAATGCAGGCCCTGAGGGAATACGGTTTCAAAGTACCGGAAGACATTTCAATCGCAGGAATAGATAATCTTCTTCTATCAGACAGCCTCTGGGTACCATTGACCACCGTTGATGTAAAGTGCCAGGAAATAGGAGCTCGGATAGCAGGCCTTATCAGAAAGATCGATCAGGGATGCACGGAAAACGACAACATAATAATCAGTGTATCGCTTGTAAAGAGGGAATCAACGGGAAGGTTCAATTCTGAGGGAAAGAGGAAAAGATAACTAAATGCTATGCAATAGTAAAATGTCTGGAGTAAACCATTGCTGTTTACAATATTATTTGAGACAGTTTATTTTCTTCTGACTCTGGCCCGGAACAAATCTTCACCACTCCTTGAATGAATTCTAATTTCTTCAATCATCTCACAAGTTAGTTTTGTTGCATATGTCTCTAAAGATGGATAAATAAAATCACTTGTAATGTCCATATATCACAATTTTGTTCTAATCCCACAGAAAAAGTGATTGAAACCTTTTTTCTGTAACATTTCTATCTTCTGAACGGATTAGGCGGAAGATTCCTGATGAATACATAAAGGTTCAGCAAACCTTGTTAGGAATCCTAATCGAACCCTCTATGGCTTCAACATTCCTACCTAATCACAGCAAGCAAAAAGTTCAGGCTACGCGGAAAATCTGGACTTCGAAGTGGCTGGCACATTCGGATTCAAAGAAGTGTCGAACTTCTCAAAAAGCGCCACTTAAAACTGCTTCTTGTTCTCGTATTTCCATGAACCTCCACGCTTCACGAACTTTACCATCCTCGGATAGAAGAGTTCGAATACTTCCTCCAATGTTTTTCCGATGAGTTCCCCCAATGTCTGTGGGAAAGTGATACAGTCAGAACTCAAAACGCTTCACAACCCAGTCCTCACCGTTTTCTTCTCCCGTTTGATATTCACTTGCGTACCCTGGAACATAAAGGTAGCCATCGATGATGATTACATCATAAAACTCCCGGGAATACTCAAACAGATATGTCTCTACAGAATAATCACTCAAAGCAGGATACGAGAATTTCCAAGTGCTGTTGTTTGTTCCCGCATATAGATCATTGTCATACACAAAGAGGGATGGATATGTCGAATCGTTTTCAGCATACATCGTTTCATCTGGAATCAAAGTTACAGGATCAAATCCCATTATCCAGCCATCAATTTCACTTCTACTGGATAGAAGATCATATGATGTACCCTCGACAATCAACTTGCCATCATAACACACCATCGATGTAATACGGTCATCATCTCCATGTCCTGCATCAAAATACCAACTACCCTTCTCAACTGGATCGCTGGAAGAAATATCAAATGTAATCAAGACAGCATCTTCCCCGCTGTCAGAATCCTCATGGTTCCCAACGTACCCACCAACAGCAATGGTGGAATCGTCGATGAATACCACATCTGAAACAAGTAAAGAAGCTGAAGGGATCGCGTACTCCCTGACCTTTTGCCCGTTGTAATCATACCTTCGCACATAATTGTAGCTCGTTATCCAAAAACCATCATTGTCCATACTGATGACTTTTGTAGCATCAACGGCATGTTTGACGATATTCGATTCATCAAGCACAACCAAGGATCCGTCATTTGTCACCAATGCAATCCTACCGTCAGCAAGCAATATACCATCGAGAATTGAGGAATTGTAATTACTACGGAAAAGAGAATCATCAAAAAGCCATTCACCTACAACTTCATCATTTTCATTCAAATGAATTACCCATGTATCATCTTCCGAGCTGTACTTTACTTTCTCGTATGCTGTTCCTATCAGATAGAGACCGCCATTTCCATCGGAAAGTACATAATAGCATCTGTCATCTCCATCGCCTTCTCCTCCATCGAAGAATATCTCGCCTTTCGAATTGAACTTGCCATAGATAAAGCTGCCGGGGTCTTCCTCAGGATCTTGATCCGAGATCGTTTGGAAGTCCACATGGATTGGCACTGTATAACGGAAAGAATCATTGGAGATAACGATCACTGCACTCTTTTCTCCGAGCGTATCGGAACGTAACGCAATGGAAAGAACCGTATTTTGATTGGATTTGAGAGAGAAACATTCCTTATCCACACCTTCGATCGTGACAGAATAATCATCGGGAACATTCGCATACTCTACCAAACTAAGATTAACACTCGTATCAGATGAAACTTCCCCCAGATCGATATGATCCTGGCCCATATGCTCCATTCCTGATACAAGATAGATAGTGTTTTTAGCATATGAAACATAGAATGCCGGCAATACTGAATTTGCCCGAAGATTGAAGAAATAGTTATCGATCATTGCATCTGAAAAGAGATGCAACGTATATGTTGTCCCGCTATTTGGACTATTTCCATATTTTGTAGAGAATGTGACTTCAAAAGATGTTTCCGCTCCCGGAAACAACGATGTCTTGAACCCGGATTTATCCAATGAATAATCTGAGTTCTCGTAATACGATGTCAGTACGGGGCCGTTACGATAGAACGAAACAGTCTTTTCCCCGATATTCCTAACCTTTATGGTCTTTGAAAGCGGAGTAGTATCACCATTTTCACCGAAAGTCCCCATATCAAGATAAGTTCCGGGATCAATTACCACACCATCAACGGTGACTTCCAATTCGCCGTACCCGGTATTCCCTTCGGAAGATCCTTTTGCAAGCAAAGTCCATGAATAACCGTCAAATATGTATGAAGTATTATCACGCAAATCGTAATATGCCCACCCTTTCTCCGGCATCATAGGAGTTGAATCCAAAGAGCCTTGCCAGTTGATCAGGAAGCCTTCCGGAGTGTATCCGTCCTGGGAAATTTTCTGCCAGGTGGCACCATCCCAGATGTAAGAAGCTCCAAGAGAAGTGTTATGGTATGCCCACCCTACGGAAGGAGAAGATGGAGCTTCCCTTAAATCACCTTGCCACGAGATCGGTACGTTGTAATAAACGTCACTGTTTGCAACAAGTATATCCCACGATATGCCATTGAAAATGTAAGAAGTATTATCACTCGTATTGTAGTAGGCATCACCTGCGTTCGGAGATGAAGGTACATCGGAAAAAGAACCAAGCCAGTTGAATGTGCTATCAACTCCATCTCTTGAAAGAACGGACCAGCTTCCGTTCGAATAAATATAACTCACCCCCTCTGATGAATTATAGAATGCATCACCTTCGCTTGGAGATGATGGATAAGTAGACAGTTCTCCAAGCCACTTCAATATTCCGCTAGTACCATCCGAACCGCTCTTTGCAAGGAAATTCCACTCCATACCGTCAAATATATAGGAATTGCCATCCAAACGATTGAAATACGCCCAATTTCTTTCTGGATTTTCCGGAGCTTCCGTCAGTTCTCCCTTCCAGATTATTCCAACACCATCTTTTGCGATTATCTCCCAAGAAGACCCTGTATAGACGTAGCTAATCCCTTCCCTGCTATTGTAGTATGCCCATCCTTTCTCCGGATTGTCTGGGGCTTCATCCAGATTTCCCTTCCATATTAGAACCTGTATTATCTGAACATTTTCCGAAGGAGAACAGGAAATGAACGCAGCAAGTAGAAAGAACATTAGAATAGCAATACATATCTTGGTAAATTTCATAAATCAATCCTATTTGTTATATACATTATATTGTTTCATTACGACTTTTGAACACGATACAACTTAATGTATAACAACAGTGGCACTCGCACCGTTTCTCCGAACATTGCAGGAGAAAACAAAGTGTTCCTAGAAAAGCCAAACTTCATAATGAAAAGAAAACTATGAAGTATGAAATAGATACTTGAGCGTTACCCCTAACTCATCTAACATTTAGGCAATAACAATATTACACAAATGGAGATGGTGGTATGTGTATGACTCAATTCAATAAAAAGTTATTTTTTTTTATTGCCATTTTTCTGTGCCTCTCAGTCTCCCTCTTTGCTTATGAAGGGAGAGTTGGAGCAGAGGTAGAATACGCCAGGTATTCAAATCGCGACATGACTGAAGTTAATACCCAAGGCGGGCTATTCAGCATTATCGGAGCATCCTACTTTGACGACAAAAGTATTTTCGGACTGGAATATTCGTTCGGATACGGATACAACGCAGGAAACCTACAAGGTTATGACTTGTATGATCTGAGTCTACTTGCATTGTTCAACTTCGATTTGAATCATTTTTCTGAAATAGAGTTCGGTACCGGCATTGTTGAAGACATCTATGTATTCAACAATATCGTCTCAAACCAATTCGGACTTGGATTCTCTCTCTCCCTGATACTCAAGCCAATCGACGAGCTTGCCATCAACATCGGCGTTGATTACGTAATGCCGATGCTCGCAGGATATGGCGATACGGTCAAAGACATATCTTTGGATAATCACCTTTTCCGCTATGGCCTATCTGTCTCATACATATATTGATCGGAGAATAAAGATGAAAAAGAAACTATACCCAATACTTTGTGCTCTTGCAGCACTCCTACTACTCTCAAGTTGCACGTTCAGGGATAACCCAGAACTCAGATCAGAAGAATCCAACCTTACTACCGTTTCTTTGGATTTGCCGATTACTCTAGAGGAAATGCAATCATCCAAGGTTGATAAGATAAACATCAGCTCATACTTGATTGATGACATGGGAATGCCGGTCAGATCTTGTTCATCTGAAATTACCGACGTAAGCAATCTAACGGACAACAAAGTCAACTACGACCTCGGATATTTCGGAAAGCATGAAATAACAATGCAACTGTATTCAGGCAACAACCTAGTTGCAGAAAAGCTAACGGATTATATCCTCACATCAGATGAATACAACATTGCATACCTGCATGCAACTTTGCCGGTCACCTACTTCAGCCTGATGGTAAGCGATAAAGATACAACATACCTCAATGCCGTGGCACCATCAATTGTAGTCATTGAACGTGCCGCAGCATATGACTGGGATAACCTACTTCCAAACATGTATGGCTGTCCATTTATTGAAGAAAGCAAACTAGAAAACAGCAATAGTTTCGCCAATTCGATAATGCTTGAAGGCTGTTCTGCACTTGCAAGATATATTAAATACCTTCATACACTGAATGGAAATTCTATGTTCCACATTTTTGTCACCGATAACTTCTCTGACAATATTGCAGAGTTTGCATTGGAAACAAACGTCACCTTCGACCTGACTATGCTATCTGATGGGTCTAATGGAACTTATGGAACATTCAGAGGTGTCTATGGACAAGGTGGAGAGAATGATAATTCTTCTCAGATCTATGATGAAGTTAACTCTGTTTGGAATACAGTAAAAGTAAAAGCTAGATCAGGAGACAGATCGTGGAGAGAAGATTTAAAAAAACTATACGCGGGATCAGCGTATCGAACAAAAGCTTGTCTTCCCCCAGTATTGATAAACGATTCAGAATTCAAGGCAAGATGGATAGTTGGAAGAAATAATGCTGATGTCTTTGGTAATTCTTCTGTATATACTTCAAAAATACAAAATAATCCAAATGTTGTTGTTATAAATTTGAATTCCAACCTTCTTGCTGTGCTTTCTGTTGAAGAAACAAAAGCATTCCAAGCCCTATACAAATTTGATTCATCCGTATTCGAAGAGGCGGACAACGCAGGAAAGAAGATTATGATCTTCCTCGGAACTCGTAACGATGAGAATCTATGCCTCGAACAGTATATTTCATTCATGAAAAATTACTGTGAGCATTATTTGAACGAGGATTATATCTATTACTACAAGGGACATCCAGGAGATCCTTCGGAATTTAACACTACAAAGAATGCCATATTGGAAAAATATGATGTCAATAGTTTGGACGCATCCATTCCAGCTGAATTATTTCTATTTTTTAGAAACGACGCTGATGTTGGAGGTTATGCTTCTTCGACATTTGCTAGTTACTCAAAAGATGAAATTCCATTCATCTGTGGACAAATTGGTAGCAATACGGAAGGTTATACGGACAAGATAAATACGAATATCATACAAGATAACGGATCTACTTCAAACTTTATAATCACAAAGAGAAAGGATGGGACCACATCGAATTGGGACTTCTATAATCCTTCCGTCTTCAATTTCTAACGCACAGGGGAATTACCCAAGAAGAGGGTTTGAAATGGCAAAGCCTGCTCAACCCTCTTCCATATTGAACAAGAACAAATATGTAACGTATATTTAATTTTATTATTTAGATAAATTTGAGGTATTTATGAATATAGCCATAATTTTTGCTGGAGGCGTGGGCCAGAGAATGCACTCCGGAACAACTCCCAAACAATTCTTGGAACTATATGGAAAACCAATTCTCGTCTATACACTTGAACACTTTCAAAAGAATATAAATATAAATAGCATTATTTTGGTATCGGTAGAAAGTTGGATTGGATATTGCCAGGAATTGATTGATAAATTCAACCTGACAAAAGTAGTTGCAATCGTCCCTGGAGGGACAACCAGTTACAATTCAATATCAAACGGAATAGATAAGGCCAAAGAGCTATATACAGATGATTCAATCATACTCATTCATGATGGTGTAAGACCTCTTATCAATCAGAAAACAATTGATGATGCAATAAATGGGGTGAATGCATTTGGATCAGCCATCATTGTATCTCCTGCAATCGAGACGATCGCAATATGTAAAGACGACAAGATTGATGACATCATTGATCGAAGTCATTGTAAGATCGCAAAAGCACCTCAATGCTTCCGCTTAGGAACATTGATAGATACTCGAAACAAAGCGAAGAAAGATGGGCTTTCAGACTTCATTGATACTGCAAGCCTAATGCATCATTATGGACTATCACTACATTACATTGAAGGACCTGCTGACAACATCAAGATAACAACGCCTTCTGATTTCTACGTCTTCAAAGCATTTCTAGAGGCAAGGAAGAATTCAGAAATCTTCGGAGTCTGATGAGCAACCTTTCTTCTTAATCAAAAAATGTTATCTCTCTAGGATCCATGGATTGTAGCTTTATTGTCGAAACGATACCTTCTTCCACTGTAAATGAAGGCATCCACCCAAGCGCTCTCAGCTTTTGATTGTTGAGAACGGCTTTGCTAAATGGAGACCATCCAGTTTCAGATATATCGGAAGCGAATGTACACTCAATGTTCCCTGCTTGTGCAATCTTATGAGCAAACTCTGCAATCGTAACACTTTCATCAGGATCTAAGGCTACATTATACGCTTCACTCTTTTCACCATTTATTAGAATCATCAGTAGTGCTAGTGCTACATCTTTCACGAAACAATATGAACGAAGTTGCGTTCCTTTTGATTTCAGTACAATCGGAGTTTTTGTTTTGACGCAGTTGAAAAACTCAATATCGGCACGATTGTTATTCTGAAACCAAACAGGGCCGAATATAAACCCGGGACGAGCAATTGATACATCAATACCATACTGCTCTGCATAAGAAAGGCATAACGTTTCCGTTGCCCTCTTACTCTCGGTATAGCATGAGCGAATCGCATAATGGTTCACTTTACCTTCAAATGTTTCATCAACACCCTTTGGCCCACACTTATACTCGCCATATACTTCAGAACTAGATACAAACAAAACCTTAGGTGATATAATTTTTTTATCAGCTATGTTCTTTAAGATATTATGAACACCCAAATAGTTTGCATTCATCACATCCACGGGCTTTGTCTTGTATGCTACAGGGGATGCACTACAAGCAGCAAGTAAGTAGTAATCAGCATCAATACATATAGATAGCGGTTCTGTTACATCAAGGGTGACATATTCGATATTTCCAACGCTTCCGAAAATAGCTTTTGCCTTGCTTTCTGATCTAACCAAGAGAATCAACGTCAGGTTCAAGGAATATTTCTGATCAAGGCTTAACAACAACTTGACGAACCAACTTCCGATCAATCCAGTTGCTCCTGTAATAAAGATCTTTTTCCCTTTGACTGATTCAATTCCTACATCAGAGATGTTTTTATTTTTTGTCATAATTTGAATTTCCTTTGTAAAATTAATTTATTATATTCTTAACATAAGAATCTTAATGTTAATAATCTTAAAACTTAACTTATGAATCTGAGCCTATTATTTCTATCACTCTGTACAAACATATTCTCTAATTTTCTCTATAATCACAAAATCAACTTTTTCATCAAACTTTCTGGCAAATAATAAATCAGAATTAAGTAATTCACTCAAATCACTTATCCTAAAGACATAAGGTTCTCCTCTTGTCCAATCAATAAATCTCATATTGCCATGCATATCATTATTTAGTTTTTGATTATATAATCTATCTTTGAAGTTTGAATTCTGAACAAGAATAGGCAAAAACGATTCATCACTTGCTCTGGTCATATTAAATTGCTTTCTTATCCAATCAGACTTTGACAATACATATTCTGCTAATTCATCTGTTATATCAAACCATTGAGAACCTTTAGCAAATTCGAAATTCTTTATTCTATTCACACCCACTAACATCTGAAAAAATAAAGCTGTGTATTCTATTGCAACGAAAAAGTAGTCTTTAACCAACCTAAACTTACCGGTATGCCTATAATGCTTTGTAAACAAATGATAAAATTTGACTCTGCTATAGTATGGTTTCTTTAAATATTTTCCAGGTACCTGATATTCTACAAATTCTTTCCCTTGGTTTTTATCAAAAAAATCTAATATCTCACTCTGTGGTTTCAACGGCATATCAGATCCGGAAAGAAGATGATAATAACAATAAGAACCTTTCTGTTTGGCTTTTTGCAATAGGAATAACTCTACTTCAGTAAGAGATATATCGGACCAGTAAACCTTGATTTCTTTAAAAACAAATATTTTCGACTTTAAGTCATCATATTTAATATCACTAGGTAAAACACTAGATTTGGCATCTATATGTATAAAAATATCATTTCGGATGTTATCGATCGACTCTAAAAGTATACGAATTTGTTTAGGATTCTTATCTACTATTAATAGATATGCATGTTTCCCCGTCATGTCATGTATTATATAAGTTCAATTAATAATATAATAGACATAATTTCTTTATAGTAGGATATTAGACGCATATGAAAAAATTACATGAATGGATAGACAACACTGGATATAATTTATTGTATTATCTTCATGCTCTAATTTGCATCTTCTTTTCAATTTTTCCAATTGATGAGGAGAAGATACATGTTTCCTGCTGGACAGGAAAAGGTGGATTTTCTTGTAATCCAAAATCTATAATACAAGAATTAGAAAAGGAATATCCAAACAAATATAAAATATATTGGGCTGTAAATAATCCAAATGAAAATAAAAAGATTTTTCCTTCTT
The DNA here is from genome assembly GCA_944389975.1 of uncultured Spirochaetaceae bacterium. GTDB lineage: Bacteria > Spirochaetota > Spirochaetia > Sphaerochaetales > Sphaerochaetaceae > Ornithospirochaeta. Next base: position 71,944 of record CALXOH010000046.1, read on the forward strand.
ATATTAAATTAGTAAAATACCATTCATTGAAATCATTGTTTCACCAAATGACAGCATTCTTATGGATAGATAATTGCAGGAAGGATTTGCCATATAAACGTAAAAACCAATTCTACCTTCAAACATGGCATGGCTCTGGACCAATGAAAAAAGTTGAGAAGGATGTAGAAAACACATTACCTCATGGATATAGATTAAATGCCCAAAAAGACTCTCTTGAAGCAGATTGTATACTCTCAGGAAGTGAACTTGACTCAAATATTTATCGAAATTCTTTCTGGTACAATGGCTTAATTCTAGAGTCAGGATATCCTAAAACCGATATTATCTTTTCGGATTACGGAGAGATAAAGAGACGATTTTGTAAAGAATATCACCTTAAAGAAACAACTAAGTTTGTTATATATGCTCCAACATTTAGAGATCATAAAAGAACTTCAGAATTTCAATATGAACTTAAAGTCTTCCCTGTTTTGTCTTCTTTAAAAAGGAAATATGGAGGAGATTGGATACTTTTACTACGGATGCATAAATATAATTGCATTTCTGTAAAAAATTTATGTGAAAACAATAACTGCATTGATGTCTCCTCGTATTCAGATATCCAAGAATTATTAAGTTTTGTTGATGTTGCAATTGATGACTATTCATCTTGGTTGTATGATTTCATGTTGACAGGGCGTCCTTGTTTCCTATTTACTCCCGATTTAAGTGAATATTATGACTATAGAGGATTTTACATTGATCTTTATTCTCTGCCATATCCAATCTCCACTAATATGGAATCACTATGCAACAATATTGAAAAAATGGATGATGAGGAATGCAAAAGAAGAAGTATAAAATTTCTAAAGGAATATAATTTCTTTAATGACGGACATGCAGCTCAAAGAGTTGTTAAATGGATAAATGATATAAAAAAAGAGAGCTAGTCAAATGAAGAAGATACCAATAAAAATATATTTGGATATAGTCAGGAATTTTGTGATACAAAAATCTCAGCATTTTGATGCAAGCTATAAAGATCGGGCAGCCGTAGAGCTACAAAATTCGCTATTGTCCTTTTTATCCTTTGATTGTAACGAAATCTTAATCAAATATGAAAAGATACAATATGAAAATATCATTGAGATGAAAATACCACGAGTGATTTGGATTTTTTGGTGGCAAGGAAGTGATTCGATAAATCCGTTTATATCCGCCTGCATTCAAAAAATGCAAAAAATAAAGCAATTTACAGTAAATATTGTTACTAAGGATAATATCAATGAATTTATAAACATAGATGATATTTTGCCTTTATATTTAAATAAAAAAATTTTTGTCCAAACTTTATCGGATATTGTACGAATGCGACTACTAAGAAAGTATGGAGGTTTTTGGTGTGATGCTTCTATTGTTGTAATTGACGATAATTATTTTGATTATATCGTAGAAAATTTTTCCTTTTTCACTAATCACCTTAAGGACTTTAATCCAGCCAATAACGTTAGTCATGGACGTTATGGAGGATTCTTTTTGGCGACATATCCAAATAATCCAGCATTATGCTTTTTTGATGATTGCCTTTCCTACTTTTTACTTAAGCATAGAGGATTGATTGATTATACACAGATTGATTATATCGTAAAACTTGGATATCTGAATCTTTCTTTCATAAGAGATCTTATAGATAGCGTTCCCTTCAACAACCAAGATATTTGGTGGTTAAATTCTGTGCTATCAAAGCCTTTTGACAAGGCTCTTTGGAATGAAAAGATACAAGAAAATCATATCTTTAAATTATCAGGAAAAGGTATCCAGAATGGACTTAGCACTATTAACAGCGGGACATTTTGTGATTATGTTATGAAAAATATACTGTGAGAGTACTTACTACCATGAATTTTCAGCAAACTTCCAATCTTATAAAGCAATATTTTCGTACACATTCAGTACTAATGGTGATATCGCAGTTCCTACACTTGGGAACATCTTCGATTGCCACAGGCATTATCGGATCTTCCGTCCAATATAAAGCATACAAAATACTTAAAAGAAGGTATGCATATATTCTAAATAATAAGAACTTGCATAAAATAGAACATAATGATGCATTCGACAATTATGAAAACGTAATTTGGTTTTTTTGGTATCAAGGTTTAGATAATGCACCTTCGCTTGTAAAGATTTGTCACGATTCAATTGTCAAAAACTTGTCTTCAAAGAAAACAATTATTATAGATAAAGATAATTTTACTAATTATGTCAACATTCCAAAATACATACTTGAAAAGTTTGAAGCTAAAAAGTTCTCAATTACACATTTCTCTGATATCTTACGTATAGCCTTGCTGGCTCGTTATGGCGGTACTTGGATCGATGCTACTGTTCTTTGCACAGGAAATGAGAAGTTAAATCAATTTATGAATTCCCAGTTTTTTGTTTTTCGTTCCCTTCCTCCTGGGAATTCAGCAAGTTGCAATTTTGTTTCATCTTGGTTTATATCAGCAAAACCATCATCTAAAATTATCCAACAAACATATCAATTACTATTAGAGTACTGGAAAAAAGAGGATTCGTTACTTGATTACTACCTCTTGCATTTATTTCTTTGTATATCTATCGAAAACAATCCAGAAGAATGGAAGTTTTGTAAAGTTTCAAGTAATGGATATCCTCATCTATTGCAATTTATGTTCAAAGAAAAATTCAATTGTGAAAAATGGAATGAAATTAAGAATTTGACAGACGTTCATAAATTAGCAAATAAATTTAAAAAAGAAGATATTATAAGGAAATCGTATATGGATGTGTTTTTCAATCAATCATTGTAGTGCTTTATAAAATACAGCATAAAATTGTTTATAATTCTAAATTAGATTCATCAAGATTAGTTAAATGAAGGTAGCATAATTTATATGAAACTTAATGTTTTATTTGTCGCAAATAATATTGACCCTCTAGATGGAGGAATCTCCACTTTTATTATGAATTGCTACAAATACTTTGATCATGAGAAGATTCAAATAGATTTTGTTGTTCACACGCCTCCCCCAGATCATATAGCACTGTATTTCAAACAACATGGTAGTAATATTTTCTACATTGATCCTTTCAATATAATCAAATATAGATTCTTTTGGAGGAAGTTTCTGAAATTACATAGTAATTATAATATTGTGCATATTCATTCATATGATCCGGCTTTTCTTTATCTTGGATTAGTAAAGAAAAATAAAATGATTTCTATCATACATAGCCACACAACCAACATGCCGAAATTTAACATTGTCGACCGGATATGTAAATTCAATCAATTTACTTCAGGTTTCTACGCTGACTATTTTTTTGGATGTTCTAAGCAGGCAATTGAAGATCGCTTTGGGAAAAATATTGCTAATTCTATTGAAAGGAGTCTAGTAATTCCAAATGGAATTGAGACTCAACAATTTAAATTTAATGGCAAAGCAAGAGAACAGATTAGAAAAAATCTTAATATAAGTAATGACACCATCCTTATTGGACAAGTAGGCAGATTTGATTACCAGAAAAATCAACTTTTCTCCATAAATGTGTTTTCTTGTTTTCACGAACATCATGCGGATTCAAAACTTATTTTGATAGGAGATGGAAAAGATGAGCAGAAAATCAGGAATGAAATCAACAAATACAAGCTTAATGATTTTGTGATTATACTACATCGCCAAAACAATATAAGCGATTATCTATCCGCATTTGACATGTTCTTGTTTCCTTCGACTTACGAAGGATTTGGAATTGCATTACTGGAAGCCCAATGTTCCGGACTTCACTGTTTTGTCTCCAAAGAAACAATAGTTCCTGAATGTGACATGAAATGTAATCTCTTGCATCGAATCAGTTTGAGTGACTCTGCTGAACATTGGTCAAAAGTCTTACTTGAATTCATTCCACGCATCACACAAGACCGATATATATTCTCAAATAAAGTGAAAGAAAATGGCTACGATCTCGCAGATTGCATTAAAATCATCGAAAACTTCTATTTCACACACACTAGAACTTATTGACTATTGTTGGCTTAAGTAAAACACTCATTATAGATATTGATCAGTTAAATACTGATAGACTGAATACGTTTTTGTCTTTCGATGCTTTTTGTTCCAGACAAGCTTGGAAAAAGTATTATTTAATAAAATTTTATTAACCCTATCTATAGAATAAGGAGTTTCAAGGATAGAAACTAAATCATATACACCTTCTCCAATATAGTCCAAATTATCAATCAAATCTTTTATATCTGGCATCGAAAAGTACTGAAGCATAAATGAATAATCCAACAAATAATAATCAATGATTACATCCTTGTTCTTCCAATACGTAGAAAGAAATTCTCGTTCAAATAAAAAAGGTTTGGAATTTGGAGTACCACCTAACACAAAACAATGAAGTCTATCATTCTGTACGAAAGGTGTTTTCTTAAAAGGAGTATGTAAGGAAAATAATGGCTGATTGAAGATTCCTTCTGGTATTGGATTGGAAACAAGTATTGTTGAATCCAACCATAACCCACCATGTTCGGCTATCAAAAAGACTCGCATTATATCTGATAATTGGGCAAACGAAATTATTCCAACTTTGTGTTTACTAATTATGTATTCAGGTAAATCTACATAATCCTTGTAATTTTCCTCTGAAATCACAATGACATCAGCACCATTCGCATTTTTCCGGATACTATTAATGCACATACGCACTAACTCAGGAGCTTTAGCCTCGCCTTGCCACCACATCACCCATATGTAACGATGTTTCAGCTCGCTGACAGGATAAATAGGTAAAGATTTGAATTTATCCACAATAAAAGAAAAATCTTTGTACAAAGAATCCAAAACATATTTATGTTTCTTTTTTACAATTCCATATACCAATTCATTCTTGAAAGCAGGTAAAAAATACAACAAAGAAACTGCTGTCTCAAAGCTCAATTTCCACGATATCTTATGGCCTACTCTAAACCAATTCTTTACTAGCCACTTAGTATTCATACCTCACCTCCTTTCGATACCAGGAATCAAAAGAATCTCCCCACATTCACTATACTTATACAATTCTTTGGAATAAAATATCACCGATATTGAAACTTTTCCAGTTTTAGGATTTTATATCGTCATTTATGGATAGCAAAACTATAGAACGAAGATTAAATAGAATAGAAAAGACAAAACTAAATACGACAATTACATTATTTACTTCGATTATAATGGGAATATTTAGTTTCATTGAAAGAACAACTTTCAATAGATTCTTCATAGCTGACTATTTAGGTTTATATAGTTTCTTTAACAATATTATAGGTGTGTTAAGTGCAGCTGAACTTGGATTAAGCACCTCGATTGCATTTGCTTTATATGCTCCCTTAGAATTGCAAAAACATGACCAGATTGCTGCAATCATGCAATTTTATAAGAAAGCTTATTTTGTTGTAGGAACAATCATTCTCTTAGGTGGAATACTAATTCTTCCATGCATGAAATATCTTTTAAACACCGTTGTTCCTATGGAAGAAGTCAGGATCTATTTTCTTTTTTTTCTACTAAAAACAGTGTCAAATTACTATCTAGGTTATAAAGAGACATTATTAGCAGCTAATCAAGAACAATATAAAATTACACTTGTTTATAACGTTGCTTGGACTATTCTTTATATTGTGGAGATTGCAATTGCTATCTTTACTCAGGACTTTTTACTGTATTCGATAAGTATATTTGCCATTAACCTTATTCGAACAATCATTTTGAATATAATGGCAACTATTGAATTCCCAAAAATCAAGAGCTACAGAAAGGTAAAAATTGAAAAATCGATTTTTAACCACTTAATAAAAAATACAAAAGGATTGATAATAACAAGGATCTCTACTGTCCTTGTGAGTACAACTGATTCAATATTAATCAGTGCAATGGTAGGCACAGCTTTCTTAGGTAGATATTCAAATTACCAAATGATACTTTCTGGTTTAATGGCCCTTTCTACTCTCATTCCAAAATCGATTACCGCGAGTGTTGGAAATGCTGGCGTTACAGAAACAAAACGATCAATATCAAGAGGGTTTAATGCATTAAATTTAGCTTCTTTTTTTGTTTATGGACCATTATCTATATTACTGATAAATATCATTAATCCAATAGTCAGTGCTTTCTTTGGAGCAAATCGTACATTAGAGTTATTATCAGTGGCTTTGATATGCATCAATTTTTATCTAAATAACCAAAGAGAAATTCTCTTAACATATAAATCATCGCTTGGTCTTTATTGGGAAGATCGAAAACGTCCTTTGGCTGAAGGACTAACAAATTTAATTGTCTCGATTCTTCTAGGTTACAAAATGGGATTTTCTGGAATTATTCTAGGAACGATTATTACAAATGTTTTTATTAATTTAATGATTGAACCTAAAGTAATATTTCATAGTGGATTCTGTAGTTCTACTTTTTGGTATTACATAAGTACTATAAATCGCTTTCTTCTAACAGTAGCGATCAGTTTTTTAACATATTTTATCAATAGTTTCATTCCTTTCGTAGGAGTTTTAGAAATAGTTTTAAAAAGTATTGTTTCTCTTCTTTTTACAGTAGTTATCCTATTTTTGATTTACAAAAATAATGACGAGGCAAAAACAATCCTTAAAACACTGAAAATCGCATTCATGGATAAGAAGAACCAAAAGAAAATGCTTGATATGTAATTTACCGGTTACTATATAGAGGTAGCTGCATCATAAATAATTTTATTTGCTAGACAACAAGCATCATAAATAATTGGTATCAGTTTAAAGTTCAAATCTAATAAACTTAACTTATTTGGATGCAGAGCATGCTCAAGGACCAGTTCTACTGCTTTTTTATTATCATCAAAACAATTCCAGCCAACATGATATTTCTCTACATATTCAGCAGATGGAATAACTGTATATACAAGTTCTGTAATCAGAAATGGTCGATGTGCATACATAGCTTCAACTATGGTATTGATCCCCGCTCTGCCTGCAACAATATCAGATGCAGCCAAATATTCATCTACATTTGAAATAAACCCCTTATTGAAAACTTTGACATTCGTATTTCTTGCTCTTTCAACAAAGGCATCTATTTTCTTCTTCATTTTTTTATCTATCCCGCCGACAATTACTATCTGCATAGGAATATTTTTCTTGATTAGCGCTTCCAATAAATGTAAAGAGCCAAGACCTTCTCCGCCTAAATTGAGTTGTAAAGTAAAAAGCTCCTCATCCAAGCCTAACTTCCTTCTCGTTTCCTTTTTATCTAAATTCCTTACATTAATTACCGCTTGTTGCAATGGAAATGGTACGATTTCAACCGTATTCCCAGGTTGGCCCATTGCCTTGACAATAGAAGCACCTTCTTCTGTGGAAATATAGAATTTCCTCAATTTATTACATATCGAAGCCTTAGGAGCAGAAAATACATCTGTAGCGTAATAGTAAACAGGAATATCTATATTGAGATTAGAAAGCATCTCCGAGAGAATCGTGCTTGCATATGGATGGGTTGCGAATATAAAGTCAGGCCTGAACTCATTTAGATTTGCCTTCAACATACGCCAACAATGTTTGTTTGCAAATCCAATACCCCACTCCATTCCATTTGAATTTGTGTCATTGTGTTTCGAAATATGCCTTTCCAATGCCGGGAACCTCAACATTGTCCGCCAGAAAGTCTTGTTGATATGTCCCATCCATCTTATGTCAAGATAATCGAAAAACTCTTCAAGCATCATCTCTACACCAAGTTTTTCCAACTCTTCTTTCACTGTTTTGGCAGGTACATAATGACCTTTTCCGCCATCAACATATACACAGAGACCTTTCACGGATTCACCTCAAAACATGAGAATAACATATTATTTGGTTGTTTTATACTGATTAATTTCTTGCTAGCATATCTAATAATCTGTATTCTTCTGTTATGACTTCCAAACATCCTGTAGAGAAATTAATTTCTTCCATAATGAAGCATGCAACTCTAGTTTTGATACTTATTATAGGAATCACTGCTTTCTTTTCTATAAACATGGTCAAACTGAAAGTTGATGCAGGTGTCTTTTCCTATGCAGCGGGAGCCCCTCCAGCTGAGATTGTCAACACGCCAAGTACAAGTCCTACAGATCCCCTCTTTCTCAATGAATTAGGAGAAATTAATATTCATCCCCAAAAAGAGGAAGTTGTTACAGTTCCAGAAAAGAGCAATTTGATCAATGCCGAAGAATATGAAAACAATTTCCCTTTTTCTCCTGTTGAACCAATAATAAATGAATTCGAAGGGGATAAAAGTTCAGGTAGTTTTGGAGATGGATATGTAATCATATTCACATCCGACAGGATGTTTGATCCTGAGATTCTCAATACAATTTATGAAGTCAGGGATAATCTGGCCAAGCGTTATGAAATAGGCCCGTGCCTTTCTCCGTTTGATTATGTAACCGTAGAAAAGAAAGGTAGCAGACTTGTTATTGAACCTATTGCACCAGTAAAACAAGGAGAAATCTGGACTGAAGAAGATGCATCTCTTTTCAAAGAGAGACTAATGAACGATTCGGTTGCGAAGAACTATCTCTACTCTGATGATGGCTCTACGATAATGATTTACTACAGAGCCAGAGGGCTCAACTCACAATCCATAGCAGAACTGGATACAATAGTTAACCCGTTAAGGGAATACGGAAGGGTTGCATTAAACGGCGGAGGTCTAATAAGCAATGCGGTAATGAATTACCTGAATAAGGATCTGGTTACATTACTTGTATTATGCCTAATTGTTATCCTGGTAGTGTTCTATTTGTCATTTAAATCCATAAGGGCTGTATTGCTTCCTGCATCATTAGCTCTTATCGGAATAATATGGACTCTCGGAACGATGGCTATGACGGGGTTCAAGCTGAATATCGTCACGGTACTAACACCTTGTCTGGTTCTTACATTAGGTTCATCCTATTCAATCCATATGATAAGCGAGTACTTCGAAGCAATTGCAAGAGGAGATCAGAACAAGCTCGCATATCACTTTGCAAAGATTTCAAGGACTATATTTTTTGCTATGGCAACAACGGTTGCAGGGTTCCTTGCTCTCTTGATTTGCCGTACACCCCTTTTTAAGGAATTCGGTATCACTATTGCGATAGGCGTGTTCTATTGTGCTGTGCTTGCATTCACATATATTCCTGCCGTTCTTTCCAAAACCAAACTTCCAAAGCAAAGACAACTCAAAGTTGTAAAGATAGGGATCCTGACGCGATTCGTAAATTTCATGGCAAATGTGATTGTCAAGTTCTGGTGGATGTTTTTGATTTTAACATTTGTAATCGCAGTCTTATTTTCTTTCATCAAAGATGATATAGGTTTTGATTCAAACTATATGTCATACTTTCCTGAGGAAGATCCTATTGTCAAAGATTCCATATACTTTGCAAAGACATTAGGAGGAACAGATCCTTTCTATGTGACAATCAGAGCACCTGAAGGAGAGAAAGGGTTCTTCCTTGAAGCTGAGAATCTTAAAGATGTGTATGCTTATGAGATGGCAGTTCTGGCAGCATGCCCTGATATCGTACAATCACTTTCCTTCAGTCAATATGTAAGTTTTTTGAATGAAGTGTACAACGGAGAGAAAGGGATACCGGATAGTAACGGCCTGATTAATCTGCTTTCAAGAGTTCTAAAGCAAATCAGCAATCAGATTGGGTCGAATGTCCTTGATGTTTTGATAAATGAAGATGCCTCAGAAGTCACATTGTCAATGAGGAATTATGATTCCGTTGAACAGGATTTGCAGACAACATCTAGTGCGAGACGAGTGGAAAAAACCATGGATTATTTCAGGTATATGCTCCCGGAAGGAACAACAAGCGAAATCCACTGTGCCGCAGCAAGTGGGGCAAGAGCCAGTGATATGATCATGGTTGATCAAAATAGAGCAACACTCCTTTCATTCCTGCTAATTTTCATCATCGCATCTTTTGCTGTTCTATCAATACCTTATGGACTTGTTGCACTTGTACCAGTTTCCGTAGGAGTAATGATAAACTACATATTCATGTGGGCGTTCTCAATACCATTCGATATCGTAACGGTTGGATTTTCTTCAGTCGCGATTGGATGTGGCGTCGATGATGCATTGCACTTCATCATAAGATATAAGCTTAGAAGAAGTGAGGCTACTGAACTTAGTGTGAAAGAGGCACTATATCTGAATATAAAAGAGACGGGACGACCAATAATTCTTACAACGATAAGCGTTGATGCAGGGCTGATAATGCTTTTATTTGCATCATATACCCCAATTCAATACTTTGGAGTGCTCATGTGTGTCGCACTTACGGCTGCCATGCTTGCAACACTTTGTATACTTCCTCCTGTCATGGTAGCTACAGATAAAATCAAACATTTGTTGAATCACAAGAAAGAATACCTGAAATAGATATATGTCTGGGGGATGAAACCATCATCCCCTTCTATATTCTTGTAATTCCATTTATACGGAAGATAGACATCTACTCCGACCAGAAGTCCATATCCAATATCATATGAAAAGGAAAGCCCCAATGCCAAAGTATACTCATAGATATTTTTTTCAGATCTCCAATTTTCCTCAACTGTATCAATCTGCCAGTCATTGTATTTGATGCCATGTATACCATGGATCATGAAATCCACACATCCACCAATCGTTAGACCAAAGTCAAAAAGGTATTCACTTCCCGCAGTAAGCCGAATTGTATCAGGACCTTCGGGATACCCAGAATATTGAATCTCATTTCCTCCCGTAAAGTGATGCCCTAGAATCCAGTCATAATTGTAATCCCGATCCGTATCCCTATATTTTGCCCTATTCAGATAAAGATATGGCATTGTATATACACCTTCAAAGTATGAATGCAGAAAACCTTCTTCAATGACAGTAGTATTCTGCACATTCAAAAGGAAGCCAAAGGCATTGGGCATGAAATTCTTTTGTTCATAACTAAGTTGAAACTGATCCATCACGACCTCAAGATGAAGCATCCAAGTGGGAAGAAACGACCAGGAAACATCAAGGCTCATTATATTGTTCGCCTCATCACCAGATGTGATTTTGTCACTTTCGGAGAAGTTATTGAAAGAATGAGGAATCATAGGGACTAATACACGCCAATCAAACATGCTATCGGATTGAAACATACTACCAAAAGAAAAGGACAAAACTAGAGAATCAAGGGGAGTAAATTCAAAGCGGTGTATACTTCTTAACTGATGATTACCTGATAGTCTGAAAGTCTCAAAACCAATGGAATCTATCTGCTGATCAAAATGTGTCACATCCATATAATAGCTGAAGAAATCTGATGAGAAAGTCATTCGTAAGTATTCTTCATAACTGAAATTATCTGATACGACAAGATTACCTGTTATTCCATGACCTATAGACTGCCTGTTTCTGGCAATCTGAAAGTTAAACCATTCATTTCCCGCTGACAACCCTGCTTTGAATGGCTGATATGCCTGTGTTAAATGTTTCAAAAATCCCCATTCCCCATTTTCTATTGAAACAAGTGTATAGAAGTTTGTCCAATGGGCCATTGGATCAGCAAGACTCATCATTGGGTCCTTCTCCATGAACTCAATATATAGATCAGCCGAGTTAGCAAAAGACACATTCAATGATATTGCAAGCATTGGATCTATATTCCGGTATGGAACAAAATATTCATATGCATCGATATCACTATGAATCAAACCATTCAAACCTCCGTAAATATTCAGCTCAAAGTTTATGATAGCGTTCGTATATGTTGCATCTTCCCCCTTCAGCTTTCTGATCAGTTCATCTCGTTTTTCCTTAATGAAGTTGTCAGCATTATCGGGAATACGTTCCAAAGTGGAAATCATTTCCCCTGCAGTCACAGGAGAAACAGTCGGATATCTTACGCCAGCAACTTGGCATAATAGTACTAGGTCTCTGTATTCTCTTTCTTCAAATGTATATACTCTTTGATCTATACTTGAAGCAAAGCAAGGAAGACAAATACATAAAACTACAAAAACGAACTGTAATCGATGGAGAATTGATCGCATATCATTGTGGTATAATATTTTTTATCTTCATTCAAGATAACTATTCAGTCGCATAGACACTAGGCTTGAAAGGAACCCAAGCCATCCAGCTTTGAGGCTTCTATAAATGGAACTGAAACTTCATATATTTCTTTGCATAATAATGAAATAGTTGTCAAAAAAAAATCCCCTTGTCTCAATTGACCAAAACCCTCAATTCTGCTAAACTATCTCTAGTTAATACAAGGAGTTATCCGGCAAAATGGCAGACGGTGCAGAGAGGATTATCGAGCTTGTTTCAGCAGGGAAAGACACTGGGGATGTCTTTTCTGCTTTCGGTCTTGATCCATCTTCTCTTCCATCTGAATTCCTTGCAATCTTCGAGTTCTATAACGCAGCTGTCAGCACTCTATCATCCAGTGTCAAGGAAATAAATGAGAAGCTTGTTTCCGTTGAGTCCATGGTCAGGACAATCGAGCCGCTCAACAGAACGATAGAAAGCATGAGCGAACAGATGAGAACCCAGACGGAGCTCATTGCCGCTCTCCAGGACACTCTCAGAGAGCGAAGCAGCAAGAACAGCCACAACAGCTCCCTCCCGCCATCATCGGATGGATACAGGAAGCCCCGTTCAAAGAATACGAGGAGCCTCAGGGAGGCGAGCGGGAAGAAGCCCGGCGGGCAGAAAGGACATAAGGGACACGGGCTTGCAAAGATCGAAGCCGATGCGAAAGAAGAGAGGAATCATTATCCTCTGCAGTGCCTCTCCTGCCCGAGGATGCAGGGATGCCTTTCAGCGATGAGGTGCATGGCAACCGGCCATGAGTATGAGATGAGGACTGTTGTCGTCGATACGGAGCATAAGGCATTCTCCATAGTATGCCCTGTGGCGAAGGAGCTATATAAAGCATCTCTTCCCGGAGATGTGAAGTCCTCGCAGCAGTATGGGGCGAGCGTGAGGAGCTTTGTCATCCAGCTATGGGCAATGGGGATAGTGGCAATAGGAAGGATCTCGAAGATACTGGAGAAATGGCTTGGGAAGAAGATCTCCGGAGGGACGATAGCCAATATGGTGAAAGGATTTGCGGAGAAATGCGCCTCGCTTGTTCCGCAGATAAGGGAATATCTTTCCCGGTGCAGCGTGAAAGGAGCTGATGAGACAGGGCTGAGGGCTGATGGGAGCCTCCACTGGCTGCATGTCGTATGCAATGACAAAGCCACATATCTTTATGCAGACAGGAAGAGAGGATTCGAGGCCATAGAGAATGATGGGCTTCTCATTGACTCGACGGGATCGCTGATACATGACTGCTGGTCTCCTTATTTCAGACTTGGGAATGTCGCGCATGCCATATGCCTGCAGCATATACAGAGGGAACTGAGGGCGGCAGCGGAAAGGGAGAAGGATAACGCGGATCTCTTCAGGGGCATGGAGAATCTTCTCCTTGAGATGAGGGAGGCGAAGCTGGATGCGATTGAAGAAGGAAAGGACAGCATCCCGGAGTGCCTGACTGAGATATACAGGCTCCGGTTCAGGACGAAGATAGAGGAAGGCCTCAAGCTGTTTCCCCGGCCGAAGAGGAAGTCCCGGTTCGGTCTTGGCAAGATACCGCAAGGGAAGACAAGATCCCTTCTCCTCAGGCTGCAGGATCACATGGAGAGCGTGTTCTTGTTCCTTGAGGATTTCGATGTTGATTATACCAACAACGAAAGCGAACGCTCACTCAGGATAAGCAAAGTGAAGCAGAGCGTGTCCAAGTGCTTTCGGACGGAAGAAGGGATGAGCATCTTTGCCAAGATAACATCTGTCCTTGATACCGCAGCCAAGAACGGCATAGACAAGGGCAAGATGATTGATGCTATCTATGACGGTTCTGCCGCCACTCTTCTTGCATCAAAACTCAAATAAGTTCATTAGCGACTGAATAGTTACCATTCAAGAATCTAAAACCTTCATCTCTGATATTCTTTCAATGTTTCTTTAAGTCAACTTTCTTTACTTTTCGTGTAATGATGAATGTAGTCATCAACTTTGGAATAAGCATTTTCCTTCGAGTTTTCTTGAAGGATTTAAATCCACCCGAGACGGTGAAAATCTCGGGGAAAATCAGTAATACAGGGAAATTCCCAAAGAGAATTGGAAATCCAACGTTACGGGAGCTGTTACATTATCCTTGTTCCATACGGTCACGAGATACGCTGATGTATCAAGCGAAAGATAACTCGTGATATCTATCTCCCCCTCACATCCGAAAGCAAACGTATATTCAGGTACTCCATTCTCTCCCTTGTCGAATGGATTTGAAGTACTCGGTGTATTCTGTTGAGCCCCAGAGTTTTCATCAAAATAATTGGTTTTACTATACATATCGATTACTCCATGTGCCATGAAAAACACATTGCCTTCCACTCTGAATAAATCGATATCATCATAGCCAAAACGGAAAAGGGCTGCGATTGCATCAGAGCCAAAGCGGAAAGAGAGATAGCGGTTGATGAAATTTACATTTGCATTGGCAATGTACCTGATGGATGAAACGTAATATAGGTCATTATTCTCCCCATCGAGCGCTCTATGATAGATGAACGGGGATGTATACACGAACTCGAAGTTTCCGTAGAAATAGTTTCCATCTTCATGTGGAAGAGTGAACCTAAGACCAGCCATCACCCCCCAGCCATCGACGGAAGCACCTTTCTCCCCTGGCTTTGCCTCCCCTACCGCAAGATCATCAATTGCTGCCTGGGCATAGATGCTGAAATTGTTTATCGGGGCATATTCAAGTTCAAATGTGGCTAATGAATTTGCATTCCCTGCCATATAGAGGTCATGCAGGAACATCAACGGATTGATGACTCTCCAATCGAAGTATCCGTCCTTCGACTGATACATTATGGATTCATTAACGGCAGCTGTTATACGTCCTTCCCAAAAACTGAACTCAAACCTGTGCCCGAGGAAGAACCTAATTCCCTCAAGTGGGTACCGATCCAACGACGGCAGACTCTCTGATTCCGGATCTTCCTTTATGTATTTATCCTGATTGATAGAATGAGAAAAGGAACTCATCAACATCTGGTAACTGAAGTTCTTACTTCCAGTAAAAGTAAGTGATAGGTAATCGTGGTATGGAAGTGTATCTCCAAGCATCATGTTACCCATTACGCCATTACCCCAGGAAATTCTATCGCGGGCAACGACAACACGAAATGCATCAAAACCCAAAGCAAGATATGTACGATCTGGAAAGTTCATACTTATCGAGCCGGATGATACAAACGGAATATTCGTTCCGAATATGTTGTTGTATCGTACATCTCCCCCTGGATTATATTCATACCCTTTGGTCACATCTGCAAAATTGAAACCAAGGGAGAAATCCATGAATGCTGCAATGTATTCCTTGTATTCCATTCCAAAAGAGATATCAGCAAGGGATCTGTTGATGATGTCATCGTCATAAAAGGCATCATCCGCCCGAGAAAAATCAGAAGGATTGGAATGAACGTACATCGATGGTGTCAAGGCAATGCCGAACTTCCATTTGAAATCACTATCTCCCCTATTTAAATAGCTCTCGATCTTGCTCTTTAATACTTTCCCATTCTCTGTTTTTACATCAATCCACGACAAAAGATGCTCTACATCAATTTCCGTCCAAGGTCTGATACCTAAGGGAACTGCTTTCCCCTCAATCAGATAAAGGGCATTCATGTCATCGTATACAGGATGATCCATGTCAAAGATCTTTAAAGTCGCAGAATATGCACCAGATACTAGAATCAGAAGAAGCAATACTAAAATGCAAAAACGTTTCACAATCAAATCAGGCATACATATCAAGTGTACAAAATATCCATGTCAAACACTACAAATCGTAATCAAATTCTCTTACTTTGTAGCAATATAATCGTGATCAATTACATGCTATCATATTCAGTTGGATTGCAGATCAATCTTCAACCAGTCTTGTTAAGAAGTAGATGGCAGAAGATGAACTCAAGACATCTGTAATGAAAACAAACGGAATCCCTGTGGTAGACCACCAGGGGAGACACCGCAGACTCCAAGTTCGTTAACTGAACGATTGATCCTTTGAGTTGGGTTCTATTAATCCAAAATTCCGAATGGAAATGTCTCTTCCTTCCACCTATCAAAGAAGCTGGATAATGTAAGAATTGTAAGAAATGTAAGCAGATCTACGAAAAGATATTGCAGGAACTAGCGTCAATAAAATCATGAGAATTACAAAGTTTCAATTAAAGTCAGTGCGACATTCAAGAAGAACTCTGTGCCTGTTTCCCCAAAAAGGACAATATAAGAGAACTGCACAACCATATGTGTTGAAGATTTTAAATAGAAGAGAGGCTATAGGACCTCAATGAAGATAAAGTGGTGCTCTATCTGCGATGCACCAAAGCTCTTACTTGAGAATATTCATTTTTGGGAGATTTTATCAGCAATGCTATCTTCTTGGCTTTGATATTTATCCTTAGTGAGATTGTAGAACCAATCAGGAATCAAATAACAGGTTTCTCTTCTCTTACGAATCATACTCTGAAGATCAATAAGGTCTTTCTCCGTCGGAAAACTATTATCTTTTTCTATTGCTACCTCCAATTGTTTACAGAACGAATCAAGTCTTTTCATCTGATTCATACTATTCTCTATTTCCTTACAAGTCGACCAAAAGCTCTCGAATATTGGAATCGCCCAGGAAAGAATAATAACGAATCTTATAAGGCTTATATTTCTAGCGAACATCACAGTCAACAGAAGGAAAACAACTACCACGGATATGCCGTTTATTAGCTTCAGAAAGGAGTTATACAATCTGAAATTCCATCGGACATTTTCTCGTTGGCAATAGAACACTTGCAAAGGCCCAGGAAGAGAAGAATAGTCATTGTACCAGTTCCAAACAGCCGAAGAATCCTTCCCCTGAACCTGACTTACACTTTCTGCAAGTTCCGTCTTTGTCGGTACATCTCCCCACACATAAGGCTGATTACCGATAACTGATGAGAAAAGCGTTACATCAACATATTGTTGTATAGAAGTTGCATGTAATTTTAAAGCATTTATCTTCTGATCTGAATGCTTATTTAACACAAAAACTACCACGTTAACCAGACTGATGAAAGCCGTAAGAAGTTCTTTCCCATATACCGCGCCGACAACAGAAGCAATACAACAGCCCACCGTTGCTAAAGATTTTCTAAACACGATACTTTTAGCGTTGGAATATTCACTTCTCTGTGCCATTAGGCACAGAAGAAGGAAATCATCATTCTGTTTTTTATAAATGCTATCTTTCATAAACAGGAAAAGCCCCTCCAAAAATCTTACCCCATATTCTGATAGCTTTTTCATGTTCGGAGACATACTCTAACGCAAGTGCGTTCACAGCCTCCTTATAATCTGCAAGAGCTTTTTCACGAAGAATCAGCCTATTCTGGAAAGACAAATCATTTATATTTCCTTGAATTCTTTTCATATCTATCACTGGATTCATGATATTATCTGCAATGTAATGCAAAGCATCTTTAAATCGAACTCCAATATCAGGATCCAGCATTACCTGCGAATCTGCAAAATTTACTATCAATGTCTCTAGCAGGTACGAAGAAATCGTCTTTGCCTTTTTCTCCTTATTCCATTTCTTGCATAAGCGAATCAGTTCAAGTACTCTTCCGTTTTTGTCTGTATTTGTAGTTGTCACATGATCCCTATCCATCTTGGGATCGGTTTTCTT
Organism: uncultured Spirochaetaceae bacterium; assembly: GCA_944389975.1. Lineage (GTDB taxonomy): Bacteria > Spirochaetota > Spirochaetia > Sphaerochaetales > Sphaerochaetaceae > Ornithospirochaeta. Next base: position 89,770 of record CALXOH010000046.1, read on the forward strand.
CCAACCCCCTTCGCCGTTAGGGATTAGATAATACGATCGCCCATCAAAATCAGGCACAGTATAAAAGCAAGGTACAATATCAAATGACCAAGGCCGAGATACAAGATTTAATACCACAGCCTCTCCGTTTCTGCGAATGTCAGACCGGAAGTAATCTCTGACGCTATTCAATCTATCTTTGAATTTATTCGTTACTTTAATGCTGTTCAAGGTCCCATCATCATTCATGCATTCCTTCTGAGCAGGGATATCAGGATTCCCATAAATCTCAACCTGATTCCATCCCCTGAGGGAGGAATAAGTCGCTCCGCCACCTGATACACCTAACATCAAGTCTATGTCATCGAGCTCCCTGCATTTTGTCTTTCTAGCGAAGGAGCCAAAATGAACATTAAACTCATCATGAAGTCTGAAGAACCCTTCTCTATCACTGAATTCTGCGATATTCTCAAGCAAGTTATCCCTGCTCTTCCTCGCCCTAGCTACGACATCAGGATCAAGATTAACATGATCCCTCATGAATTCATTAAAAGCGGAATCAACCGTTTTCACCATAATATTCTCCTACATATATGAAACTTGGTTACCTCTTGAAAGAGGGCATCAGATCAGAACCCTCATCAAAAGTAGCGTCTTGCTGGTTACTACAGGCAAGGTACAAGCTTTAACGAGCATGCTTTGTTTTATCTGTTAAAACATACTTCATTCCGGACTTAGATGTAGGAGGGAAAGGTTCACCTTTGACGACAGTAACTTCACGATGTGTTTTACCGCCACGAGGTCCGATTACCCCATACTGCCCTGAGTATTTGGAAATTTCACCAGGTCGATACGTTTTCGCCATATAAAGCCTCCTTCGAGAAATTGCCATGCGGCCTCGACAGCGCTATAATACATTTACCACTAAAGTATTATGCACACTTAAAAGGTTGCATGGAGCTGACCGTGACGCACAAGCTGTTTCGGTCAGTTTTTTATAATTGCAATTTTACCTCTACTAAAGTATAATGTCAATGCCGAGCGTACCATAATAACAATAGATGTCCCATATTATTTAAAGGAGTCTCACTACTATGAAAAAGAAAGATGTTGTAGATTTAATTAGATATCATGTAGATAATAATGAATCCGGATTCGTTGAACTTGCATACGATATAGCAACGGAATTTAGGGAGAATGGTGATATCAACCTATCCTCTTATATCATCTCTCTGTTATCTAGCAAATCGAATACTTTTATTCCTCAATCGACAAACTTCGCAATATCTGAATTCGTGACGAAGATGAAAGAGTCAAATACGAATGTGCTCGCTCCTGCCCCCATCATGTCCGATATCGAAGGTATCGTGAATGCTGTAGGATATCATGCAGGAGTAAACAAATTCCTCTTCTCAGGGCCTCCCGGAACAGGAAAAACCGAAACAGCAAAACAACTGGCAAGAATTCTTGAGAGGCAGCTCTATTACGTTAATTTCGAGTTGCTGATCGATAGTAAATTAGGGCAAACGCAGAAAAATATCGCCTCTTTATTCGAGGAAATCAATCGGCAGTCTTTCCCTGAAACTCTTATCATCCTTTTCGATGAGATTGACGCTCTGGCAATGGACAGGATCAACTCCAGCGATTTAAGGGAAATGGGAAGGGCTACAACCACATTGATGAAAGGATTGGATGAACTCAATGAAGACATCATACTGCTGGCAACGACTAACATGATTCAGCATTTTGATAAGGCATTATTGAGGAGGTTCGATAAAATCGTGGACTTCTCAAGATATACAAGAGATGATCTTATTGAAATAGCGGAAAAACTACTTGATATCGATTTAAAGAAATTCAAATTTCCTCTTGAGAACAGAAGATTATGTAAAAAGATTTTCGCCCTAGCCCCTCACCTTCCATACCCGGGTGATTTAAAAAACATAATCCGCACTTCAATCGTATTCTCCGATCCTGAATCACCCACTGAATATGTAAAGAATATTTGGAAGGCATTATGCCCTGACATGAAATTGGATAGCACAACTTTAAAGGAACAGGGTTTTTCTCTCAGGGAAATGGAAGTTTTGACAGGAATACCTAAAAGTACGTTGGCAAGGAAAGCAAAGGAGGATGTCATTTAATGAATAACATAATATGTATCAGTGGGCTCATCAACAGCTCAATAAACGAGAATAACGGCGGTGGTTATCGAATGGATGGCAACGGAAAAGTCACATGTGAAAAAATAAGGAAGCTGAAGCAATCTATAGGCTCGACAATCAATACATGGAATAACCTAGATACATTTACAGACCCAATAGTATCTATCAGATACAGGAGAATTGTCCCCAAGTCATTAAGGATGTCGAAATTATTTAAAGCAAAGGGAATTCCTGTTGAAAAGACAATAGTAGGGGCATCATTCGATATGACGGATAAAACACATAGGCATGTCATTGTATATTTGCTGCCATTGGATGTTTTATTTACGGCAATAACAATGCTTGAATCAATAGATAAAATATTGATTGATTGTTTTGACGGATGCCTTAAAACGAAAACATATTCTATTCTTGCGAATTCGAAAAACAGGAGTCCGGAAGAACTGGACTTCAGAAAAAGAATGCTAGCTGAAATTGAAAAACATGGAATGTTTCAAACGGATTTCATTAATCTGATTCAGGATATTTTCTACATCGATGATGTATATATAAATACAAGCACTGTCCTCTCAGACCCTTCCGATATGCTCATAACATTTTATGATATCGGATTAGAACCGGAAGAACTATTGAGTAAACTTGAACTCAGCAGAAACACACAATATATCGGAAATAAAGGTGAAGGGATTTCTTATTATCTCACTCCCAGTCAGGTCAAATCCATCATGAACCGATACCCTTATTTAGTATCGATGAGTTGTACTAAAGACCTGAATGATGTGAAGATGGAAGACATAATAAGCAAGAAAGAATGCAACATGAGCATTCCTAATCCAACAAATGAACCTGTGATCGGCGTCATTGATGGGGATTTTGACCATTCCGCCTATTTCGCAGAATGGGTTGAGCATGTAAACAGCAGTTTGTTTGATAAAGAAGACACACGGCATGGAACTGCAGTATCATCCCTTATCGTTGACGGTCCTTCTTTAAATCCTGATTTGGAGGACGGATGCGGAAGATTTAAGGTAAAACTTTTCTCATTCAGCGGGCATGATGACAAAATAAATCAATTTGAACTATACCAATATATAGAATCTATCGTAAATAGTAATCCATCTATAAAAGTCTGGAATCTTTCATTGGGCTCTATAGAAGAAATCGACAGGTACTCAATCTCCCCTTTAGCAGCACTTCTAGATCGCATGCAAAATGAAAAAGACGTAATTTTCGTTGTTAGTGGTACGAATAACGAAAAGGTGGATAAACACAGACCATATATAGGCGCCCCTGCGGATTCCATTAACTCAATTGTCGTAAATGCAATTTCAAAGGACGGAAAAATTCCAAGCTACGCAAGAAAAGGCCCAGTTCTGGACTTTTATCTCTGTCCTGATTTATGTGCTGTAGGAGGAACGGTAGAAGATCCTATTAAGGTTTGTACAGGTAAAGGTATTAGTACTACAAGCGGAACCTCATATGCGACTTGTTGGGTGACAAGGAAACTGGCATATCTGATCCACTATATGAATTGTACAAAAGAAGAAGCTAAAGCAATCCTCATAGACTCAGCTTATGGATGGTCTTCTGCACCTGATAAAGATTGGGATGTACTCGGATGTGGAATACTCCCTCATCATATAAATGATATTCTACATACGCCAAACGATGAAGTGAAACTTGTGGTAAAAGGATATTGTAAGAAATATAGAACTTATTCTTTTGATATAAATGTTCCTCTTGACAAGGATGGCAATTTCCCTTATCTGACAAAAGCAACACTATGTTATTTCCCGAAAACATCAAGAAAGCAGGGTGTTGACTATGCACAGACCGAGATAGATCTTCATTTTGGAAGGCTTGAAGGGGATTTGAAGTTACGGCCAATCAACAGAAACAAGCAAGGAGATGAAGGGAATATTATTATATCTGAAGATACGGCAAGGCATGAATTCAGAAAATGGGATTGTGTAAAACATATATCTGAAGGAATAAAAGAAAAGGCAAGACCAAGAAAGGTTCTGTATAAACAAAGAAAAGATTCCAAAACAGATCAGCCATGGGGATTTTATCTGTTGAAGAAAAAACGTTCATCGAATATTGAGGATGATCCTAATTTTGCAATGGTCATCACATTCAAATCAATAGATAAGAAAAACAGATTTAATGATTTTTTACGGATAGCACGTTATACAGGATGGTATACGAGAGAATTAGATATAGATGTAATGAATGAAATATATGTAGAAGGACAAATAGAATTGGATTTTGATTGAGTTTTGAAAGAAGTTGTGGAGCAGCAGAATCTTCGTAGCCTGACTATGCATATATCGACTTGAACAGAACAGACGAGTGGAAAATGATGGATAGTGAATCTGTTGATTGGCGGGCAGTAACATTAGATTGCAGACTTCTTGAATATTCTCAAGCAAGAATACCGGTACATCGTAGAGAGAACATCTGTGCCGAAATCATATTGAGCACCGCTTTGTACAGAGGGATCTTTTTAGAGTAGTATTCCCTCATGTTAAAGTCGCCGCAATCAATCGTTATTTTCTTGGAGAGGATGCGGCAGGGCACGTTCCCGCACTGAGTCTGAGTCGATTCTCCGAGTCTGACATATCAGTCTTTAGGGTTATACTGCGAAGCGAAGACGGCAGTAAGTTTCTCATCCCTTTTCTCAAAGATTTCGAATATAAAATTGTGGCCTTCGGAGAACTTGTTCCCGAGCCATTCGTCGATGATGAGCAGTACTATCTTTTCAAGTCTCGAGATGAATCTCTTCCTTTGCGACTGGATCCTAGGCATTCGAAATCCTATATTAGACACAGCAATCGCATAATTTAGGTCACAAAACATAAAAATGAAATTGCCAAAGGAAAATTAACTGCACGCTAGAATATCGAAAGTGCAACGAATAAAGACGATGCAAGGGACGACACAAGTGATACGACCGTTATCTGGGTATTGATCGACGGCCCTGCTGTGTCCTTGAACGGATCTCCCACAGTATCTCCGATGACTGCAGCTTTATGCGCGGCACTACCCTTTCCGCCCTCTGCTCCCGCTTCAATGTACTTTTTCGAATTATCCCAAAGTCCGCCTGAGTTCGACATGAAAAGTGCCAGAAGCAATCCGCTAACGATGTTGCCGAGTAGGAAGCCTCCTATTGCTTCCGCGCCCCCGACAAAACCGACGACAAGAGTCATCAATATTGCAAACAGCCCGGCTGGAACAAGTTCCTTCAATGCACCCTTTGTTGCAATGTCTATGCACTTGTCGTAGTCAGGTGTGCCGGTGCCTTCCCTGAGACCGGGGATGGTATCGAACTGGCGATGTATCTCCTTGACCATGCGCTCGGCGTTCCTGTCAACGCCGAGGATAAGAAGGGCTGAGAACACCGCAGGAACTGCAGCTCCGATCAAAGTTCCGAAAAACACTGTCGGATGCATTATGTCAAAGCCTGTAAGAAGTTCCTTCCCCATAGCAGCAAGTGCATCATTTACTTCCGACATGAACGCTCCAAGAAGGGATATAACTGTAAGGCCCGCAGCTCCGATTGAAAAACCTTTTGTGACTGCTTTAACAGTGTTTCCTGCGCTGTCAAGTTCGTCTGCAATCCTTATCGTCTCTTCTCCAAGTCCTCCCATCTCCGCCAAGCCACGTGCATTGTCGACTATCGGGCCGTACGCGTCATTTGATATTATCATGCCGACGATACTGAGCATGCCTACAGCAGCCATCGCAATTCCGAACATCGCATAGCCCGGACCTAGTGGATCGCATAGCGTATATGCAACGAGTGCTGAGATTGCAATCCCGACCATCGCGGGGAGCGCTGAAACAAAACCGTATGAAACACCGGAAAGGATCGTGAATGCAGGCCCTGATGAGGATGCCCTGGCAACGCGCTTTACTATCGGCTTTGTGTCATCGGTGAAGTAATCAGTGGTTATTCCTATTATCACGCCCACAAGAAGACCAACAGAAGAAGCTCCCCATATCCTCCACGAAAAGCCCGGGAAGAGGAAGGTTGCAAGAGTTGTCAGCACCAGAAATATTGCAGTTGTGACATATGTCGATGAATTGAGCGCTTTCGTAGGACTCCCGTTTTTCCCGATCTTTGCTGTAGCTATACCCAGGACAGATGAAAGAAGGCCCAGGAGGGAATAACAGAAAACCATCGAGATGTTGGCAAGGTCTCCCGAGAGCGAACTTGCAATCACCAGTGCGGATGCAGAAGCTGCGACGTTCGAATCGAAAAGGTCTGCCCCCATTCCTGCAACATCCCCTACGTTGTCTCCAACGTTGTCTGCAATTACTGCAGGGTTCCTGGGGTCATCCTCGGGTATTCCGAGTTCAACTTTGCCTGTAAGGTCTGCAGCGACATCAGCTGTCTTTGTAAATATCCCGCCGCCTGCTTTTGCAAAGAGTGCAAGGGAGCTTGCACCAAATGAGAAGCCGAGGACTATCGAAGTGTCTCCGGTGAGCATCAGCACAGATGCAACACCCAAAAGCGAACACCCTACCACCAGTAGTCCCATCACGGAGCCACCTCTGAACCCAACGAGGAACGCCCCTTTTATTCCCTTTTCCGCGCTCTCTGCAGTACGAGCGTTCGACAACGTCGCCACGAGTATTCCGATTTTCCCTGCGATTGCAGAAAGAACCGTCCCTGCAATGTATGAAAGTGCCATCGCTATATTTTTCCCGACATCTCCTTGCCATATCGGTTTTGGCATCAGAACAAACAGGATCAGGGCAACAATCAATGCAAAGAGAAAAAGTATCCTGTATTCCCTCCGGATGAAGGTATCGGCACCTTTCTTGATCAGAGCGGAAACTTCGATTATCCGTTGATTCCCTACCTTTTGTTTTCTGACCCAAAGGTAGAGGTAGAATGCGAATGCAAATGCGATCAAGGCTGTCAGAAACGACAGACCGAAAAACAGTCCAAGATTCTCTTCCATGCCACTTCCTTGAGGTATCAAGTACCTTTAATTCCAGTTTAAATTCGCTTTTATATCTAGTCAAACAAAAGAAAAAGATGGAAAAGTGCTTTTGGGGAGGCTTTGCAGAAGTGAAGCTGAACATCTCTTTCATCTCCTCCTTTCTCTCATATTCTTGATTTCATTGCCAATGGTATTACAATCTGCCTATAAATCATTCCATTCCATAGTACTTCTCACTCCATTTTCTCCATTTCTTATTTCATTCGGACTTTTTCCATCCGAATAGAAAAGATATTTTCCCAAATCGATAGACAACATTCACAATTCCCGCTAACATATCTGATGTTGCAAAAAACGGGCAGTAGCGCAGGGGCTAGCGCGTCTGGTTCGGGACCAGAAGGCCGGAGGTTCAAATCCTCTCTGCCCGACTAGAGCGGATAGGCACTTCCTATTCGCTCTTTTTTAACAATGTGTAACCTGGGGAACGGGAGAATCCTTTTATATAAGGGATATTGGAAGAGATGAGGATTGCATTCGGCTTTGATATATTCTATCCGGAAACGAACGGGGTTATAACGACTACGATCAACCTCGCAAACAACCTCATCGACATGGGTCACGAAGTCTACTTCTTCATTCCTGAAAACAGGGAATTCAAGGAAGATATAATCGAGCACGGGATAAAGATCATCAGAGTCAAGAACATTCCCGCGTGGATATACAAAGGCCTCAAGCTTTTCCCGATCTACGGCTGGTACCTCCAGAAGTATTTCAAGAAGTACCACTTCGATATCGTGCATAACACATCCCCGTGGATGATGGGTATGGCCTTGAATCACGCAGCGCGGCGCTATCACGTGCCGACTTTGGCGACACACCATACGCTCATCGACAACCCGCTCTATATCCAGTACGCGCTCAAGAGCCAGTTTCTTGCAAACGCTGCAACCGATGCGATCTGGACGGTAGTGTTCAAGCCTTTCTTCCGCCTCACATGGATGGTTACCGCACCGAACAAGCATACTTGCAAGCAGGTTGCGGAGAAAAACCCGGGAATGGAAGTAAGGTATGTTTCAAACGGCATAGATATTTCGCGCTTTGACGAGAACGCGCCTGAGCTGCCCCTTCCTTCTTCAATTCCTGAATCCTTCCTTGGTAAGAAGACCTTCCTTTTCATCGGACGCCTGGGATACGAAAAGGCAATTGATGTCACGATCAAAGGTTTTGCGGAGGCGCTTTCGCTTAATCCGGATGCAAAACTCGTGATAGTCGGACAGGGCCCCGCTGAGTCCGAGTTGAAGCAGCTTGTGAGAAAACTCAAGATAGAGGACAACGTCCTTTTCACGGGCCTTGTGCCAAACAACGTCATAATCGGATCAAGGCTGCTAAACAGGGTCGGTGCGTTCGTTACTGCATCCCTTTCTGAAAACCAGGCGATGACCGTAATCGAAGCGCTATGTGCGGGCTCTCCGATCATATGCGCAAACGTCGACAACATGACAGACCTCGTATCTCCCGAACAGGGCTGGTATTTCGAAGGAGGGAACATCGAATCGCTGGCGGCAGTCATGGATCATGTTCTAAACAATCCGGAGGAAGCTGAGGAGAAAGGCAGGAATGCCAAGAAGTCGATAACAAAATACGACGGCAGGGTCGTTGCCAGGGAATTCCTGAAGCTCTATAACGAACTGTTGGAGATGAAGAAGAACGGATTCTACGCACCAGGCGGGGAAGAGAGGGCTCAGAAATACCTCTACTCCAAGCTGGATAAAGTAAATAGACCATATTGATTGGAGCTACATATGAACAAGGTACCGGAAAACCCTTCAAAAAACCGGACGGGGGATTTTTCTCCCCTCGTCGTGGTTTCATCCCTTATCGCAGTCTTGTACATCACGTCGAACGTACTGGCAGTGAAGATAATCACAGTCAGTGGCATTTCGCTATTTGACGCAGGAACGATAACGTTTCCTCTTGCGTACATGCTCTCGGACGTGCTTTCCGAGGTCTGGGGTTACAAAACGGCAAGGAAAGTGATATTCCTTTCCTTTTCCATGAATATCCTTTTCATGATATTCACCACACTAGGTATATTCCTCCCCTACCCTGGATACATGCAGGAGACACAAGATGCGTTCTCGACGATTTTCTCATACGTTCCGAGAATAGTAATATCTTCGTTGATTGCGTTTCTCTCCGGGGGCCTGATGAACGCGAAGGTGCTTGTGAAAATGCGCGACAAAAGCAGGAACGGAAGGTTTCTTTGGCTTCGAACGATCTCATCATCCCTCGTAGGATATCTATTCGATACAGTGCTATTCGTTCTTCTTGCATTCTGGGGCACCGTTCCCACAGGCGATATCATATCGATGATCGTAGTGCAGTACTTTGCAAAGGCAGCGATCGAAGCACTTTTAGGAACTCCACTGGCATACATCACGATCGGATACATCAGGAAAAACTATGGAATTGAAAAGATACAGCAAGATTGAGAAAGGACTAAAGCGTGAGTTTCTGCTTCTCCAAGGCACTGGATGCAGATGGGGAAAGTGCACGTTCTGCGATTATCACAAAGACACTTCCGTTGATCCCTTCTTGATAAACAAACCTGTCATCGACATGGTTGATGGCGAATACGGGGTACTTGACGTGATAAACTCCGGAAGCTGTACAGAGCTTGATGAGAAGACGATTGAATATCTTTCGAAAACGATAGAGGAAAAGAACATACACACACTCTGGCTTGAAAGCCACTACATGTACGCGCCAAGGCTCGATGAGTTTGCCCGCATCTTTCCTTGCCACGTCAAATTCCGAACCGGTATTGAAAGCTTCAATCCCGCACTCAGGAAGGCATGGAACAAAGGCATTCCTGACTCTGTCACCCCGGAAGATGTTGGAAGACACTTTTCAGGAGTGTGCCTCCTTGCAGGCATTCGAGGAGAGACAAAGGAAGATATTCTTTCTGATATAAGGATTGCCGAGAAATATTTCGAGTACTATTCGGTGAATCTGTTCAACGAAAACAGCACGAAAATCAGAAGGGATGAGGAACTTGCACGCTTTGTCAAAACTGAAGTTGGTAAGATGCTTGAGAAAAGCGATAAAGCAGAGCTTTTGATAGATAACACCGACCTTGGGGTCGGATGAAAAAAGGGAGCCCTGAAGCTCCCCTTGATAGTACATTCAGATCATCATACTGAAACGGTATTCAACATCCTCGAGAAGAACACTTCCATGAAGTTGTTCTCAAACAGCGGACTGTCGAACACACTGTTCTGAAGATCCATTACAGTCATCTGCTGCACAAGGTACGGGTACATCGTATCGACCAAAGTCGTCGATGCCGTTCCATCGCTTGTGGCTCCTACTTTGGCAATCACCCTGCCATCCCCTGCAATCTCTGCCGGGAGGACAGTACCCTCTTCTGACTGGAAGAGAAGGTTGTAGTAATCGCTGTCGCTGCTTGTTGCCATCGCAAGTCCGCCCATAGGATCGGTTTGTACGAAATTCGAAAGCAGCGGGAAGTTGTATGGATTTGCATTTGTAGCAGTAACATCGATGACCTCAAAACCCATGTCGAACGCAACATCGTAGAAGTCCTCTCCGCCCGAGACCCTGTCGGAGAACGTCTTTGCACTCTCGTCAAGGAACGCATTCATCTCATCGGATGAGTTCCGAGCTATGTAAGTCTTGACCTTTTCGCTCATTGTTTCATCTGCCATGTCCACAGGTGTTGAAAGCGAGTTGATCCTGAATACGGAGTATCCTGAGGACGTTGCATACGGCCCGGAAAGTGCGCCGACAGTATCGGATGAATAGATCGTCACTGCATTCTGGCTGTCGCTGAGCCTTCCTTCAAGCTCATAGAGCATCAGCGTACCCATCTCGCCGGAAGCGGACGCGAATTCATCCACGGAGCGTTCGGATGCGATGCTTTCAAACGTGCTTGTACCATCGTTGATCTCATTAATGACAGCACTTGCCTCGCTCTCGGTGGGAAGTGTGATTATCGAAAGGTCCATGCACTGGAACCTATCCGCATTCTCCGTTGCATAAAGGGACGCTGCATCATCCGGGTATGCGCTTGGGTTGATGTACACATACTCGAAACCACGGGAAATGGATGCGAGCTTTGTGACGAAATCCCTCTCACTTCCGGACGGGCGTACTGATGCGTAATCGGTTATCACAGCTTGCATAGGAAGCTCGGATTCCACAGTATTTCTAAGCATCGATTTCTCATAGTCGCTTGTGCTGTTGTACCTTTCAATGTCAGGCACCCCGTTTTCGTCGTTGAAATATCCGGAGCGTACGATCCCCTGGTCGACTACGTAATCGGTGACCTTGTATCCTGCATCAGATGCCATCTCGCCAGCTGCAATATTGAATGCAGTTCCCATGAATGCCTGGTTGAGCGCGGTGTACTCCATCTGCATCGGATCACCCTGCCCTTGGTTTTGACTCAGCGCAGCATTCAGCTGTGCCTGGAAATATGTATCGGTATATGCGATATCCTTGCCATTAAACTTGCCGAAAACGAGATCGCCGGCACCGGAACCAGAGAATATCGTAGTTGGCAGAATGAACGTTATAGAAATGAGGATGAGGACTACTACGCCAATGATCCACCCGATCGACTTCTTCTCGTGGTGCTTTTTCGCCTTCTCCTTGTTCTTCTTACTTTCAGTCGAAGGAACCTTGTTTTCTTCAGAACCCATTTTTCATAACCTCAATATACAATACTGGAAAGCCGCCATAGAAAGACAGCTTTATAAAAAGTATCATTTACTCCACGCCTTGCCAATATAATTCGCTCTTTCAAAGGAAAAATCGAATGCATGGAATGCCCGGAAAAAGAAAAAGCGCAACCAGTTACGATTGCGCCTCGCTCCCCCGGAGGGATTTGAACCCCCGACAGGGTGGTTAACAGCCACCTGCTCTACCGACTGAGCTACAGGAGAATGTGTTCGTTCGAACAATGAAGATATTACGGATTTTACCTATACATGTCAATAATCCGTTAAAACTTTTTTATTTGTCCCGAGTATCAATTGCTCCACAGCTCTGGAAAGAGTACGATGCCGTACTAGGATTGGCTACCTTTCCGCAATACAAAATCCCCATATCCAAATCTCCTCTTTCGAAAGCTGGAGCAATGCCATGTTCAGTTTTTCATCATTCTTTTCCAAACCCATCGCTTCCTTGAAACCTGCCGTTGTAGAGTGCTATTGCATCCTTATGTTCCTGATACACCCATTCTGCTATATCCTCGGGACTTTCGACGACGCAGCTTTTCCCCAGTGAAAGCGCCCAAGTATGGAATGCGAATGGATCGCTGATCGTCAGTTCGATTTCGATCGAGCCGTCCGGGGCGTCCGTAATCACCGTGTCTTCCGGCCACCTCTTCTCTTTCTCATAGAATGCCTGTCTTCCGAGAATGCGGACCTTCGCGCGCCTTGGCTTTGCCATCGAGATGCCGAAAGGATCAAATACAACGTCGTCAAGTGATACGCCGTCGGGGAGGTCGTAGTGCTCATCGTATTTCAAAGAAATTCCCTTCATGCGCGAATAGGCAAACGACGTTGCATCCCCGTACTTCGGCGAATAAGCATAGAGGTATAGATTGCCGTCGCGCATGTATAGCCCTACAGGCCAAAGTTCATGCACCCTGACTTTGTCGCTGTATGCCCCCTTGTATGCAAGTTCAACCTTCGTCTTCGTCTCCAAGGCGGAAATCAAAGTATCTATACGCTGCCCTTCCAAAAAACTTACATTCTGTCCCGCTCTCCATACTTCCCTTACGCTCTCAGGATTCGAGACAAAGAGTCCTGCTTTTTCAAGTTTTCTCCCTAGGCTTCCAACAGTTTCACCGAACAGGTTCGATGAAAACCCCATGTTAAGCAAATAGCTCAGCGCAAGTCTTTCCCTGTCGCTGACCTGGAGAACGAAATCGATTGCCTTGTACATATCTTTCGCACTCTCTTCGCTTAGTGTGTAATATACACGCTGTCCTTCCGTAACCTCACTCAGCTTCAACCTTTCCGAAAGATCCTGAAGGATCCTGAATGCAGTCGACTTGCTCGTATCGAGCATGTTTTGTATATCTGCACGGGAAAAAGCCTCCCCGGGATGCCTGAGGAACACCAATGCCGCTTTATCGCGCAGCTCTTTTGATATGCTCTCTTTCTTCATAAACACCTCCTCCGTTTGTTTCCATGTGTCAGGAATTGATTATTCTCCAACATAATAATCCCAAACCGTACCGTAAAATGGAACGGTTGGATGATATATTTATCGCGGAGATGAAAATGAGTGTCAAAGACTTCATACTCAATGGCGGCCTATTTGGTATGCTCAGAGGTTACGATCACGAAAAAGAGGGACGACCTTATGGATTTCCCGAGCTGGAAGAAGATGCAAAGTCAGTGATGGGGATATCAAAACAGATTGCAAGCGATGGCATCGACTTGATCTCCGGCCCGGCCATGCCGGGAGGAGGAAGGTGCTTGATGGAAAAGGAGGAGGAGGAGGAAGATGAGTGAGAAAGATACCACAAAGAGTGTTGCGGAAGCTGCAGCGGGCGGGTTGGCTGTAGGCACGATCGTTGCTGGAATACCCGGCGCGATAGTCGGTTCCCTAATCGGCGGGGCAATAGGCTTCATCATCGGGAATTCAGGGGAGTGATCATTGACTTCAAGCCATTTTTTTTTATTTTTTTACGTAAAGGAGATATGAAAAATGGCTAATCCATTCACACAAGAAAATATAATGTCAATGCTCGATTCTCTTTACGAGCAGGTGAAGAAGGGCATTCCGAAGGTAAGTCCACCTGTATCGACGATCGTTGACGACTACCTCAGGAAAAACAAAAGCGTGGAGGATGCCGCCAGGAGCCTTGTGAAATATCAGATCGCAAAATGCACTACATCAGGGTTTCTGACAGGGCTTGGCGGGGTAATCACACTTCCCGTGGCAATTCCAGTGAATATCTCAAGCGTTTTGTATGTCCAGCTTCGCATGATCGCATCCCTTGCCCGGATGGGTGGATACGACATTGAGAGCGACCAGGTACAAACTCTGGTTTATGCATGCCTTGCTGGAGTCGGGGTGAACAACATCCTGAAGCAAGCGATAAAAGAGGCCGGAGTAAAAGCTGCAGTCAAGTGTGTGCAGAAAATTCCAGGAAACGTACTCGTAAAGGTCAACCAGAAAGTTGGATTCCGCCTTTTCACGAAATTCGGAAGCAAGGGAGTCGTCAATTTAGGGAAAGCTGTCCCTGTCGTCGGTGGGATAATAAGCGGTGGCTTCGATTTTGCAGAAACCAAGATAATTGCACATAGGGCATACAAGCTCTTCATCCAAGGGAATTTCGATTCCCCGGACTTTTCGGATCCTGAGTTCGATACGGTCGTGAGAACTGATATTACGTCCATCAAGTGAAGTACAGGCAGGGAGGATTGAACGCTTCCTGCCTTTTTCATGATGGGTAGAGTGTAATTTCCTTTGAGATCCTCCGCGTCGTCTTGAATTTGTCGAATTGGATTATATACGAACCATCCTTTTCGCCCGATACGACAACGGTTCCCTTTCCAAACACAGGGTGTTCGATCCTATCCCCCGGGCCATAGCAACTGCCCGCACCTTCTCCTTGGATGCATAGGTTGTTCTTATCTATGTATTCCCTTGCATCCTTCAAAAGCCACCCCGGCGGACTTTGGACGAAATCCAATAAATCTTGATCGATCTCCAGAAGAAAGCGCGATGGGTAACGCACCGATCCGTCAAAGTTCCTGCCGTCAGCTTCGCTTAGGTAAAGTCCGTCTTTCGCTCTCGTGATTGCAACGTAGCAAAGTCGACGCTCTTCCTCCATCTCTTCCTTCGTTCTTATCTTCCGCGATGGGAATATGCCCTCATTCAAAGAGGGGATGAACACGTATTTGAATTCAAGCCCCTTTGCGGCATGAATCGTCATCAGTTTCACTTTCTCTTTCTCATCCGGATCATCCCCTGTTGAGAAAAGCGCAACGTGATTGAGGTAATAACCCGGGGAGACATCCTCCCCTGCTGATAACTCAAAGTCGGCTATCGATTGCTTGAGTTCAGCGATATTGTCCAATCTCTCCTGGCTTCCTTTGATCCTCAAATCATCCTCGTACCCGCTCTCAGCAAGCAACAGCGACAACAAATCCCCTACTTTCATCTCCCCGCATAAAGCACTGTATTTTTCGATCAAGCGGGCAAACTCCCCTGCTCCGGTCGGGCGGAATAAATCATTATCGAGGTTGTCCAACAGCGCTTGATACAACCCCACTCCATGAATCCTTGCATACTCAGCCAAGAATGCCATTCTCTTTTTTCCGATGTTCCTTCTCGGCGTGTTTATGATCCTCCTGAATGAGACATCGTCTTTGAATGTGATGAACCTGAGGTAAGAGAGTGCATCCTTTACTTCCATGCGAGAGAAAAAAGGCACCCCGCTGTATATCACGTACGGTATCTTCTCCCCGATGAGTGCCATCTCAATCGAACGCGATACATGATGAGCCCGATATAATATCGCGATATCCGAATAACTTACATCCTTTCCACGGAGAGCCTTGATCTCTTTTACAATCCACTTCGCTTCCTTTTCCGGGCTCTCCGCATAATTTACAACGACACGGCCTTCATCCTTCCTCATGGGGATCATCCGCTTCTCGATCCTCATCTCGTTCTTTTCAATCAAGGAATCTGCGACGCTGATGATATTCGATGTCGAACGGTAGTTTTCAAGCATGGAGATTGTGAGAGCGGATGGGTAAGCATTATCGAAATCAATCAGGAAACGACCGTCAGCTCCACGCCATGAATATATAGTCTGGTCCGGGTCACCGACGACGAACACATTACCATGGTATGAAGACAGCACCTTCATAAGTTTCCACTGGATCTTGTCGATGTCCTGGAACTCATCCACCATGATGTACTCGATCCTCTCCTGCCACTTTCTTGCAATCTCCGGGCGGGTTTGGAATATATAAAGAGTGAATTTCAACAGGTCGTTGTAATCGAGTGCAAAACACTTCCTCTCCTGATACACATACCCGTTGAATATCACATCCTCAACGCTTTCGGACTCTTCATACTTCTTCTTCAACTCCTCAAGGCTCTTTTCGATCATGCCGACGTGGTAGTCGGGAATTTTCGACAACTTCATCACTTCGATCATGTCACGGGCATCAGAATACGTCATGTCGCGCATCGTAAGCCCACGCTCCTGATATATCTCGCTCAAAAGCGAATCGATATCGCTGTTGTCAAGAACCATGAAACTCTTCGGATAGCCGACAGCATAACACTCTTCATCCAGAAGCCCTGCACAAAAGCCATGGAATGTATTGATCAGCCCCGTGTCCCTGTCCCCTGTAAGGCTGTGTATGCGCTTTCTCATCTCGTTTGCAGCTTTGTTAGTGAATGTGACGCACATTATCGAAGAAGGCATTATGCCGAGCTTCAAGACAAGGTACAGGAATCGATAGGTAAGCGCCCTCGTCTTTCCAGATCCGGCTGATGCAATCACGCGGACTGCACCTTCGGTGGTCGTCACAGCCTCCATCTGGGATTTGTTGAGGGAAGAAAAGATTTCGTCGTGCATAAATACACTATAGCCCATTACCACTACTGAAGCATTCATCAATTCAAAGAATGATATAGAAAGACAACAGCAAAATTTTAAAATTATAACTTATTTCAATTTAATATAAAGGATTCGGCTTTTCCGAGGTCAACAAAGATAGATATTGTCAGATGATGGCCTTCTTCGAAGAGAATAAGTTCATATGATGACTTGCATCAACAGCCAAGAATTACCAAGAATCCAACTTTGCTATAGCGAAGACGACGCACGATCTTCTTGTGTTCCCAGAATGCACGTAGTTATTGTATACCGTTCCTAAAACTCTCTGATAATCAACAGAGCTTATCCCTCACATCATTCAAAAGCCAGCAATGAAATTCTCAACACCACGCGGTATATAGTCCTCCGCGTTCTGCTACGAATACTTTCTGACCATATACATCGCTTAACAGGCCTTCGTTCAGGATCTCTTTCTTATTTCCATCTGCAACGATCCTGCCGTCCTTCATCACGACAACCCGTTCGATCTCCTCGATTATCTCAGATAGTTCGTGAGTCACCATCACTACCGTCTTTCCTTCCCTTGCATATTGCGATATCGCCTTCCTGAAGTCAGCGCGGGACGGGAAATCAAGTGCGTTGCTCGCTTCATCCAAAAGCATTACAGGGGGATTGTTTATTGCAGAACGGGCAATGAGTGCGCGCGCCCTCTCCCCCGAGGAGAGCGTGTTCATGCATTTCCCCTTCAACTCTCGAAGCCCAACCTTCTCCAGTTCGCTTTCCGCCTTCTCGATATCCTCCTTCCCGGGCTTTATATGGAAATCGATGCCGATCGCAGAATACAAAGCGGATACGACTATATCCAATACCGCGTATGTCGTATCAGCGATCATCGAATCGGCTTGGCTGACATGCCCTATCACCTTCCTCAGATCGTGTACGGTCCATTTGCTTTTTCCAAGAAGCGAGTATGAATATTCATCCAACGCCAACGGATGCACCTCTTTGCATAGAACGTTCATCAGCGTACTCTTTCCAGCCCCGTTCGGACCGATGATTGCAGTATGCCCACCCTCTTTCAGGGAAAACGATACATCGCTGAGAATATATGTGCCGCTACGACGCACTGATACGTGATCAACAGAAAGAATATCCACCATCTTCACTCCTATTTACTTTGTAATATACTACGCCATGAGGGGTGCTTAACAAGGGAGGATCACTTCTTTTCAAGAAGTGAAGAGACATCATCGGTTATCATTCTTGCCAGCTTTTCAGAACTGTACTCGATCGGTACCTTACCGAAGTTCTCTTCCATCTCGAGAAGCTTCCACGGATTTCTCACCAAGTCCTTGATTATCCCCAGCTGCTTTTCAACATCCCCGGTGGCATTCCATCCCACGTGGTATTTCTCGACGTACTCGGCTGACGCGATGACGATGTACACAAGTTCAGTGATCAGAAACGGTCTATGCGCATAGATCGCTTCCACTATGGTGTTTATCCCGGCCCTTCCGACGATCACATCTGATGCGGCAAGGTATTCACTTACGTTCTTTACAAACCCTCGTATTTGTATGCGTACTTTTGATTGTGGGTAGCGTGCGATCAGGTTCTCCAAAGAAGAGCGCATTGCATCCCTTATCCCCCCGATGATCACTACTTGCACCGGCAAATCCTCTTTGAGTATCGCTTCAAGAAGCGCCAGGGAGCCAAGCCCCTCTCCTCCGAGATTCAGCTGGATCGTAAACATCTCCTCAAGATCTATCTTCTTCCTTGCCTCTTTCTTATCCAGGCGGGGCACTTTTGCAACCGAATCCTGGAGAGGAAACGGGCAAAGCGCAAGGGTATCCTCTTTCTGTCCCATCTTCCGCGTTCTTTCAATCCCCTCAACAGTCGGCAAGTAAAACTTTCTCAAATACGGACAGATTGCAACCCTCGGGGAAGAGAACACGTCGGTTGAATAGAAATATACGGGGATGTCCTCTCCAAGCTTATTTAAAATCGAGGAAAGGATCGTTCCTGGATACGGGTGCGTTGCGAATATGAAATCGGGACGGAATATGCATAGGTTCTTCTTCAGCTTCCGTTTGCGAAGGAAATAAACGATCCTCACCAGGAAGCCTATTCCCCATTTGGAGTTGTCGAGGTTGGAGAAAAGATGCTTTTCAAGAAAAGGGATTTTCAGCATCAGGCGCCAGATCCCCTGGTTGACTTTCTCCATGAATTCCAGGTCAAGGTAAGAGAAGAAGTCGATCAAACGTGAGTCCACTCCATCCCTTTTCAACGCTGAATCAACAGCCTCGGCCGGTACGTAATGCCCTTTTCCGGCTTTTATATATACACAAAGTCCTTTCATAAAGCCATAAATACTAATAACATCAAAGCACAATCCTCGTTAATAGTTCAATCTGCAGGAGATGTCGCAACTACACGTCCTTCATGGAAAGTTGACATGCATTTCATCTTCTCCTGATTCTCTCATGGAAGAAAAAGTGAACCTCACCCGCTTGTAGAAGAGGGTGCTTCCCTCTACGCGGTCTCCCGCGCTTGCCTCGTTAGGGGGCGGGGACTGCCCTTCCACCGCCCGGTCTCCCCTCAGCTCAGGCCTTAGCCGTCACCGCAAGGAGACTGATATAGGTGGACAGGGTGCATGTGGCCCGTGCGGATAAGCCGGGAACTTTTGCCCTGGCCTCCGACGCCTCCGTTTCCGGACACGCTTTCAGGAGCTCCCTTACAAGGTATCTCCCGCCTATGTTGTATGACGCAGACAAGTCCGCGTTATACCTCTTCCCTGTCTTGAATGTGCAGAGCGAATGGTTGTCCTTGTCCCTCATGACTGCACCAGATCCATCGAAGGCATACTTCGATGTCCCTCCTGCATACACAGTCGAGAACCTTATGGGACCGTCGCAAAAAAGCGGCGGTCTTCTGCTTTCTGAGTGCAGCATCGTAATTTCTTCCAGTAAAATGAATTAATTTATGAAATGAAGTGTTTTGGCATGGAAAAAGCAAGCTTTTTTCTGTT
>CALXOH010000047.1 GCA_944389975.1 uncultured Spirochaetaceae bacterium
TAACAGAAAAAAGCTTGCTTTTTCCATGCCAAAACACTTCATTTCATAAATTAATTCATTTTACTGGAAGAAATTACGATGCTGCACTCAGAAAGCAGAAGACCGCCGCTTTTTTGCGACGGTCCCCGGAAGGGACGGACCGTCAAAGCCCCATCGTCTTCTCTTTCTCTTTCTTTGCCTGTGCCTGTATCTTGTCTGCAATCAGCTCGATTCCCTCGTACAGCTGGTAGCAGTCCTGACTGACTACCTTCTCTTTCTTCCAGGCAAAATGCAATCTCGCATCGATATGGTATCCGATGCCCTTCGATTCCCTCGTGATTGCGATCTCGAGGTCATGAAGATAGTCATCCGCGAAAGAAAGCTTTTTCAGCTTCTTGTCGATGAAGTCCCTTGTTTCATCACTGGGCTGATAGTTGACTCCCCTGATCGTTAGATTCATCTGAGCCTCCTTTTTGGAAATTATATCATGGAAAAATGACAAATGAACGGAAAAACATCAGTTTCTCGTATATGATGACTCGAGCTTCAATTCCCCTCTGTACTTTGCAACCGTACGCCGTGCGCATTTGATTCCCTCGGCGTTCAACCTGTCCGCGATCTTCTGGTCCGAAAGGGGTTTTCTCCCTTTGTTCTCGTCGACTATCTGCCTGATCCTCTCCTTGATCGCGTTCTTGCTTTTCGCATTCTCGTCATCCTTGCTGAAGCCTGATGAGGAGGAGAAGAAATAGCTGAACGGGAAAAGCCCGTAGTCAGTGTCGATGTATTTGTCGGAGCATATCCTCGAGACTGTCGATATGCTCAGGTTCATCTTCTCCGCAGCATGCATCTGGGTGTCAGGTACAAGGTACAAGGGCCCTTTGTCAAAAAACTCCCTCTGCTTGTCTATAAGGTAGTAGCTTATGCGCGTCAGCGAATCCTTCCTCATCTTCAGCGCGCTTATAAGGTTCTCTGCCCGGTCCTTGTTCTCTTTGAGGTACTCCAGTGCCGCCTTGTCCTTTTCCTTCCTTTCCTTCAGTTCCTTTTCAAAATCGATGTACTCTGCGTTCAGACTTACTTCCGGAAGCTGGTCGGAGTGGTCTATGATCACAAGTTCCCCGTCATCGTTCTTCTTTATCGAGACTTCAGGGTATACGAACTCCTCGAACGTGTTGTCGAACTCCCTTCCCGGGAACGGATCGAGCGAACGAAGGTTCGAAAGAAGTTCCTCAGCTTCCTCTTTCGACAGTTTCAGCTTCTTCTCGACTTGATCCGTCTTCCCGTTTCGTAATATTTCGAGGTTGTCTATCACGTATAGAAGGTTCTTCTCCTTCTCCGGATCGAGGTCTAGTGATTTTGCCTGGAGTTCTAGGCATTCGGTGACGTTTTTCGCTCCCAGACCCACCGGGTCGAGCGTCTTGAGTATCCCGAGTGCGTCTTTTGCAAGCTCTTTGTGCTCTTTGAGAGCATCCTCCGGGCTACCTTCCAGAAAGCCGTTCCTGTCGAGCGCGGATGAAAGCATTATGACAGCGCTCTTCATCTCGTCGCTTATGTCAAGAAGCGCAACCTCCCCCGTGATGTGTTCCCCCATCGTCTCGGGGCGGGTCAGTGTGCGTTCGAACCAGTGGTCATGCTCCTCGTCGTCGCTTATGCCGAGTTCGTCCTCGAGGCTCTGCCCGTAACGCATGCTTCCCTCATCCCTCTTTTTCCTCACGTCAAGTGATATGACGGGGCTTTCAACTTCCAGGAAAGGGTTCTTCTCTGCTTCCTTCTGGATCTTTTCTGCAAGCTCTTCGGTGCCGAGTCCAAGCATCTCCAGCCGCTGTATCTGGACCTGTGAGAGCCTGAGTTGTTGTTCCGTGCTGAGGATAAGGGAGCTGTCTGGCATCACGACCTCCCGAAATCATCGCCGAAGTATATCTCCCTTGCCATCTGGTTCGATAGAAGTTCATCCTTCGTTCCTGAGACAATTATGTTTCCTTCGCTGATGATGTGCGCATTCATCGTTATCTCCAAGGTATCGCGTACGTTGTGGTCGGTGAGAAGCACACCGATCCCGTCTGATGCAAGCTGCCTGATTATCATCTTGATCTCGTACACCGCCTTCGGATCTATTCCTGCAAACGGTTCGTCGAGAAGCAGGAACCGTGGCTTTGTCGCGATTGCACGTGCTATCTCGGTACGCCTTCTCTCCCCGCCGGAGAGGGTATATCCGTATTGCTTTCTCACCCTTTGGATTCCGAAGCGCTCAAGGAGCATCTCCAACTCCTCCTCCCTCTCTTTCTTCCTCCCCCTTCCTTTGTACCTCTCCTCGAGTATTACCCGTATGTTGTCCTCGACTGAGAGTTTACGGAAGATCGATGCCTCCTGCGGCAGGTATGCCAGTCCGAGTTTCGAGCGCTCGTGCATCGGTTTGTCGTTCAGCTCGGTGTCGTTGAGGTAGATGTGCCCCCCAGAGGGCTTTATGAATCCTACGATCATGTAAAACGATGTGGTCTTTCCCGCACCGTTCGGGCCCAGAAGTCCCGTTATTCCGCCGCTTTCCATCTCAAAAGAGACGTCTTTGACGACTTTCTTCCTTCCGTAGATCTTCTGGAGGTTCACTGTCCTCAGTACATCAGCCATTTATAGTTCCCTTGATCCTCGTGTCCAGTTCTATCGAATCGTTCTCCAGGTCCAATCTGATGACTTCCGCAGAGTAGCGGTCCCCCTGCCATAGCACGTTCGCACTTCCCAGAAGTTCCATCACGTCGCTTGATCTGTCGTACCTTATCGATTCGGCCCTCGTGGACACCAGATCCGTCTCATTCATCTTGCTGAGGCGGACCCTTCCCGAGAGCACGAGGTTCTCATTCTTCATATCATACTCCAAGCTCGTCGCTGATGCATTCATTTCATTCTTTCTGTCGTCAAGCTCGAAATAAGTGCCTATCAACAACAGCTCGTTTATCCTGTCGTACCAAAGCATGGATGTCCTGATCTCCAGTTCCCTCTCCTCGTCAAGCACCAGTACGTTCCCGTTGACGCTCACAAAACGCCAGTTCTCCCCCGAGAGGTTGATGTTGTCCGCGCTTATCACGAGGTTCTGGCACGTGACCTTCGCGCCTCCCGTGAGTTCTACGTTCTCACGCCCCTCTTTGAGTACTATCCTGCTTTCGTTTCCCTCGAACGATATCTCGTCTGCATCAAGTGCAAAGAGGAAGGAGAAGAAAAGCAGAAAAACAAAAATCTTCCTCATATCTCAAACACTCCGCTTTCAAGCTTCCTGAAGCTGTATTCCTCGCTTTTCAGGTTCCCGTAGAAACCTATCCCTGAAAATCTCCCGTCCTTTGATTCCACTTCGACTTTCCCTTGGGCGCTCACTTCCTCGCTTTCGCTTTTGAACTCCAACTCATCCGATGTCGTTATCCTCATTCCGTTCCCGATCTGGTGAAGTAGCACGTTCCCCGAGAGAGTAAGCACGTTCCCCTCTGTCTCGATCATCCCTTTGTCCGCACTTCCCTCGAGCCTTACGTTCCCCTCGCTGTCGCACTGGGTGAAGGAGAGTCCCTGAAGGCGCGCAACGTTCTCTTCAGGATAATACGAAAGGGATGAAACTGAGAATTCGATCGGTTCCTCCCCCTCCTGGCTGAGGCGCATCTTCGCGTTCCTCATCACCATGTCCGGGAGGCTTTCATCCACACTTGTTCCACCTTCCTCCACGTTTCCCGTGGAGCATGCTGAAAGAAATGCAATGAGAAGAAGAATCGAAAGAAGGTTTTTTCTCACGAAACCACCTTCGGTTCGAACTTACCCTTTTTGACATGGAAGAAGAGTGCTGAGATTGCAAAGCCCAGTACAACTCCAAGAATCCCCCCCAGGAACGAGTACAGTTCGCTTCCTCCCAGCGCGCTTCCGAAGAAATACCCCGGGAGGAACATCAGCATCGGGAATCCCAATGCCATGAATACGGTGAATACCGTCTTTCCGCTTTCCAGTTCGACTGTGACTTCCTCACCGCTTTTGATATCCATTCCAGCGGGTTTTGCAACTTCAAACGTCGTTTTCTGACTGGAACAGAAGAGGTGTGCCTTGCACCCTTCGCACGCACCTTTGTCACATCCGAGCGTTACTTTGTCCTTTCCGACTGAAAGGACACTCATCTTTTTTCTCAATTCTCCTTTCCTCCGGGACACTTTATCCCGACTTTCTCCAGGATCGGGATGATCTCGACGCTTTTCCCCTCTTTCTCGTCAATTTTGACGACGACCCCTTCAATGATCCCTTCGTCCCAGCACTCCTTGCTCCTGAGGGGTAGGGCAGTGAGGAATTTCCTTATCTCGGTCTGGCTGTCGAATCCACCTACCGACAGAAACGAACCGACCCTGCCGTTGTCGCTTATGTATGCAGTCCCTTTTTCGCTGACATGTGCATCTGCGCTGATTACCTTCGTGTGCGTTCCGATGACCGCCACCGCCTTTCCGTCGAGCATATGGAACATAGTATTCTTCTCTGCGGTCGTGGATGCGTGGAATTGTACGATCAGAAGAAGATCTTCCTCCTCTTTCTTCTTCAGAAGCGATTCTGCGCTCAGGAACGCGTTCTGTATCGATGCCTTCATATCGGCATTTCCCACGAGGTTTGCGATCAGGAACTTCCTGTCGTTCAGCGTTACTATCTTGTACCCCCTTCCCGGGCACTTTTGTGGGTAGTTGTACCCACGGAGTATGTACTGGGCCTTCGGAAGGTATTCGACCATGTCGATCTTGTAGAAAAGCTTCTCCCCTCCGGTGGCAAGGTCAACCCCGAGTTTCTCGAGCTGTGCAGAGTGCGCCCTCCCGATCCCGAACCCGTTCGTCATCCCTTCCACGTTTGCGATCGTATAATCCACTGCGTATTTATTTTTTATTAGGCCCAAGCCGTTCTTCAGAGCCTGTATTCCGGGCCTTCCGACTATCTCACCTAAAAAAAGTATGTTCAACATAGCGTAAGAATTACCTCATCTTTTAATGAACAATATCCCATTTTAGAATAAGTGGACAAGATTTCCCATTAATGTTAAATTGTTTTTGCGCCCAGATGGTGGAATGGTAGACACGCCAGTTTCAGGTACTGGTGGGAGCAATCCTATGCAAGTTCGAGTCTTGTTCTGGGCATCAATTTCTTTGGAAACCCCACCGCAGGATGGGGTTTTGCTTTCCCTCAGATCAAACCCAATGCTTGAAAGAGAGGCTTCAGTCCAAGTTCGTCGATCAAGCTCAGCTTGATGTCGTTGAACTCCAACAGCAGGAATTCGAATGCGCCTTCAAGTGCGCTTCCGCTTCCTCCGCTGACGTAAGCGATCGCCTCTTCATCTCCGTCAGCGCCATCTGGAAGGTATATCCTGAACGTCCAGTCGGAGACATCCTCTTTCTTCTCGACTTTTTCTTCGATCGCATCATCGAGCTTGGGGAAGAAGTCGATTCCAGTCACCTCCTCGATCTCATCGACGCTTTTTGCAAAGCTCTCCAGATCCCTTTTCGAGTTCTTGTTCTCCAGAAGGAAACCTATCGCTTTGCTCTCATCCCCCTCGTACTTGAGTATGACCTTGTAGAACTCCTTTGGAACGCTCACTTCGCTATCCCCGATCGTTTCGTACGGGCCGTCGGTGAGGACCGGGCCTGTGACTATGTATATCCTTCCCTCGTCGTATGCCATGTTCCTCACTACAGCTTCCAGATCCGCCCATATTCCTCTGTTGAACGATGGATCCTGCGGTGCCATGTTCGACATGTAGAACGTATCATCCATCGCTTTTTCAGACCATTTGAAGTCAGCTGCAGGCGCAAGATGCCCCCTGTCGTATCCAGAGCCCCTGTAGTCTTCGAGCGTGGCTGATCCTGTCCTCACGTACGGGTCTTCCCTGAAGTTGTCGTCGCGTGCGGTATTCCCAAGTACCTCCTCCCTCGTCAGTTCGTATGCCACGTACGACGGAAGTTCGTGCTCTTCGTTGTACGAGAGGGTGTATCCGGTGTGTTTTATAATCTCCTCCCCGTCAATCGGCGCGGGTAGTTCGAGGCCGGCGACGGCCCAATCCCCCGGAGTGCTTTCCGCATTCCCTTCCATGTCCTTCGTGAGGAAGCACATCAACATAAAGAGAATAAGGAATATCACCAGGAGGGATATCACCTTCCTCAATATTCTATGTTTCTTGTTCTTCTTTCTTCCCATTTCCTTCTCCAAAGCAATGCACAAAACAGAGTGATTATTGAGATGACAATCAGGATTAAAAGACTTCTTGCCATGTCAAGGTTACCATCAGAGATGAATATAGCCTCACTTGGAAGACTTGCTTTCGTTTTTTCCTTGTTTTCGATTACAGCTACGAAGAGGTTGTTCGCATAATGAAAGCCGATCGAGGATTCAAATCCACCCGTGATGATTCCAAGGGCCATCAGCGTCAGGCTTGAGATGAAATAGTAGAGTAGTACGATCCATTTCTCATCAGCGCCTGAAAAATCAGCGTTCCCGAGGTGCATGATCGTGAAAAGGACAGAAGACAAGATGAGGGTGACGACGTTCGAGTACTTTCCGTCGAAGATGAAGATCCTGTATACCAATGCCCTGAATAGTAGCTCTTCCGAAAGCACTTGGAAGAAGATGAGCACGAGCGATGCCGATGCGTATGATAAGACCACGGCAATACCGCTTTCGTTTACTTTCATGTCATCCATGAATAGCAGCGAGAGCGAGGAGATTGCGAGAAATGGAATGAATGAGCAGAAAAACGGAGCTGTCTCAAGTTCCTCCCTTCCGATGAGAAGGGTCTCCCTTATCCCTTTCCCCGTCAGCTTCTTCAAGATCAAAGAGAACACCAACGTGGATACTGCGTACGGACTGAGTATGCATACGTAACCCGGGAGCGTGTATTTGTCACCGAGGAAAAGGACTGCGATCAAAGGGGTTGGAAAATACAAGAGGAAAAAGAAAATGATGAATGAAATGAGATAATTTTTCTTTTTCCCTATGTTAAATTCAGACATGATGCTCTTTCTCGTGCTATCAATAATCATATGCGAGAGATTTTCGAAAAGCTATACGATCTGATGGACGGACGGAAGATAATAGTTATGCCGAGCGAGGATGCAAGAAGGCGCCTTCTCTCATCTTATGCGCTTTCAAGGAAGCGTACTGTTTCAGCATCCCTTGCGATCTCTACCGATACGTTCATCTCCCTTTTCTTCCCGGACAGGGATGCAAAGCCCATCGACCAGGCAACAAGGCTTTCATTCTCGTCCTACCTTCTATTCTCGAAAAGAGAGCTTTTGCCGTATTTCGTTCCTCCTTCCCTTTCCCAAGAACTTCTTCCGCGCATGGTGAGGTTCATTGCGTCGCTCCTTCCCCACCTTGAGGATGACGGCATAGTCCCCTTTAAAAAGGCAATTGATGATCTTGGGAACATAAAGAAAGAGTACATGCTCTTTTTGGAAAGGATGAACCTCTACGAGCCCTCATTCATCTCAGGGGGCGTGGAACTCGACGGGCCGTACGTCCTCTTCCACCCCGAGTGCAACCTCCCTCTCTCTTCATTTTTGAAGAAGGCCGGGAAGCTGGGACTGTTGGGGGATGGCATTTCCACACTCTCCATACCTGGCACCTTCGACGGGAAGATGTATGTATACCCGAACGAGATGATGGAAGTGCGTTCTACGATGCGTATGGTAAGGCACTTGCTGGACTCAGGCGTGAAGCAGGATGAGATAGCGCTGAGCCTGCCCGATCCCGATGCGCTTGGTGCGTACATCGAAAGGGAGGCGCGCTTGTTCTCATTCCCCGTGATCTTCCAACGTGGCAAATGTCCGCTTGAATATCCCGTGGGTGCGCTTTTGAAGAGTGTAAGGGAGATGAAGGAGGATGATTTCAGCATTTCGTCGCTGAAGCTGTTTTTCCTGAACCCTGCGTTCCCGTTCAAAGACCTTTCTTCGTGCAGGCTGTTTCTAAAGCGTGCGATAGCCCATTCGGTGACGCGTAGGAAGGAGAACGACGACAGATATCTGGAAGTGGATGTCAACGGAGTGTACAGGACGCTCTTGCACTATGTCCTTCTGATTACAGGGGCAAAGGATCCGGATGAGCTTTCGGATGGGATAATGGGACTGATGGAGAGGTTCTTCGGAAGAAATGCATTCCTTTCAAACCCGGAGGATGCACCCCTGGTGTCATTCATGATCTCTCGTCTCTCGGAGTTGAGAAACCTCATCTCAAAAGCGAAAGATGCGGGATACAGCATCAAAGGGAATATCTTTTCATTGTTCATGACCATCCTCGAGTCCTCAGTCTACGTTCCGCAGGAGAGGAAGATGGGTGTAAGGATTTTGAAGCTGGGGGACGCTGTAGGCGAACAGGTCTCTTACCACTTTCTGATGGCACTAAACGAAAAAGAGGGGGTGTATTCAATCGCATCATCCCCGTTCCTGTCGGATTTCGAGATCGTAGGAAAGAGGAATGACGACGAGAGGCTTTCGTACCTCCTTTCATCGTACAACGAGAGTGCAACCCACCTTGTCATCTCATCTTCGGTGGAGACCTTCAGGGGAAACATGCTTCCTTCAATGGCTGTGGAAAGGTGCGATGTATCGCTTAAAGAGGGTACGAGCGTAAGTGAAATGCTTTCCGATATCTTGAGAAGAAAGGATGAAGTAGGGATGTTCCTTGACGAATATACCCAGGAGCGACCTTCGTTGAGTGGGAAAACGCACGGCCTTTATGCATTCCCTCTTCAGATCGAGGGTTTGAACAGGGCGCTTCTCTCATCCCTTGATACGGAAAAGATCGGTTACGGTTCATCCCTTGCCTGGGGAAAGCCCGGACGGGGTGGAAACGATATTCGCGTGTATTCATATTCCCAGATCGACAGATACCGCGAATGCCCGTACTCATATTATCTTTTTTATCGCCTCTCCTTATCAAAGAGTGCAAAATACAAGAGCGACGAATACCCGTTTTTGGAAGTCGGAACGAGGCTTCACTCCGTAATGGAGATGTATTTCTCGAAGAAAGAGAGAAATACGGAGGACATTGGGAAGCTTCTTTCTGAAGAGCTTGACATGTGGCAGAAGCGGCTTGGACGGGATAAGCGTACAGGGGATGTGAAAGAGCTCGGACGGGATGTGATGGAGCTCACGCCGCTGTTGAGGGCGTACATAGAGTCCAGATACAAAGAGCCCCTTGTAAAGCTTGCAACGATTTTGGAGGAGATGAGCCAGGGGGGCGACATCGCTGTCGAGAAGAAAGTCTCGGGTGATATCCTTTCCCATAGGTTTGAAGCGTACATCGATTTTCTCTTCGAAAGTGCAGACTCTGCATTCATCCTCGATTTCAAGACATCGAGTGCGCCGAAGGGAAAGTTGCAATTCGACGTGTATCGTGCGCTTTTGGGCATACAGGGGCTTGATGCGTACTATGCGCTCTTTTCAAAGGGAACGCTAGAGAAGACTGAACTACTTGATGACGAGATGTTCTCTGAGGCTGTCTCCGCGTTCTTCGAAGGTTTGGACAAAGGTGATTTCCATGCGACAAAGGACTCCACGCCATGCTCGTCTTGTGCATTCAGGGGGATATGCAGGAGGAGGTTTTTCATACAATGACAGATTTCGAAGCTTTTCTTGAAAAGAAAGGGTTTTCTCCGAATGACGAACAGCGGAGAGTTATTTACGCAGACAAGGCCACCGTCGTCTCAGCCGGTGCCGGCTCTGGAAAGACGACAGTGCTTGCATACCGTTTTTTACGCCTCGTGATGGAAGGAAAGGCCCACGTCGATGAGATTCTTACCCTCACGTTCACGAACAAAGCGTCAAATGAGATGTATGCCCGTATATATTCGCTTTTAAAGGATGCAAGTTCCTTCTCCCCGGCTCTTCATAAGGAGCTTGAACTATTCAAGGACTCGACGATATCGACGCTCGATTCGTTCTCGTCACGCATTGCACGTACTTCATCGCTCGATTATTCGGTCGTCAAGGATTTCGACATCCTCTCTGAAAAGGAGATGGAGAAGATGGGAAAGAGTGTGCTTTCGTCCCTGATGGAAGAAAAGAGCGGACTCTTCTCCTCGATAGTCCGCATCTTTCCTCCTGGTGAACTATACGAGAGGATCTTCTCTCCTCTTTCCCACTCTTATTCCCTTTTCTCCGCACCTTCCTTCCTTGAAAGTTCTGATGCGTACAGCAACCTGATCGGCAAGATCTACAAGATGATGAAGGATGAAGCGCTTTGCTTGATCGACAGGATCAAAACGCTTACCAAGGACCTTCCTTGGGAAGAGATAGGGAATCCACTTTTCTCCGATGAAGATGACGGGATCGGAAACATCGAACGCATGATAGCCGAAGATGACTACTCATACGTTCCCCGGATCAATCTGCAGAAGGGAAGGGGCATAAAGGAAGCAAAAAAAGATATAGGGAATCTGAAATCATTATTGTCATATCTTCCATCGTTTTCATCTGAAAACCTCATAGATGAAACTACTTTGCAGCTCTTTGACGAATACTTTCATGAAATTGAGAGACGGAAGAAGGCAAGTGGAAAGTTCACCTATTCGGATATAGCGGACCTTGCGCTCAAGATACTTTCTGAAAAGAGTGAAGTGCGTTCGTTCTATAAACGAAAGTTCAAGTACATAATGATCGACGAGTTTCAGGACAACAGCCCGAAACAGCGCGATCTATTATTCATTTTAAGCGAGAATGAGGATTTGGACGGCAAGGGCATTCCTTCCCTGGACGAACTTGACAACAAGAAACTTTTCTTCGTCGGAGACGACAAGCAGTCGATATATGCATTCAGAGGTGCTGACGTATCGGTATTCAACGCACTCAAGGATGACATGATCAAGATCGGGGGCGAGTACATACAGATGGATACGAACTACCGTTCGAACGAGGGTTTGATAAACCACTTCAACACTGTATTCGAATCAGTGTTCTCTTTCCGTTCCGAGGACTGGGAGGATCAGCTTGCACTCTCCGTGTCGAAGGAGGCGATGGAGGAACGCGGGGATTTCCATACGAAGTATCCCTATGCCAAAGCGGGAAGGGGCAAGGGTATAGTGCCGAGGATAACGCTCTGTGTGGAGGATAAACCCGGATCGAAGGATGACGGGGAGGAGAATGAGAACATACGAAGCGACGAAAGCGAAGCTGAGTTCATCTCGCGCCTTGTGAGGGAAGAGATCGTAGGAAAACTCGATATCAAAGTAAAGGACGGGGTGCGTAAAGCGGAGTTCGGCGATATTGCGATCCTCTTTTCCAAGGGAAGCATCCAGATCCCGATCGAGAAGGTATTCAGGCGCGATAATATACCTTACGTTGCAACCGACTCGAACTCGGTCACGAGGGAAGCGATGATCAGCGATTTCATTTCCGTACTGCGCCTCGTGTATTTCCCCGGCGACAAGCTTTCGTACATCGCAGTCCTCAGAAGTCCGTTCGTGCGCATCTCCGATGACGATCTGGCCCTCTATGGAAAGTACGACGGGTATGAATTTCCCGAGGATGGTTTCTTCGTTCCGGAAGGGATGAGCAAAGAGGGAAGGCGGAAGATCGACTCGTTCTCTTCATTCTTCTCCAAACTGCTTGTCATAGTCGGACGCCGTTCGATGACCGAGGTCATCGATTACCTCTTCTACAACTCCGGGTACTCCTCATACCTTGTCAGAAGCGATGCGCTTTCGACATATCAGGAACACTACGAGTACATCTGGCAGCTTGCAACAAGCTCTGAGACTTTCAACGATCTTGTTACCGCACTCGAAGAGAGCCTTGAGAGCGGAAAGACAGACGATGACAAGCGCCTTTTGCGAATGCGCGCCGAAGGCGTGGAGCTGATGACGATATACAAATCCAAAGGGCTTGAATTCCCCGTTGTGATAGTAGCGGGCGCGTCCAGCACATCATCGGGGGAGAAGTCGAGGTTCTACGTCTCGTCCGACCCGGACCTCGTATACCTCGGAGGGGAGGAGAACAGGGTAAGGAGCTTCCTTTCAAAGATGGAGGCACAGAGGCTCGATGAAGAGAAAAAAAGAATTTTGTACGTAGCACTCACAAGAGCTGTCGACCACCTTTTCATCGTAGGAACGCTCTCCCGTGGAAAACCCAAGGGAAAGTCAGGGGAGAAGTACGTCGGAATGGACAGGTTGTTCAAGGCAAATTCACTTGCGATGATATACCTTGATGCTCTTGCAGATTCGGGACTGCTGGAAGATGCCGAGATCAAGTATTTCGATTTCCTCGAATCCCGTACAGCTTCGGGTTTCGAGAGGATATCGAATGAGGCCGTGCCGTTCTACCAGTCGTGTCATGGCGCGATCGAAGGGGATGAGAGACCAAAGGGGCTCAAGGCCCGTGGACACGAGGATGAAGTGTACGTTCCCTCTCCGGACCTACCTCAGCTCAAGCCGTTCCCGTTCGATCTTGATGACGTGATCTCTGAAAAGAAGCTTCAGAAGGAGTGGGGTAGCTACATGCACCTCGTCTTCGAGACGTTCTTGAAAGGAAAGGAGTTCCCCGACCCGATATCATCGGGCCTGCCTGATGGGGACAAGGAGCTCTTTGAGAAAGCTGCACGCTCTCTTCTTTCCCGGTTCGAGTCATCAGATCTCTATTTGAGATATATAAAAGGCAATAGTTTGAGCGCAGAGGAGATGGTATACGCGTACGAAGACGGGGAAGCGGTCGCAGCGGTAGTCGATCTCGTGGTCTTCTCAAACGATTACAACCTCGTGATCGATTACAAGAGCGACAGGGCGATGGATCCTGAATACCACAAGAAACAGGTGACAGGGTATGTCAGGGCGATGGAGGAGCTGTATGGAAAGAAGTGCTACGGCACGCTCTACTACATGAGGGATGACAGTGCCATAGCTCCGTTCTGGGATTCTTCAGGCTCTCCGGTCAAAGCGCCTTGATTGCCTTCTCGATCCTCTCAAGCGCCTTTATAATCCTCTTCCTGTCCGTTCCGTAATTGAAGCGGAGGAACGAATGGTACCCCTTTCCGAACCACGTGCCGTCGTTCATCGCAACCTTCGCCCTGACTCCGAAGAACCTTGATAGAACGCCACCCTCGGGTGCGGGAGGGAATTCATCGCTCTTTTCCTCAACCACCTTCTTTATCTTCCCGTAGTACGCGCTCATGTCCAGAAACGTAACGAATGATGCTTCTGCGTTCGAGAGCTTCACCTCGGGTAGGTGTTCGTCCAGGAATGAGGTTATCGCATCCCTGTTCCCCTTGAGGTACGAAGTAAGTTCGCTGTTGTACTTGTCTCCCTTCTCGTAGGCTTTGATGAAAAGTTCTCCCACGAAATGCCCTGGCTCTGTTAGAAATAGTGCCTCCTCTTCCTTGTCAAAGGCATCCTTCATCCACTTTTGGGAGAAAATGGCGACCGCGCTGTGCTCCCCTGCGATGTTGAACGTCTTCGAGGGTGCCATGTAGGTTATACACTTTGCTCCGACATCTTCTGCAACCTTTCCCATCGGAACGTGCCTTTTCCCGGGGTGGACCAGATCCCCGTGGATCTCGTCGGAGATGACTGTGATGTCAAGTTCCTTCGCTTTTTTTAGTATCGATGCTAGTTCGCTTTCGGAGAATACGATCCCCGAAGGATTGTGAGGAGAGCAGAAAAGCACCATGTCAATGCTTTCCATTTCCTTGAGAAACCTCTCCAAGTCGAGAGAGAACATTCCGCTATCATACGAGAGCGGGTATTCCACGAGCTTCCGGTCGTTGTTTGCAGTAACTTTCCTGAATGGTTTGTAGCACGGGCATGGAACGAGTATCCTGTCCCCGGGCTTGGAGAAAAGGCGTACCCCCGATGCAATGCCGTGCAAAAGGCCGCTTGCGAAGGAAATCTTATCCTCCCCGACTTTCCAGCCGTGGCGCCTTTCGATCCACTGCCGTGCATACTCTTCGATCCTGCCGAATGCAGGGTAGCCGTAGATTTTGCTTTCTGCAACTTTCCCGGCAGCTTTTACTATCTCGTCCATGCATTCGTAGTCCATGTCTGCAACCCAGAATGGTTCTGCGTCAGCCACTCCCGTAATGCTTTTTATCGCTTCGGCATTCCACTTTATGCTATTGTCCATGCTTCTGTTTTTTGCATTGTCAAAATCATATTTCATTTTCCCATTCTCCTTCTTATGAGATCCGCTTCATCGAGCATCTTGTATTGCCCTTCCGCCCCTTTGTATTTGATCGCGCCGCACGGGCATGAGTGGTAGCAGGCAAAACACGAGAGGCACTTGTCCCCGATTGCCACGCGGTTTTCCTCCACTTTTATATTCCCCGTCGGGCATAGCGTCCGGCACTTTCCGCAAAGCGTGCACTCATTTCCGACTGCAAGCCCCTTGTTCTCTCCGGGCGGAAAGAGTAGGTCGAGGTGCTTTCTGAAAAGGCGGAATAGCAATCCCCTTCCGGGAAGTGCGATCGATTCGTCCTCTATCTCTTTCTTGTATTCCTCGACCTTCGCTTTCGCGTTTTCGAATATCCTGTCCCTCTCTTCCTCCCCGACGGCTTTCTTCTTAAGCGGAAGGTATGCGTCGGGCATCTTCACCGTCTTCACATAGGAGAGTGCAAGCCCCGCGTCTGCAAGCTCTTTCTCCAGATCGCTTTTTACAAAGCCCGGAAGCCCTGCGCACGTGATGATCGAATAAACGTATTTGATATCCGAATTATCCCTCGCCTTTACTTTCTCCCGTATGAACGTTCGTACGGGATAGGGGAGTGAGAATGCATAAGTCGGAAATACAAAGCCAAGTATCTCAGTCTCTTCGGGAATCTCTGCCGTTTCGTTTAGAAAAACCACATCCCCGTCGAGAAGCTTTGCAACTTCGAGGCTGTTTCCAGTCGCGCTGTAAGTAATGATCGTACTCTTTCCCATGGGTTCCTCCTCAAGAAAGTGAATCAAGAAGATTGAAGAAAGTGGGGAATGTCACACCCGCTTTCGATGTGTCGTCGATGACGATCTTCTTTCCCGATATCTTTCCGAGTATCGAGAGTGCCATGATGACGCGGTGGTCGTCGTGTCCCTGGAGGTATGCATCGTGCACCTTTGATGGGTATATCACGAGGCCGTCATCAAGCTCTTCGATCCTTGCGCCTGCTTTCTCCAGTTCATCGTGCATTACCTTTATCCTGTCGGTCTCCTTGATCCTCGCCTGCGGAACGTTTCCAAGGGTGACCGGAGATGATGCGAAAAGGGAGAGCACGGAGAGCGCGGGGAGTGCATCCGGTATGTCGTTTATGTCGTAATACCCTCCGCTTACTTTTCTTCCTTCGACGATCACGTCATCTTCATCCCAAGTTACAAGCGTACCCATCTTCCCAAGCACTTCAAGGACCCTCTTGTCACCCTGGCTGTCATCTTTCCAGAGGCCCTTCACCCTTATTCTCCTCCTCCCTGCCGCAGCAAGGATGAAGAAAAACGTTGCAGACGAGTAGTCTCCGGGGATTGATGCGTCAAACGGGGTGTAGCGTCCGTTTCCCTTTATGCTTGCTTCCGAATAGTCTTCAGATATCTCGTAGTCCGCCTTCTGCTTTTCAAGCCAGGAGAGCGTCATCGTCACATACGGTTTCTCATACAGAAGTGGAACGTGCACGCGGGAGCTTCCTTTTGCAAGCACAAGGCCCAGCAGGAGGCTGGAAAGGTACTGGCTCGTCCTTGCCTCTATCGAAACTTCCCCGCCGGAAAGGGGGCCTTTTATCGAGAAAGGCATCATCCCGTTGTTTGAAACAACCTCCGCACCGAGCTTCCCATATGCATCCAGAAGGGGTTTCACCGGCCGTGATGAGAGGCTCTCATCCCCTTTTATCGTCACGGGAATGCCAAGTGATGCCGCAAGCCCTGTCAAAAGGTATGTGGTGGTGCCACTGTTGAGCATGTCCAGTTCGACCTTTTCGATGCCCTTTCCAAGCATCCTCGAATCGATCGTCACAGTATTTTCATTTTCGTCTACAATCACTTTCGCACCAAGCTTTTCCGATGCATCGAACGCAGCTTTCGTATCCTCTGAGAAAAGGGGGTTTCTGATGTGCGAAACGCCATATGCGAACATCGCGATCAATATCGCTCTTATCGTATGGCTTTTAGAGCCCGGGATTGTTATCGTATCTTCTCTTCCACTCATGTCGGCAATGATACTTCATTTGCCCTTGTCGATGCAAAATGTACGCATCTCGATCGAGTGGATTTTTCCGAACCCGGTATTTTGCGATTTTGCGATTTTTGTCAGTTTTCTGACGGGCATTTTCACTATCAGCAAAGATTTACATGATGTGTAGAAATTATGACATTTCTTATTAATTTATTATATAGAAAAAATATATACGATTTTCTTTTACATAATCGATACGTAGGGTTAAGATTAGAAATGCAAAAGGAGAGAGTGCTTTTGAAGCACTAGAACAAACAAGGGAGGTTTTTCATGAAGAGATTATTCTCACTCATCCTCGTAGCTATCATTGCGTGCGGTATGGTATTTGCAGGCGGAAGCAAAGAATCAACACAGGCTTCTGCAGTCGATTCCCCGGTCGCTGGAATGAAAGTTGCATATATCATGCAGATGGCACCATCTGACATCTTCCAGATGTGGTCGCAGTATGCAGAAAAGACAGCTGAGGCACTTGGAATGGAGTACGATGCATTCTTCTGCGGTGGAAGCGATACCACATGGCAGGAGACGATCGAACAGTGCGCGGCATCCGGCTATGACGGCTTGCTCCTAAGCCATGGCGGACAGAACTACGCATACACGTTCCTTACCGATCTTCTTTCAAGGTATCCTGATCTGAAGATCGTAACGTTCGACACCCCGTTCAAGGATGTGAACGGTGAAGTCCAGAAGATTCCTGGAGTGACACAGTTCTTCCAGCAGGATGCACAGTTTGCAGAACTTCTTCTCGACTACATCTGCAATTCCCTCTATCCGGACAAGGTTGCAGCCGGCGAGCCTGTCAACGTACTCAAAGTATGGGTCGGCCCGAACTTCAACTCCCCGTTTGACCGCCGCCAGGTAGGTTATGTGAAGTATGAGGAGAACGGACTGATCAACACTGTCGAGACCATCGGACCGTCAGATTTCAACAACGCTGAAGCTTCAATGTCCGACGTTACTACAGCAACGCTCGCAAAGTACAAGCCTGGCGAGATCGATGCGATCTGGTGCTGCTATGACCTCTATGCAAGCGGAGTATACACAGCTCTTACACAGGGCGGTTATTCCATTCCCATGGTCAGCGTAGACATCTGTAACGCAGACATCGACAAGATGGCAAGCCCGAACTCCCCGTGGAAGGCATGTGCCACGACCAACTGGTACTACAACGGTGAATTCGGAATGAGAGTGCTCGCACTTGAGCTTGCAAACGAATACGAGAACATCATCGACCCGATGACGAATGTTGCTTCCGATTGGCTCGAGCTTCCGACCAACGTCGTAACCCAGGATATGGTTGCAGGCGGTGGAATCAACGTGACCAACCTCGACACTGTGGCAGGCGCAGGTTACAGCGACAGGTCATGGATGCCTACTACCGACTGGATGGTAAGGCTCCTCGGAGACTGATGAATCAAGTTGACGAAACAAATGGCGGGGAGGTTTTCTCCCCGTCTTTCAAAATCAGATCAGGTGTCATATGGAAAGAATAAAGCTTGAAACGAAGGGCGTATCCATAGAGTTTCCGGGCGTAAAAGCATTGGAAGACGTGGATTTTTCCATCGAAACCGGCAATATCCACGCAGTACTGGGGGCAAACGGCGCTGGAAAATCGACGCTGATGAAAGTACTGGCCGGGGCGAATCCGTCGTATACGGGAACTGTGCTGTACAACGGAAAGCCAGTGGAATTGAGAACGCCGTCGAGTGCAAAGGAGTTGGGTATCCAGATAGTCTATCAAGAGGTCGATACCGCGCTCATCCCATCCCTTTCGGTGGCGGAGAACGTCATGTTCAACCACATAGTGATGAACATGGGGAAAAAACAGTTCATGAAGTGGCCTGAGATAAGGAATGAGGCGAAGAAGGTCCTTCAGCGGCTAAACATCACGGATATAAACGTGAACACGCTGGTCGGTTCGCTCTCCCTTGCCCAGAAGCAGATGGTTCTGATAGCAAGGGCGATCCAAAGCTCTTGTTCGTTCCTCATCCTCGACGAGCCTACAGCTCCGTTGAGCGACAACGAGACGGAGGAGCTTTTCAGACTCGTAAAACATCTCGTAGAAACTGAAAACATCGCGATCATATTCATATCGCATAGAATACATGAGGTACTCAGGATCTGTTCTTCATACACGATCATGAGAAACGGAAAGATCGTAGACCGCTCCATGATAACCGACAAAACGACGACGAAGGAGATCGTTGAAAAGATGCTGGGGCGCTCATTCGAGGAGAATTTCCCCAAAGAGGAGGTTCCGATCGGGGAGAGGGCATTCGAGATCGAACACCTTTCGGATACGGAAGGGAAGGTCAACGATATCTCGCTGTACGTAAGGCGTGGTGAGATAGTCGGAATTGCAGGCCTCGTCGGCGCGGGGAAGAGCGAACTATGCAAGACGATATTCGGTGCGCTCAAGAAGAAGGAAGGCGTGTTGAAGTTCAATGGAAAGGCGCTGAACATAAAAACACCTTCCGATGCAGTCAAGAGCAGGATCGGACTCGTTCCGGAGGAAAGGAGGAAGGAGGGGGTGCTCGTATCCGATACAGTCGACTTCAACCTCTCCGCAGCGTGCCTCAACAGGTTTTGCAAGCTATCGTTCGTAGATAAGAGCAAGACCAGGGAGAACGCGGATCACTACGTCGGATCACTCGGGATAAAAACCCCTTCGATCGAACAGATCGTGAAGAACCTCTCCGGAGGAAACCAGCAGAAGGTTGCGGTCGGCAAATGGCTTGCCGCGGACTGTGACGTCTACATATTTGACGAACCGACGAAAGGTGTCGACGTAGGTGCGAAATCGGAGATATTCAAGCTCATCAATGACATTGCAAGGGACAACAACTGCGTCATTTACGCTTCGTGTGAGAACTCCGAGCTCTTGTCGATCACTGACAGGATCTACGTTCTATTCGATGGCAAGGTGATGGCGGAACTGACGACTGCATTGACAAGCGAAGACGAGATAATGCACTACGCGGTAGGTGGAAAGGCACCGTATCAGAAATAAGGAGGGAGAGTATATGGGAACCGATGTGGCCCTTAAGAAACCTATGATGGTTGGGAACAAGACGCTTGGCAGGTTCATGATGGACTGGGCCGCCGTATTCGCGCTTGTCTTGTGCATAGTTATATTTACGGCGATAAGAGGTACTGCATTCTTCTCAAAGGCAAACCTGATCAACATCCTCAGGGCGATGTCGATCACTACGATCTTTGCAATCGCCGCTACCGTGACGATGGCCCCCGATGGGTTCGATATGTCGGCCTGTACGCTTGCTTCGTTCTCTGCGTACATATTCGCCAGTTCGTTCCTTTGGTTCGGAATGCCGCTTTTCGTAGCTGCGTTGGTGACGATCGTATTCACGATGGTGCTTTACCTTCTGACGATGTTCCTGATCCTCGTCTGCAAGATTCCGGATATGCTCGCAACTTGTGCCCTGATGTTCGTCCACCAGGGCCTCGGACTCTGGTGGACAGGCGGTGGTGCCGTCTCTTCGGGAATGCCCACGAGGTGGGGGACCCAGCCG
Source organism: uncultured Spirochaetaceae bacterium (assembly GCA_944389975.1). GTDB lineage: Bacteria > Spirochaetota > Spirochaetia > Sphaerochaetales > Sphaerochaetaceae > Ornithospirochaeta. Next base: position 19,673 of record CALXOH010000047.1, read on the forward strand.
ATCCGTCCGGGTTGGACACAGGAGTTCTTGAATATCGGGCGTGCCCCGTACTGTATCATCATCATGCTTGCGTGCGTGCTTTTCGCGTTCATCTTCCTCAACTATACGAAGCATGGAAGATATCTATACGCGATGGGTGGAAACAAGACGGCGGCGAAGCTTTCTGGAATAAACGTCAAGAAGTACAGGTTCCTTGCAGGCATGGTTACCGCTGTATTCATCGCAATCGGGGCGATGGTCGTCTGTTCGCGTAACAGCGCAGCCCAGATCACCGGATGCGACAACTACCTCATGCCATCCCTTTCTGCAGTCTTCGTCGGAAGATCGGTCGGAGGGGCTGAGAAGCCTAATGCACTCGGCACGATGGTTGGGGCTGCATTGGTGGCGGTGCTTGAGAACGGACTGACGATGTGCGGCGTTGTGTACTACGTGCTGCCGGCAGTCAAGGGCGGTGTGCTTGCACTTGCGCTCATCGCTGCATACGCGACGAAGAAGGAAGAGTAGGAAAAAAGGAGGAGAGAGAAATATGGATAAATTTGGAAAGTATTTCCTTATGAAATGTGACGACGTACGGGAGTACGCTTATGAGAAACTCAAGGACCAGTTCGACTGGGATAAAGAGAGCATGGAAGCCAAGGAGATCGGGGACGGGAATTTGAATTATGTATTCCGCGTATGGGACAAGAATGGCAATTCCGTGATCATAAAGCATGCAGGTGACACCCTCCGCATCAGCTCTGCGATGCATGCATCCACAGACCGCAACAGGATCGAATCCGAGATCCTGATCCTCCAGGACAAGCTTGCCCCTGGAATGGTGCCCAGGATCTACTTCTACGACACTGTGATGTGTGCGTGCGCAATGGAGGATTTAAGCGACCACGAGATAATGCGTACTGCGATGATGAAGCACGAGATATTCCCTCACTTTGCCGAAGAGATCTCCTCTTTCATGGCGAACACGCTGATGGGAACGACCGACGTGGTACTCGACCACAAGGATAAGAAGGAACTTCAGAAGAAATACATCAATCCGGAACTTTGCGAGATAACCGAGGATCTTGTATACACCGAACCTTACAACGACAACAAGGGAAGGAACAACGTATTTCCACCGAACAAGGATTTCGTAAAGAAAGAACTCTACGAGGACGAGGAGCTTTCAGTGGAAGTTGCAAAGCTGAAGATGGACTTCATGACACGTGCGCAGTCGCTTCTCCATGGCGACCTGCACACGGGAAGCATCTTCATAAACGAGAAAAACACGGTTGTCTTCGATCCGGAGTTCTGCTTCTACGGCCCGATGGGATACGACATCGGAAACGTGATTGCAAACATGATGTTCGCATACGCAAATGCAAAGGCGACGATGGCGGATGGAAAGGAGAAGGATGCCTTCATCTCTTGGGTTGAGGATGTCATCGTATCCGTAACCGACCTCACCATGGCCAAGATGAGGGCGTATTACGACGAGCACGCAACCGACGTGATGGCAAAGAACAAAAAGTACGAGGATTATTACCTCAAGAGCATTCTCTCTGATACTGTCGCAGTCATCGGACTTGAATTGAACAGGCGCCTTGTCGGAATGGCCAACGTCAAAGACATCACCACGATCAAGGATGAGGATAAGAGGGCCAAGGCCGAACGTTACCTCATACTTGCAGCAAAGGAGTACATCAAGAAGCGTGATTCATTCAACTCAGGAAAGGAGATTCTGGATACGCTGAAGGAAAAGGAAGGCCGGGTCTGATATGGATAACGCACTCAAACTCAACACCGTCGTTCTCTCCGAGGACAGGAAAAGCATAGTAATACTCGACCAGACGTTGCTGCCGAAGAACATCAAGTACCTCAAGCTCTCCAAAAGGGATGAGATCTGGGAGGCGATATACAAGCTAAGAGTGAGGGGAGCCCCTGCGATAGGGTGCGCCGCCGCATTCGGCCTTTATATACTTGCATCCGGATACGAAGGTGATGACGTTGAAGGCTTCTTGTCGTTTGTGGAGAAAGAGAAGGATTACCTCAATTCATCCCGTCCGACTGCAGTAAACCTATCATGGGCGCTCACCAGGCTTTGGAACATGCTTCTTGCAAACAAGGACAAGCATACTGTCAGAGAACTCAAGGAGATGCTTGGAGAAGAGGCGGATAGCGTCTGGAACGAGGATGTTGCGATAAGCCGTGCGATAGGAAGTTACGGCTTTGAGCTCTTGCACCACGGCGATGGAATCCTTACCCATTGCAACGCGGGAACCCTTGCAACTGCAAAGTACGGGACTGCGCTTGCCCCGATTTACATCGCGCTTGAGCACGGATGGAACGATCTGAAGGTATACTGCGATGAGACGAGGCCTTTGCTTCAAGGTGCGCGCCTTTCTGCATTCGAGATGCAGACAGCAGGAGTGTACACTACGCTCATCTGCGACGACATGGCATCCATAACGATGAAACGCGGGAAGATCAACATCATCTTCGTAGGAGCGGACAGGGTCGCTGCAAACGGGGATTTTGCGAACAAGATCGGTACTAGCGGTGTTGCGATCATGGCACGGTACTATGGAATACCGTTCTATTGCTGTGCACCTACCACTACGATCGACATGGCCACGAAGACCGGAGCTGACATCCCCATCGAGGAGAGAAAGCCTGAAGAGGTTACAGAGATGTGGTACAAGGAGAGGATGGCTCCCGAGGGAGTGCACGTCGACAACCCTGCATTTGACGTGACGGACCACAGCCTCGTCACGGGAATAATCACCGAGAAGGGTATCGCTTATCCTCCGTTTGACAAAGCGTTTGAAAGAATGGGGATCAAGTGATTGAGGGGCTGTTGCATAAATCGGTTTTGAGAATCGGCAGCGCCTCTCAATCAACTACAGAGCAGGACTTCGGTCCTGCTTTGTGCTTTAAAACGGTGGGCAAGGGGCAGAATCCGGGCATCCGGGACAG
>CALXOH010000048.1 GCA_944389975.1 uncultured Spirochaetaceae bacterium
TGAGGAATACATTGAGTACTACAACAATGAAAGGATACAGATGAAACTAGGCTACCTTCCTCCATTGATTTTCAGAGAGAAGATAGCCTAAGCTTATTTCAGGTCCAGCTTTGAGGGTTCACCTCACGTTTTCCCCGGCTTTTTGAATGAGAGGCATTTGTTTTATGCTTCAGTTGATGTTGTATCAGTTTCCGCATTCTTTGATGCATCCTCAGTCACTATGCTGTTGAGCGTAATGTTGAAGATCAGAAGCTTGTTCGGCTCGATTCCGCCGGCTCCGTTTATTCCGTACCCTGCGTTCGGGTGTACGTATGCATTCACGCTGTCGCCTACACTCATGTTCAAAAGTGCGTCCCTGAAGCCGTCTAAGACTCCGCCAAGCGGGAATTCAACCCCTTCTCCCTGGTCAAGTACGTTCCCTTCGAGGTCTTGGAGCGTGTAGTCGACGTTGACTGTATCTTCCAGTACCGGGCGCGTTCCTTCATTATTTGAAAGGCGTTCGAGTATGAGGTAGTCGCCGATTGCCTCCATTCCCTCTTTCGTAGCGTTCTCTTCGAAGAATGTTTCAGCCTCCGAAAGGTTCTCCTCTGATATCACCTTCAGAAGCGCTTCGATCTTCTGGTTGTATGCTTCAACATACTTTCCCGCGGTCTCGTTCCTCTCTTCGAATGTCAGCTTTTCAGGGTGGCCGAAGAGTGCGTCGTTAAGCCCTGTGATGAACTCCTTTGGAGAGAGTTCCACTCCATTGTATACAAGCTGGCTTGAGAGCATGAAACCGTATGAGTACGAGAACTTCTCATCGACGCTTATCGGGGCGGTGAGCGCGTGGATGGTATCGAAATCGGTAGTCTCTTCTCCCTTGTCGCCGGTTACGTTCTCTTCGCTGTACGCGTTCTCAAAGTAATCGTTCACGCTTGAGATGATCTCGTCGACAGTCAGAAGGATGTCAGTCCTTGCTTCCAGTGCATCGAGTATACCGCGCGAAAAATAATCGGAGCGCACCACGAGCCCCTGGTCGAGAAGGGAAAGCATCGTATCGTAGCCATAGCCGTAGCTGAAGCGGGGAATGAGGGATACGAGGTCCAAACCTCCGCTTTCAAGCTCGCTTATTGTTCCCTTTAAAGCGTCATCATCCTCGGGAAGGGGAGGAAATTCGATCGTCTGGTCTTCCGCGGAGGCAACCCGGATGGCATGTACCTGCGGAGGAATACTCATCGTCATCATTCCGTTGTCGACGATTGACAGCACCATGCCGTTTTCGATCTGGTCGAACGGTATGTTCATTTCAGTCTCATCGGAGATATTGAAAAGGATCGTCATCCCCTCTTCATTCTGACAGAAAATCCTGACAGAGTCTCCGCTCGTGCCCGAAGCAATCACTTTGTAATATCCTTCGTTCGTGACGTTTACATCCCCGTCCGCTCCAAAGAGTGCAATGGACAAAAGGAGTGTAGTTAGCAGCAAGATTGTTTTTTTCAAAGACATTCTCAACCTCTTGAAAGTTTTTCTAAAATCTAACCAACGCAATTCCTTAGGTCAATCGATTAGTATGTATTTTGGATGGAATGCAACTTGGGCATTCTTTTCATTTTTACACTTAATTGCTTTTGTCGAAAACAGATGGAGATATACCGATGATGTTCTATTGACAAGGTGCGATGTTTTTGAAGATCATTTTGCCTATGACTGATAACGATATAGCGTTACTGAAGGAATGCGTGAAGATCGCGCATGAGGCGATGATGGAGGGCAACCACCCGTTCGGGGCACTCCTTGCAGACAAGGACGGGAATATCCTGATGAGGCAGAAGAACGACTTCAAAAGCGGTGGAAGCGCATACCACGCCGAGACTCTTCTTGTTTTCCGCGCAGCAAAGACATACCCTGCGGATTTTTTAAAGGAGTGCACGCTCTATACGAATTTCGAACCATGCTGCATGTGTACAGGGGCAATCTACTGGGCGAACATCGGACGTCTGGTGTTCGGGGCGACGGAGAAGGATTTATTGAGGTTCACGGGTGCAAACGAGGAGAACCCGACGTTCTCGCTCTCTTCCAGGGAAGTGCTGGCGCACGGGCAGAAGGATATCGTTGTGGAAGGCCCTGTCGAGGACGAGGAACTTCTTCAATTCATAGTCAAAGATCACATCGATTTTTGGAAAAACAGGTGACCGTGGAAAAAGCTCTGATAGTTGGCAGCATGACGGAAGAGTTCTTCTCTTCGATGGAAAGCTCTTCGATTGAAACCGAATACGGGGAAGTTGAGTACCTTACGACCAAGGATGGAATATTTGTCATTCCCCGGCATAGGATAGGGCATACGCTTTCGCCGAACGCGATAAACTACAGGGCGAACGTGAAGGCCCTTGAAAAGCTGGGCGTGAAATACGTCATCACGACCCATGCCGTCGGATCGATAAGCCAGAAACTGGTGCCGACCGAGATCGGGATAATCGGGGATTACATCAATTTCACCTCGTCCCGTCCTTCATCGTTCTTCGACGGTGAGGGAAATGTGAAACACACCGAGATGGTCTTCCCCTTTTCAAAAGAGATGAGGGCGATGTTCCTGAAGAAAGCGTTCGATGAGAAGATAACTCCCAGGACGAATCTTGTGTACATAACCACCAACGGTCCGTTCTTCGAGTCTCCTGCGGAGATCAGGGCGTTCAGAAGCTGGGGCGCGGACGTTGTGGGAATGACTCTCAACCCCGAGATTAACTTGATACACGAACTTTCGATAAACGCACTCTCTGTTGCTTTTTCAGTAAACTGGGCATCGGGCCTTGACGAAGAGGGGCTCGGTTTTATCGAGAAAGAGAGCAGGGATAGGTTGATGAGGAGAGTCGTATCCCTTTCCTTGGGTACGTTGGAGGCGATCTGATGGAGAAGAATGCACTTGTCGAATGGATGGGGAAAAACGCATCCCTTTTCCGCCACGCGGGGGAAAGCTTCATGCTGTTGGATAAGAAAGACCCGAAGATCCTGTTGTACGGGCGCTTTGCATCATCCCTTGCATCCTTTTACGACAAGTTGTCCCCGGATGGAAAGATCGACATCATAAACGACGATGAGGACGGCTCGGCAATACCGCTTCTCCTCGGAATAGGGCGCTTCATCGAAAAGATGGAGGGACCGTACGATTACATCTCCTTTCCCCTTGGAATCTCTTTCATGGATACGCGGATGGCCACAGGATTCTTCCTCTCAGCCCGCACTTCATTAAAAAAGGGCGGAGTGCTCTACTTTTCGTTCATCGAATCACAGGTCCCGGAACTGGATGGGAAAACGACTACGGGACACTTCCTTCCCGAGGGAAGGAGCGTTTTAATGAAGCGCTATACCCTCACGGATATTGCAACTACGCTTTCTGCATTATCTTTCAAAGTAGTAGGGATCGAGAGGGATGAGTCTTCCTTGGGAAGCATAGTGACTATAATTGCAAAGCTTTCATGAAGGCCTTGTATTTTAAGTGAAGTTCCTTTTCTTTTCCCTTCTACGCTACTAGTCTATAGAGAGGGAGAATTGAAATGAAGAAATACAAGAATGCTTTGTTGGTTCTGAGCATAGTATTTTACGCACTTGCGCTTTTGTCTTTGGTATTCGCTTTCGTATCTGCATCCGATCCGGTTGAATATTACACTCATAACGGACCGCACTTCAGGTACTACGGATTTTCCTACTCCTTCTCATTCCCGCACCATGGCGGACTGGATTTCACGGGGGTGGTTGCAACCGCAACATACCTGATCCTTGGCTCCGTATTCCTGACAGGCCTCTTGATCCTTTCTGCAATCTCCAAGAAAGATGAGCAGAGGGAGAAGGTTGAGAGAATCAAAGAGAAGAAGAAGGAAAAGGTCGAAGACGTGGATCCCGACAATGTCGGGTGAAACATCCCTTTTCATTTTCCGACCGGCCTCCCCAGGGAGGTCTTTTTTTGCCCGCAACTCCCCTGATGGAAACATTCCCTCTTTCCTATGTTGACAATCCTTTCGTAAATTATTAGTTCTAATTTAGAACAATATGAACGAGTCTATGAACACGATGATGGATGCAATCAGGATTATGCTCCATCGCTACAAGGAATTGGAAAAGAAGGTAGGGGAGAGGTACGGGCTCTCAGGCGGAGAGATGGCGGTGCTTGCGTTTTTGATCAACAACCCGGGGAAGGATACGGCAAGCGACGTATGCTACGGCAGGATGATGAAGAAAGGCAATGTCTCATTCCTGGTCACATCATTGGAGATGAAGGATTTGATGGGGAAGCGCATCGATGAAAAGGACAAGAGGATCATCCACTTGTACCTGAAAGAGGAAGCTTCAGCGGTCTCAAAGGAACTCGAACGGATGAGAAACTCTTTCATCGATAAAGTGTTCTCGGGCTTTTCCATTGATGAGAAAGAAAAACTGATCGATTTCTTTGGCGCAATGAAGTGTAATCTGGAGGTGCTTGATGGAAAACGATAAGGAATTCCTGCAGAAGGAACCGCTAGGAAAACTACTTTTCAAGCTTGCGCTTCCTACAGTGACCGCCCAGCTTATAAACATGCTCTACAACATCGTGGACAGGATATACATCGGGCATATGCCGGGGGATGGGGCGTTGGCGCTCACCGGGGTCGGAGTGTGCCTTCCTTTGATCCTGATAGTTTCCGCCTTTGCGGCATTTGTGGGCGCAGGCGGGGCTCCACGGGCAAGCATATACATGGGGAGGAAAGAGTACGAGAACGCCGAGAAGACCCTTGGAAATTCGTTCACGATGCAGATAATTATCTCGATCGTGCTGACTGTGGTGCTTCTCATCTGGAACGACGATCTGTTGATTGCATTCGGTGCAAGCGAAAACACGATCTCCTACGCAACTTCGTACATGGATATATATGCGCTCGGCACTATCTTTGTAGAGATAACGCTCGGGATGAATTACTTCATTACCGCACAGGGCTTTGCGAAGACCGGGATGATATCGGTAGTCATCGGCGCACTTTCGAACATCATACTCGATCCGGTATTCATATTCGGTTTCGACATGGGAGTCAAGGGGGCGGCGCTTGCTACCGTGATAAGCCAGGGGCTTTCTGCAATCTGGGTCTTGGCATTCTTATTTGGAAAGAAAACGTTTTTGAGAATAAAACGGAGTGCGATGAAGCTTGACAAGAGGATCATCCTTCCTGCGTTGTCACTCGGGGCGGCGACGTTTGTCATGCAGGCAAGCGAATCCGTGATAAACATATGCTTCAACTCGTCGCTCTTGAAGTATGGCGGGGATATCGCAGTGGGGGCGATGACGATCCTTTCTTCCGTGATGCAGTTTGCGATGCTTCCCCTTCAGGGGCTCGGGCAGGGTGCGCAGCCCATATTGAGCTACAACTACGGGGCAGGTGACGGGAAGAGGGTGAAGAGCGCGTTCTTCCTCCTGCTTGAAGTCTGCCTTGCATACTCATTCATTCTCTGGCTTTCAGTGATGCTCTTTCCAAGGGCGTTCGCCCATATGTTCACTTCCGATGGGGCTTTGATCGATTATGCTTCCCACGCGCTGAGGATATACATGGCTGTATCGGTGTTGTTCGGGATCCAGATGTCGTGTCAGATGACGTTCACATCGCTTGGGAACGCAAGAAGCAGCATGATAGTCGCCATAATGCGCAAGTTCGTTCTCTTGATACCTTTGATGTACATCCTTCCCATGCTTTTCAGGGAAAACCAGGCGATCTCCGTATTCCTCGCAGAGCCCGTTGCAGACTTCATTGCAGTGTCTTTCACTTCCGTGCTTTTCTTCTTTGAGTTCAGAAAATCGCTTAAGAAGATGGATGTGAAGGGAAACGTCTGATTGGATTTTAAATCAGGATCGATCAAAGATATGGAATTAATTTTCGATCTGATGAGGAATTGGATTGGAAATCGAAGGTCTGGGGATTTGAAGATGTTAAAAATTTTACACGAACTTAACATCTTCATACAGGTCGTTTAATACGAAAGCACTAGCATACCGTTGAGAAAACAAAAAACTGACGGGCCATGCCCGGAAAGAAGGAGCATTTCTGATGAAGAAGTTAGTTCTAATCATGCTTGTAATGTCGATCGCTCTCTTCGGTGCTTTTGCAGGCGGAGAAACCGACAATGGTGCAACTGTATCCACAGACGGATCCACATCGATGGAGAAGGTTATCCTTTCTCTTGCTGAGCAGTACATGGCTGACAACGCAGGTGTGAACGTTACATACAATCCTACCGGAAGCGGTACGGGAATCACGGCAGCACTCGAGGGCAGGTGCGATATCGGACTTTCCTCAAGGGCCTTGAAGGCGGAGGAGAAGGAGTCCGGCCTCACTGAGACGATCGTTGCACTCGATGGAATTGCAATCATCGTAAACGCTGACAATCCGGTTGCCGACCTTTCGATCGCCGAGATTGCGGATCTTTTCACGGGAAAGATTTCAAACTGGAGCGAGATCGGAGGAGCTGACGCACCTGTCGTTCCCATCGGACGTGAAGCAGGAAGCGGCACCAGGAGTGGTTTCGAGGAGATCACAGGCGTTGAGGATGCATGCGTATACAGCCAGGAGCTTACATCCACAGGTGCTGTAATCACAGCTGTTTCCCAGAACCCTGGTGCAATCGGATACGCATCCCTTGCAAGCAACCTTGATTCTGTTAAGGCTGTTACAGTAGAGGGTGTTGTTGCCACTGAGGATACTGTAAAGAGCGGCGAGTACAAGATCCAGCGCCCGTTCGTGTTCGCAACGAAGTCCGACACTCCGCTTTCAGCTGCTGCTCAGGCATTCTTCGACTACGCAACCAGTGCTGATGCATCTTCGATCATCGCCGGCGCAGGTGCAGTCCCTGTAGTATGACGTTCCGGAGGAACAGGAAAAGATGAATATCAAGGAATTTCTCGCCACAAGGGGATACAAGGACAACCCCGGAAGGCTGATGGAAGACGTGATCCATTTGATATTCCTGCTCCTCGGACTAGTTGCAGTCGGTTCAGTCCTGGTCATCTCGATCTACCTGGTGATCTCGGGACTGCCGGCAATCTTCAAGATAGGCCCGGTTGAGTTCCTCTTCGGAACGCGCTGGGCCTCAACTGCGGCTAATCCGGAGTTCGGAATCCTTCCATTCATCCTGACAAGCATATACGGAACGGCGGGTGCAATCATCATCGGCGTTCCCGTTGGATTCTTCGCCGCAGTATACCTGGCCAAGATGGCTCCAAGGAAAGTAAAGGATGTCATGGAACTTTGCATCGGCGTACTTGCCGGAATACCTTCGGTCGTCTACGGCCTCGTAGGTATGACGATACTAGTTCCCGGAATAAGGATTTTGTTCGGAGTCCCGGACGGTGCCACGCTGTTTGCTGCAATCATAGTTCTTGCAGTCATGATCCTTCCGTCGGTGATTAACGTATCCCTTACAGCCCTGGAAGCCGTACCGCACGAATACGAGGAGGCATCCCTTGCCCTCGGCGCAACGGATATCGAGACATATTTCAAAGTCTCCGTTCCCGCTGCAAAAAGCGGTATTTTCACAGCCATTGTTCTCGGAATCGGTAGGGCGATCGGGGAAGCGATGGCAATCATGATGGTCGCGGGAAACGTCGCGAACATGCCATCCCTTTTCAAGTCGGTAAGGTTTCTCACCACTGCTGTCGCATCCGAGATGTCTTATTCATCCGGACTTCAGAGGGAAGCGCTGTTTTCAATCGCACTGGTATTGTTCCTCTTCATCATGATAATCAATGCGATTCTGAACATGCTCAAGAAGGGAGGATCGTCCAAATGATAGAAAGAATTTCAGGATCAAGGAAAAGCTGGTGCCTCTTGATGAAGGTACTCTGCTACCTCTCCCTTGTAGTGGTGACGTCATTGACGTTCTTCATGCTCTTGTACGTTCTGTTCAGGGGCCTGCCGAACATCACCCTTGATTTGCTTCTGACGAAACCGAGTACGCTCAGGAACACGATCGGTATCCTTCCTGACATACTCAATACGATATACATAGTGATCGCGACGTTGATCATAGTACTCCCGCTGGGGGTGGGTGCTGCGATATACCTCAACGAATATGCGACTAACAAGAAGCTTGTTGCGATGATCGAGTTTGCCGCAGAGACACTTTCGGGAATCCCTTCGATCATATACGGTCTCGTGGGCATGCTTGTCTTCTGCCAGTTCTGTTCCCTCGGAACGTGCCTTCTCGCCGGGTCTCTTACTTTGGTGATCATGAACCTTCCGACTATAATGCGTACGACGCAGGAGAGTCTGAAGACCGTTCCCGAGAGCTACAGGGAAGGGGCGTTCGCACTCGGAGCTGGAAAGTGGAGGGTCATCCGCACTGTAGTCCTTCCTACGTGTATCAACGGAATCATCACCGGATGCATCCTTTCCATCGGAAGGATCTTGAGCGAATCTGCAGCACTTCTCTTCACCGCAGGGTTTGCACACAACATCAACGGCTTTATACAGGGAATGGAGAGCGCGGGTGCAACCCTTACAGTCGCACTCTACATGTATGCCAGCGAAAGGGGAGAGTTCGATATTGCGTTTGCAATTGCTGCGATACTGATGATACTTACGGTTATCATCAACTTCCTCACAACCTACATGGGTAGGATCATGAATAGGAGAAACGGACAGTGAGTACGATTATAGAAACCAAGGATCTTGACCTCTGGTACGGGCAGATGCAAGCCTTGAAGCACATCAACATAAAGGTTGAAGAGAAGAGCATCACGGCTCTCATCGGACCATCTGGATGCGGTAAATCGACGTTCCTCAGGACGCTCAACAGGATGAACGACCTCGTGCCTGGCGTGAGGATCGAGGGTAGCGTGCTATACAACGGAGAGGATATCTTCTCCCCCAAAGTCGACGTGAATGGCCTCAGGTACGAGGTGGGCATGGTATTCCAGAAGCCGAACCCGTTCATGATGAGCATCTACGACAACATCGCATACGGCCCGAGGACGCACGGGATAAAGAGCAAGGCGAAGCTTGACGAGATCGTTGAGAAGGCCCTTACCGACGCATCCCTTTTCGACGAAGTCAAGGACAGGCTCAAAAAGAGCGCTTTGGGACTATCGGGGGGACAGCAGCAGAGGCTTTGCATCGCACGGGCAATCGCAGTCGAGCCGAAGGTTCTCCTGATGGACGAACCGACCAGCGCGCTTGACCCGATCTCGACGGCGAAGATCGAAGAGCTCGCTATTGAATTGAAGGCCAAATATACTATCATAATAGTCACGCACAACATGCAACAGGCACTGAGAATCGCGGACAACACTGCATTCTTCCTTCTCGGGGATCTGGTTGAGTACAGCGATACGGAGAGCATGTTCTCTCGTCCGAAGGATTCGAGGACTGAAGATTATATCACAGGGAGATTCGGTTGATGAAAGGTATCATAGACGACACGATGTCACAAATGGACAAGTCCTTGCTGAGAATGGCTTCCATGGTGGAGGACTTGCTGAACAAGGTGGAAGCTCATGCGCTTGACAAGAAGGATTCAAAGCTCGATGAACTGAAAGTCGAGAGTACCGACATCGAGATCGAATCAAGGGATATGGAAGCACTCTGCCTGAGGATAATACTCCGCCGCCATCCGGTTGCAAAGGACCTCAGGAAGGTCACGGCTGCAACGCATATCGTCAACGACCTCGAAAGGATCGGAAACAACGCATTCGACCTTGCCGAAGTTTGTTCGTTCGTAGACGAGAAAGGGGTCTTGGAGGATGCCGGCATAAGGTTGATGATCGGGAACGTGAGGAAGATGCTCAAGATGAGCATCGACAGCTACCTTTCATCCGACGTTTCGAAAAGCCAGGAGGTCGTCGACGCTGATGATGTCCTCGACAAGCTCTTTGTAAAGGCAAAGGACGAGCTTACTGATTCGATCAAGCGCGGGGCAGAGGGAGTGGAGTTCGCTCCGGACGTGCTCCTTGCTGCAAAATACCTTGAGAGGATGGGCGACCACGCAGTCAACATCGCCCGTCAGATCATTTGGGCGGAGACCGGAATCGGGGATTGAGAATGACTAGGATCTACATACTTGAAGACGATGAATCGATTTCCGGGCTTTTGGAATACGCACTCTCTTCAAGCGGATTTGATGCATCCACGTACTCCAGACCGTCTTTGTTCTGGGATGGGATGGCGAAGGCGATTCCCGATCTGGTGCTTCTTGACATCATGCTTCCGGAGGAGTCCGGGCTCGATGTATTGAAAAAGATCAGGCGTAGCTCGAAGTGGAAGGATGTTGCAGTGATAATGCTCACTGCAGCCTCCTCTGAGTTCGACAAAGTCACGGGGCTCGACATGGGTGCGGATGACTACATCACAAAGCCGTTCGGGATGATGGAGCTTCTTTCGAGGATCAAAGCGGTCTTGAGGCGTCGCGGACGTGGGATTGACGACGAGAAGAGCCTCAGGTACGGCCCGCTTACACTCGACAGGCGCGCACACTCCGTATTTCTTGGTGAGAAGGAACTAAGCCTTTCCCTCAAGGAGTACGAGCTCTTGTCCCTCCTGATGGAGAACGAGGGGGCATGCCTTTCTCGCGAACAGATCCTGACATCAGTCTGGGGGTATTCATCCGACAGCGAGAGCAGGACTGTAGACGTGCATATCAGGCACATCAGGGAGAAGCTTGGCAGCTCCTCAACGATGATAGAGACTGTAACCGGGGTGGGTTACAGATTCAATGGAAAAGGTTCCCAACTATGAAATTAAGCCGCAAGATCTTGCTTTCACTGGTACTGATGGTTGCAGTATCTTTCGTATTGACATTCAGCATTTCTCTTTACTTCCTCCACTCACGGGTGGTGGATGAGGTTAAAGCGGGAATGTATGACGAACTTGTACTCCTGGAGTCTGCAGACCTCGACAAGGATGTCGATTTCGGAAGGATGAGGTTCACTTTGATCGATTCCTCCGGAAGCGTACTGTATGACAGCCAAGCCGAGGGGGAGATGGAAAACCATCTTGCAAGGCCGGAGGTGCAAAATGCACTCAAGAATGGATATGGTGAGGATTTGAGGCATAGCGATACGCTGACGATCGACATGCTTTATGTCGCACTCCGCACCGATGAAGGTAATGTGATACGCCTTGCTCTTCCGGTGAACAACATCTATGCAGATGTTGCAAACCTCGCTATTCCTTTGACCCTCCTGTTTGTGATTCTCTTCTTGGTTGCGCTCTTCGGAAGCTACAGGATCACGAAGTGGATTATGCGCCCGATCGATACTCTCGATATCGAGGGCAACGTCGAAACCACGCCGTACGAAGAGCTTCTGCCGCTTACCGAGAGGCTGAAGAAGCAGAACAGCGAGATCGTAAACCAGCTCAAGTCGATAAAGGAGAGGGAGGAGGAGATCCGTCTCATAATAAAAGAGATGAAGGATGGGATAATCCTCATGAGGGAGGATGGCACTGTGTTGATGCTCAACAACGGGGCAAAGGCCATCTTCAACCTCGAGGGAAAGGATGATCCGAAGTCCATCCTGGAGCTTTCGCGTTCCCCTCTCTTCTTCTCGATAATCGACAACAAAGGTGAAGGGCAGGGGAAACTTCCCGTGGGAGAGAGGATCATAGACGTAAGGGCGAACAAGGCTGACGGACTAGGCTCCGTTATGTTCCTCTTCGATGTCTCCGAGAAGGTGAGGATGGAAAAAAGGGAGAGGGAGTTCACCGAGAACATCTCCCATGAGATCAGGACGCCTCTTACCAGCATCTCCGGGTACTCCGAGCTTTTGGAGTCCGGGAACGTCGATGAGGAGAATGTAAGGAAGTTCTCACACCTTATTCATAAGGAAGCCCTGAGATTGAAGCGCCTTTCTGACGACATACTTCTCCTTTCAGCCCTCGACGGGAAAGTCCAGATCGACCTGTCTGAGAACGTTGATATGGGAAGCCTCTCTGATTCAGTTGTGGAGTACTTTGAGGGTAAAGCGGACGTGAAGGTCGAGAAGGATGCGCCACTGACCGTAAAAGGAAACTCTTCGCTTCTTTCTGAAGCTTTGATGAACCTCATAGGAAACAGCATCAAGTACAACAGGGACGGCAATCCGATCAAAGTCATCGTTTCTTCCGACAGGGTGACTGTCAAAGACGAAGGGATCGGGATAAGCGAGAACGACAAGGAGAGGGTGTTCCAGCGCTTCTACCGCGTCGACAAGTCCCGTTCAAGGGAAACGGGTGGCACCGGGCTCGGGCTTTCGATCGTGAAGGAGATTGCACAGCTGCACGATGCAAACGTGGTCCTTGACTCGGTGCTTGGAGTCGGAACGAGCATTTCGATAGTCTTCCCAAGGTCATCGATTGCTTGAAATAGAGTGTAAAGGATTGTAGACTCTTCCAAGTATGATCGAACTGACTAGCAAGGAAAGGGCCAAGCTCAGAAGCTATGGCGTAGGGCTTGACCCGATAGTATACGTAGGAAAGGACGGGGTGACGGATAGCGTTGCCTCCTTCCTTTCCGAGGCACTCGGGAAACATGAACTTGTTAAAGTGCGTTTCACTTCGTTCAAGGATGAAGTGAAGGAGCTTTCATTCAAGCTTCAGGAACTTACCGGATCGACATTCGTCGCATCCACAGGCTTCTCATCCCTTTTCTATCTGCAGAACCCGGACAAGGACAAAAGGATCTACACGCTCTGAGGAAGCTCTTTCTCAAGAAGCACCAGATTCACGCCATCAATTCCGTTGAAGACGACCGGAACCATTCCCACTTCCTTGTATCCAAGGGATGCGTACATCTTACGCGCCCTTGTATTTTTAGCGTTTGTATCGAGTCTCAGATCTATGATCCCCGAGCCTCCGGCAAGCTCTTCGTAGAAGCGGACGAAGGATTTTCCATATCCCTTTCCGCTCTCTGACGGGTCTACGGTCAGGGTATGCAGAACGAGCACCTCGCTTTCCTTAGCACCTCTTTTCCAAGAGCCTTTTTCGTATCCGTCAGGTTGCCTGTTGTTGATGATCCCCGATGCAACCACCTTCTTCTCATCGTTTTCAAGGACGTAGAGCTCATCGCCATCAAAAGCGTTCGAAGCTGTGGCTTCTGTTGGATATACTCCCCGTTTCCAACCAATCGAGACGTTCCCTTTCTCTTCCTCGTCGAGGATCTTTTCGTAGATCCCAAAAGCCTTGGGGACATCAGACTTCACAGCTTTGCGGAAGATCATCAGCCGATCCTTCCCACCGGGCGCTTACGGATCGAAATGTGCGTCGAACAACCTTCGCCGAATGCGCTCTCCATCCTCTTTATGTACTTTTTCTCCATATAGGGCGGAACGTATGCCTGTATGGTCCCTGCAAACCCGCCGCCATGAACCCTGACAGCTCCTTCCCCGGACAAGACGTCTTCGCTAAGCGCGAGTGCAATCGAGAGACCCTGGGAGTACGGATCGGATGCGGGGAATACATTCTGAAGGTATTTGAAGGATGATGAGCCTGAGTCGTTGACGAGCATAAGGAATGTCTCTATGTCTCCATCCAGAAGCTCTTTTTTCATCATCTCGACCCTTTCGTTCTCCTTGAAGTAGTGGTATGCGCGTAGGATGGCCCTGTCGTTTCCTAGTTTTTCCCTGATTTTCCCAATCGATGACAAGAATTCTTCGTAGCTTACCTCAGACAAATATTCTTTGCCGAAGTAAGAGGCAACGCTTCGCATCTCAGGAGGAACCGATGCGTACTCGGCAGTTAGATCCGCGTGGCTTCCCTTGGTGTCTGTTATGATCATGCCGTAGCCAAGTTCATCGAAATCCACGTCGATTTTATCAATTTCCGGGTTGTCTTTATCCTTGAAGTCGATTGCAACTACGCCTCCTGTGGATGAGCATATCTGGTCAAGCAGCCCCGACGGCTTTCCGAAGTAGACGTTCTCAGCGTACTTCCCGATCTTCGATAGCTCGAGAGGGGTGAACTTGTCGCCGTTGTAGATGTAGTTGAATATCTCGGCCACGAGCACTTCAATTGCAGCGGAGCTTGAGAGCCCAGAACCCTTGAGGACATTGGTTGTGGTATTTGCCTCCCAACCTCCGACTTCGATGCCCTTTTCGGAAAATGCATTGGCAATCCCCCTCAACAAAGAGTGGGTGGTGTTCTCTTCCTCTTTCCTCTTTCCAAGGTCGGAGATGTCGATGTCCACGACAGGAAATCCTTCGCTTTTCAAAACAACGCGCTTGTCACTTCGCTTCGTGACAGCTCCGATCGTATCGAGGTTTATACTCCCTCCGATCGTCTTTCCGAGGTTGTGGTCGGTATGGTTTCCCGCTATCTCGGTACGCCCGGATGAGGAGAAGATCATAACATCATCGCTTTTGCCGAAAAGTTCTTCATGGTCTTTCAGCAAGGTGGAGAACCTTTCGTTCATCTTCCTTTCGTCGTACTCTTTCCCGTATAGATCCGGATAAACATCGCTGAGAGGCATTTTAACTCCTTTTTATCTAACAACAGATTCTACTATATAAGCATTCTTTGGGCAAAGAAGATCTGAATGCGAATGGATATTGACGTTGAAGTGGATTGGAATGATGATAGTTGTATGTTAACCAAGTTTTTGAGGAGAAACAAAATGGTGAAAAAAAAATCAGGATATTACTATTCCTCCTGATAGCTCTGTCGCTGCTTGCTTGTCAGAATGAAACATCGGAAAGCAAGGAAAGTGCGTTCGTATCTTCATTCCGTCCGGATGTGTTTGTCTCCGATACCCTGTCCAAGTATCTCTCGAATGAAAAGGTAACAAATCTGACGTTCGATGCAACTACATCGCCAGTTGCCCGGGCGACAGGGGATGAAACATTGAGCGTTGTCGCGAATTTCACCGGGTATGAATATGATGGGAAGTACACGGTCGATGGCAAACTGAATTACACACTTCCCGTAGCAAACGGGGAAATACAGGGCTATAGCGTTTCTTCAGATCAGAATGATGTTCCAAAGATCAAGGAAGGGGAAGCGGAAAATGAGATTCCATTCGCCGTATCGATGAGTGAAGACGAGCTTCTTCCTGCATATGGAACGGTAACGAGTGATGGTTCATCAGTTTCCGTGGAAGGTGAAGCATTCCCGCCGCTTCCGGGTAACAACGTCAGTTTCCAAATCGGTGATGAAACATTCACTCCGGATGATCTGGTGGTGGAAGAACCATATACGAAGAACATGATTGCGGAGGATCTTTACAGCATGACACTTGCCCAGGGGCCGCTTTCAAAGCTGATCATGAATAATGCAACACCTGATGAGAGTGGAAACATTTCATACACGCTCCCGGGGAAAGGTAATACTTTCTCTCAGACTGGAGGAAATTCAGGTAAGTTTACTGCAACTACGAACCTTGAGATAAAAAGCCCAACGCATTTTACGACTCAAATCGGAGATGCAACATATAGCGTCAATACAAGTGGAACGGTCAGTCTCAACACATCCGTGTATGTCGACATGGATGCACAAAGCTCTCAAATCATATCATATTCCGGAGAGTACAACGATTTCATCGCATCCATTATCATCACTGAAAACGGGAAGTCTACATATCTGCAGAGCAAACCACTCAATGGAACATTTGGCATGACCAGCCAGGAAATCGGGATTGGCAGTCACACATACAAAGGTAGTGAGGTATATGATCTGAGTGCATTGAACGTTGCATCCAATTTCAATCTGTACATCTCCGAAGTCGATGAGGCAGGGGATGTAAATTTGAACTATCCGCAGTATCAACTAACTGGAAAGCTTACGTCTGGAAACTTCAAAGGATCACTGACCATTATGAACAATCACTATCCTTTCGATATTTCCTTTGATGAAAGCACGGATGAGATAACTCGGATGACATTCGATGGAATTACATTTGATGAAGAAGCTATCAAGTACTTGAATGCGAACGCTAAGATTTACGCGGATCTGATGTAGTAGTTTGCGATTATTTTAGATGAGGACGGATTTGAATTAGTCTGCCCTTTTTTTGTTTTGATCAAAATTATTCCATTGAATGCATTATCTTTCTTGTAGAAAAAAAATTAGGATGTGCTCAGCTGGGAACAGCAGACGATGCTATTCTGTTGACGACGGTCAGCAGAAACGGTAGTACGACAGGGGTTTTTTGTGAATGAGTGCAATTGGATTGCAACTACGTCTGTAAAAAATATAGTCGACTGCCGTTCATCGATTACCTAATTCATGGGGGCTGTCGGCACTGAGAACTTGCTGGACAATAATTGATCACTTAGGGCCTCTTTCCTTCATTATCCTTGAGAAAACAACCTTTATAACTTTAAACTTCTCCGCGCTGTCGATCGCTTTTGATATCTCTCCAATATTCCAATCCCTGAGCTTCCGCATTTTCAAGTACAAGGAAAGGGAACGTTTCGTATGGAGAAACGGAATTCTTACCGCTTGTGTGATCTCGGCCCAGCCTCTGCCTCTCTCATCTTCATTCAGGCACTTCGAGCAGCCAAGACAGCCACCTGTTGATACGTTTTCTCCCATGAGGGATAAAAGCGAGTTCCGGATGCACTCCTTTGACGTAAATACACTCAATAGTTTCCCTTTCTCCCCGGGGGCTATGAGTATATATGAATCCATACGCTTTCTGTCCCTTCCTCCTCTTCCCGATTCCTGCAAAAACGAAAGTGCGTCATCGGGTACGCTGTAGTGTATTACAGTGCGTATGTTCTTTTTATCAACGCCCATTCCGTATGCGGATGTTGCAACCATCACGGCGTCACCGGAAGCGTAAAACCCACTCTCGATCCTTTTCTTCTCATCTTTATCAAGACCGGCATGGTAGTGGTATGTCCTGAATCTGTTTGACAGCTTCATCGAAAGTTCTCTGGTCTGGCTTCTATAGCGGGTGAATATGAGGGCGGGACGGCTTTCTGGAGGGTTGAGTATGTTTACGATATCCATCAGTTTCGAAAGTGAATAAATTGCGTGATAGTGGATGTTCTCCCTGTCCGATGACAAGCGGAGTACAACCGGAGAACGGTCTTTGTATATCGTTTCCCTCAGCCTTGTTTCAATCCGCTCGTCGATCGTGGCGCTGAATGAAAGCCGTTGATGAGGTTTTATCTCATCGAGCACAAGTGATAAGTTCTCGTAGCTTTTCCTGAAGGTCTCTCCCCAGGTGACTATGGTATGTGCCTCGTCAAGGACGAACAACTCCGTCTTTTCCCTGAAGATCAGTGTCTCCTCCCGAAGGAACATGTACCAAAGACTCTCCATGTTTGTAATGAGTATATGGCTTTTGAAACTTTTGAGGTTTTCAATCGCTTTTGATCTCTCATCTTTTTCCATTCCACCGCGGATCAAAGTGGATTCGACTTCAAGCTCGTCAAAACGCCTCTTCTGGTCATTCATAAGCGAAAGCAGGGGATAGAGAAGTATCGTATACCTGTCCTTTTTAAGAAGAGCAGGGAGCATGAAGCATAAACTCTTGCCCGCTCCAGTCGGAAATATAGTTATCGAGTTCTTCTCATCGCCATCGTCTTCTACATCGTCCATTATTCGTTTTACTACAAGCTCCTGGAACGGCATCATGTATGGTATTTTGAAAACTTCCTTCAACAAGCGTTCTGGTTCTTCCATATCGTGTAAGTGCAGCAAGATAAAGGAATGAACAAAAGGATTGAATCTAAGAATACAATATTCTTAAATCGGAATTAAAATAATCAAATAAAAATAAAATTTTTTAGATATATCTACATTATCTTTTCAAATCTATAGAGATAAATATGCAAGTTTTAAAGAATTTAAAATAAATAATTGATCGCTATTTGTCATCTTTTACTTTTTCGTTTGTCTCTGATCATTTCAAGTATGGCAGAAGATATCGCAATCGTAGTAGTGAACGGGAACAGGTATTTCATACAAAACTATACCAAGGACGGGAAGAAGGGTAAGAGCCTCAGGGGGCGGATCGATACGCCGAACGGGCAGAGGAAGGCAAGCGAGGGGATAGTGAACGGATCTGACGTGTTGATATCCAGATCGGTGCTGTTCGATTACCTTGACGAGGAGAGGGAAGACCTTCACGCATACGTATACCCCGATGAGATTCTGGAGCATCTGGAAGAGATGAGTGACAAGGACCTTGCAGAGAGGATACACGGGGAATTCACAGGGAAAGGGGAGTCGGCATTTGGAAGAAAGCTATCTTCCCTCGGAGAGAAGATTGAGACGCTTCTTTCTTCATCGAAACTTTTCAAGAAGGCGCTTGATGCGCTCTTTGAACGTGATGAAATAACAAAAAGCGATGTGGAAGAGGGCGAGAAGTTGGCAAAAAGCGGGCTTTGAAAGCCCGCCGATTGTCTGCTTAGTTCTTCTTGGGAGGAACTGCAATGATTTTTTCAAGCTCAGGATGCTTTTTCAGGTTTTCCTTCAAGCCCCTTGCACGTGCCTTGTTCACATACTCCGGGTCTTCGAAAGTGTAGTGGAAGTTGGTATGTACATCGTACGTGCCTTGCATGAGCGCATATGCATCCTCTGTCATCACCAGCTCTTCATCCGTCGGGATTACAAAGATCTTGACCTTTGAAGAGTCCTTGCTGATCACAGTCTCTGCGTTCCTCGTGTGGCTCATGAGGTTCTTTTCCTCATCAAGCTCTATTCCAAGGCCCTCAAGTCCTTCAGTGCTGTAGTACCTGATGTGGTCGCCCATCTCGCCGACGCCGGCTGTGAATACGATCGCATCCACGCGTCCGAGGAGCGCGGCATAGGCACCGATGTACTTCTTGATCCTGTGGCATTCCATCTTGATTCCAAGATCTGCCTTCTTGTCGCCTTTGAGCGCAGCTTCGTGCACGTCGCGCCTGTCGCTCTTGCCGCAGATTCCCAAGAGTCCGGATTTCTTGTTCAGGTATGTATCCATCTCCTGGACCGTAAGGCCTGTGTTGTTGCAGATGTAGGGAACGATTGCAGGGTCAATGTCGCCGCTACGGGTTCCCATGACGAGTCCTTCAAGAGGTGTAAGTCCCATCGACGTGTCGATGCAAACCCCGTTTTTGACCGCACATGCTGACGCGCCGTTTCCGATGTGGAGCACGATCACGTTCGTGTCTTTGTTCTCTTTGCCGAGCAATACCGC
Organism: uncultured Spirochaetaceae bacterium; assembly: GCA_944389975.1. Taxonomy (GTDB): domain Bacteria; phylum Spirochaetota; class Spirochaetia; order Sphaerochaetales; family Sphaerochaetaceae; genus Ornithospirochaeta. Next base: position 19,087 of record CALXOH010000048.1, read on the forward strand.
GGCACGCTTTGCACAGTACAGGTGGCTTGTTCCGTGGAAGCCGTATCTTCTGACGTTGTACTTCTCATACCACTCGTACGGAAGAGCGTACATGAAGCTTTCCTCGGGCATCGTCTGGTGCCATGCAGTGTCCATGATGATTGCATGCGGTACATCGGGCATCAACTTCCTTGCAGCTTCGATTCCCATGATGTTTGCAGGCATATGCAGCGGTCCGAGCGGAATGATCTTCTTCAGATCCTCTACGACTTCGTCGGTGACGAGCGTCGACTTCTTGAACATCTCGCCGCCATGGAGTACGCGGTGTCCTACCGCTCCGATCTCTGAAAGGGACTTGATGCATCCGTATTTTTCATCCACAAGCATCTTCAATACAAGTTCGATTGCTTCCTTGTGCGTGGGGCTTGAGAACTTCGCCTCATAGGTCTCTTTTCCAGTCGTCTTGTGCTCTATGGTAGAGTACTCAAGTCCGATCCTCTCAACAACTCCCACTGAGAGGACATCCTTATTATCCCAGTCATATACTTGGTATTTTGCGGAGGAACTTCCGCAATTGAGCGTAAGAATAACCATTACCCAACTCCTTTGATGATCAACGGGGAAATTCTACCACATATGTTTTGGATTTTGTAGACAAGAACGAGGGCTTGATGACTAGTAAAGTATGAGGAAATCGGTGATATTGGTCATTTTGCTCATCATTGCCATCCCGTCGGCCTTCCCCTCTGCTGCGTTCACTTTCTCGAATCGCAGGGTGATATTGGATAGCGGCGGCTTGAAATACATCTTCCCTGACAACATATTCTCATACCAGGGGAAATATATCTCATACGGCAGGCTCGACAAGAACACGTTCATAAACACACTTGAGAATCCTTATCGGAAGAGAATAAGTCACACCCTCTCGTCCAAGCACTCGAAAGTGCGCGGCATCAGGGGTTTTGAAGTGAAGTACAAGGGGTTGTCCGCGGTAATGTCACTCGATGGAAGAGCCCTGATCGGTGCATCGTACGACGGAAAGCACCTGGATTTTGCAGCGCTGTATTACTCTGAACAGAGGGAAAAGGATGACGCTGTGTTCGACTACAGGAGAAAGCTTGGAAAGGATGTGTTCTCATTCGGCCTCGGATTTGAATTTGAAAAGATGTTTGAAGGGGGCGCGATACTCTCCTACAGCCCGCACCTTGGCTTTGCATACTTTTTCCACTCCAGGTTCTTCTGGGGGCCGCTGAGGTTGGGAATCAAGGGAGGTACGACTCTTTTGAGCGATAACGATGGGAAATTGGAGTTCAGGCTTGACTACGTAGAGGATGGTTTTTCCTTCTCCTATGGAATCAAGTACGGGGATGACCCTGTGTTCACCGGGAGTTTCAGGGAGTACGAAAGTCTTTACAGAGTGAGGATCGGGCTATATGAAGACCTCTGTTTCGAGACAAGGTGGGATTTTGAGTTTGACAAGGAGGGTGAGAGAAAGAAGTCCGGAAGGTTTTCCCTGATGTACAAGGATGTAAAGGTAGGTCTCGACACTTCCCTTGTGCCGAACGTGAGGGTACGCGACGGGGATTTTGAGATCGGAACGGGGAAGAAGGGGGTGTACGCAAAAGTGTTCCTGATGGACGGGAACTTCTCGATCAAACTCAGAAAAGAGGAGTTAGTACTTGAGTTTCGCGTCGAATTTACCTAAGAGCGAAACAGAAAGTTCCAGCCTTATTCCCGTCAGTTTCTCAACTTCATCACGCACAAGCGCGATGAGGCTTGTTACATCATCGCTTGTCGCGCTCCTTTGGGAGAATATGCAATTGCTCTGGAATGATGAGAACTCCGCCTTGAAGCCAAGGTCCTTGTCGAGGTGGCATGCTTTGATTATATCCTTCGCCCTCATCCCCTGGGGGTCCTTGAAGACCTGCCCGATGAAGTTCGCAGTCGGGGGTATGAACATCAGTTCGACGTACTTTTCCTTTTTTATGCGGGCTTCCGCGCTTCTCTTCGACGGCTCGAGGCGGAGAGTGACGGATAACACTATCTCGTCGTCTGCTATCGGACTCGTCTGATGCCCGAACAGGTCGAAGTAATCGGGGCGACGGTGTATCTTGCCTTCCTTGGTCATGAAATCCGAATAGTAGTGGTAATCGGAGAGGCTTTTCCCGTTCGCGCTTGCGTTCACCTTCAGTGCAGCTGCGATCGTCCCGGGGATTCCCCCGAGCTCCTCCAGGCCGATTAGGTTGTGTTCGATTGCAGTGTTTATTATCCCGTCGAGGCTCTCCCCGGAGTAGGCTGTGATCAAATTCCCCTTGATTGTTATCCCCCTCATCTTCTTGGTGGATATCAACAACCCCTCGATCCCTTCGTCAGAGATAATCACGTGCGTTCCGCTTCCAAGCACCCTCGTCTCAAGATTCATCTTGTACGCTTTTTCGAGTGCAAGTTGCATCATCAAAGGGTTCTCCGGCTCATAGAAGTATTCAGCCTTCCCCTTTGTCTTGAAGAACGTAAGCCCCGAGAGGTCCTTGTTCTCTTCAAACTCCACCTCACGCTTTTCAACTCTGACAAGTATTTCCATGGATACTATAGTAGATGTCAAAAGGCAAAAACGCAAAGCAAAGTGACATTGGGCCGAATAAATGGTAACTTATTACAAGAAGTTTTGATATTACAGGGGGTCAAGATGAGAATCTACAACACGATGAGCCGCAGCGTAGAGGATTTCGTTCCGATTGAAGAAGGCAAGGTCGGGATGTATTGCTGCGGGCCGACAGTGTATAACTATGCCCACATCGGAAACCTCAGGACATACATATTCGAAGATATTTTGAGGCGTACCCTTGAAAAAGAAGGGTATAGGGTAAGGCACGTGATGAACATAACCGACGTCGGGCACCTCACCGGCGACGGGGATGACGGGGAAGACAAGCTTGAGAAGAGGGGCAGGGAGACCGGGAAGAGCGTCTGGGAGATCGCCGAGTTCTACACGAAGGCGTTCTTCAAAGACGAGGAGAGACTCAACATAAAGCGCCCGGTGGTGGTTTGCAAGGCGACAGAGCACATAAACGACATGATCGAGATGATCAAAGTGCTCGAAGAGAAGGGGCATACGTATACTGCGAACGGAAACGTATACTTCTCGATCGACACGATCGACGACTACGGAAAGCTTGCACGCCTGAACTTGGATGAACTCAAGGAAGGTGCGAGGATAGAGGTCGACAGCGGAAAGAAGAATCCCAAGGACTTCGTGCTTTGGTTTACGAACAGCAAGTTCAAGAACCAGGCGATGGTATGGCCGAGCCCGTGGGGTGTCGGTTACCCGGGCTGGCATATAGAATGCAGCGCGATGAGCATGAAATACCTCGGGAAGAGGTTTGACATCCACTGCGGCGGAATCGATGCAATCCCGGTGCACCACACGAATGAGATTGCACAGAGCGAAGCGTACAGCGGGGAGAAACCCTGGGTTGATTACTGGTGCCACGGCGAGTTCCTGCTCAACGACAGCGGGAAGATGAGCAAGAGCAGCGGGGAGTTCCTGACCCTTGAAAGCTTGATCGAAAAGGGTTTCGATCCACTCGATTGGCGTTACTTCTGCCTCACCGGGCACTACAGGAGCCAGTTGAAATTCAGTTTCGAAGCGCTTGAGAGTGCAAAGAGCGCAAGGGGACAGCTTGTAAAGAAGATCAGTTCGATGCTCTCCTCATCCGATGTGGCAAAAGAGCTTTCAGAAAAGGCATTGGTCAAGGAGAACGAGTTTTTCGCATACATGTCGGACGATCTGCGCTCCCCCCAGGCATTGGCAACCCTCTGGTCGCTTTTGAAGGACGACGGGATTACCGACGGGGAGAAGTTGAAAGTTCTCTACGATGTCGATTCGATACTCGGCTTGAGGCTTTCTGAAGTCAAGGCTGAGGAGGCTCTTTCGTACGGGAAAGAGGAAGAGGAACTCTTGAAGGAAAGAACGGAAGCCAAGAAGATGAAGAACTTCAAGAGGGCTGACGAGATCCGTGACATCCTCTCATCCAGAGGCTTCAAAGTCATCGACACTCCTTCCGGAGCGAAGCTTGAAAGGCTGTAACCATCAAAGCTTGGTAAGGTTTACTAGATGGACATAAGAAGCACTGACAAGGATGACTTCAGGTTTGTCTTCGACAGGGATTACCCTCTCTTGGTCGATGTCGCGTACCACATAGTATGGGACTTGGACACGGCAGAGGATCTTGCCGAGGAGGCGTTCGAACGCTTTTTTATGCGCTCGATGTCTTTTCCGTCCGCAGATGATGCGCGCTATTGGCTTCTTCGGGTAGTCAAGAACCTCGCTCTCAATTTCCTGCGGCGGAACAAAAGGGAACTTGAGGTCGTTTCAAGCGTAGGGAAAGAGGAGCTTTCATACAACGAAAGCGGGGAGTCGAACCTTATAAGAAACGAGGAGCGGAGGCTTGTGAGGAATGCAATCGAGAGCCTTCCCGAGAACCTCAGGCTTGTCATCCAGCTCAAGGAGTTCACATCCCTTGACTACAAGGCGATAGGGCGGGTCCTTGGCATCAGTGAAACGAATGTCAAAGTCAGGGTCCACAGAGCCAGGAAGAAGCTTGAGGAGATCCTTGGCAAGGAGTATCGAGATGTGTATTGACGACCAGTTGATTTCAGCATACTTGGATGGGGAATTGAAGGAGCCGTACCTGACGGAGGTCAAGGAGCATTTGTCGTACTGTCAGGCATGCCGCGACCGCCTCAAGGACTTCAAGGCACTTGACGGGAAGATAAAAGAGGCTTTGGCCCTCAGGGAAGAGGAGAGGGACAGGCACAAGGCCAAGATAGCGGAGATGCTCGAGAAGAAGTACTTCGAGGGGGGGAGAAAGAGCATATTCAGGCGTAAAGTCGAACTATCGCTCTCGTCATTGGTAACGGCTGCGGCAGCGCTCGTATTCGTATTCGTCGGCGGTTTCGCGTTCTTCGGAGAGGACGGAGGACAGACCGGGGAGATACTCCCTTCGTATCCTTTGCGTGCGGAAGTGGAGAGCGCTTCGTTCGTCTCGGATGAGAAAGTGACCCTCGATGATTTCTCCCTTGAGGAGATTCTCTCATACCTCGATAAGAAGGGGTATGTGGTCGATGTGACGCTGAAAGGCATCAGGCCGATCAACGAGTGATTGACGGCACCTCGGACGGGGTGCTTTTACTTTTTCAGTCATTTCCGCCCCATTTTGCACAATAAAATCTATCAAAATAAATTTTTCGTAAGAAATGTCGGAAAAATAAATATTTATAATGCTATTTTCTTGATTTTCGCAAATTTTTTGTTAAACTTTTTAATAGAGACCGGGACAATCCGGGAAAAGAGGTATGATGAGCGTCAATGATGAGCTGGTATCAGCATTCAAAACCTATATTGAAGAGAACGAGAAGTTCTCGACAAAAGGAGTCAAGGCGGCAGCCCCGAGGGCGAGGAAAGCCCTGAGGGATATAATAAGCCTTGCCCAGAAAAGGCGGATGGAGATACAGGAAGAGAAAAAAGACCTTTCAATAGGTGATTAAAGTAAAGGGGTTTTACTTTTGGCAGGGTTCACGCCCTGCCTTTTTTCTTTGAAGTGTGGAAATACACAGGGAACGGCGCGTCGTTGCCATTTTCCCCTTATCGGATTCGATGAGTTCCTCCATTCGTGTTTTCAGATTAAATTACTTGCCCTATACGAAATACCCATGATAATTTTTTAGTTGAGGGGGAGCCCCGTAAGAAGGAAACACGTAACGGTTCCTCCTTGCTTTGAAAGGAGGGATACGTCATGAAGAAACAAACTCTATTTCTATCAATAGTCTTGATACTCTTTGCATTCACCTCCTGTGAGGTTGATACGAAGCAGCCACCGGAAGAAATGCCGGAAAAAAAAATAACCCATACCGTCACTTTCCTGGTTGATGGCAATGAATACGTCGAAGAGATTGTCGAAAGCGGTGATACGGTCGCACCTCCTCTGGATCCGGAAATTGAAAGTTCGAGGTTCACCGGTTGGCTTTTGGGGAACAAGCCATTTGATTTTTCTACGCCGATTGATTGTGATATCACATTGGATGCATGCTGGGATCTGGTGTTTGTTACATTTGAAATTGCCGAAGCTTTAACCCAGGCAGGTAGTGTGGCATTGTTGGAAAAGAGTATTGTCGTACATCCTGGAGTCAAACTTGATCCTTCAGGTATTCTGACCATCGGAGGAAATCCTGCCGATGTTCTTCTCCTTTTCGATGAGGATGAAGTGATTCTGACTTTGGAAAACCATACCATTACGGAGAATACGACACTTACTATCACGGATATCAAGACAGAGGATACCTTCTATATAAGCACATTTAAAGGTCTTCATGAGTGGGTAAAATCATCTTCAGGTTGGGATGGTGGAAATTGTGTTCTTTTATCAGATATTTATATGCCTGAACCTGAAGAAGGTGGAAGCAACTGGACGACTCCTGATGGTACATTTCATGCTACCTTTGATGGAAAAGGACACACGATAAGTGGATTAACCATAAATAGCTCCTCCGGGGATTGTGGTTTCCTCTCCTCCAACGAAGGAATTATACAGAATATAAACTTTAAGGATGTTGCCATTACATCTAATGAAAGTTGTGGAGTGATTACAGGAGAAAACAATGGCACAATACAATCCTGTGCAGTATACATTGTTACGATATCCAACACTTACACAGACGCAACAATATACGAAGGTATAGGGGGTATTGCAGGATATAATATTGGAACAATTACTGATTGCCACACAATTGTTGAAGGAAATATCTCTACGAGTGGCGGCTTGCCTGCTGGAGGAATTGCAGGTAGTAATGGTACGGGAGGCACTATCTCCGATTGTTATTCAATAATACAAGATGAGGGAAAAATTCATAGTGAAAATGAGCGCTCAGGAGGCATTGCCGGTTATAGCAATGGGGTAATTATTGGATCCCATTCAATTGTAAATGGAAACATATCAAATCTTTTTCAGGCCGGGGGAATTGCCGGCGGTTCTTATGGAGAGATTAAAGGATGCTATTCCATCATTAACGGAAGTATCTCCGGAAGTGAATATGTTGGTGGAATTACAGGTCAATACGGTTCAGATACAAAGGTGACTGCATGTTATTCGATCATAAACGGTTCTTTTGACGGCGATACTGTAAATGTCGGGGGAGTGTGTGGAGGATCTCTGTCGAGCGGGAACATCTCCGCATGCTACTGGACGGGAAATGCAGAAAAAGGTGTTGGGACTGGAGATGATTCTGGAAAGACAATAAAAGTTGAAGAGAATGGCTGGACCGACGCGATGAATGCAATGAACACTGCTCTTGCTGGTTCTGGTTATAAGTATGAACTCAATGCTTTCGCAGATAAGGATACTATACCCTTGGTTCTTGTACATGCGGAATGACAGTCGCTCTAGGTCAGCCCGGGAAAGTAGTGCAGAAGGCATATTTTCCAGGGACGTGTCAGCGCTTGCCGGTATTAACTTTTTATAGGGTGGAGCAAACCACTGGAGCCAGTGGTTCTGATTCTTATCATGAGGGTAGGTAAATGGAAACAACCCCCGTCGAAGAGGGTGGATGGTTCCTCTAGTCAGGGAGTTGTTTTTATTGATTATAAGCCGATTAAATCCGTTTTAAAAGCTCAATATGCGCTTTACTTTTAAGAATTTTCTCTTCAAACTCGGCTTTTTTTCCTTTTTCCTTCTCAATTGCTTCTTTTTTTGCGTTCTTGATGAAGTTTTCGTTCGAGAGTTTTGAGTTGGTCTTCCTCAGGTCGTCCTCGGCCTTCGAAATCTCTTTCTCAAGCTTCTTGATCTCCTCGGGAACGTTTATCGCATCGCGGACGAAAGTAAAGCACTCGTATCCCGTTCCGCTCTCGGGTAGGGCCCCTTCGACGCTCTCCTTACCGTCCTTGTCGATCACGAGTTCGGATGCGCCGACGAGTGTGGAGATGAATTTCTTCTCTTCCTCGAGAAGAGTTGATGCGGCAAAGTCCTTTGTAAAGCGCACGACTACCTTGAGTTTCTTCTCAGGTGGGATCTGCAGGCTGCTGCGGGATGCCCTTACGCTCTTTACGACATCCTGAAGTGCCATCACTTTCTTCTTCTCCTCGGGGTATGAATACTTCTCGTCGTACTCCGGGTACTTCGCTACGATCACATCACCCTTGTGGTTCGGAAGCTTCTGGTAGATTTCCTCTGTGACGAAAGAGAGGAAGGGGTGCATCAGGCGCATCGACTTTTCGAGTATGTCCATCAATATCGATACGACGAGGTCCTTCTCCTCATCGCTACCGGAGAAGAGGCGTGCCTTGCTCTCCTCGATGTACCAGTCGCAGAAGTCATTCCAGAAGAACGAATACACTGCGTTTGCAGCATCGTTGAAGCGGTAGTTCTTCATCGCTTTCCCGATTTCGAGCGCGGCATCGTTGAACTGGCTGTATATCCACTTGTCGAATGTCGACAGGCTCTCCTCCTTGATCTCCACAAGGTTCCTTCCCTCGATGTTCTGCAAGAGGTAGCGGGTTGCGTTCCAGATCTTGTTCGCAAAGCGCGAACCCATCTTGAACGAGTTCATGTCGATCAATACGTCCTGTCCCTGCGCCGCCATGTAGCAGAGTGTGAACTTCATCGCATCAGCACCGTACTGGTCGATCACCGCGATCGGGTCTATGCCGTTTCCAAGGCTCTTGCTCATCTTCCTTCCCTGGATATCACGAACAAGCCCTGTGATCACTATGTCCTTGAAAGGTGCCTTTGAAAGGAATTCCTCGCTCGACATGACCATTCTTGAAATCCAGAAGAATATGATGTCGTATGCGCTTACGAGCGTGCTTGTGGGGAAGAACTTCTCCATATCCTCTGTCTTGTCAGGCCAGCCGAGTGTCGAGAACGGCCAGAGCCATGAGCTGAACCAAGTGTCAAGCACGTCGTCTTCCTGCTTTACATCCTTGCTCTTGCAATCAGGGCACTCGGTGACATCCTCACGCGATACGATCTCTTTTCCGCATGATGCGCAGTGCCATACGGGGATCCTGTGCCCCCACCAGAGCTGTCGGGAGATGCACCAGTCCTTGATCGTCTCCATCCAGTGCACGTAGGTGTTCTCCCACCTCTTTGGATAGAAGACAACATCTCCCTTCTTGAGCGCATCGAGTGCAAGCCTCGCCATATCCTTCATCCTGACGAACCACTGGTCCGAAAGGTACGGCTCGATGATCGAATGGCAGCGGTAGCAATGCCCGACGTCGTGGTTGTAAGCCTCCTCCTTGACAAGGTATCCTTCCTTCTCCAGGTCGTCGCGTACGAGCTTACGCGCCTCCACGGCCTCAAGCCCCCTGTACTTCTCCGGGCAGTTCTCGTTGAGCGTGCCGTCGGGGTTGAGTATGTTTATCACTTCCAGGTTGTGCCTCTTTCCGCATTCCCAGTCGTTCGGGTCGTGCGCGGGTGTGATCTTGACCATTCCCGTTCCGAACTCCTTGTCTACGAACTGGTCGGTGATGATGGGGATCCTTCTATCTGTGAGAGGAAGCAGAAGTTCCTTTCCGACTACGTCCTTGTACCTCTCGTCATCCGGGTTCACTGCAACTGCAGTGTCTCCAAACATCGTCTCCGGCCTTGTCGTTGCAATGATGATGTATCCGCTTCCGTCTGCGTACGGGTATTTCACGTGATAGAACTTACCCGGGGTGTTCTCGTATTCAACTTCATCGTCAGAGAGTGCGGTGCCGCACTTCGGGCAATAGTTTACAAGGTACTTTCCCTTGTAGATCATTCCCTTCTCATATAACGATACGAACGCTTCCCTTACAGCGCGGGAAAGCCCTTCGTCCATCGTGAACCTCTCGTGGTCCCAGTCGCATGAGCATCCCATCTTCTCAAGCTGCCGCTTGATTATGTCGTGGTGCTTTTCCTTGACGCGCCATGTGCGCTCGAGGAATTTCTCACGCCCCAGATCCTGCCTTCTGAGGCCCTCTTTCTTCAGTTCCCTCTCTACGACGTTCTGGGTTGCGATCCCTGCGTGGTCGGTACCGGGCACCCAGAGTGTCGGGCGTCCGGTCATCCTGTAGTATCTGATGATAATGTCTTGCAGGCTGTTGTTGAGTGCATGACCCATGTGAAGGATGCCTGTGACGTTCGGTGGGGGCATTACGATTGAAAAATGTTCGCCCTTTGCATCCTTTCGGGGAGCGAATTCCCCCTTTTCCTTCCATTCCTGATAGATACGGTCTTCAAATTCCTTGGGGTTGTAGGCTTTCTCTAATTCGACGGCTTTCACTATAGTCCCTCCGTATAATCGGATAAGACTATAGCAAAGTTGTTGAAAACCCTCAATCAGATGAGAGAGTACCTTGATGATCCGTCGACGGCGGCAGGGTTTCTGACCACAAGCTCGTCAGAGCTCATCGCAGGAAGGAGTATGAGGTTCAGAAAAGTCCCTTCATCCATCCCGAATAGCTTCGAAAGCTCCTCTTCGCTGTACTCCCTTCCCCTCTCCATCCTCGTCTTGAGGTATTCCATCGCGTGGTGCGATACCGCGTCGTAGATGCTTTTGGTGTCGAACGCAGTATAGAGTGCCATCACGAGGCATTCGAAGAGGAATTTGGTCATCTGGTAGACGTCTTTGGATTGTACGATCCTGTTGTGGTCCTCCCTGCGTACCAGAAACGCTTCCTCGATGTTCACCCCTGCATACCTCGTGTCAAGGAGCATCAGATCATGGTAAAGCTCCAGGCGCGCTGCGATCGAAGAGAAGGGGAAATCGAATTCCTTCCTGTCCATCAGCCTGAGGTATTTGTAAGCCATTATGAAATAGCTTTTGTTCTCAGATTCATCTGCAAAGAGGATCTTCGCGTCCTTTGCAACCTGCATCCTCTTTTTTAGGATATCCTTGTATTCAGCTTCGCTCAAGGCAGAGCATTCCTTTATGAAATCCCTGTACGTCGTGTACTTCTTTCCGTCCAGCACCTGGTCTTCCGTATCGTGTATCTTGTGCACGAGCGCAAATTGAAGCGGCCCCATCCCCCCGTCTTTGGAAGGGGAGAGGATCATCGTGCCAAGCGAGTCATAGCCCCTGTGCTGGTAAAGCCTGATGCTCGCACTTGCCTTTCCTTCGGTGTTTATGAAAACCAGGGTTTCGTTGTCATAGACTTCGCCGATGGTATTCTTCATCGTCTCGCGCACCCTCAGCCTGAGGTTGTCGAGTTCGGTTGTGTTCAGTGTTTTCATCCTTTCCATCAAAGAAAAAGATAATCAAAGGAGTCCGATAGGGCAAGGTATCGTTATTTGTCACTTTGAAAATATCCGTACTGCATTAAAGTCGATTTCAAATGGAGGACATGACAAAATGAAAAAGTTTTTCGTATTATCAATCGTGGTATTGGCGCTAACTGCATGTTCGATGGGCACCGGGGATGAAAACGGGGTTGAGAAGTTGATCGGGACGAAGTGGATCAGCGAGAATGCGACCTTGTCGACGGGCATGACCATCCAGTCGATAACGTTCACGGAGGGTAAAGTTTCCATTTATGATGGAAGAAAGCCTATTTCCGGAACCTATGACAACGAGAGTTTGTTCCTTCCCGAAGTAACGCTCAAATACTCAACCGACTACGAGAAGGAACTTGTGATCATCGACGGATCGAATGACATCGTCTTTATAAGGGATTACAACTAACGCTCGATGAAACGGAGGAGATCCGAAAGCTTGAGGTCCGCCCTTGATAGAAGCTCCACGATAGTCCTCAGGTTGTGATCCCTTCCGTTTCCACTTCTTTTCAAGAGCTTCAGCAACACGTCTTTCTCCATATCCAGGGCGTTTGCAAGCCTTCCGATGCCTTTCGTATTCAGCGATTCTTCCAAGAACGCCCTGATGTATGCGGCTATTTTCTCTTTTGAGATGTACGTTCCTTCCAAATGCAAATACGTGCAATTCGATATACCTTCCCCGTTCTCCCAGCACGCTATAAAGGAACTAGGCTGTATCCCAAGCCGGCTTATGAGGTTCAGGTAGTCGCAAAGCCGTACGTTGAAAACACCTTTCGGCCCGATCTTCATCATTTGCGTTGCACCAGCTTCCTTTCTCGTCATACCGCAAATCCTGATGCGTTCATCAGTCATGAGCCTCAGCCTGTTTAAATCGTGGAGCATCATATTCCACCTCCTTGTGAGTTTGAGATGGAAAACCCATGGCCCCTCTGATAACCGGATATTAACATGAATGTTTTTAGTTATAAAGAGAAAATTTTATCAACTTATAAAAATAACTATTTAAATTTTAAATAATTGTGTTGTATTATGAATAACTATAATATGCGCTAAAAGTAGACAAATACTACAAGATGTAAACTTTAAAGGAACATTGTTATATGGATGGTTGCATATTTGTAGTCGAAGGAAGGCGAAAAAGGCGACAAGGCGATTGCCGTGAATATGAATATTGGTTTTTCATCCAGCGAAATATGTATTGTTCACTTTCCCTTTATGGAATTTTTATACCTGCTTTTATAGAATGATGCCATGGATAAGTTCCTTTCATCTTTGTTTGATCATCTTTCATCTTCCTCATCTGGTGTTGTTGCAATCACTGGAGGGGGTGGAAAGACTACGCTGATGGTCTCTTTTGCATCTTTTCTCAAGAGTTCGGGGTATAGCGTGCTGATGAGTACAAGCACCAAGATCGAAAGCCCGAGGTATTTCGATTACAAAGCGGACAAGGTATTCACCTCTGATCCCGAAGCGCTCGGGTATATGCCGGAAAAGGGGGAGAGTGTTCTCTTTGCTTTGGGAAATGATCTGGATGTAAAGAAAGCGTTCGCTCCTGATGATGAAGTTCTTCATATCTTGTCAAAGCGATATGACTATCTTTTGATCGAAGCTGACGGCTCGAGGCACCTTCCGATGAAAATACACACCATGAGGGACCCTGTGGTACCGGAGTATGCAAGTGACGTGGTGAACGTATTCGGAGTAGAGGGGATAGGTGATAAAGCGTATTCATACGTATTCGGGGAGGATCGGGATGTCTTGATAGATGAAAGCTACCTTTCGTGGTACTTTTCAACACCTGAAGGGGCTGGAAAGGGGACGGATGGGATAAACGCGATGTTTGTAGCGTCTTTCAAAGGGGCGTGGTCGGAAGAGAAGGCAGCGGTTGTAAAAGCGTCGAAGCATCCATCCCCCTTGTTTCTTTCATCGATAAAGGAGGATGAGCTCTATGGCATTTGCTGATAAACCTTTGGTTCTTTTCCGGGGTGCTGGGGATCTTGCAACCGGATCGATTGCAAGATTACACAACGCGGGGTACCGGGTGATCGCACTGGAAGTTGAAAAACCATTGGTGATAAGGCGCACGGTAGCGCTTGCTGATGCCGTATTTGACGGGGAGAAGGAGGTGGAGGGAGTCAAGGCTGTACTTTTTTCCTCCGCTTTGGCTGCACTTGATGCGGCAAGCGAGGGGATTGTGCCTGTCCTCATCGATCCCGAGTGCTCGTCGCTTGAAGTATTGAAGCCGGATGTTGTGGTGGACGCAACGCTGGCAAAGAGGAACATAGGAACGAACAAAGCGATGGCTTCGCTTACCATCGCGCTGGGCCCGGGGTATGAAGCGGGTGTGGATGTGGACGTAGTTATAGAGACAAAGCGCGGGCATGACCTGGGGCGTTTGATCCGTTCAGGCTTCGCAGAAGAGAACACCGGAATCCCGGGGCTTGTGATGGGATACGGAAAAGAGCGGGTGATACACTCCCCGGCAGAGGGGGTATTCCAATCCGAAATGGAAATAGGGGATATCGTCAAAAAAGGGGATGCGATCGGGTATGTGGACGGAAAGCCGGTTGTTACGGCTCTTTCAGGAAAACTCAGGGGGCTGATAAGGCCGGGAATGTACGTATCGAAAGGGCTTAAGATAGCGGACGTAGATCCCCGGGGCGGGAGCGTCGACCACATGAGCATAAGCGACAAGGCACGTGCAGTTGCAGGCGGAGTGCTTGAAGCTGTGGATAATCATTTCGCATTCTGCGATAATCAACTCTAAGCGAGGAACAGTTATGGACGAAAAGGAGTTTTTCTCAGAGCTTGAAGCCCTAAGGGAAGGGAGGATGAGGCTCTCTTCCTCCACTTTGAAGGAGCGTAACGATGCTTTGAACCTTGTATCCGATGCCTTGGAGAAGAACAAGGATTGGATTTTCTCAGAAAACAGGAAAGATATCGAGAAGTGGAAAGATAAACTCTCTGAAAGCGTCCTGAAAAGACTTTTGTTCGATGAGAAGAAACTAGCCGGGGTTCGCCTGGGGATAAGCGATGTTGTGAAATTACCCGATCCCGTGGGAAAAGTGACTGAAAAAAGGGAGCTTGACGAGGGCTTGGTACTCCAGCGCGTAACAGTTCCGATAGGGACGATCGGAATGATTTTTGAAAGCCGGCCGGACGCGTTGGTGCAGATAGTTGCGCTTGCGATCAAAAGCGGTAATGCGCTCATCCTGAAAGGGGGGAAGGAAGCCGAGAGGACCAACAGGGCGCTGTTTGAAAGCATCCGCGAGGGGCTTTCATCATCCCCGCTCGGTTCGTCATTCCTTATACAGATCGAAAGCCATGAGGATGTCGACAGGATCCTGAAGCTCGACGGGGACATAGACCTATTGATCCCACGGGGGTCGAACGAGTTTGTACGGAAAGTGATGGCGAACACGAACATCCCCGTGCTCGGGCATGCGGACGGAGTGTGTTCTGTGTACGTCGATGAGTTTGCAAACCTCGAAATGGCGCTTGAGATCGTAATCGACTCCAAGTGCGACTACCCTGCAGCGTGCAATGCAGTAGAGTGCGTGATAGTCAACGGGAAGGTAAAGGATGCGTTTCTGCCGATGCTCGGGGAAAAAGCAAGGGAAATGGGGATTGTACTCCACCTCGATGAGAGTGCGCGGGACGTTATCGACGGGGCTCCATTGAAAGATTCAGACGTAGGGAGGGAGTATCTTTCGCTTGAGATGAACGTGGTTGTTGCAAAGAGCGTTGAAGATGCAGTTCTATACATTCAGAAGCACGGATCGAAACACACCGATGCGATCGTTACAGACAGCATCGAGAGCTGGAGGTACTTTTCATCCCATGTCGATAGCGCTGACGTGTTTTGGAACGCATCAACAAGGTTTGCTGACGGTTTCAGGTTCGGCCTTGGCGCAGAAGTCGGGATCGCAACTGGAAAGATACACGCCAGGGGACCTGTCGGACTTGAAGGGCTTACCACCTACAAATGGCTTTTGTCAGGGCATGGGGATGTGGTATCCCCGTACACTTCGGGCGTGAAGAAATTCCATCATAGGGAGATCAAATGATGAGAGATTTCAAAAAGCCCAGGAAGGTCGTGGTAAAAGTCGGCACGAACCTGCTTTCTTCGAAAGACGGGATCGATGAGAAAAGAATCGGCGACCTTGTCCGTCAGATCGCTCATTTAAAGGAGATGGGGATCCAAGTGCTTCTCGTGTCATCGGGAGCGGTGGGAATGGGTGCAAAGAAGATGGGGCACGTGAACCCGGTTGTGCACATTCCACTCAGGCAGGCGTACGCTGCGATCGGAATGCCTTTGCTGATGAGTGTCTATGAACGTGAGTTTTTGAAGTACAACATCATCACAGCCCAGGTCTTGATAACCCGCACGGTCCTTGAGAACAGAAAGAGCTACATAAACCTCCGCTCAAGCGTATCCACGCTCCTTGCATTGGGGGTTGTTCCCGTATTCAACGAAAACGACGTTGTCTCGACATCCGAGATAAACAACAACTTCGGAGACAACGACAGATTGAGCGCGTACATCGCATCCAAGATCGATGCAGACCTCCTGGTTCTCCTGACTGACATCGACGGGCTTTATACGAAGAACCCGAAGACTGATGCTGATGCAGAACTCATAAAGACGATCGACGTAGTCGACCAGAAGATATTCTCCTATGCGAAGGGAAAGGGGAGTGTATACAGCACGGGTGGGATGAAGACCAAGCTTCTTGCTGCAAAGATCGCGCAGGAAGGGGGGTGCGGGACCGTGATCGCATCGGGCTTTGACGATGATGTGCTCATCAAGATCGTAGGCGGAGAGGACGTTGGCACGTACATACTCCCCCAGAGAAGGCTCAGTCAGAAGGCACGATGGATCAAGAATGCAAGCGCCGAAGGGACGATAGTGGTTGACGAAGGTGCGAAGAAAGCACTCCTGATGCACTCATCCCTTCTGTCAAACGGAATATTGCGACTCGATGGTGTTTTTGAGAAAGGGAGCGTTGTGAATGTCGCGACAGCCGACGGAAACGTGTTTTTGAAAGCTGTCCCGAGGTACAACTCGACCGAGCTTGAAGGTATTCTGAAGGAAAAGAAGAGGCTCGTGGTATTCCGGCCCGAGGAGAGCTACGGGGAGGGTGACGGGAATGAGTGACTACCGCGTGATTCATAGAAAGCAGGATCTGGGGATGAAGATCTCATCCCTATACAGGCAGGAGCAGCTTGCTGTCGGGATAATCGATGTCTCCAGCGGGAGCGACCTTGAATCAACGCTGAAGTGGTTTGTCTCCTCATTCGATTTCTCCCTTCATGTGATAACCACTGAGGAGAGGGCCGATGAGATGGCGCTTTCAGATCTATATCCCGAGGTCACCTTCATACTCTTCAAAAGCAAGATGACCATAGGCGACTACATAAACGCGCTTGCCGACGTATGCTACACGACATACTTCCTTGTGTTCAGAAGCGATGCGGTTCTCATAGAGTACGACGGAAGCTTTTTGATGAACGCGCTCCAGGATAGAAACCATCCGTCTGTAATCACACCGCTGATGCTCTCGGAGGACGGGGAGGTTATGCCTACTCTCCGCGCGCCGTTCCTGAGGGGAAGGGAGTTCGATCCCTTGTCGTTCACTCCAACGGTGGATGAAACTACTTTGGAGGCGAACCTCTATCCCCAGATGGGGCTCGGACTGTACGACAGGGCGCTCTTCCAACGTCTAAGGGCATACGACACGCAAATCGGAGGGGACTACTATCAGGCGGCCGATTTCGGGGTGCGCTCCCACCTTCTCGGCCATCCTATATTCACATCGCGTGCACTCTCCATACAGTTTCCATCCAAAAGGTCGCTTGTGGAGGACAGGAGCGAATGCGAAGGAATGGCGAGGTTCTACACAAAAGCGCTGAGCATAAGGCGCATTGCGGGGAAGAACGTAGTGGAGAAGTGGAAGCCGTACGTGGACAAGGAGCTTTTGAACTCTGAAGTGAAGAAAAAACAGGTTATAATACAGAAAACGGATTTCTTTTCGCTGATGAAGAATTGGAAGGGCGTTGAAGCGACGTGAAGAAGATAGTTTTCTCATCCCCGTACCCGGGATTCAAGAAGTTTGCAGAGAAGGAGATCGTGAAGTACGGCGACATCGAGTTTTGTTTCGACAGGGAGATAAAAAGCGGGGATGACGATGTGTTATACATCGGAAGGGAGAGGCGTGGCAGCGGGGCTTTCCTGTTCCTCGAAGTCTCGGGCATCGACCTTGCCCGTTCTTTTTCAAGGTGCGTTGAAAAGGGCTTTGTCAAAGTTGCAGTGGTCTTGCCTGAAGGGCGGCTTGAATCCCTTGACGATGTTCTTCCTTTCTTTCCATCACTATCGATCGAATGCTTTACGCTTTCTGGAAGTGATGAGGAAAGTGTATTGGAAGGCGTCAGGGAAAAGGGGTTTGATGCATTACTATCATTCTTGAGACTTGAAAAGACGGCAAAAGAGCTCTCTCTTCCGTTTGTTTTGATCGAAGTTGGAAAGGAGTCGCTGTCGTCGACCCTCGGGAAAGCCCAAGTGATCTTGAACGAGATGGAGAGAAAGCGGGATGCTCGCCTCATACTCAAATACTCACGGGAGGGGGTGCTGATCGCAGACGGCACGGGATTGGTAAGTTTTTCAAACGACAACGCAGAGAAGATGATAGGCTTCCATCCGGTTGGCAGGAAACTGCAGGAGGTATTCTCCTCGCTCGACTTTGAAAGGATACTCTCCCTTGACGAGAGCCTTTTGGGCGACGTCTTCTTCCTTTATGACAAACTGATGAGCCTCAATGTGATAAGGCGCGGGAAAGAGAAGGTGATAGTCACGTTCGATCCGATCGATACCTTGAAGGAGATGAGGGAGAAGATAACGAAGAAAGCGGGCGCGAAGGGTTTTTCAGTCCGATACAAGTTCTCCGACATCATCGGATCCTCGGAGAAGATAAAGCGCACGATACGCCTTGCTAAGAGGTTTGCAAAAGCTGACGAGGATGTTCTTATCGAGGCGGAGACTGGCTCCGGAAAGGAGCTGTTTGCACAGAGTATCCACAGGGAGAGCAAGAGGAAGAACGGCCCGTTCGTTGCCGTAAACTGCGCATCGATTCCTGAGAACCTCCTCGAGTCCGAGTTATTCGGGTATGTCGAGGGGGCCTTCACCGGTGCACGCCGCGGGGGGAAGGTGGGGCTGTTTGAACTGGCGGACGGGGGGACGATATTCCTTGACGAAGTAGGGGATCTCCCGATTTCCCTCCAGGCGCGTCTTCTGCGGGTTCTCCAGGAACGCACGATAATGCGCCTTGGAAGCGATAATGTGACGAATCTGGATGTCCGCGTGATCTCAGCTACGAACAAAGACCTGTCGAAGGAGGTTGCGAGGGGCTTTTTCAGAAGCGACCTGATGTACCGCCTCGAGGTTTTGAAGATATACATTCCGCCTTTGCGGGAAAGAAAGGAGGACATAAAACTCCTTCTTGACTACTTTCTCCGTAGAAGCCACGAAGAGAAGGGGACTTCCGTCTTGTCTCTTGATAAGAAAGCGCTTGAGCATGTACTCTCCCTTCCCTGGCTTGGCAACGTAAGGGAACTTGAGAACTATGCCGTGCGCCTCTCGGTGCTGACCGACGGGTTTGTCGCACATCTGTCCGATTCCGTTGAAGCGCTCGGCGGGGTTAAGGAGGGGATAAGCGAAGGGCAGTTTGATGAGAGGAAGATGATCGAGCTGCTCTTGGAAAAACACAAAGGCTCGAGGAAGGATGTTGCATCCGAGATGGGGGTCGATGTGTCTACCCTCTGGCGCAAGATGAAGAAGTTAGGGCTTTGTTGATGCATTGCACTGCATTGCATGCGCAATAAGTTATCCGAACTATTGATCACCCTATTTTCGTTCCAAACGCGATTATCGGTCGCTTTATGGGCATTTTTACTTTGATTTTTGGTTTTTGGCGAAGTTGGCATTCAATTTGCATTTAGCAAGCAAGGGAGGATTAGATCTGCAAATCTTGATGACCACAGGGAAAGCGTAGTGCTTTTTCTTGCTTCCCTATCGCCAACCTACCCCGGAAAGCGATTTACTTGTATTTTTCTCCTTTGGAAGGTGCCCCCCGGAAAGAGGAGAACAAACAATCCACCATGAGGGCTTGTCCTTCATAGATTTTCACTCCCTTGCCTTCCGTAGATCCGGAAGGCTTTTTAATGCATGATATGTATTTTTGTTTATAGATAAAATGAGAATACTTTCAAGAATTGGGCTGACCAAGGGTTGTTGCGATATGTAGACGATATGAATAACTCAGAGGTGGCAGTCGCTGCTCGGCTCCAATTGCCGAGGGGAGTTGTCACCTCTTCTAGTTCCAATATATTGCGCAAATCAGATCTCGTCAAGGATAGAATCAGATACCAGGAATACCTGCCACCCGAAGACAAGATCGAGATCCGATATCAATCCTATTCTAGTGACGACCTTACCGAAAGGGAAAAGACACGTAGCGGCATGAAGATGTATCAGCGCATCTCGCATGAAGAGCTGTCTTCCCTCATTGACGACAACGTGTACGTTCCTTCCTACGTGCTCCAGTACAAGGCATCGGAAACAAGAGCTGATTGAACTAATCCGAATGCAGAACTCAATCAGAAGATCAGACAGGAAATCGCCGCAAGGGAGATGATGGCTACCCTTCCCAAATACATGAGGAAGATGGCTATCGATGCGGAAAATGCCGAGGCGTTCGTCTCTGCCGTAGAGGAAAAGAACAGGAAGGATCGAAAAAGCCCCCTGACGAAGAGGAAAAGTACGTAAAATAGATGATTTCCCGGAAACAAGAAATGCCCCGGGTGGGGCACTTCTCAGAGGTTTTCAAGCATCTCCATCATCTCGCTTGCCATCGGAGGGCACTTCACGACTTTGTGCTTTGCTTTTGCACAGCATGCACCGACTCCGATCTCGACCTCCTTTCCCTTGTAGCCCTGGCCGATCGCAACCTTCTTGCCCCTGAGCTTGTGGATCGTGCCGTTCTCCTCCATCCTCTTCAATGCATGAATCAAGTTCGCATAGCAGCAAGAGCATGCCGAGTCTGGTGCCGTGTATGCGCTGAGGCGCTTTGAGAACCTCGTGGGTATTGCATTTGAGCTTTTTTCAGGCTTGTTGAGTTCGATGACTTCTGCTTCCACTATGTCCGCAGAGCCCACTCCGTACTCTTCTGCAAGAGGTATGTACTCCACGTCGTCAAGAGAGAAGCCCAAAAGGTGCGCACCGTACGCATCGAGTAGTACCGGGTCTTCGGCAAGTAGAAGCCTTCCCGTGTCGACAGGGTTTCCACCTTCTTCGAAGTCAAGGTCCCCGGAGATGCTGTCTGCAAGCGTCAGATCGGGTCTGACGATCTCATTCAAAGCTGCAATCGGGCGCATCAGGCCCAATGAATGGAAGAGCCTCTTCGAACGATCGCTGAGACACCCCTTCATGTTCTTCAGGGCACATGTCATCGAGGTCTGGCAGTGACCTTTCAATACCGGGAGGTTGATCATGTAGTCAAGGTCCAGAATCCTCTTTGAAATCTCCATCGTGATCCCCTCTGCAGTCTTTTTCACGTACTGGTCCTCTTTCGTGTCGTATAGGGGAACGCCATATCGCTCCGTGAACCTCTCGTATCCGTTTACCCTGAAACCGCGCTTCGTGCTGTCTCCGACCCACGCTCCTTCGATTATCGAGATGTTGCTGAATCCATGCTTCTGAAGGTATTCGATTATCCCTTCGATTATCTCCGTGTGCGTCGTTGCCCCCGTCTCGGGACGTACCGCGACTACGAGGTTCGGCTTCAGTCCGATCTTCGCATCCTTTGAAGGTATCTTCTCTTCGATTCTGTAATCTTCAAGAAGTTTTATTGTCATGTTCTTTATGTCGTGTCCGTAGATGAGCCTTATCTCTTTCGAGGCCTTTTCTGGTGTTCTCAATTCAAAATCCTCTCTTTTTCTCAGGTTATTCAAATTCTACTTCTTTGATTGGATTACCTCAAGTGATGAATATTAAATCATTAGCAAATTCAAGATGCCGAGAACGGATTGATAAAAAGAATTACTAATGAAAAATCAAAAATAGAGTTGGATATAGCGGAATATGCAACCTTTACAAACAAAATCATGGAAATCATAATTGTTGGATATAAGTGAAAAGGAGAATTGGAAATGAAGAAACTCATACTCATACCTGACTCGTTCAAGGGAACGATGTCTTCAGGAGAGGTCTGTTCGATAATGAAGGGCGTAGTGCTCAAGTACTATCCGGAATGCAAGGTGATCTCAATCCCTGTCGCTGACGGAGGTGAGGGCTCTGTGGACGCGTTCATCGAAGCACTTGGCGGGGAGAAGAAGTTCAAGGAAGTCACGGGCCCGTTCTTCGGCGAGAAGGTAAGCGGATATTATGGTGTTCTTCCTGATGGAACGGCTGTCGTTGAGACGGCTGCAGCGGCAGCCCTTCCGATGGTCGAAGACAGGAAGAACCCGTTGAAGACAACAACCTACGGAGTAGGCGAACTGATGGTCGAAGCAGCCAGGAACGGCGCCAAGAAGATAATCCTCGGACTCGGCGGAAGCGCGACGAATGACGGCGGAAGCGGAATTGCAGCGGCAATGGGCGTGACCTTCTATAACAAGAAAGGGGAAGCGTTCGTTCCGACGGGCGGAAACATCGATGAAGTTGATAAGATCGACACTTCCACGATCAACGAGTGCTTCAAGGGTGTTGAGATCGTGACGATGTGTGACATCGACAACCCGTTCTACGGAAAGGAAGGGGCGTCGTACGTGTACGGGCCCCAGAAGGGCGCTGACGAGAAGATGGTGGAACTCCTTGATGGAAAGATGATCAAGCTTGCAGGGAAGATCAAGGAAGCAACGGGAGTTGACGTGCAGGCGATCCCGGGATCCGGGGCTGCAGGCGGAATGGGCGGCGCGATGGCTGCATACTTCAAGTCCGAACTCCAGATGGGAATCGAGACGGTTCTCAATACAGTGCATTTTGATGATCTCCTGGATGGTGCTGACTACGTATACACGGGCGAAGGCAGGATCGACGGACAGAGCCTGAGGGGCAAGGTCGTCATCGGAGTTGCAAGGAAGGCAAAGAAGAAGAACGTTCCTGTTGTTGCGTTCGTAGGGGATATCAAGGATCCTGTGGAAGGGGCATACGGAGAGGGCGTTGTCGGAATATTCTCGATCAACCGCGTCGCAGTTCCATACCTAGAGGCACGCCCGAGGGCAAAGAAGGATCTGGAGCTTACGGTCGACAACCTCATAAGGTTCCAGATGGCTACAAACTGATTTTTCCTCATCGTCATGTTTCGGATTGCCTTGGCCGAAGATTACGGCCAAGGCTTTTTCTTTTCCATTCCGGCACGGAAAATATTTGACAGGCCGTAGTTTTCCCCCAAAGAATGATGGAAGTAGATGCTTCATATTCCAGGGAGGAAAGTACATGAAGGTAAAAACAGGAATCCTGATCCTCGCATTATTTTCAGTCCTTGCATTATCATCCTGTAAGGCGGTAATCGATGAATTTGTCGAGAAAGGAAACGTGTATTCAGTCAGCTTCAATCCTGGAAATGGCTCTTGGGTTGATGACGGAAGTCAAACAATAAGGACCGGGCATGTAAGGCATGGCGGCTACGCCACAGATCCCGGGGCTGTCGAAAGGTGGGGTTATTCCTTTGTCGGCTGGAAGATAAACTCTTCTACATCTTATTATAATTTTGAAAATCCTTCTCCAGTGACTCGCAACATCACATGCACGGCAGAGTGGAGTCCCTTGACCATATACAGTGATGGTCTGGGTGGATTCAAGCTCCAATATGATTTTGAGAACAACGGCCTGATGATTACAGGTTACGAATCCTATGACGGCTTTTCAGGTGATATCAAGGGGGAATACTACTTCATTGATGGAAACCATCATGTCGTATCGATCGGAAGTGAGGCATTCAAATACGATTACAAAACAAAGTTCGAGAGCATCGCGCTTCCTGATACGATCCGTGAGGTGGAAGACCGCGCGTTTTATGAGTGCCATGCAAAGGAAATCCACATTCCCGAATCCGTATTGGTTATGGGTAGGGAAGTCTTCTTTCCTGCAGCTGGCGTGGAAAATATGACCGTATATCTTCCATGGAAGAAGGATGAGATTCCTTCCAGGTGGGTCTCTGGCTGGAATTTCTTTGAAAACGTTGAGTATGTATATAAGGGAGATGATCCAAGTTCGCTTCGCTGAGATCCGTCCTTTCTTTTCCATCTGAATCTTTTTCTCCACTTTCTTCTTGTATTGCTCCTTGGAATACTGGGATAATCAGGAAATATGATAAACGTCCTGGTCGTCATTCCTTATCCCGAGATCGCATCCAATTTCGAAAGGGTGATTTCCCGACTCAACGTCAGGGAAGTCAGCTTCTCCACCACATTCTCGTACGGCACAAGCGACAGCTCGATCGAATCGTTCGGGTCGTACGACATTGTAGTGGTAAGGGGAATGACGTACTACGCAGTTAGAAGGAAGTTTCCCGAACTTCATGCCATCGAGATAATGATGAGCAACACCGACGTATTGAACGCTTTGTACGAAGTGAAGATGAAACACCCGGTTGCGAAGGTTGGGATAATACTTCCCGATCTGACGATAAGCGGGCACGACGTGTTGAAGGAGCTTACGGGGTTTGATGTCGAAGCGCTCCAGGTCGATGACGAGGAGATGATCGACGGTGCGATAGACGAACTTATTGGAAAGGGCTGCAAGATAATAATAGGGGGCCTCACGGTCTCCCGGATATGCCAGAAGAGGGGGATCGACTACGAGCACATACAAACAAGCGACGTGACTATCGAAAGGGCGATCAAGGATACTTTGAACATGGCCCGGAGCCTCGACAGGGAAAGAACCCGCTTCATGCTCACCCGTACGATATTCGACAGCATGCCGGGGGTGATGATCGCGACAAACAGGTTCAAGACGATAATCGATGCAAACGACGCAGCCGAGATATTCTTCAATGAGAAAAAACTCGAGGGTCACAAGCTCGACGACTTCTATCCGGGGAATGCCGCCGACATGACTATAAAAGGACATGAGAGCCTGGAGATCGTCCATAAGATCATGGGCACCGAGATGCTCGTGTCCCAAGCCCCGTTCTCAGGCTCGGATGGAGAGGACGGCGTGTTGATCACGATGCAGAAAGTCGAACAGTTCTTCAAGACTGAAAAGAAAGTCAGGGGAAAGATAGGGGAGAAGGGGCTTTCTGCGCGCTATCACTTTTCCGACATCGTCGCCGACAACATCGCGATGCGGCAGCTCATTGCAAAAGCGATAAGGTATGCACAAGCCGACGGAAACGTACTGCTGACAGGTGAGACGGGAACCGGAAAGGAGCTTTTCGTCCAGTCCATGCATAACGCAAGCCAGAGGGCATCCCGTCCGTTCGTCGCCATAAACTGTGCGGCGATCTCCGAGCAGCTGTTGGAATCCGAACTCTTCGGATACGCAGACGGTGCCTTCACCGGTGCGCGGAAGGGTGGAAAGAGCGGACTGTTTGAGATAGCGGACGGCGGCACGATATTTTTGGACGAGATCGGGGAGATGCCGATCAACCTACAGGCAAAGCTGCTAAGGGTTCTTCAGGAGAAGGAGATAAGGAAAGTCGGAGGGGACGAGGTGGTGCCGGTTGACGTACGCATAATGAGTGCGACAAACCAGAACATCCCCGAACTTGTGGAGAAAGGGCTTTTCAGGCGGGACTTGTACTACAGGATAAACCTTCTAGCGTTGCACATTCCTCCCTTGAGGGACAGGGGCAGGGACGTTGATTTATTGTTCAGCCACTTCATAAGGCTCAACGCGGATTCGATGAGCATACAGGTTCCGGAGATCAGGGCCGACGCCTTCGCCGCCCTCCACAAGTACAAGTGGGACGGGAACATCAGGGAACTGAGGAATGTTGCGGAGAGGATAATGGTCCTGAACGGAAGCCTTCCCGTGACGGCTGAAATAATTAATTCCATCGACATTCCGAAAAACGAAGTGATCGAGAGTGAAGAGGAGAAGAAGCCCTTGGGAAAAAAGGATTACAAGTACATGAACCCCAAGGATCTCTACGAAAGGTACCTTTCAAGCGGATTGTCGCTTGCCGATTTCTCAAAGAGGATCGGGCTTTCGCGCACTACGATATGGAGAAGGTTCAAGGATGCTGGATTTCAAAAATGAAACATGCTTTGTTTTAAAATTTCACGAATGAAACGCATTCTACAGGTTTTGATTTTTTGATAAATGGTGATGATTGTACAATAAATCGTTTTTTGCTAAATAATTTCATAACATGATCTTCAAGAGATCTACACATTGGCACGCATTGTGCTATAGTGCAGATAGGTTTGGAAAAATAAAAAAGGAGAATGGAATGGCAAGGTATATTGACCTCACGTGGCCAATCGAGGAGCATTGGCGTTATCCTGGATTCAAAAGAGAGATCATTTCATCGTTCGATGATGGAAAACTCTGGCAGATCACGAAGTTCACTCTTGGCTCACACTGGTTTTCCCATATGGATTTCCCGCTTCATTCAGGAAAGGGTCTCGAGGACAGCAATTGCTATCCGCTTGAGCACTACAACGGACCGGCATCGGTTGTTGACATCCGCACGGGTTCGTCGTTGAAGAACCATGCTTTCACCGCTGAAGAGCTCAAGAAAGCAATAGGGGACAGGAAGCTCGAGAAGATCGTGCTGTTGAGAAGCGACTGGGACAAGGAAGTTTCGCACATGACGCGCGAGTTCTGGCTCGATGCCCCGTACCTTGCCGATGACGCGATCGATTACCTTGCGACATTGGAGCTGAACATGATCGCATTCGATTTCCCGCAGGATTACGCCATCAGGCCCATTTTCGACCATCCGGTCAGCCCGGAGGAGCAGAAGACCCACGTTGCTCTTTTGAGGAAAGGCACCCTCCTTGTCGAATACGTATGGAACTTCGACCAGATCGGACAGGACACATGTGAGATAATCTGCATGCCGCTTAGGCTCGAGCACATCGACGGAGGCCCCGTCAGGTTCGTCGCCAAAGTTTGAGTATAAATAGAATTGGAGGAGTATAGTGAACAATCCCACACTTGAAAAGATCAACAAGATCTTCAAGTATGCAATGGCGTTGATTGTCTTCTTGTGGATAATCCTCGAGAACTTCGTCGTGTTCTCGCGCTTTGCATCACTTTCGTTTCCCTGGTCCGAAGAGGTCTTCAAGATGGTATTCATCTGGCTTATCTTCATCGGCTGTGCACTCGCTGCCGTTGACAACAAGCACATCGAGATCTCGGTCCTTACCGATGCTTTGCACGGGAGAGCGAAGATAATCCTGAAGATAGTACAGAACGTCTTCATGCTGATCTTCATCGCAGTTCTGCTCGTTCAGAGCTACAACATCTGCAAGATTCAGCTTACGCTCGGCCAGATTTCAGATATCCTTCGTCTGCCGTTGTATTTCACATCCGGTGCGATGATCGTAGGTGCTGCAGCTTGGTTGATCGTTACGATCTGGAAGATAGCTGTATATACCAAGGAAGCAATCAACTATAAGGAGGCCGCCTGATGTCCAGTGCATTGATGCTGATATTCTTCATACTACTCCTGTTCCTCGGCGTTCCTGTCGTAGGCGCAATGGGCTTGGGGGCGATCTTCTACGTCGCTATCTTCATGGACATTCCGATGAACATCATCGCAAGCCAGATGTTCGCAGGAGTCAACTCGGTACCTTTGATGGCAATCCCGTTCTTCATCATCGCAGGTGCATTGATGGAAAACGGCGGTATCTCAAAGCGTATCGTTGCATTCGCAAACTCACTCGTAGGACACTTCCCCGGTGGATTCGGACTGGCGGTCGTAGTTGCATCCGCATTCTTTGCTGCAATGACCGGCTCGGGAGCTGCTTGTGTTGCAGCTATCGGCGGAATGATGATCCCCGCCATGGTCGACAACGGATATGACAAGGATTTCGCGTGCGCACTCCAGGCAGCCGGTGGTTCACTCGGACCGATCATTCCTCCTTCGATCCTGATGGTTCTCTTCAGCTGCTGTACTGCAAACAGCGTTGGCGACATGCTCCTTGCGGGCGTAATCCCCGGAATCATGATCGCAGTTGCGTTTGCAATCGTAACACTCTGGATTTCCAAAAAGCGCGGATACAAGGGAACGAGCAAGTTCAGCCTCAGGAACGTCTGGAACACGTTCAAGACGTCTATCTGGGCTCTCCTGACCCCGATGATCATCCTCGGCGGCATCTACTCAGGTCTCTTCACTCCGACTGAAGCATCCGCAGTAAGCTGCCTTTATGCAATCATCATTGGTTTCTTCGTGTACAAGGAATTGACTGTACAGGCACTCATCAAGAGCCTTTACAACTCGATCAAGCTCATCGGACAGATCCTTGGAATCGTTGCAACAACCCAGATCTTCAGCTGGATTCTGGCATACGCAGGTCTTCCGCAGGCAATCGCAGCAGCATGTGCGACCTTCAGCGACAACCCGTCGTTGTTCCTGATCCTTTCCATGCTCGTACTGCTTGTCGTCGGATGCTTCCTCGACCCGGTTCCTGCGGTATTGATCTTCGCACCGATTCTTACGCCTGTTGCACTCTCGCTCGGCCTTGACCCGATCCACTTCGGAACGCTCATGGTCATCACGTTCTGCATCGGCCTCATCACACCTCCGGTAGGAATGACGCTTTTCGTTGCAGCTGGAATCGGCGAGCGCCCTGTAATGAAAGTTGCAGCCAAAATCTGGCCGTTCGTAATTGCAATGTGTGTTTGTGTTCTTATAATGATTTTCGTACCACAGATCGTAACGTTCCTTCCGAACGCTGGAAACGTGGCAGCATGATTAAAAACATAAGGAGTTTAAAATGAAGAAAGTATTGGTAATTCTTCTTGTTCTCGCTTGTGCATTCGGCACTCTCTATGCAGGTGGCGGTTCTGATTCCTCCAAGGGACTCACCCTTTCTGCAACATCCGGTGGAATGAGCGCATCAAGCCCAGCAGGTCGCGGACTTGCTAAGTTTGCAGAGCTCGTAAACCAGTATTCCGAAGGTGCAATCACAGTTAAGGTCTTCTATGATACGACGCTTGGAAACGCAACGAGCGCAGTATCCGGAATGGTACAGGGAACTGTCGACCTCGTAGTATGCGGCGACAGCTACTACTCAGGCCTTGTTCCTGAGATCCAGGCTTTCGAGCTTCCGTTCATGTTCAGCGACAAGGAAGATGCACGTTCTGCTGTAAACGGTGAACCCGGACAGTATATCTTCGACAAGCTCGACCAGAAGGGCATCCATGGCCTCGCATTCTGGGAGATCGGATTCAGGCAGCTTACAAACAACGTCCGCGTTGTAAAGACTCCTGCAGACCTCAAGGGAATCAAACTCCGCTGTCTCCCTGCAACTTATCAGGTAACGGCATGGGATGCAGCTGGTGCAATGCCTGTTCCGATGGACGTATCGGAGCTCTACTCATCACTCCAGCAGGGTGTTGTAGACGGTCAGGAGAACCCTGTAAGCGAAATCTACGCACAGAGGTTCTACGAAGTCCAGAAGTACATCTCGATGACGAACCACGTCTATACTCCGATGCTCTTCTCGATCTCCGGCATCCGCTGGGCTCAGCTTGACGATGCTCAGAAGGATATCATCCTCCGCGCAGCAAAGGATGCACAGCAGGAAGTCTACAACATCAATGACAGCGAGGAAGCTTCCCTTCTTGACGAGATGGTTTCTTCCGGAAACCTCGAACTCAACACTGAAGTTGACAGCGAAGCATTCAAGAGCGCAATGCAGCCTGCATACGACCTCTTTGAGAAGGACTACGGTTCAGAGTTCATCGATCTTCTTCAGTCCAACTGAGTTTGATTTGTTTATCGATTCGACGGGCGGGATGATTCCCGTCCGTTTTTTATCGCTTGGATAGAATGATATGATGTCAACGACCTTCAGGACAAGCCTGAAGGCTTGGACGTGAGCGTTTTATCCACAGGCTCCGTTTCCGGTTTACCTGTGGCACTCCATCCATACGGCTGATTGACTGCAGCCTGCCCGGATTGCATGA
>CALXOH010000049.1 GCA_944389975.1 uncultured Spirochaetaceae bacterium
CCTGTCATCGCCTTTTAACCGCATACCGCAGAGCAGTGGACTGGAACGACATCCACTGGTGCCTGTGTCATTCGCCGGCAACGTGGTTCACGGCCGAAGCCGTTCACCGGGGCTGATCTCGCAAGGCATACAAGCCTACGGGTTTATCCCGTCAGGTGCTTGACATCAGCTCATGCTCAAGGAATGAGTAGTACTTCTCGTCCGTGAATACCAGGTGATCTATGAGTTTGATGCCCAGAATATCTCCGGCATTCTTTATCCGTTTTGTGATCGCAACATCCTCATCCGACGGATCGATGCACCCCGACGGGTGGTTGTGTGCGATGGCAATTGCAGTTGCGCGGAGTGCAATCGGATTGGAAAACACTTCCCTTGGATGTACTATCGTCATGTTCACAAGCCCTATCGTACTCACTTCAACGCTCAAAACTTCGTGTGCGCCGTTCAGTGCAATAACGATAAGGTGTTCTTGACTGCGGGATGAGTAGTGCCTCACTTCCGTAAATATATCCTCGGGGCATCTTATTCCCCTTCGCCTTGTAAGGGGCCTCCTCCGCCCAAGCTCTACCGCAGAAACCACCACCGACGCCTTTGACAGTCCCATGCCGGCGATTCCCATCAACTCAGATACCGACGGCTCCCGCTTTTTATCCAATATCTCGAGAACATCATCTGCAATTTCCTCGATATGCCTTCCCTTCGTCCCGGACTGGATCAAAAGCATCACGAGTTCCTTGTCAGTCAACTTCCCTACTCCGTATCGGAGCAACTTCTCCCTTGGCTCATCATCGAACAAATTCAACTCTTCCATATTTGGAAAAGAGCAAAAAGTTCCGGCTTTGTCCAAATCGGGTTTGCCAATTTCCATTTCCACTACTATTCTCATTCAAGGAGGATACTCAAAGTGTCATACAGGTTCATGCTCAACGAGACCAGCTATCATGGCTCAGGAGCGATAAAGGAAATTGCCACGGAAGCAAAGGCAAGGGGATTCAAGAAAGGTTTTGTTTGTTCAGACCCTGATCTGGTGAAGTTCGGTGTCACAAAGAAAGTTACGAAAGTGCTTGAGGAAAACGGCCTCGATTACACGCTCTATTCGGACATCAAGGCAAATCCTACGATCGAGAACGTACAGCACGGGGTACAGGCGTTCAAGGACGCAAAAGCCGACTACATCGTCGCAATCGGCGGCGGCTCATCGATGGATACTGCAAAAGCGATCGGAATCATAATCGCAAACCCGGAGTTCGAGGACGTAAGGTCGCTTGAGGGTACTGCTCCGACGAAAAATCCATGCATTCCTATAATTGCCGTCCCGACCACAGCTGGAACGGCAGCAGAAGTAACGATCAACTACGTCATCACGGACACCGAAAGGAAGAGGAAGTTCGTATGCGTCGATCCGCACGACATGCCTGTTGTGGCAGTTGTAGATCCTGACATGATGGCAACGATGCCCAAGGGGCTTTGTGCAGCAACCGGAATGGATGCACTTACACACGCAATCGAAGGCTATACTACAAAAGGTGCATGGGAGATGTCTGATATGTTCCATCTCAAGGCGATCGAGATAATCGCAAGAAGCCTCCGCGCATCCGTCGGCGGGGATGCAAAGGGACGCGAGGATATGGCACTCGGCCAGTACATCGCAGGAATGGGATTTTCCAATGTAGGACTTGGAATTGCACACTCGATGGCACATACCCTCGGCGCAGTATACGACACGCCGCACGGAGTTGCATGCGCGATGATGCTCCCTATCGTCATGGAATTCAATCAGGAGGCAACCGGAGAGAAGTACAGGGAGATTGCAAGGGCGATGGGCGTCAAGAACGTCGACTCGATGAGCCGGGAAGAGTACAGGAAAGCAGCAATAGAAGCTGTCAAGGCTCTCAGCAAGGACGTAGGAATCCCGGAGAAGCTCGATGCGATCAAAGAAGAGGATCTCGACTTCCTCGCAAAGAGTGCAAAAGCGGATGCATGCGCACCTGGAAATCCGAAAGATGCTGATATCGATGATTTCAAAGCACTTTTCAGGAAAATCATGAAATGATCATAGAGGGCTGGGAAACCGGCCCTTTCTTCATCTTGAGTGGCGGGCCTTGAGCACATCCACGACTTCAGAGAGGGATGTGTCTTTTTCAGATAGCAACACAAGGAAGTGATAAACCAAGTCCGCAGCTTCCCCTAGGAAGAGGTCCTTGTCCTCGTCCTTGCTTGCGATCACCAACTCTACAGCCTCTTCCCCCACTTTCTGTGCAATCTTGTTGAGCCCCCTTGAGAAGAGGTGGTTCGTGTAACTTCCCTCGGCAGGGTTGTCACGCCTGTCCTTGATCACAGATTCAAGGTAGAAAAGGAATTCAGGGGATGAGATTTCCGCAGGTTCGTTATCCTCTCCGAAACACGTATCGCTTCCGGTATGGCATACGGGGCCGGACGGGATTGCCTTCACAAGCAGGGTATCGCCATCGCAATCTGCAAGGATCTCCCTCAATTGCAAGAAATTTCCGCTCGTCTCCCCTTTAGTCCAAATCCGTTTACGGCTTCGGGACCAGAATGTCACAAGACGCCTGTCGAGAGTGAGCCTGTAGGCCTCCTCGTTCATGTAGCCAAGCATCAAAACCTTCCCCGTAACTGCATCCTGAACTACTGCAGGAACCAATCCATCACCTTTGGAAAAATCTATCGTCATATACTCCCCGGATATTTCAAGGTAAAGAAATTAAAATGATTTTCTCACCTATGCCATGTCTGTGTCAAATGGTGATGTCCCTGTCACCCGGGTGGTACATGTACCATACGCGGGTCAATCCTACCGTTCCAGCTGCAATAAGACAGATCGCGGAAATCGAAAAAACAATCGTTCCCACGAAGTGCGGGAAAAGGAATATGATCAGGCAGAGGATGAAGTGGACTATAACCGAGACGCTCACATCCTCCCTTATCCCCATCTCCTTCATCCTCAATTCGGTCACAAGGTCGGAAAGCGCTGTGATAAAGAACGCAAATGATATCAGATAGACGAAGATACTAAGCCCACGCGAGTTCCTGCCGAGGACGAAGAAAACCACCAGTATGGAGATGATGCACACCACGATATCCTTGGAGTACGATATTCTGAATATCCCCTTCAGGTTCTCCCTTTTGTTGAGCTTGTACATCTGGAAGATGTTCATGACTGCCATCACCAAGAGGTAGAAAGCGAATATTATCACGAATATCGAGGCAACCTGATCAGGAAACAGCAATAGTATTATTCCCGTCAGAAGCATCAGAAGCGATGGCAATATCAGGAAAACGAGGTTCTTCATCTTATCATCTCCATTTACTATTATTGTAGCATGATATTTCTTCTTTTCGATCTGGATGGAACGATTTTGGATTTCAAGAAAGGCGAGGAAAACAGCCTGAGGAAGTCACTCAGAAAATTCAACATAAGCGCGGATGACGGAATCTGTACGCTCTATTCGGCAGTGAACGACAGCCTATGGAAGGAATACGAGAA
Source organism: uncultured Spirochaetaceae bacterium (assembly GCA_944389975.1). GTDB lineage: Bacteria > Spirochaetota > Spirochaetia > Sphaerochaetales > Sphaerochaetaceae > Ornithospirochaeta. Next base: position 3,506 of record CALXOH010000049.1, read on the forward strand.
AGGCACGACCAGCCAGGATGAGATCAAAGCAAGGCGCTTCGAGATATTCCTGAGGAAAATCGGAAGAAACGATGTGGACTATGCAAAGCTCGCAAAGCTTTATCAAGAAAACCTTTCAAATGAAGCGATCCTGATCCCGGGCGCGATCGAAACCCTCGGGAGGGTGAAAGGGAAGAAAGGTATCTCATCGTTCATCATCACGAACGGCACACCCTCGGTACAGCGCTCAAGGATCGAGAAAGCGGACATAGGAAAGTACTTTGACGATGTGTTCATCTCCCGGGAGATAGGTTTCCAAAAGCCCGATGTGAGGTTCTTTGACTACGTTCTTGAAAAGATAAAAGGAGTCAGGGAGAAATCAATCGTCATCGGAGACAGCGAGACAAGCGACATCAAGGGTGCAGTAAACGCAGGGATGAGATCGATCTACATAGGAAAAGAACGCTCGAGACTTGCAACCTGGAGTGTTGAAAGGATTGCCGAATCAATTCCCATCATTGATGACATCGCTGAGGACGACCTCGAAAACAAGTAGCTCGTTCGGTCCCACGTCCCCTTTGCCCTCTTCGCCGTAGCCAAGCTCCGGGGGAATCCAGAAGCGGTACGAATCCCCCTCTTCCATCACCAAAATGGCTTCCCTGAACCCTTCTACAAGAGATGAGAGAGGAAGCCTTGTCGCGCCTCCCCTGTCGTAGGAAGCATCTGCAAGGCGTCCGTCCGAGAGCGTGACCTGGTAGTCTATGACCACGTCATCCCCTTCAGATGGCTTTACCCCGCTTCCACTCTTATCCAACACTTCGTACTCTATTCCGCTTTCGAGCGTGACTACCCCGCTTCTTTTTCCGTTTATCTCAAGGAAGGCTTCCGCATTCTCCTTGTTCAATTTCGAAAGGCTCTCGCGCTTGGTTTCAGCGATCACGATCCGACGCATCTGGTACTCTGCGAGTATGTCATCGATCTCCTCTTCGTCGTAGAACGGGTCTCCGAAGTAGTCGAGCATTCCCTTTAAAAAATACTCTTCCCTTATATCGGGCTGTTCCTCGATCGTCGATGCGAAAAGATATCCGTATGCATAAGAGAACTTGTCCTCGATCCTCTCTGGTTTATCGAGGTCCATCAATGGTAGTCGCGATTCCCCTGCACCGCTTTTTTCATCGTTTGATGGGAAAAAGCACGAGGAAAGAACGATCAGAAGCAAAATCGGAAGTATGATACGGAAGGCTCTCACCCTCATAGCACCTCACCTTCGGAGTCGATTATGCATAGAGTCGGGAAATCCTCGACTTCGATCTTCATCAACGCTTCAGGGCCCAGTGATGAGTATGCAACGACTTCAGCTTTCCTGATGCACGATGCATAGAGCGCGCCGCACCCCCCGATCGCCTGTAGGTAAAGCCCCTTGTGCTCCTTGATGGATGAGATGACGCTCCTGTCCCTCGGACCTTTTCCGATCATCAAGCGAAGCCCGTTTTCAATCAAAAGGGGAGAGAACGGATCCATCCGTGCACTAGTAGTGGGGCCTGCTGCTCCGAACGGGAACGAACCTTTCTTCGGGGAAGGGCCCATGTAGTAGATGCCGTTCGATTCAAACTGGAAAGGTAAAGGTTGGGAGAACCGGATTGCATCATAAAGTCTCTTATGAACCATATCCCTCCCGACGTAAAGCACCCCGGAGAGTGTGACCTCATCACCCTTTCTTATCTCAAGAAGTTTCTTCTCTTCGTATGGAAGTTCAAGCGTCCTCTTCATCGAATCCTCCCTTTACGACGACCTTCACGAACCTGTCCGCCCAGCAGTTTATGCTGACGGCAACGGGAAGGGCTGCAATATGCGTAGGCTCGTAGAGTACGGAGCACGAAAGCGCTGTGTGCGCACCACCGAGTCCCGAGGCGCCGATCCTTAGTGCATTCACTTTCCCAAGTATCTCCTCTTCAAGCTCCTTGTATCTTTTGTCCTTCTTTCCTTCGTAGACAAGAGCTCTCTTGGAGAGAATGGCAGCTCTATCCATCGTTCCCCCTACGCCTATTCCCAGGAACATCGGAGGACAAGGCTTTCCCCCTGCGCTTCTTACGATGTCGATGACAGCATCGATCACCCCATCCTTTCCATCAGTGGGCCTGATCATACGCACCCCGGAGCAGTTCTCACTGCCAAACCCCTTCAAAAGGAAAGTGAGCGTTATGTCGCTTCCATCCACGAAGAAATAGTTGATCACCGGAGGAAGGTTTGTATTCGTATTCTTCCGATCAAACACCGGATCGGATACGACGCTTTCACGGAACGCGCCCTCCTTCATCCCCTTCTTGATACCCTTTTCCAACGCTCCCGAGAGCGCTTTGTATGAAAACCTTGCATCCTTGCCGACTTCTACAAAGACGTAGAGCATCCCGGTGTCCTGGCAAAGGGGTAGTTCCTTCTCCCTTGCAAGGTTGATGTTTTCAACGATACATGAGAGTGCAAAGCGGGCGTAGCTGTTCTTTTCGCTTTTTGCAGCTTTCTTGATCAAATCCTCGACGTGTTCCGGGAGGAACATCGAAGCATCGACTATGGCAGATGCGATCGTATCTTCAAGCATCGTACAAGTCTCCTTGGAAGCAATTCTCCTCCTCCATCCTCTTTTCAAGGTGTGAGAGGAATTTCGATTTGTCAGGGAAAGAACGTGGTGCGACCAGACGGTGCATCGGACTTTCCCCGATGAGTCTACCGACAATAACTTTAGAGGAAAGATTGCGTAAAAACAATATCAAGGCATCGAGGTACTCCTCCTCATCGAGTACCTTGACCCTCCCTTTCCTGTACTCCTCTTCCATCCTGGTACCCAGAAGGATTTGCAAATTGTGGATCTTCACTGCATCGGATGAGAGGTCGCTCACAAGGCGCGAAGTTCTCACCCAATCCTCCCTTCCCTCCCCGGGAAGGCCCAGGATCACATGTGTGGACACAAGGATTGAACGCTTTTTGAGCCTTTCGACAGCATCTACGTAAGAGTCCACCGAATGCCCCCTGTTGATCCTTTCAAGTGTACGGTCATTGGCACTTTGCAATCCCAACTCGACCCAGACATCCATCTTGTCTGATCTGTATGAGGCAAGGAGGTCTATCACATCATCGGGGAGTACATCGGGCCTTGTCGATACTATAAATTCATCGAACGGGCCGTACGAGAGCCCTTCGTCATATATCCTCTTGAGTTTTTCAAGGGGCGCATAAGTGTTCGTAAACGACTGGAAATAGAGCGAGAAGCCCTCGGCATTGTACCTTGATGAGAGAAACCCCCTGCCCTTTTCTATCTGATCCTTTAACGAAAGGATCAAGGGAGCTCTCCCTGAAAGAGACTCCTCGACAGCACTTTTATGGGTAAATCCACCTTCCCCTTTCCTCTGGTAGACTGCAACAGCCCCGGCCACGTCACAAAACGCACATCCGCCGCTCTTGTCCTTTTCCCTGTTCGGGCAAGAAAAGCCGCCGTCTACTCCGATTCTGAAGACTCTCTTTCCGAACCGGTTCTCAAGGTATGTCGAATAGCTGTACCACCTTCTCATATGAACGAAACTCCGAAAGAAAGAGAGCCATGGTGATCGAAGAAGAAGTAGATGCTCACATCCCCGAAATCCGTCGGATAGCCCAGTGCGACCTTTCCCCCGAGGGAGTAATCCGATATGAGGGCGAACGGGATGAGGTTGTCGCTTTTCGCCCAAAGCCTCTGGTGGTGCTTTTGCGGGTTCTCATACCCTTCTGCAACGAACGCAACATCGAAGTAGAGGTTTGCCGGGAGGAAGAACCGCAACCCGAGAATGGCTGATACGTAATCCCTTGTCATGAACCCTCCTTCGGTGACCATGTAGCTTGATCCCAGAAGCGGATCGTATCGGGATGCGAACAGATCCATGTCAAAGAGGACGTTCATGAATGGAACTTCGGTCTGGAAGTTCGATTCGAACGAAAATTCCCCTTTGTAGAACAACTCCCCTTCGAGTGCGATCGAAAAATCGAAGTTGAATCCGAATCCGGTCGTGTCCGCGCCGCGCCCGACATAATTCTTGTACTCGACGAAAAGTGATGAGAGCGGATGGATCACGAACTCGCGTGGCCTGTCAGGAATTGAGGCGTCAACGCTCCTTATCTCCCCCAAGACTGCAATGTCGAGGTCGAATGTCAGGCCTAAGTTGAATTCGTTTGCAATGTCGTATGAAAGACCCGATGAGAAAGAAGAACCGAAATCGGTAGTGTCGATCTTGTCGATCCTCCTTGGTTTTGAAAGCATCGACAACGAACCGACCCCGACGCGCCCTTCGAGAAAGAGCATCAGGCTGTCATCATCCAAAAACGTATGGTAGTAGCCGACTAATAGATCGGAGTACGAATCTATATCCAATCCGATTGCAACGTTCCCGCTCTCTCCGAGCCCGAGGTCCAGCAAGAGATCGAAGACAGGAACGAAGCTGAACGAAAAATCGTTGTTCTTGACCTGGTATGTGCCCCTGGCATCGAGTGAAAGGCCCACCGAAAGGGATGATGGAAGCTTCTCATACTCCTCGACTTCCAAGTCGATCCTCCCATCTTTTGAGAGTGAATATGTGATTGAGAGAAGGTTCTCCTTTTCCTTTATGTATCTCAGAAGCTCTTCAAGTGCCTTTGCGTTCTCTTTGTCAAAAGGTTTTGAGAGGAACTTGTCGAACTCCTTGTAGTACTCTTCAAGCCCCGGGTAGGAGATCGAAGTTATGATCAAAGGCTCGATCTCGGAGTACCTGACGACCTTCTCATCGGATGTACCCAGGATCTCTTCCAGTTCGTCGAAAACTTCCTTGTTCTCCTCTACGCACACATCACCCTTTTCAAGTATCTTCCCGCTTGATGCGAAATCCAGAACGCCGAATTCGCGTACATCGGGGATGAGCATGTAGTCAGTCTCCCTGTAGCTCTCTTCTATCCCCTCGAGCGTTATCATATCGAGAAAAACGCTCAACAGCCCTGTGAGCGTTCCTATGTTTTCTTTGTTTACGTTGTTGCTCTCGAGAGTGTTGTTCACATCAACGGAGAGTATCAAGTCGGAATCTAGTTCCTTTGCAACGCTTACCGGGATGTTATCCACCAGTCCGCCGTCGACTATGTACCTTCCATCCTCGAGCTCCACCGGAATGAAAGCAATCGGAATCGATATCGACGCGCGTATTGCATCGAAGAAGTCACCTTGAGAGAACACGACCTTCCTACCGTTTCCGATGTCGGTTCCGACAGCCCTGTACGGGATTGAGAGTTCATCGAAGTCGGTTACGCTCAATACGGATGCGAGGTTTTCCCTGATGAAGGATGCGACCAAGGCGTCGTCTATCAGACCGTTGGTCGAGCCTATGTTGTCATCGGAAAAACGTATGACTGCAATGTTGTTGAGAAAATCCTCACCGCTTCCTCGAAGCCTTGACTCGGTTCCCCTGACGTTGAATTTCTGGAAAAGGATGGGAAGATCCGTATTTTCGACAAGCGTTCTTATCTCATCCCCCGAATAGCCCGCTGCATAGAATGCCCCTACCAATGCACCCATCGACGTTCCGATCACGTAGTCGGGCTTTATTCCACGCCTGTCAAGCTCTTGGAGGATCGGGATGTGCGCAATTCCACGGGCACCGCCCCCTGAGAGCACCAAAGCGAAGGTAGGCTTTGAGAAAATGGGCAGCGAGAGCATCAAAAGGAGAAAGAGAGCAAAAGCCTTCTTCATCACTACTCCCCCAAAACCTTTCCAAATATATCCTTTCTGCCGTTTACAAAGCTCTTTGCATCCATCTCCTTCCGGCATGCTTCCTGCACTCTTGTGACGTAGAGGTAGCCGTTCCCGGTTGCAACCTTCAAACCCTTTCCGTCCTCGTATGAAACGATCGTTCCGGGAATCTCCCCGTTCGTCTTTTCAAACGGAGCGAACACGGATGATGAAACGCCCAAGAGATAGAACGGACACCCGTCGAGGGTAGTAGTACCCTTCGGCCACGGATAAAGCGCGCGTATCAGGGCGTGAAGCTCTTCGGCGCTTTTCGAGAAGTCCAGGATGCCGTCCTCTTTCCTGATGAAATTCGTGTATGAGCCATCCCCCTCCTGACGATGAGGAGAAAACGCATCCGGATTTGAGAAGAATGAAGAGACCATATCCCTTGCCTTGATCGAAACAATCTCCTCAAGAGTCTTCCTGTCCTCTTTTCCGTCAAGAGGGAACTCCATGCTTGAAAACACATCCCCCTCGTCCACTTTCTCGCTTATATCCTGGATCGATATCCCATACTTCCCATCCCTGTTGAGTATGGTTGCATAAAGCGGTGCGCACCCCCTGTACTTCGGAAGGATCGATGGATGGATATTGTATTTTTCAGAAAAGCACGAGAGGAATTTCGGTCCGAATATCTTTCCATAGCAGAACGAAACAAGGGTATCTGCCTTCGCTTCCGCTACGATGTACTCCCTCTCCTTTCTACCTATCCTCTCGGGCTGGAAGACCGGGATTGAGAAAGAAAGTGCGATCTCCTTTATCTTCGGAGGAATCAGCTTGTTGCCGCGCTTTCCCCTCTGATCCGGAGCTGTGAGGAGCATCGAAACGAGGTTTTTCTCCACGAGGGCTTCGAATGCGGGGATCGCTATATCCCCTGTTGCTGCAAAAACAATCTTCACTTCCTTTTCCTCTTCTCCTTCTTCTCCATCTTCCTCATCCTCTTTTCAATCTTCTCCTGATCCTCCGGAGGGAGGTAATCAACGAAGAGTTTTCCATTGAGGTGGTCGTTTTCGTGCTGGATCACACGTGCAAGGAGCCCTTCGGCCTCGATCGTGAACCTCTTTCCCTCGACATTCTGCGCCTGTACCTTTATCTTCTCAGGCCTCATTATGTTCCTGTACACGCCGGGCACTGACAAACAGCCCTCCTCGTAAGGCACCTCTTCAAGGCTCGTTTCGATTATCTCGGGGTTCACGAATACGTATCGCGATCCGCTTCCCCTGTGCAAGTCGACGATGAAAAACCTCTCGGACACTCCGATCTGAGGTGCGGCAAGCCCTACACCGTCGGCATCATCCAACGTCTCGAACATCGCATCAATCAAAAGGGAAAATGCCGAATCGAACACCTTCACATCCTTCGTCTTCTCTCTGAGGACATCCTCACCCAACCTGTATATCTCAAGCATAATTTACTCCTATTGAAACAATGAAATTCTATATTCATCCGTTCTTCGGGGCAACCGTCACGATATGTCCACCGGATCCACATCAATCTCAAGGTACGCGCCCGAAGGAACCTTATAAAGCGCTTCAACTTCATCAAGCAGGACAAGAAGCCTTGAAAAGGCCTTTTCCTTTGAAGAGATGAGCACATGATATCTATAGTATGTGTTTTTCCTCTCCACAAGGCAACTTGTTGCAGGATACACTTCGACCCCCTCCAGCTTTGATGTGAGCGCTCTCAAAACCCTCTCCAGCTCAAATGCGCCGGTCCGCGCCTTCTCCTCGACTTTCGAACGGAGCGTGTAATCCACGAGTCGTGAGTACGGGGGGAAATCCAAAGCCCGCCTTGCATCCAGTTCTTCGTAATAGAACTCTTCGTCCTCGTTGAGTTCTATCGCCCTTATCGCGCGGTTTGCAACCTCCGAGGTCTGTACGATGACCTTTCCGTCGGGCCTGTAGCGACCGACGCGGCCTGCAACCTGCTTCAAAAGCTCGTAAGTCCTCTCATTGGCCCTGAACGAAGGAACGTGCAAGGAGATGTCTGCATTCACGACCCCCACGAGCGAGACCAGTGGGAAATTCAACCCTTTTGCAATCATCTGTGTTCCGAGGAGTATGTCTATCCTCCCCTCTTTGAAGTCGCTTAAAACCTTTGCAATGTATTTCCTGTCCCCGCCCGATGCATCCGAGTCCAACCGGCACACCTTCTTGAATGGAAAGAGCCTTCTGACTTCATCCTCTATCTGCTCGGTACCGAACCCAACCGATTTGATATCGTGGCTCGAACAGTTCGGGCAAACCTCGGGAAGCTTCTCGGAGTAGCCGCATATGTGGCACTCAAGACGGTGCCTTCTCTTGTGGTAAGTGAGCGAGACGGAACAGTTCGGGCATTGGAAAGTCTCCCCGCAGGTGTTGCAGTGTAGGCTCTCTGAGTACCCACGCCTATTCAGAAAGAGAATAACGCCCTTTCCCTCCTTGAATTCCCTCTCCATCTGGGTTTTAAGCGCATCTGAAATCAAAGTACGGGATGAGAGGATGTTGACGACCTTGACAGTCGGGAACGCGCCATCCCCGATCCTGTTTCTCATCCTTATCTCCTCAATCCTGCCATTTCTCATCGCTTCAAACGATTCGAATGAGGGGGTTGCAGAGCCCATCACCAATAGTGCGTCGTTGTACTCGCTTCTCATCTGGGCGATCTGACGCGCATGATAGCGCGGACTGTTTCCGCTTTTGTAGCTTTGCTCATGCTCTTCATCGAGGATTATGAGGCCGAGGTTTTCAAACGGAGCGAAGACAGCGCTCCGTGCACCGATTACGAACTTCACATCCCCGTTTCTTATCGCCCTATGAGCCTTCAGCCTTTGACTGGGTGTAAGGGATGAGTGCATGATCGCAACTTTCTTGTCAAAACGTTCGTACACTTCCGAAGAGACCTGCTCGGAAAGTGTTATCTCAGGCACCAGGAAAAGAACCTGCCTTCCTTTTTCGATCTCCTCCTCTGCAAGGCGCATGTAAACTTCGCTTTTGCCCGATCCTGTGACTCCGTAGATGTAGAAAACCCTCTTTCCATCCTTTCTTTTCTCCCTTATCTCGGAAAGCGCCCTCTCCTGATCGGGTGAGAGGTTCTCGATCCTCTTGAAAGACGACGGCATGAAAAGAGGTGATGACTCCACTTCCCTCCGTGCATTTGGAACCATCAGCGAAAGCGCCTCCCCGACCGAGCACTTGTATAAGAAAGCCATCCTCCCGGCGAGGACAACCTGCTCTTTGGATATCACGCTCTCGTCGTCAAGCACCCTCTTTATCGCTTTGATCTCGTATCCGCACTCTCCGATCGAATCATCGACGCTGAGAACGAAACCCACGAGCTCCTTCTTCCTGTTTCCAAAAGGAACTATGACCCGCCTGTAGAGTATCTCCTCATCCGAGTCGAATGAGTAGGTGAACGTGCTGTTCTTCATTGGCACTTTCAATGCGACGTTGCAATACCGGATCATTTCCCGAGATGCTCCAAAGCAAATAGAAGATCCTCCATGACAGCCTTCTTGAGCTTGGGATTTGAAATGCACTCCTTCTGGCTGTATGTTGCGATCGTCTCGACGCCGTTTATGTTGAAAACCTTCTTCCTCACATCGTCCATTTTCCCATGCCACCTCGATTTAAGCATGTAGCGCGCCGTATCGGAACCGAAAAGTATCATCAGACGGGGCTTGAGGAACGCCATCTCCGCCCTGAGATGTATCTTGCAGAGATCAGCGTACTTTTCATCGAATGTGTTGCTGTAGCACTTGAGGATGGAGGAAAGCCTCCGCTTTGAAAAACCCAGCTTCAATACGTTCTCCATCTCCTTCGTGTACATCACCTCCTCTTCCCTCGTCAAAAGCGATGCGGGGCTTGATGGAAGCGCGACGACCGAAAGCACATCGATCTGATCGAAAGGAAGATCGGGCGTGATGACCTTGCTACGCCAGAGCGGGCAGCTGTGGCAATCCCTGTAGTCGTCACCAGGAACGTTCCCCCCACTCTCTTTTCCTTGAAGCATCACAGTGTATTCCAGCTTGCCATCCTTCTCATGGAGGTAGTCTTTATCCAAAAGTGCTTTTGCATCATCCAGAAGCGAGAGGAGCAACTCCTTTCCGGTATCTTCCTTCACCTCTCCTCCCCCCTTTCGAACCATTCGTATTTCCCGCTGTCGTAACTCACTTCCGCAAGGTAAAGCCCGTCGGGTGGCGCTGTCTTTCCAACCTTCATGCGATCCTTTGACGCCAAAAGCTCCCTGAACTCGTCCTTGCTTTTTCCCTTCTTTGCAAATTCAAGCATGCTTCCGACCATGCTTCTCACCTGATGGTACAAAAATGCGTTCCCCGCAACCCTGTACCTTAGAAGGGGAAGTGAGAACTTGTCGCTTATCATATCCCATCCGGATACGTATACATCCCTCATCTTTGAAAGCGACTTGTCCCGGCTTGAGGAGAATGTAGTGAAGTCGTGCGTACCTTTCAATACCGACGCATAAGTATCCAAGAGATCGATCGGGGGAAGTTTCTCCACCTGGCACACGTAACCTGAATCAAATGGAAGGAACGACTGGTAGTCCTTGACAAGGTACCAATACTCCCTGCTCATCGTCGAATAACGGGCATGGAAAGGTCCTTCGGCATCCTCTGAAGAGAGGATTCTTATGCCCTTTTTAAGCCTTGTATTGAGTATGACTTTGAACTTTTCCCCGTCTATTCCGACCGGGAAATCAAAGTGTGCAACCTGCATCAACGCATGAACCCCGCTGTCGGTACGGCCCGAGCCCTGCACCACGACCCGACGCGATAGCATCTCCGAAAGCACCCGCTCGATCTCCCCTTGGACCGAGACCTCCCCGTTCTGGCTTTGCCATCCGTGGAATAGCGAACCGTCGTATGAGAGCGTGAGGATCACCCGGCGCTCCCCCTCCTTCGGAAGGGGAAACGAATCAGGTCTCTTCCAGTCACTTCTCGCCATCGATCACAACCGCCGCAACAGCGACGCTCCTTTCATGGCTTATCGAAAGGTGCACGAAAGATCCTCTGACCTTCTCTTTCCCCTTTTCAGAGAGGATTATGTATGGCTTACCCTTCTCATCGTCCCCGACAGAGACATCCTTCGGCCCTATCTCCCCGAATCCTTCCCCGAGCGCCTTCACGAACGCTTCCTTTGCAGCAAACCTCGATGCAAGGTACTCTGTGACATTCCCCCTCTTGTGCCATATCTCGAGCTCTTCCGGGGTGAAAAGCTTTGCAAGAAACGCTTCCGGACGGTCCTCGAAGCGGGATACTTCAACTACATCGATTCCTACTCCGCGGATCATTTGGTCACCTCCGTAAAGAGTATGCGCACGCTCGACGGGTCTGCCCTCAGCGATATCGAATCACGCTGGTACACGTTCTGGTTGTACTCCAAAAGCACAGGGACCTGCACTATCCCTCCACCGCTTACGTTCGAGAAATCGGCGTGGGCATGCACTTCCGCCGGGTCGACAAGGTATATCACATCCTCATCCCCGGAGATGACTACGTTTATCTTGGTCGGAACCAAGGATGATGGAGTGTAATCCCCTTTAGGGGGAAGCTGGACTGAAATAGGGATCGTGACGACCCTGTTCGTTATCGTCGAAAACTCGATTGCAAGGACTACAAAGAGCGCCAGTACCACGGAGAGCACCTTCGCCCCCCAATTGGCTATGAGCTTATGATTCAACTTCATTCGACTCTTTCTCCTTCACGTCCTTGGGCAGCACGTCCTTGTATGAGAACAGATCGAGGAGCACCGATTTGATCGTGCTGTTGTCAAGGTCATAGTAGATGTTCGCGTTGTACGCAAGCGAGATCGCACCGGTTTCCTCCGAAACCACAAGTGCAATCGCATCCGAATTCTCAGCAAGCCCCAGCGCAGCCCTGTGCCTCGTACCGAAAGAGGCCTTGATTCCTGTCTGCTCTGAAAGAGGGAGGTAGCAAGCTGCATAAGATATCCTTCCCGCTTCTATCACGGCAGCTCCGTCATGAAGCGGCGTATCGTGATCGAATATCGTCAGAAGCAACGTCGATGAGAGGTCTGCGTTAAGCCTTGTACCCGAATCAAGCACGCTCTTTATATCAGTGTGGCGCGGGAAGATTATCAAGGCACCCCTCTTCTTCTCGACGAGGATGTTGCACGCATTGAGAATCGAATCGATCTGTTCCCCCGTAGTCTGACCGCCCATGCGGAAAAACCCAGTCTTGCGCAAAAACGCGGAAGAGAACGCCCGTCTGAGTTCCGGATGGAAGAAGACGAGCATCAGCAGGAGAAGCGGAATGAATGCATTCTCAAGTATGTATTCGAGTACTGAGAGCTTGAAGAGGACGCAGAACGCATAAAAGAGCGCGTAAGAGACGCCAAGGAACATGGTCTGACGTCCGAGGTTGTCTGCCAATATCTCGTAAAGGCGGTAGAAAATAAAAGCGAGAATCGCCACTTGCACCAAAAGTCGTATGCAATCGGCCGGTGACAAACTGGAAACAACATCAAGCATCCCTTAGAACTCCTCCATAGCTCAAACCCAGTCCAGCGTCCTGGAAACTGCCTTCTTCCAAAATCCTACCTTCTTTCTTCTCTCTTTGTCATCCATCGTTGCGTTCCATCTGGTCTGTTCCTTCCATAGTCCCCTGAGTTCATCGGTATCCTTCCACAGCCCGACTGAAAGCCCGGATGCGTACGCAGCGCCAAGCGCAGTCGTCTCGACGATCAAAGGCCTGATGACGGGAACTTGCAATATGTCGCTCTGGAAAGCCATGAGCGGGAAGGAGTTCGTCATCCCCCCATCCACCTTCAGGGAGCTTATCTTGATCGATGAATCGAGTTCCATCTGGGAGAAAATGTCGTAAGCTTGGAATGCAGTTGACTCCAGGACTGCCCTGCAGATATGCGCCCTTGTGACAAACCCGGTGAGACCTGCGATCACACCGCGCGCATCGCTTCGCCAGTACGGGGCGAAAAGGCCCGAGAAAGCCGGGACGATGTAAACTCCACCCGAGTCCGGTACGCTCTCGGCAAGTTCATCGAGCTCCTTTGCGCTATTCACCATCTTCAGGCTGTCGCGTATCCATTGGACAAGGGAACCTGCGATCGCAACGGAGCCCTCAAGCGCGTAGCACGGAGCTTTTCCCTCCTCTTTGTATGCAACGGTCGACAAGAGGCCGTGGCTGCTTTGGAATAGTTCGCTTCCTGTGTTCTGGAGCATGAAACATCCCGTGCCGTACGTGCACTTCCCCTCTCCTTTGGAAAAACATGCCTGGCCGAAGAGCGCAGCCTGCTGATCGCCGAGCATGCCCGAGACGGGCACAGGGGATGGGAACGGAGATCCGGGAAGCGTACAGCCGTACACAATGCCGAATGACGATGTGATCGTCGGTAAGTTTTCCTCACGTATTCCGAACAGGGATAGCATATCGCCGTCCCAATTACCCGTTCTGATATCCATCAGCATGTACCTTGATGCGTTTGTCATGTCAGTACATACCTTCCCCGTGAGCTTGTAGAGGATGAAGGCATCCATCGTCATGAATACCATGTCAGGATCCCCTTCGTGCATCTTCACTTCGGGAACGTTGTCCAAAAGCCACCTGATCTTGCTTGCGGAAAAATACGGGGAGTACAAAAGCCCTGTCTTATCCCTGACTTCATCCTCGCTCTTCACTTCCTTCAGTCTCTCTATGCACTCGGATCCCCTCAGATCCTGCCACACTATTGCGTTGTAGAGCACTTTACCCGAGGAGCGAAGTATGGGAAGTACAGTCTCCCTCTGGTTCGTGATGCCGACTGAAGCGATATCACTGGAAGCAACCCGCGCCTTACCCATCGCATCCTTTATTACATCGACGGTATTCTTCCAGATTTCATCAGGATCGTGCTCAACCCACCCCGGCTGTGGGTATATCTGCTTATGCTCCTTCTGGCTGACTGAAACGATCTGACCCTTCTCGTCGAAGATTATGAACCTGGTGCTCGTAGTTCCCTGATCTATCGATCCCACGTACTTTGCCATTCTACGCTCCTTTTCCTCAATTATACGGAAAAGAGCAGAAAAAACAAAAAACAACAGTAAAGTTTACTTTTTACTTTGGAATTTGAGGAAAACACCACTTGAAAAAGAAAAATGAAGTAGTAAAAATATTATTGGATGGGATAACCCATTCCATTCACAGCTTTCAGTTTAAAAGCTCAAAGCAAAGGGGATGTGGAAGCAGCAGGATTTCTGCTGCTTCCGTTCTGTCGCGGTTACCAAATCTCTTTCGAATACGATCTGATCTCCCCAGTGACCGCATCAAGCTCGAAGTCATATACCATTCCATCGGAAAGTATCGAAGCTTCGAAAGTCCTTCTTCCGTCATCCCTGTCTTCATGTATCCTCAGATCGGATGGATCTGCCCCCGGAACAACTGAAAGCGCTATCTTTTCGGCTTCCCCGAAGGAAAGGGAAGGTGCGTTCCTGTCCTGCCTCAAAAGCCTGCGTTCCCACTCGGCTTTGTATACCCTGCCGTCAGCTGCGCCGACTACATACTCGAACGAACGCCCCTCGTTCGACCTGAACTCGATCTCATATGAAACAAACCCGTCATCACGCTCCAGTTCGATTTTCTCCCTGGAAATGTCTTTTCGTCCAAGCCCTGCATCGAGAAGCGCTATCTCCAATGCCCCGTCGCGTGAGAGAAAGCCGTCCTTATCGTCGAAGAACCTCTTGTCATAGCGCTCTGCATCCCTGTCCAGTGACAAAATTCTTCCGTCCTCCGCATCGATCTCGTAATCGTATTCGGTTCCGTCGAAGAAAAACTCGACGTCATATACCAATCTTCCGTCATCCCTGTCCAGATCAGACCAGATGAACCTCACGTCATCCCTCTTCACCCCCGCATCCCCCAGCGCTATATCCTCCGCGTCCACTCTCTCAATCGGAGCGGCAAAAAGCATGGAAAGTGAGAGAAACAAAGCCGGGAACAAAACAAATAATCTTTTCATCAGATCACCTCTTTTAAAAGTTTTTCCATCCACAGCCATATGATCGGGGAAAAAGATTAAAGGAAGATGAAAAGATTGGAAAATTCAAGCGGGAAGGAACAAAGTGAAGGTACTGCCCTTTCCCTTTTCGCTTTTAGCTTCAATCCTTCCGCCGTGCGCTTCCGCAATCCACTTCGAAATCGAAAGGCCGAGCCCGAGCCCTTTGCTGTTCCTGGCCCTGTCCTCCTGGAAGAACCTGTCGAAGACTTTTCCGATGTTCTCCTTCCCGATTCCGATCCCGTCGTCCTCAACCCGTACCATCCAGTGCCCCTCATCGCATCCGATATACACATCGACGTGGCCGCCTTCACGCCCGTAGCGTATCGCATTCGATATCAAATTTATAAAAAGCCGGGTCAACTGATCCCTGTCGCCTGAGAAAGGGGCTTCATCCACTACGGAGAGGGAAAGTGTGATGTTCTTCTTTCCCGCCTCCTCTTTGAAAGAAAGCAACGTCGCTTCCACGAGCTCTTTCAAGTCCACGCTCTCCTTTTCAAGTACGATCTTGTCCCTGTCGGCCCTCGAAAGTTCCAACAGCTGGGAGCAAAGGCGGGAGAGCCTACGCTCTATCGCGCTCATCTTTTCCAATGCATTCTCCATTCCGCTTTTATCCAGAGTCTTTGCATACTCGGTCTCTGAAATCAGGGCGGCAAGGGGAGTCCTCAGTTCGTGCGACACGTCATCTGCAAACTGACGCTCACGCTCGAATGAAACTTCAAGTTTTCTTATCATGTCGTCGAACGCAGAAGAAAGCATCACCATCTCCTCGCTTCCGTCCGAAAGCCCGACCCGGTTCGAAAGGTCTCCGCTTTCCGCGATCATCCGGGATGTGGAGACCACCGAGTAAAGGGGCTTGAATGCTTTTCTGACGATCAAATACCCGCCGACAGAGGAGAGGACGACTATCAAGGGAAGGAAGACCAGTATCAGGGCAATGGAGAACGTACTCTGATTCGAAAGCTCCTTCGGGACTATGAGGCGCAAAGTCAGATCCTCGGAGATGCGTCCGTCGAGGTAGTAATAATTTCCAGAGGAGACAAGGCTCTCGGAGTACCTTGACAGGGGGAAATCGAATGGGACACGTCCACGGAGAACGCTGCCGTCGTTATCCCGTACAACTATTATCACCCCGTCATCCCTCGTCGGGATCCCTCCGAGTCCCCCTCTCTCGTAGTACGTGTCATACACGTCGTCGAAGACTTCAAGCATCTCGCTCCTGAGCTCGTTCCCGATCGCATAATCGTATGCGAAAACCAGTATGACTGAGGAAAGCACCAAAATAAGAAGCATCCAGAGCGCATACCAAAGCACGATCCTCTTCTTTATAGACATCGCCACTTCGCTACTCCTTCAAGACATACCCTATGCCACGCACAGTATGGATAAGGGGCTTTCTGCCCTCCGTGTCGATCTTCTTTCTCAGGTATCTGATGTACACGTCGATTACATTCGACTCTCCGCTGTAATCGAAGTTCCAAACGTGTTCGATCAACCTGTCGCGTGTGATCACCTGATCCCTGTTGAGCATCATGTACTCCAGAATCGAATACTCCTTCTGCGAAAGCGAGATCTCCACACCTCCCCTGGATACACGCCTTCCCTTCATGTCAAGTTCAAGGTCATCGACTTTCAATACGCTTGACGCGGAATCGGCGTTGCGACGCAGGATTACACGGATGCGGGCATCGAGCTCTTCGAAGCTGAATGGCTTCACAAGGTAATCATCTCCCCCGATATCAAGTCCCTTGACCTTGTCTTCAACCGAATCGAGGGCAGTCAGAAATATGACGGGGGCACTCCCCGATCGCTTCCTGTATCGCGAAACGACATCAAAACCGCTCATTCCCGGCATCATTACGTCAATCAGTACGAGGTCATACAAGGTAGTCGCCAGAAACGCCGAGGCATCATCCCCGTCTCCAGCCTCATCCACTGCGTAACCTTTCTTCTCCAAGTGAGCCTTCAAAACGCTCCTTATTGACTCATCATCCTCTGCAACAAGAACTCTCATAAGTTTCCTCAGAACGGAAGATCCTCCCCCTCCTCGAAATACGAAGAGGCCTTTACGAGTGCGCGGGAAGAAAAGAGCGCAACCGAACTCTCCTTCTCCATCGAACGAAATATCCTTTCCCGGGAGTTTTCCAGATCATCAAGAGTGACTTTCGAAAGCGCCTTACGCGTATTGATCCTATACTCGTCGCTGATCCCGAAAAGCCTCCGCCTGAGGTATATCTTGCTCTTCTGTGCCGGTGCAAGGACTTTCAGGTCGTTGCTCTTGACCTGGAACCTGGCTGATGAGAGTTTTTCGCAATCGATTTCCTGCAATCTCACGGAAGAGAAGAAATCATCAAGCGTGCCGTCTATCCTCGGATCCCTGTATGAGTAGAAATAGTACGCCATTTCCATCGAGTCGCTCAGGGCGCCCACCCCGTACGCGCCACCCTTCGCCCTCACTTTGTCCCACAAGAGATCGTTCGAGAGGATTGAAAGGAAAAGCTTGTCGGAAGCAATCTCGTCAAAACCAAGGTTTGAGAACGGGGAGGCAAGCGCCATGTAGGAAACAGATGAAGGAAGGTGGTAGACCTTCTTCCTCCCGCCTATTTTATACGGATGACTTATATCCCCCGATCCGCCTGATGAGGAGAATGATGAGAGAAAAAGGGATGCAAACGCAGCGCTTTCTTCCTTTGTCTCCTCATCGGATGTGATATTGACGCTCATCCTGTCCCTTGAGAGCATCTTCGATACGACTTTCTCAAGTTTCACGGGAAGCGAATCGATATCGCTTAGGAACGAGAGCGCAGAGAACCAATAGCTTACGCCGGTAAGGTGCTCGCCAAGATAGAGCGAAGGGGAAAAATCCTCCCCCGAGAGTGTTATCGCGAAAGTATGCCCGTTCTGGATCAATCCGGACTGGTAGTCTGTAAGTATGTCGGTAAGCGCCGCTTTTATCTCATCCTTTTTGAAAACCCCGTTCTTCAAGAGCTTCACCAAGAGTGCAACTGCATCGCGCCCTGTCTCCTTCAAAACCTTCATGCGGACTATCAGGAAAGCGCGTTCAATGCCGTTCACGTCGCATCCTGTCTCCAGGTACGGGGCAAAGCTTCCGGTGTTGTACCTCATCTCGGTCTGGAAGGTCGGAAGGTCCATTCCATCCACACCTTGCATCGTCATCAGGCGCGAATACAGCGTCAGAAGCGCAAGTTCTTCGCTTGAGAAATCGGAAACGTCGATTGCAAGATCAAAGTACGTGATACCAGATGTATAAAGGCTTTGGTATGCAATCCCATCCTCTTCCACGGGGTTCTTCCTGAATTCAACATCCTCAATATCCCCCTCTTCGAGGTGTACGAAGTTCCTCTCCTCTTCAGGCGTGTCTACCTTCTTCTGGAAAGCACTGAACAACTCCGAATCCTTTCTCGCCTCAACTCCTAGCCTCTCCTCGAGTATCCTTTCAAGCGCATCTTGGTTCCTCTTCTCCTCTTTCTTATCCATCACAACAACCGAAAGCAGCCTGTCGGGGTTCTCCACGAGGTTTTTCATTATCCACTTCGAGAAGAAATCCTTGTCCTCTCTGACAAGCTTCCCAAGCTCCGCCATATCCTTCCTCGGGGAAAGGTACTGGAATATGTCCGCTCCATATGCAAGCGCCCTGTCGAGCCTGAAGAAAACGCGCATTCCCAGGGGAAGCCCCCCGGGGATCTCACGCAAGTTGAACTCGAAACGCCTCATCGCAGCTTCAACCTCCTTCTCTCCGAACCCTTCGGTTGCAATCCTTTTGAGCGTTGAAAGAAGAAAATCGCTTATCTTATCCTTGTCAGATTCCCGAGCCCCTGAAAACCCCACGGAGAAGACGTTGTCGATGTAGTCGGGAACATACCCTGACTCGCTCGAAAGGTCTTCGCCAAGATCCGATGATACTATGCTCGAATAAAGCGGGCAGCCCGGGGATCCCAAAAGGAGGTCGACCACTATCTGGATTATTATCTGTTCCATCCTGTCCGAAGCATCCGAGAGCCTCCATGAAAGCATCACGCTCGCCTTTCCCTCATCCTTCTCATCCTGGGAAAAAGACGTGCCTCGACGTTCTATGACCCCTGTACGGGGCACATCGCGAACCCTCTCGATCCTCTTTCCCCCTTCCCTCTTTGACAGGTATTCCGAGTCGAGGAAATCGAGTTTCTCCTCGATGTCCATCTTCCCATATAAAAAGAGCGCCATATTGCCAGGTACGTAAGCATTTTCAAATGCCTTCATATACCTTTCGTAGTCGAGTTTTGCAATCTCGTCGGGTCGACCTCCGCTTTCAAACGAGAACGGACTTGATGGGAAAAGCGGACGGGCGGACAAAGACGAAAGAACGCTCTCATGCTGGCTGGACGCCCCTTCCATCTCAGAAAATACAACGCCCTCGAAATGGGGTTTTCCCTCGAACGATATCCTTATGCCCTCCTGCATGAACGTCTCTTTCCTCATCAGAGGGTCGAAGATCGCATCCGTGTAGACTTTGAATATGTTGTCAAAATCCTTCTTCACCGGGCTTGCAGCAAGGTAGTACGTCCTGTCCACGCCGGTCATGGCGTTCATGAATGACGGCACGCCATACGAAAGTGCCTTGGAAAACGCATCCTTCACAGGATACTTCCTGCTTCCTGAGAGCACGGTATGCTCTATTATGTGGTATACCCCGCTGGAATCCTCAGGGGGCGTATACACGAGGTACGAGAAGAATGATTCGTTGTCGTCTTTCGAGAAGTAGACCACGGGAAAGCCCGTCTTCCCATGCACATATACGCAGACATCTCCCTTGTAGTCATCCGAATGGAACGTCCCGGTGAGAGTGAAATTGTTGTTCATGATTTTTCATCATAGCATTTTCATTGATCGATTTCACGTGTAGTATTCAAGCATGTACTACATAGGTCCGCACGTATCGATCGCAAAAGACATATCGCTTGCCCCGGAGAGGGCGAAAGAGCTTGGTGCAACAGGATTTGCACTCTTTACAAAGAACCAGAAGATATGGAAAGCAAAGCCGCTTGAAGAAGAAAGCATAAAAGCGTTTGAAGAGAATATGAAACGCCTTGCATTTCCAAGGGAAAGCGTACTTCCCCATGCAGGTTACCTGATAAATCCCGCAACCGGGAAAGATGATCTCAGGGAGAAATCCTTTCTCCTGATGCTCGATGAGATGGAGAGGGCGAGGCTTCTAGATCTAAAAGCGCTGAACATCCACCCAGGTGCCTACGTGGAAGGTGAAAGAGAGGATGGGATAAAGCGCACGGTGCTTTTCATCGATCAAGTGCTCGAAAGAACTGAAAGCGTGATGATAGCACTTGAAAACACAGCAGGTGCAGGGACTGTACTCGGAGACAAGCTTGAAGAGCTTGAAAAGATGATGGCGCTCTCAAAGCACCCTGAAAGGATCGGCATCACGATAGACACTATGCATCTCTTCGGTGCAGGTTACGACGTCAAAGGGAACGTCGGGAAAGTAATGGACGAAGTATTCTCCCGCTTCGGGGAGGAAAAACTCATCGGGATGCACCTGAACGACAGCAAGGTGCCCCTCTCAAGTCACAAAGACAGGCACGAAAGCCTCGGTGAAGGATTGATAGGTATCGAGCCGTTTCTACACCTCATGCACGATGAAAGACTCGAGGGGAAACCCTTGGTTCTCGAAACGCCAAATGAGGAGAAGTGGGCAGAGGAGATCAGAATCCTCCTAGATGAAGGAAAGAAGTAACATCGATGCGTTGACGCCAGCCTGGCGGAATGCCTCTGAGAGTGCAACCGGAAGGGACGCGCCTTCCCCTACGGCGCCAAGGCTGTCCGTCTCGTCGGTCAAATTCCCGTTTCTGTCGTAAAGTCTTACGCTTCCCGTTACGTAGACAAGGTAACGCCCAGACGTGAACACTACGTCATCCTGATTCAAATGCACGATGGCAACAGTCTCTGACGACCCGGAAGAGGAGAAGTACCCGGAGACCATCTCCTCATCCTCTCCAGTTCCTTTCTCTACGTCTATCTCCACGCCGGTCGACTTGAAATACTCGTTCATGCCATCGACTGCGACATTCCAATCGAGGGGAATCCCATGGCTGTCACTTTCGATTGCAAACACTTTCATCGACCCCTCTTCATCATCCCCTTCGAAGTTCATGAAGATCACTTTCTCATCGATCAACGCCCATAGAGGAGACAAGAAGGACTCCCCAAGGCCCTCTTCGATCCTCTCAAGCTTCGAATAATCGAGATCGATCGAGATCATCAGATCGCCACCTCTTACGATGTACGGATTGGAAGAAGAGAATACGTATCTTCCATCGTCGTTCGTGCGCATCACCATCTCTCCAATGCCATCTGAGGAGAATATTCCGCTTCTCGTATATCGTATTCGTACCGGGGCATCGACTATCGGGGGATGCAATATCCCGTGCCGACGCTCAAGGGAGACTTCGATGTTGCCGTTTGAATCGATGCTCGCATCGAGCATCATCCTGTCAAGGTATGTCAACAAAACATCCAAGAGCCGTCCGCTCTCATGATCCCTTTCAAGGACATCCCCTTCCATAGTGACGAGGAGTGCATCGAGTACGGAATCAAAGGCATCGACATCCCTGTTCTCCCTGTAAAAAGCGACAGCTTCACTCAAGAATCCGTCGATCCTCCCGTCCCTTTCGACCATCTTCCCGTACTCTTCGCTTCTCTCCTTCTGGTAGAGTTCATCATCTAAAGTCAGAAGAAGGTAATGGCGGTACTCGCCGTCAACCCCACGTGTCTGGTAATTCCTCTCTACATTTCCTCCCAAGGATTCGATACGACCCGTGGATGCTATCTCCCTGTAGTAAAGCGTGTACGCATCCCGCCCTATCGACTGTGAGATGCGCCCAAGCACGTCCCTGAGCGCACTTTGACGCGCACCCTCGGCGCTGTCTGAAGAGCCGAACCCCACGAATGAGATCCTGAAACGATCTTCCGGAGGATTCGAAACCCACGAAGGAAGCCCCGAAAGGTCATTTCCGATCAATGTCGTTATTGACGAGCAGGAAGAGAAAACAAGCAAAAAGATCGAGAAAATCAGAAGCGCAAATTTCCTCATCAGAAGAGAACCCCCATCGAAAGCATCCCCTGATGCCCAACTATCGTGTTATATCGATATCCGAGTCGGTAGAAGAAGTTTGAAGCGGGGAAGTGCTCATACCCTGCATTCACCCCGATCCCCCATGAAAACCCATTATAATATCCCAGGAGGACCTCAACGCCCGCATAGAGCGCGCCGTCCTCAAGCATCGTGAAATCGGTCGAGAACATGTTTGCAAGGGATGCTCGCACTTCAAAGCCAAGTCCGCCGTAATATTTCAGAACGCCCCTGTCGTATACGACATCGAATAGGACGTACGGATAGAAATTACGCACCAGCGAAAGGTATCTGAGTGCAACTGATGCGTCGAAAGAAAGGCGTAGAAACGGGGATGAGAGCGAAAAGGAGAGCGCCCAGGAGGGTCCTTTCGACAACGAAAGCCCCGGCTTTAGTTCCTTTTCATAGAATGTCTTCAATATCGTCAGTTCACCGTCGCCCTTGCCTTGGGCAACACCTCTGACTCTCCCGTCCCTGTCCTTGATGTAAAACATGTCGCCGTAGCCATAACTTCCCAAGCTCGAGGAAATCCCTTCGTATACGTAATCAACGACATCCCCGTCGAGGAACAAAAGTGGTTCTGCATAAAGAGCGTTGGAAAGGAAGCGCACCATCTCATCCCGGTCCCGCGCACTTATCGAAAACTCCTTTCCTTCGATGGAAAACGAAAGAACGCCGCGATCATCCCCCAGTTCATACCCTGTCACCATGATGGGAACATCCTTTCTTCCGTCGACAGCTTCAAAAAACGCCATGTCCAGGAATTCCCTTTCCTCCCCGGGAAGCCCTTCGGGGTACGTGACCGAGGAGAAGAGAGGTTGGAGTAAAATGAGAAAAAGGGCAAGAAACAAAAGCTTTCTCATCGTTTTCCGCTCCAGAACGAGACCAATGCAAGAAGGAAAGCGAGGGACGAACACATCTCAGAAAGGGATGCCCACTCAGAAAGCGAGTGGTAGTTGTGTCCGCCGGTGAATACGTTCGGGGATGGAACGCCATACTTTTCTGCAATCGCAGCTCCGTCCGTGCCACCCCTTATCGGGGAGTATACAAGATCGATCCCGATCCCTTTTGCAGCACTCTCAAGGCTTTTGACGACGTTTTCATCCTTCTCATTCACGCTCTTCATGTTGCTGTAGGAGTATTCGATGGAAACCGATGCATTCGTTCCGTCGAGCATTGCGATGGCTTTTGCCACGCTTTCAACTGCATTCACCCGATAGCAGAGGTTTTCCTTGTCAAAATCCCTCAGATATATTTCAAGCTTCGCGTCATCCACGCTTCCGGAGAGACTCAAGGGAGCATAGTAGCCGTAATAGCCGTCTGTTGCCTCCGGACTCTCGGAACCCGGGAGGACGGAAACGATCTTTGATGCAGAGAGAAGCGCGCTCTTCATCTTTCCTCGTGCACTTCCGAGGTGCGTTGCAACTCCGGATATCTCAACAGTCACCTTTGCCGCGTTGAAGCATTCGAGTTCCACAACACCCTTCTCTCCCCCGTCGAATGTATACAAGACGCTGACGGATGAAAGGATATTTGAAGGAAACAACGAAGTCCCGCTTCCCGTCTCCTCGTCCGGAGTGAATATGTAATATATCGTCGGGTGTGATGATTTATCGCGCTTTGAAAGTATTTCAGCGCTCTCCACGAGAACGGCAACCCCCGCTTTGTCATCGGCACCCAGCAGTGTCGTGCCATCGCTCGTGACAATTGCATCCCCGTCATGCCCTTCAAGTTCGTTTCTTCCTATGACGACGTTGCCAAGTGCGATGTCCGATCCATCGTACATCTCGTGTACGACAGCCTTCACGCCGTTTCCCATCACATCTTCAGCGACATCGACGTGGGCCATGAATGCAATCCCACCGTATTCTTCATTCCCATCAAGGCGTACGACGAGAACCCAGTCATCGCCGATGGAAGTCTCAAGTCCCATCTCCTTCAGCTCGGATGAAAGGTGCAAAAGCAGATCCTCCTGACACTTTGTCGTCGGCCTTCTCTTTCCGACAGCACTGCCATCGCTCATCGAATCGAATGAAACATAACGGAGGAATCTCTCCAAAAGCCTCTCTTTCTTTATTTCCATAGCGAAAGTTTAGCACATGGAGGGGAAAATGATCAGCGTGGGCGACCTTTTCCCCCTCTTTTCATTTGTACTTGTCGATCATGGTCTTCACTTCAGTCACGATGTTGAATATCGCAAAGACTGCTATTATCAAGGCAGTGAGGATCACGGATCTTCCCATCGCAATGCTCGTGCTTATCATCGCCGATGCAATCGCCCAGGCGGCCGTGGGTTCCGCTGTCACATCCTCAAGCCATTGGTCGAAGGCAACTCCCGAATCCCCGGTCTGGGAGTATTGCACGATCGCCATGATCGTAACGGCCAACACCCCGGCTGCAACCGAGACTGCGCATGCGGCGGAGACCTTCCCCCAGAAGACCATGTGGGGGACGCACGCATATACGATTGCCGCGGTAAGCAGCACAACGCTTTGGATCACCAGGCGCGACAGGTCCTTGTAGAACGCTTCCCGTTCCTGGTTTGTCAAAACACGTGCAGCCTCCTCCCCCGCTTCGTATATGAGGTTTTCCGCCCTCTTTGCATCCTCCCTGAGCTGGGAAAGATCCTCGTCCCCTACCAAAGGCTCAGCGGCATCGAGAACCTCCTCCACGCTCTGATAGTCATCTGCATAGACGCAGAACTCGAGGTAATCCCTTCCGCCCTCCTCCAGAGTACGGGTTGCGACATCCTCGGGAGAAAAACCCCTTCCAAGTTCTTCTCCGAATCCGGGGATCTCCGCCTCCAGGTCCTCGGGATCGAGATTCTCAAGGTCTTCCAGGTATAGTCCGATCAACCTCGACGAGCGGGATACGAGTTCCCTGTCCGACAGCGCTTTCGGCCCGGAAAGCCCCATCGTACACGAAAACAGCATGATCAGAGCCATAAACAGCGCAATCATCCTGTTCACGTTCCTTTCCAATACAAGCATATGCCCTCCTTTCCTCAAAGGCCGTCGATCTGGATTCCGATCATCAGAGCGAAGTAGTAGTTGCCGTAATACAGGAAACTTTCCGAGAGCGATGAGAGGGAATCCTGACTCAACCTTGCAGGATCTGTAATCACCAAGCGTGGTTCGATGTAGAAATACGGGAAGGAGAACGTCCAACCGATGCGAATCGAGGAGAAAAAGATGTTGCGTTCCACCGGACTTCCTGCGCCGAAGAACCTTCCGTATCTCAATAGGTCCACGCCGAAAAAGAGGCCAAGGGATGAAAACGGGTATACATCGATCGATGTCCCGACATCCAGAAGCGAGTATTCCCTTTCGAGGTCGAATGCATACTGGAGGTCAAGGGATGCCCTTATCTTCCCATACCTGAACCCTATCGTTCCCCCTACCCTCTTTCCATCCAGGAAGAAGCTGTCCAAAGCTCCCAGGTCAACACCTATCGAGAGGCTCGACGAGAAGACGGGAAATATGATCAGGAGTGATAAAAAAAGAGTCAAAAGCCATCTTTTCATAAAAAGAAGCTTATGACTCAGTTTCAAGCGCTTTAACGGGCAAAAGCGGCCAGTTCACTCTTCAGGCCATCCGAGTGCCTTTCTGAATTCCCCTTCCATCGACAGGAATTTCCTGGAAGTGAACTTCACTTCCTCATTCCCGTTTGCTTTTACCAAAAGGCCGGAGTGCCTTTCGTCAACCTTGCCGATCGAATAACTTCCGAGGGACGCTGTATCGAGGGACCAGATCACCTCAGCTCCCCCGAAATCCCCCTTTCTCTTGTGGAAAAGGAGGGTTGAATCGGATACTGAGAACACCCCGGATTGTATATTCTTCCCGTCTTTCGAGATCATTCCCGCGCGAAGTGAGAAATCTGCATCCTTTCCCAGGGCTTTCGAGACCATCTTCACCGTGATGAAGCTCGTAGTCATGTAGTAAACAAAACCAGAGAGGATCAATATGCCGACTGCATAGAGATATATGCGCCCTAGGTACATCGAGGAATAGACGATGTATGCAATTGATGAAAGGATTCCTACGACAGCAAGCTTATGGATCATAAGAGTTCAAGGACCTCCCTTATCTCATCTTCGCTCGATGCATACATCAGTTCGTTTCTCACCTCTTGGTTTGAAAGAAGCTTCGCAATCTCTGAAAGGAATATGACATGGGGCCCTGACTGCCCTTTCGGGGAGAGTGTCAGCACGATGAAGTTCACTTTCTCATCATCCCAGGTAATACCGTCATTGCTCTTTGCAAATGCATAGGTCAGGCCGTCTACCTTCACTGTCTTCGCATGCGGCAGGCTCGTTCCATGCCCGGAGTACGTACTCATCATCCTTTCGCGCTCAAGCACGCTCTCCAACACATCTTGATAATCATTGGGGAAAAGCCCTGATACGAGCTTGGTTATAGCTTCGGTTTTGTCCGATGCAACGAGATCGGGAATAATCAATCCGCTGTTCATACCCCCGATTATAAAGAAAAACTGAACAGTTAGGAAGACAAGCGCACTTTATTATCCGAAAGACATCCACGAGGAGGAAACATGAAAAAGAAAGCATTGACACCATTGGTCATACTGCTTATAGCCCTCTTGGCAATCTCATGCCAAGGCGAATCATCGAGTGCGACGCTGAGGGTGGTGCTCGACTCATCCACCACGGAAAGGGTGATCGTACCTGACGATTTTCCGCTCGACGTAGTCAAGTACAGGATAAGCGGAAGCGGCCCTGGGGAGCAGACGTTCAGCATCACTACATCACGTTCAAGCGCAACTCTGGAAGGGCTCCAGATCGGAGAGTGGAAGCTTCAGGCGACCGGTATGAATGAAGAGAACGTGCCGATAGTTGAAGGCAGCACTACGTTCACTTTGACGCAGAACAACACGAGTGCGACGATACGCCTCGACTCACTCATAGGAGAAGGCAACCTCGAAGTGCTCATAACATGGGATAGAGACAAGGTATCGGAACCGGAACTGGAGATCGAACTGACGAAACAAGGGGAGGATATGAGTGAGAAAAGCGAATTGGAAGTCGACGTAGGGAATGCAAGGGCGACATACCGGAGAACCGGGCTTGAAAGCGGTTCGTACATACTCCAGGGAAGGCTGTACTCCCAAGGGGAACTTGCAGCAGGATTCACCGAGGCTGTACGGATCGTCGATGATAAAACGAGTGAGAAAGAGATCGAACTCATACTCTCCGAGTTTCCATCGTCCCCGGGAACTCTCCAGCTTCTCAACGATTCAGGGGTCCCTGTACTATGCTCCATAACGGGGCTCGAAGAGCAAGTCGAGTCCGGCAAAAGCGTAACAGTCACCCTTGAGCCGAACAATACGACGCTCAAGGACTTCACGGTCAAATGGTACCTTGACGGGAATTACATCGACGAAGGCGAGAGCATTTCATTTGAAACGGACAGCGGACAACACAGGCTTGATGCGGTCGCATACACAGACAAGATCGGATCGTACGGATCGACCGGGATAACGTTCGAAGCCTACGACAACACTGCCGTCGGAATTCCTGGAAACAGGGTCAAAGTCTCCGAGGATAAGGGGATATCGCTCGGACGCGATACACTCATACACTACCTGCCTGACGGAAAGTTCCTTATATTCAACGGACAGGATCAGAGCCTGCAACTTTGTGAAAATACATCATCTTCGGTAAGGGTTGTCGAGAGCTACGGGTCGGGCCGGATCGATGCGCTTGGGAACACCCCGGTCGTCGCATCATCCCAGATAATGGATGACGAGGGGAACGTCGCGATACTTCTCTCGACGACCGACGCACTCGATACAGTGCACCTCAACTACAACACATCCACAGGGGAAGTGACACAGATACAGAATTCAGGGGACTTGATGGAATCGATTTCCGACAAACGCTTCACAAGGCTCCTTCCGTACAGCTTCTACGACTCCAAGATCGAACGTTTCGTACTCTTCGCATCGGACAGTAACAACCACATCTACACCCTCGAACGCGATGCATCAAGCCTGTCACCGGATCCAGAGTACTTCCCGTACGTGGGCTATGATTTCACCATGGCATCATCGCTTTATTCCGAAACGTTCTACGGGCCGGCGGCAATAGTGATATCCCCCGATGAGAAGTCGTATGTGATACTCGCAGAAAGCGGAGAGATGTTCAGGTTCGACAGTTCGACATATCCTCAGAAATCGGTGCAGTTCAAGATGAAGAACATCGAAGAAAGCTCATTCTCCAATGCAGCGGACATGGTTGCTGCAGACAACGTCGTTGTAATCGGCGGAAGCGGATACCTGGGTTCGTTCGACCCGTACATGGACACGAGGAAGAACATACTCAGCCTCGAATACGACGTATTGGACCTGGAAGCGGGAAAAGGAGAGAAACCTTACGTATATGCAATCGGAAGCGATGAGGCGATACACATATTCTCGCTTGGGAACACGGGAACGATAAGCGAACTGACCAAACTTTCCTTGGATGGAAGCTACGACAGCATCGCGCTCTCTTCGGACGGGACAAAACTTGTCGCATACTCGAGCGAAGGTGGGGATGATATCGTTCTGTACAGAATAAACACACGCTGATAGAGAAATTGAAAGAGGGGCTCACAATGAAATGATGAGTGAACCCCTCTTCTTTTCTCCAGACTAATCAGTCTTTGTAAAGCGGCTTTTCAGAGAATGTCGCATGCAATAGTTCGTGCGCCTTGTGGCTCAGCGGCTTTTCAAGGTAATCACTGTAGATCTTCTTTATCGAAGGATTCTCATGAGAACGCCTCAGCGTGCACTTCTCATCATCAGTGTATAGTCCGTTGCTCCTCATTGTGCGAACTTCATCGTCAGTTCCGATCGGCTGTCCGCCACCTGCGATACAACCGCCGCGGCATGCCATAACCTCGATGAAGTCATAAGGAACCTTCTTTCCGCTCTTCTTCGCTTCCCTTATCTCGTCAAGAAGCTCCTTGGCATTCGCCATTCCATGCACTACAGCGACGTTCACGCTCACCCCGCCCATGTCGACGGTGCCTTTCTTGACCGTTTCAAGGCCTCTGACAGATTCGACTTCGACCTTGTCAAGCTCCTTGCCTGTAACGAGGTTGTACGCTGTTCTTACGGCAGCCTCCATTACTCCTCCGGTGACTCCGAAGATCGTACCTGCTCCAGTGTACTCTCCGATCGGGGAATCCGCCTCGCTCTCCTCAAGGTTTTCGAAATCTATTCCGTACTGGCTGATGATCCTCGCAAGCTCCCTTGTCGTGAGAACCACATCCACATCCCCGCCCTCGTAAGCGGAGATCGGACGCCTGATCTCATCTTTCTTTGCAGTACACGGCATGATCGCGACTGAGTAGATGTCTTTCTTATCGATCCCTGCCTTCTCAGCAAAATAGCTCTTTGTGATGGCACCCTGCATCATCATCGGGCTCTTTGCGCTTGAAAGGTTCTCCAACAGATCCGGATAGTACTCTTCGATGTAGTTGATCCAACCCGGGCAGCACGATGTGAACTGCGGGAGCACCCCGTTGTTCTTGATCCTGTCGACCAATTCGCTTCCCTCTTCCATTATCGTAAGGTCAGCGCCGAAGTTGGTATCGAATACGTAATCGCATCCGAGCCTCCTCAGGGCCGTGTAGAGCTTTCCGGTGGAGATCTCTCCGGGCTTCATCCCGAACTCCTCTCCGATCGCAACCCTTACAGCAGGCGCCATCTGTACGCATACCACCTTCGTCGGATCGTGGATGGCCTTCATCATCTTACCGACGTCATCCTTCTCGTAAAGCGCTCCGACCGGGCAATGCACGACGCACTGGCCGCACTTGATGCACGGGGATGAGTTCAAAGGAAGATTTGCAGCAGGACTCATCGTGGTGTTGTCTCCCCTTCCGATGAAATCGAGTGCATAGACACCCTCGAGCTGCTGGCATACCTGTACGCACCTGCCGCACTTGATGCACTTGTATGGATCCATGACGATGACTCCGGTCGAGTCGTCGACCTTCCTCTCCCTGATCCTTTCCTCAAACGGCTGTTCGCGTACACCGTACTCGATTGCAAGCTTCTGAAGTTCGCACTTGTTGTTCCTCACGCAGGTAAGGCATGAGGACGGGTGCGTGCTCATGGTCAGCTCGATTATGGTCCTTCTAACCTCATAAAGCTCATCGTCGTGAGTTATGATCTTCATCCCTTCCGCACACGGGGTTGCACATGCGCGGAGGATCTTCGCAGATCCCTCCTGCTTGCATACGCATAGCCCGCATGATCCGAACGGCTTGAGGTCCGGATGATAGCAAAGGGTGGGAATCCTGACTCCTGCCTTCCTGGCAGCCTCCAGGACGCTTGTCCCCGCCTCCACTTCGACGGGAATGCCATTTATAGTCAAATGAATGCTCATCTCCAAACCTCCTTAATGAACGCTGATCGCGGAGAACTTGCAAGTGTCTTTACATACTCCGCACTTTATGCACACCTGGCTGTTGATCGTATGCGGCTTCCTCACTTCTCCCGTGATCGCTCCGACCGGGCACTTGCGTGCACATGCAGTACAACCGATGCACTTCGACGGATCGATCTGATACTGGATGAGCTTCTTGCACTTTCCACTCGGACACTTCTTGTCTTCGATGTGCGCCTTGTACTCCTCGGGGAAATACCTGAGGGTGGAGAGTACAGGGTTTGGTGCCGTCTGCCCGAGTGCGCATAGCGAACCCTTCTGCATTGCATGCGCGATGGTATGCATCTGCTCGACATCCTCCTGGGTTCCCTTGCCCTGTGTGATCTTCTCGAGAAGGTTGTAAAGGCTCTTTCCTCCGATTCTGCATGGAGCGCACTTTCCACAAGACTCATCGACTGTGAAGTTGAGGTAGAACTTCGCTACATCGACTATGCAGTCATCCTCGTTCATGACGATCATGCCGCCTGAACCCATCATCGATCCGATCCTCTGCAAGGAGCCGAAATCGATCGGGGTGTCGAGGTTCTCTTCGGTGATGACGCCGCCCGAGGGGCCTCCCGTCTGGACTGCCTTGAATTTCTTTCCGTTCGCAATTCCGCCGCCGATATCGAATACGATCTCCCTCAGCGTCGTTCCCATCGGAACTTCAACAAGGCCTGAGTTGCATATCTTTCCGGTGAGTGCGAAAACTTTCGTTCCATGGCTGTCTTCAGTACCGATCTGACTAAACCACTTTCCACCTTTTGTGATGATAACAGGGATGTTCGCCCAAGTTTCTACGTTGTTTATTACAGTCGGCTTTCCCCAAAGACCCTTCACTGCAGGGAATGGCGGCCTTGGCTGGGGCATTCCCCTGTGCCCTTCGATCGATTGCAAGAGTGCTGTCTCCTCTCCGCAAACGAAGGCACCTGCGCCGAGGCGGATCTCGATGTCGTAGTCGAAGCCGGAACCGAGGATGTCTTTGCCAAGAAGGCCGTACTCCCTCGCCTGCTTCATCGCAACTTCCAAGCGGTGGATCGCAAGCGGATACTCCGCCCTGATGTAGATGAAGCCTTGGTGTGCGCCGATCGCTTTTCCGCAGATCGTCATCGCTTCCAGAACCGAATGCGGATCCCCTTCCAGCGTGGAACGGTCCATGTACGCCCCCGGGTCTCCCTCATCTGCGTTGCAAACGACGTACTTCACATCCCCTTCGGCCTGTTTGGTGAAGTTCCACTTCATCCAAGTCGGGAAGCCAGCGCCTCCCCTTCCGCGGAGCCCTGCGATCTTCAGTTCGTTGATTATGTCATCCCCGCTCATCTCGAAAAGCGCTTTCTCAAGCGCCTTGTAGCCGTCGCGGGCGATGTACTCGTCGATGTTCTCCGGATCGATCGAACCGCAGTTTCTCAAAACGATCCTTTCCTGCTTCTGGTAGAACTTGATGTCCTCCACCTCTTCGTACGCTTTCTTCTCAACGTGCCCGTACTCAAGGCGCACGATCGGGCGTCCCTTGATGCAGTGCTCTGAGATTATCTCCTTTGCATCCTCGGGCTTCACCTGGACATAGAAGCTGTCCTCGGGAAGAACCTTTACGATCGGGCCCTGCTCGCAGAAGCCGAAACAGCCGGTCTTGATCACCTGGACTTCATCGGCAACGCCCTGAGCCTTCGCCTCCTCGATGAGGTTGCGGTAGATCAAATCGGAACGGGAAGATTCACAGCCTGTTCCCCCACAAACCAGAATATAGTTCTTGAATGCCATTGCCTTACTCCCCGTCCTTTATCTCTATCTTCTTGTCCTCGAGGATCTTTCCGCCGATGATCGTCTCTTCGACGATCTTCTTTGCAGTATCCTTGTCCACACCTTGATAGCTGACCAGACCCAAAGCCTTCGAATATACCTGCACGACAGGTTCGACCACGCCGTCGAACGCCCCGGTCTGGGTAATTATCACATTGTCGAGCCCTTTTTCCTCGACGATGTCCGCAATATAGTTGAGGATCACCTTGGCACCGCTCTGGATACCGCTGGTACCCATTGCGACGATCACATGGACATCCCGCCCGTGGATCTCCCTCTTACCGATCTTCTTCGCTTCACGTTCCCGTATTTCGCGAAGCCCGGCCAATGTCAATTTAGCCATTCCTTGCTCCTTTTGATAACCAAGCGCCTCAAGAGTGAAAGGTCGGAACCTTTTGAGAAATCCAATCCCTTCCAAGTCCCTTCATCGAGCCTCACGGCCTCTTTCCCGTTCTTCTTGAGAACCAGTACTACATCCAATCCCATGTTCAGCGCGGGCGCCAGGAAATCCTCTGGTTTGAAATCTTCTGCACTTCCTTTCAGGAAGAAACGGAGGTGCGTTTTGCCGCCGCTTCTTGAAATGGATGCATCGATCGAAGATTCCCTTATGAAGAAAAGTCCCTTGCCCCTGTTCTCACCTTTTGTAGAAACATCCAACGAAAACGGGTCGTCGGGGAACTTGCCATCGCCATCGTCATCTATGGAGAAATGGATCAGTCCATCGCTTGAATCGACCTCCACTTCGACCTTCGATGCCCCGGCTTCAAAGCTGTTCTTCACCGCCTCGTAGACCAAATCGGACAAATCCATCTTACGCGAACTTGTCCAATATTCCCTTTACCTGGTCTTTGGTAACCTTTCCGAACACTTCCCCTCCTATCGTCATGACAGGAGCCAGTCCGCAACATCCGACGCATCTGACGGCTTCGAGGGAGAAAAGCCCATCCTCAGAAAGCCCTCCGACTTCTAGTCCGATCTCCTTGCCAAGCTCTTCGATGATCGCATCACCACCCTTGAGGTAGCATGCGGTACCGAGGCAAACCTGTATGTTGTACTTGCCCGGCTTGTTGAGCTTGAAGAAATGATAGAAAGTGACGACACCCCAGATCGTGGCAAGCGGGATACCAAGACGTTTGGATACCTCCTCAGCTGCCTCCCGGGATATATAACCTTGCTCTTCCTGGACTTTGTGCAGGACCATGATCAGGTTGCCTGGCTTCCCAGCCCAGGTATTGATGAATGCATCAAGTTCATCGGAAAACATCCGCTTTGACATACATCCTCCCTCTTTTACTACTCCATGATACATAAACAACATTTGATTTTCAAATATGAAAAAATGAAAATCCATCGAAAATTCAAAACGTCGCTAACTGATTATAATATATGTAGTTATCTAACATTTCAAGTTATTTCTGAACGCACGTTCGAAACCCCTTTGAAACGCCGGAATGGAAATCAAGAAAAGTAAACGCAACACTAATTCACAAAATATCAAATCAATCCATGTTTCTTATGAATAATATGTATGTTAATATGAACTTGTTCACATTATTTGAGGTTTTGTTACATGAATAGCGACATGTTGGTAAGGATCACACATTATTACAGAGCGCTCGGAAGGCTCAGGGCGATAGGCTTGGAAAAGGTGTTTGCACACAACCTTGCAGATGCTGCGGGAGTGAGTGCGACGATAGTCAGGAAGGACTTCTCACAGCTGGGGATACACGGGCAGAAACGCGGAGGATACGAGATACACGTACTGTTGGAGAAGCTCGGGGAGATACTCGGGAAAGGGGAAGTCGAGAACGTCATCGTAATAGGCTGCGGCAGAATCGGGAAGGCGATAATGCACTACTCTGGATTCGAACCGGACGGGATAAAAGTCGTTGCGGGATTCGACACAGACCCACTCGTCTACTCCGATGTATCACACCCCATACCGGTCTATCCACTCTCGAGGCTCGAGGAGGTTATGGAGGCACTCTCGGTGGAAGTTGCAATAATAACGGTACCCGAGAGCGCGACTGCAGACTGCTACCAGCGCCTGATCGACAGCGGGATCAAGGGGGTGTTGAACTTCTCTCCGGTGACGCTCAAACCGCAGGTGGTCGACGGGAAGCTGAAGCCGGTCGTACACAACATAAACATAGCGCTTGAACTCGAGCAGATCTTCTACGAACTCCAATACCCGAAGGATGCGGGGGACAGGAATTGATCGTTTTATATTGACATATTTACATTTTCTGTCAAAATGTTAATTAAATACAAATCCAAAGGAGATTTCACATCATGACAGAGAACGAAGTATTCAATGCAGTCCGGGAGATCGTATCGGACAGGATCGACAAGAGCAAGGATGAAGTGACGATGGAGAGCACTTTCAGGGAAATGGGAATCGACTCGCTCGACACCGTCGATCTCTTGATGGATCTTGAGGACAGGCTCGGACTGACGATCGAACTTGACAAGAAGATTGCAACCGTGGGCGATCTGGTATCCCATATAATGAACATCGGAAACGAGGGAAAATGATTCACACGAGGATTAACGATCTACTGCAGATAAAGTATCCCCTCTTCCAAGGGGGGATGGCGTGGATCGCCGATGCAGATCTTGCATCAAGCGTCTCCGAAGCGGGAGGCTTGGGGATAATCGCGGCAGGGAATGCAGACGGCGATTATGTCAGAAGGGAGATAAGGAAGGCAAAGGAGCTCACCGGGAAACCCTTCGGAGTGAACATAATGCTTTTGAGCCCCCACGCTGATGAAGTTGCGAAGGTGGTTGCGGAAGAGAAAGTAAAAGTCGTCACCACAGGTGCGGGAAACCCGTCCAAATACATGGAGCTTTGGAAAGAGAGAGGGATTACGGTAATTCCGGTCGTAGCATCGAAAGCGATGGCGAAGATGATGGAGCGTTCCGGAGCCGATGCCTTGATAGCAGAGGGCGGGGAGAGCGGAGGGCACGTCGGGGATACAACGACGATGGTGCTTCTTCCGATGATAAGCGACTCGGTCTCGATTCCCGTGATCGGTGCCGGGGGGATCGCCGACGAAAGGGAGGCGGCGGCTTCCTTCATACTCGGAGCCGAGGGTATCCAGATGGGTACCGCGTTCCTCGCAGCAAAGGAGTGCAACATCCACCCCGTATATAAAGAGAAGATAATAAAGGCGGGGGACAGGGCGACGATGGTCACCGGGAAAAGGCTAGGACACCCGGTCCGTTCCCTGAGGACGAGCTTTGCAAGAAGGTACAGGGAAGCGGAGTATTCATCCGCAAGCGATGAAGAGCTGGAAAAGCTTGGAGTCGGTGCACTGAGAAAGGCAGTCAAGGACGGGGATGAAGAGAACGGATGTTTTCTTTCAGGACAGGCCGCGTATTACGTCAACGAAATAAAAAGCGCGAAAGATATCGTGGAAGAGATCATGAAAGGATGCGAAAGGATAATGAGGGAGGGATTTTCAAAATGGCTGGAGTAGCTTTCATCTTTGCCGGTCAGGGCTCGCAATACGTCTCGATGGGAAAGGACCTCTTTGACGGGAACGAAACGGTACATAGGATCTACGAAGCGATGATGGGGAGTGCAGAAGAGGAGATCAAAATCTCATTCAACGGACCTGAGGAGGAGTTGAAGAGGACGAGGAACACACAGGTTGCGCTCTACGTGGAAGAGATTGCGATTGCAAATGCACTTCTGGAGAAAGGAATAAAGCCGGATGCCCTTGCAGGATTCTCACTCGGGGAAGTGAGCGCTCTATCCTTCTCCGGTGCATTCGATATGATGGACGGGCTTGGGATCGTGAAGGCACGTGCGAGTGCGATGGAAGATGCGACCAGGGAAAGAAAGAGCATAATGGATGCAGTTCTACGCCTTCCTGATGAGAAGGTCGAGGATATTGCAAGCTCGTTCATTGAGGCATACCCGGTGAACTACAACGCGCCCGGGCAGGTCGTCGTAGCGCTCAGGGAGGAGGATGGGGAGAAGTTCGAAGCGGAAGTGACCGAAGCCGGGGGTATGACCATGAGGCTGAACGTCGCGGGAGGCTTCCACTCCCCTTTCATGAAGAGCGCTTCCGAAAAGTTTGAAAAGGAACTAGGGAACTTCAAGGCAGGGGAAACCGTTCTTCCCGTGTATGCGAACCTCACATGCCGGGTCTACCCCGGGAACGTGAAGGACATGCTCGTAAAGCAGATGGTAAATCCGGTGAGGTGGACTGATACGGTAAGAAACATGATCGGCGATGGGATTGATACGTTCGTCGAGATCGGTCCGGGGAGAACCCTTTCATCGCTTGTAAAGAGGATCGACAGGAGCGTGAAGACATTGAATGTGTCTGACACGGAATCGTTTGATCGCGTGCTTTCATCACTCGGAGGCGTCTGATGGAGGAGAACGACAAGAAACTTGTTGTCGTCACAGGCGGCTCCAGGGGGATCGGGAAGGAAACGGTACTTTCCTTGGTCGATGAGGGCTACCGCGTCGCATTCTTATACAGCGGATCGGAAGAGAGCGCCGGGAAAACACTTTCAATGGCAAGGGAGAAATCACCATCATCGAAGTGTTACAAGTGCGATGTATCGGATAGTGCGAATGTGAAAGCTACGGTGGAGGAGATATACAAAGAGTATTCGACGAGCGTATACGCGCTTGTAAACAACGCAGGCATCACCAGGGACGGGCTTCTGATGAGGATGAGCGACGAAGACTGGAGAAGGGTCATAGACGTGAACCTCACGGGTACATTCAACATGACAAGGGAGATCTCAAGGATCCTCTTGAGGAACAAAGGCGGGAGGATAATCAACATAAGCTCAGTATCGGGAATCATTGGAAACGCCGGGCAGGCGAACTACGCATCCTCGAAGGCCGGGATCATAGGGCTGACGAAGACTGCAGCGCGTGAATTCGCGACAAAAGGGATCACGGTGAACGCAATTGCGCCGGGCTTCATTGAAACCGAGATGACTGAGAACCTCGACAAAGGGGAAGTTGAGAAGCTTATTCCGCTTAAAAGGATGGGAAAGGCTTCGGATATTGCAAAAGCAGTCCTATTCTTACTTTCAGCCGACTACATCACAGGTAGTGTTCTGAAAGTCGACGGAGGGATTGCGCTTTAATCAAACGACATTATCAGGAAGCGTTTTGCAACGGAAAATGCACCGGGGCAATGCTTTCATATCCATATGAGGAGAAAAACAATGGGAAACAGACGGGTTGTAATCACGGGGCTTGGAGCTGTAAGCCCCGTCGGAAACAGCATGCGTACATCATTTGACAGTCTCAAGGAAGGGAAGAACGGGATTGATTATATCACCCGGTTCGACACAAGCGGCATCAAGGCTAAACTTGCCGCTGAAGTAAAAGCCTTCGACCCGGGGAAGTACTTTGCGAAGATCGAGATGATGCGTACCGACCTCTTCGTGCAATACGCAGTTGCAGCTGCAGAGGAAGCTGTGAAGGAAAGCGGAATAATCGGAAGAGTCGATCCGGAGAAGATCGGAGTGTACATCGCAAGCGGCATCGGAGGGATAGGAACGCTTGAGAGCGAGGAGAGGAAGTTGATCGAGAAAGGCCCGGGAAGGGTATCACCATACTTCGTCCCGATGATGATAGCAAACATGGCAAGCGGTGCTGTCGCAATCAGATACGGGTGCCTCGGGCCGTCGATGTCACACCTCTCTGCATGCGCATCGGGTTCGAACGCGATCGGGGAAGCGCTACGCCTGATCAGGCACGGCTATGCCGATGCGTGCATCGCGGGGGGATCCGAGGCATCGATTACGAAAGTGGGGGTTGCCGGATTTTCAAACATGCTCGCACTCTCACAGTCTGCAGAGAAGGATGCAGCATCCCTTCCGTTTGACAAGAGAAGAAGCGGTTTTGTCATCGGGGAAGGCTCTGCAGTGCTTGTGCTCGAGGAGTACGAGAGTGCAAAAGCACGGGGCGCGAAAATCTATGCGGAGGTCGCGGGGTACGGCTCGACAACTGACGCACACCACATCACATCCCCACGCCCGGATGGAAAGGAAGCGGCACGGGCGATGGAGATCGCCCTCGAGGAGGCAGGATACAAAAGCGGGGAGAAGATCTACATCAACGCGCACGGCACAGGAACTGTGCTGAATGACAAGACAGAGACGCTTGCGATCAAGAAAGCGCTCGGGAAAGATGCGGAAAAAGCGTTCATAAGCTCCACAAAGTCGGCAACAGGACACATGCTCGGGGCTGCAGGGGCGTTCGAAGCTGCTGTGAGCGCGATGGTTTTGAGCGAGAACATACTCCCCCCTACCCTGAACCTCAGGGAAAAGGACGAGGAGTGCGACCTTGATTACATCCCGCTCTCAGCGAGGTATGAGAAAGTCGACATCGTACTTTCAAATTCCCTTGGATTCGGCGGACACAACGCGGCGCTTGCATTCAGGAGGGTATGAAGATGAAGGAAGAGAAGATCACAAGATACGCACGACTTCTGCACCAGCTCGATCTAACTGCAATAGAGATCAGGGAGGACGGTGAGACCGTCAGACTCGAGCGTGACGGCGGGAAAGGGACGGAGATTCCAAAGATTGGAAATGAAGAGAAGAACGTAACGAGGGAAATCGAAAAGCAGGAAGAGGATATACTCTTCCGTTCCCCGATAGTCGGCGTCTTCTACCAGTCAAGCAGGGAGGATATGGAACCATTCGTAACCGCCGGAAGCAAAGTCCGGAAGGGAGATACCCTCTGCCTTATCGAAGCGATGAAACTTCTGAATGAGATCAGGGCGGATGAGGATTGCACGATCCTGGAAGTGCTCGCGAAAAACGGGGAGGTTGTCGAATACGGCACACCTCTATTCCGAACAGGGAGGGGATGATGGATAGAAGCGGGATTGAAAAGATACTTCCACACCGCTATCCAATGCTGCTTTTGGATGAAGTGGAGAACGTGGATGGGGAAGCGAGGGGGAAGTACAAGGTGAGAGGTGATGAGTTTTTCCTCGACGGACACTTTCCTTCGATGAAGATCGTTCCCGGAGTGATACTATGCGAAATACTTGCCCAGTCTGCATGCACGCTCCTCGACAAGAAGGTTTCGGACGGCATGTTTCCAGTCTACACGGGGCTTGAGAAAGTCAGGTTCAAAAGCCCCGTCCTCCCGGGCGATACCTTCAGTACCAAATGCCGGATAGTCAAGGCGAAAGGCCCCTTCTACTTCCTCGAAGGGGTTGGGGAAGTTGATGGGAAGGAAGTGGTAAGCGCATCGTTTTCGTTTGCGCTTGTCCCGGGGAAAAGCGTATGTTCTCGAAGATCTTGATAGCAAACCGCGGAGAGATTGCGGTCAGGATCATCCGCGCGTGCAAGGAGATGGGGATAATCTCGGTTGCAATCTACTCCCAGGAGGACAGCAACTCGCTTCACGTTATGCTTGCAGACGAGAAAGTGTGCATAGGGAAGGCAAAGAGCGAGGAGACCTACCTGGATCAGGAGAAGATCGTTGCAGCAGCACTTGCTGTGAAAGCGAACGCGATACACCCCGGCTATGGCTTTCTTTCCGAAAACCACGCATTTGCAAACCTTGTACGCTCAAACGGCATAGCATTCATCGGGCCTGAAGGGGACGAGATGGAGAGGCTGTCGGACAAGACTGGAATAAAAAAGCTTATGAAAGATGCAGGGCTTGACGTGATCGAGGGCACGGATAGGCTTGAAAGCGTCGAGGATGCGCTTGAAAAAGCTGAAGCAATCGGATACCCGGTGATGCTCAAGGCGCGTTCCGGCGGAGGCGGGAAGGGAATAAGGATGGTCAGCACTCCCAAAGAGCTTGAGGAACTTTTCCCTATAGCTTCCAAAGAGAGCGAGAACTCATTCTCTGACCCGTCGCTCTACCTCGAGAAGTGCATCACGCACGCACATCACATAGAAGTCCAGATCCTTGCAGACGAGTACGGGAACGTAGTCACGCTCGGCGAAAGGGAGTGTTCGATACAGCGCAACCACCAGAAACTGATCGAGGAATCCCCTTCCCCGGCAGTCGACGGGAAGATGCGGAAAGAGATGATGAGGAAAGTCAGGAACGCAGTCAAAGTTGTCGGATACACAGGGGCAGGCACACTTGAATTCCTCCTTGACGGGAACGGACGCTTCTATTTCATGGAGATGAACGTACGCTTGCAAGTCGAGCACGGAGTTACAGAGATGCTCACCGGGATAGACCTTGTAAAGTGGCAGATAAGGATCGCTGCAGGCATTCCCCTTTCTTTCTCGGAAGAGGATGTCAGGCTCAAGGGATTTGCGCTCGAGTGCAGGATAAACGCACTCACATCGGGCGTGATCAACGACATACATATCCCGGGCGGCCCGTTCGTGCGCTTTGACACGTACCTCGAGAGGGGAACGAAAGTATCCCCCTACTACGATCCCCTGGTCGGGAAACTCATAGTCTATACGACAAGCAGGGAGGAAGCGATGAGGAAGATGCGCGCGTATCTATGCGAACTTGTGATCGACGGGGTGAGGACGAACATCGGGGAGGAGCTTCTGATCGTCTCAAACCCGCGATTCTCATCAGGCGATTACGACACGGGATTTCTGGAGGATTGAAGTGGCTATAAACTTTCCATACAGGCCGAAGAACGAACTTGAGAGGCACGGGCGGGGCGGAGAGCCAAGGCATGGGGAGAAGGAACTGACATGCCCCAACTGCCATAGGACGCTCTCTGAGAGCATCCTCGAGAACAACTACTACATATGCTCTTGCGGATACCACTACAGGATCGGGGCGCGGACCAGGATCGAAATGATCGTCGATCCGGGTTCTTTTGAAGAGATGTCAGAATCGATAAAACCGAACGATCCGATATCGTTCCCCGGGTACGGGGAAAAGCTTGAGAAAGCGAGAAGGGAGAGTGGAGAGGAGGAAGCGGTTGTCACCGGGAAAGCGACGATCGGAGGGATTGAAGTGATGCTCTTTGCAATGGATCCCTTTTTCATGATGGGCTCCCTCGGCTCTGCGACAGGTGAGAAGATCACGCTTGTATTTGAAAGAGCGATCGAAGAACACCTACCCGTCATCGGCTGGTCCTCTTCAGGGGGAGCGAGGATGCAGGAGGGACTTCTTTCGCTGATGCAGATGGCAAAGACGAGCGGGGCTGTAAAAAGGCACTCGGAAGAAAGGCTTTTGTACATCTCGGTTCTAACCGATCCGACCACGGGAGGGGTGAGCGCAAGCTATGCGATGGAGGGGGATGTGATACTTGCAGAGCCCGGCGCAACGATAGGTTTTGCGGGGAAAAGGGTTGTGGAAGCAATGACGAAGGAGAAGACCGACCGCTCGTTCCAGACATCCCGCTTTGTATTCGAGCACGGCTTTGTTGATTCGATAGTCGAAAGAAGCGACGAAAGGAGGATATTATACGAACTCCTTTCTTTTCATACCGGAAGGTGAACATGACATCTTATGAGAAAGTAAAAGCGGCAAGGAGCGAATCACGCCCCGGTGCGCTTGATTATATTTCAAACATCTTCTCGTCGTTCATTGAATTTCATGGCGACAGGAAATTCGGAGATGACGGGGCGATAGTCGGAGGGCTTGCCTACCTTGGCGACATCCCGGTCACACTCATCGGGATCGAACGGGGCAAGAACACGCTCGAACGCATTTCCCGATCGTTCGGGTCTCCCAACCCCGAAGGCTACAGGAAAGCAGTAAGGCTGATGAGGGAAGCGGAGAAGTTCTCAAGGCCTGTCATAACGATCGTAG
This sequence comes from uncultured Spirochaetaceae bacterium, assembly GCA_944389975.1. GTDB lineage: Bacteria > Spirochaetota > Spirochaetia > Sphaerochaetales > Sphaerochaetaceae > Ornithospirochaeta. The sequence continues at coordinate 45,389 of CALXOH010000049.1, forward strand.
ACACGTCCGGTGCGTACTGCGGAGTCGGCGCTGAAGAGCGGGGACAAAGCGAAGCGATCGCCGAGTCTATTACAACTATGATAGGGCTTTCAGTTCCGACATTAGCGCTTTTGATAGGCGAAGGAGGCTCCGGAGGGGCCCTTGCGCTGATGGCGGCAAGCGAAGTATGGATGCTTGAGAATTCAGTCTACTCGGTGATTTCCCCCGAAGGGTGTGCAAGCATACTCTTCAAGGATGCAAAAGAAGCATCAAAGGCGGCTGAGAATCTGAAGTTGACGGCAGAAGATGCACTTGAATTTGGAGTTGCAGAAAAGATAATACCGGAAGACAACCTCGGAAGCCCGGAATTCTACAGCTCGCTGAAAAGCATGATGGAAGGAAAGATCAGAAGCATGATGGGAAGAGATGACCTTGCGTACGAAAGATATCTGAGGTTCAGGAAGTTCGGGGAATCAAGATGAGCATATACAAGAAGTTTTTCAGCGAAGAACTCGACTCAAACGGACGCATCGTCTCGTTCTCATACCATTATCCGTCGTCTTTCAATTTCGCATACGACGTAGTCGATGAGATTGCAAGGACCGACGGAAAGAAGCGTGCGATAGTGTGGACGAATGCTGCAGGAGAAGAGAAGATTATTGATTTCAGGACGCTGAAGGAGGAAAGCGACAAGCGTGCTTCCCTGTTTCTTTCATTAGGCGTAAAAAAAGGTGACAAGGTCATCGTCGCTCTAAAAAGGCATTACGAGTACTGGTTCGTGGCCCTTGCCCTACACAAGATCGGTGCCGTGCTCATTCCAGTTACGCACATGCTGACTGAGAAAGATTTCAGATACAGGATTTTGAAAGCTGATGTGCGCATGGTAGTGACTACAAAGGATGACGATGTCCCTGAAAGGATCAGAAGAGCAATCGAAGGGATGGACGTCAACGTGATCCAAGTGGGAAGTGACGGCAACGACATCTTTCCAACGCTGAAGAAAATGCTCGAAGGGGTATCCCCTCTTGGGGAGAGGATCGAGACGGGTGTCAGCGATCCGATGCTGATGTATTTCACATCGGGAACGACCGGGGAACCCAAGGGCGTCGTCCACGATTTCTCATATCCACTTTCGCACATAGTCACCGCAAAGTACTGGCAGGGAGCGACAGACGGAGGACTTCACTTCACCCTTGCAGAGACGGGATGGGCTAAAGCGTCGTGGGGCAAGATCTACGGGCAATGGCTCGTCGGATCTGCAGTGATGGTATACGACTTCGATTCATTCGACCCGGGAAAGCTTTCAGAGGTGATCAACAGATTCCACGTCACTTCATTCTGCGCACCCCCTACTGTCTACAGATACCTTGTGAAGAAAGGCATTCCGGAAATGCCGTCGCTAAAGCACGCATCGACTGCGGGTGAATACCTTCATCAGGAGATATTCAGGCTTTTCAAGGAGAAAACCGGGCTTACCCTTGCAGAAGGGTATGGGCAGAGCGAGACGGCACTCCTTGCGGCAAATTTCATCTGGCAGGATGCTGTGGACGGCTCGATGGGAACCAGTTCCCCACTTTACAACCTACGCGTAGTCGACAAGGATGGAAACGAGGTTGAAAGAGGGAAAGTCGGGGAGATCGTTGTGCTTCCTGACGACGAGGGGAAGCGCCCTGTTGGAATCTTTTCAAGCTATCTCGGGCCAAAAGGGATGTATGAAGATGCATGGAGAGGTGGAATGTACCACACGGGGGATTCTGCGGCAATGGACGAGAACGGCGCGCTTTGGTTCAAGGGCAGGGCTGACGATGTGATAAAAAGCGGAGGCTTCAGGATCGGGCCTGAGGAGATCGAGGATGTGTTGATAACCCACCCCGATGTACTCGAGTGCTCTGTGGTCGGAATTCCCGATCCACTCCGAGGGCAGGCAGTGAAGGCGTATGTAGTGCTTGCAAATGGAAACGAGGGGAACCATGCGCTTGAACGGGAGATCAGGGAGTATGCAAACTCGAAGCTTGCCGAGTACAAATGGATCAGGAAGCTTGAATTCAGAAAATCAATGCCGTCGACCATAAGCGGGAAGATCAAGAAAAAAGAACTCTGAAAAGATGAGGCAGAGCAAGACGTTCTGCCTCTTTTCAATTTTCCACTTGAACTTTATCCCGATAAACGTTAATTTTGTCAAAGACATGGGGAAGTAGCTCATCTGGTAGAGCGACAGGTTCGCAATCTGTAGGTGGAGGGTTCGAGCCCCTTCTTCTCCAAATTCATTTTGACTGAGGGCTGGAAAAGCCCTCTTTTCTATTCTTTCTTGTTCCTTATCCAAGAGAAAAGGTATTGCTGGGATAGCGCTTCGTAAGGGGCGAAGTAACTTTTATCCTTCCCCGGGTAGTACTCGCTCATCACCTTCTTCATCCACACATCCATCGGAAATCCTTCCGTCCTGTGGTAGCCGAAGATAAGTATGCATGAAGCTACCTTGTCCCCTATTCCCTTTATCTCCTTCAACTTCTCCATCGCTTGATCAAACTCAAGTGCGTCGACCTCGTCAAGGAGCGCGCACTTTGCTATCGCATCGAGTATAAACGGTGCCCTGAAGCCAACCCCGAGTGCCCTAAGCTCCTCTTCTGTCGCATCCTTCATCTCATCAGGCGTCGGGAACGAGTACATGTCCTCATCAACCTCTCTCCCATACCTACGCGAAAGTCTTTCATAAAGCCCCGTTATACGTTTGATGTTGTTGTTCTGACTCAGTATGAATGAAATAGTTGCGGTGAAGTGATCCTGCCTGAGTATCCGGAGTGTGCCGACTGCATCGACAGCCTCCTTTAAAATCTCATCTTTCTCCCTTATCTCTCTTTTTGCTTTTTCGTAGTCGTATCCGAGGTCGAAGTAGTCGTAAAGGAACGGGTCGTCGTATGCATCTTCCAGTCTGGTTATCCTACGTACCTTCCCGCCGAGCACGCTGGAGAACGATCCGTCGTCGTTTTTCTTCCAGCTGAACGTCTGCCCCCCGAGTAAAATTTCATCAAGGTTCTCTTCCATGGCTCAATGGTACCAAAGTTCGACTTTGATCGGAAAGTGGTCGGAATAGCCTTCGCCCTCCTTCATATCGTACTTTTCGGGAATGCCATTTCCATCCGCCAGCTTTTCAAGATCAAGTACATCCACGTCGATTGCCTCGAATTCCCCGGAGAAGAAACCTGAGGAGAAGAACGCATCATCAAGCCTCTCCCACGTGCCGTTGTAATAGTACGTGCCTTGACTGTCAAACCTTTCATCGAGGGCAGCGGAGTACAGCAGTTCGTCAGATACGTAATCGATATTCCCTGTTATCGGGAAAAGCCCGGATGTACGGGTGTCTTCGTTGAAATCACCTATCACCATCGAATAATCGGAAGTGGTTGCATCAAGAAGGGTATCTATGTAATTCCACTCCTCCTCCCTTTCTTCAGAGGAACCTTCCCCGATCTGACTTTTCAAGTGGACGACAAACACGCTCATCTTCTTCATTCCCAAGGGGAACACCAGTTCGATCATCCCACGCCTTTTCCCATACTGGTGCAAAGCAACTCTCTCGGGTACCACTTTGGAGATGAATGCAATCTCCAACGGACCGTCGTTTTGCGTTATCCCGTAGTAATGGTACCCTTTGTCGTAGAGCATCAATGCAATATCCCTGACTATCTCCTCAGACTCGATCTCCTGGAATACAAGCACATCAGAAAGGAATTCATCGTCATTGAAAACCGATGAGTAGATATCCAGACGTTCCAAGTACTCTTCATCCCCATAGCCCTCGTTGCTTGAAAGGGGCGGAAATTCATCGCCGTCATCAGTGCCGTCGAAGAGAAGGTAGAGGTTGTACGAAGTAATTGAAAAAGTGGAAACACGTTCCCCTTCACACGAGTAAAGAAGCAGTAGAGAGAGTAAAAAAGGGATATAAGCAAGCCTCATATCCCTTGAAGTGCATCAAAGTGCGATCTTGTTCAAATTATTTCAGAAAGCGAATGTATTACCTTGCCGACGATTCCGTACTCAAGTGCCTCTTCTGCATCAAGCCAATGATCGCGCTCCGTGTCGGTCATAACCTTCTCCAAAGGCATTCCAGTGCTCTCTGAGATGATCGAGTCGAGCTTCTTTCTCAGCTGTCCTATCTTCTCCGCCTGTATATCCATGTCGATTGCCACTCCCTTCATCTCGGAAAGGGGCTGGTGTATCAGGTATGTTGAATTCGGAAGGGAATACCTTCTATCCTTCTCTGTTGCAAGGTATATCAGCGCCGCAGCAGATGCTACGAGACCGAGCCCTACTACATTGACTTTCGCCTTGCATGCCTTGATCATGTCATAGATCGCAAAACCTGAGTAGACGTCGCCTCCGGGGCTGTCGATATATACTGTCACGCCCTCATCAGATTCTCCATCAAGTACCAGAAGTTCCTTAGCGAACTTGTATGCGCTTTCCATGGATATCTCACCGGAGATGATGAGCGTCCTGGCTTTCATCAATTTCTCATCCAAAGCTGGATTCTGTATGTTCTCTTTCTTTTCTTCCATACTGTTTAGAATAGCCTTAAAGGGGCGCAATGTGTAGTTGCCTTTCCTTTTTTTGTCTATCATGAAGGCATGAAGAGTGCGACAGTGACCGTAATCGGCAGACCGAGTGCCGGGAAAAGTACATTGGTAAACACAATTTCGGGGATGAAAGTCTCGATAACCGCCAAAACTCCGCAAACAACGCGTAAGAGGATCAAAGGGATATACACCGACGGGCGCGGGCAATTGGTGTTCGTAGACACCCCGGGATACCATATATCCGGAAAGGAGATGAACAAAAGGCTTCAGAAGGAGACCCTGGATTCCCTTGAGGATACCGACATCATCCTCTATGTGATAGACGGCAAGAGAAAGCCGATGGAAGAGGATGGGAAGATTGCAGAACTGATCAGACGATCGGGAACCACATCAGTTGTCGTGATAAACAAGATGGATATCTTGGAAAAAGAGGAAATGAATGAGGCCTCGTCTTTTGCAAAGAGAGAACTTCCGGAAAGTCCGGTGCTCTTTGCGTCAGCATCATTGGACAATGGCGTGGACGAGGTATTGATCGCGCTCTTTGAAAAGGCACCCGAGGGGGAGATGCTATACGATGAGAGTGCGTATACCGACCAGCCATTGGAATTCAGGATTTCGGAGATCATACGGGAAAAGACGATAAGCACACTCAAGGATGAGATGCCGCATGCAGTCTTTGTAGAGATTGCCGACATGGAGTATGACGAAGAAAACAAAAAAGTCTGGGTACGCGCATTCATAAACGTCGAACGGGACGGGCAGAAGGGAATAATAGTCGGAAAAGGTGGAGAGAATATAAAACGGATCAGAAAGGAATCGTTCAAGGAGATTAAAAGGATATTCCCCGGCTCAAGCCTTGAACTCGATCTACGGGTCAAGACCCAGAAGAACTGGAGGAACGACCAGGTGATCCTCGACAAGATATTCAACGAACTGGGAAACAGGTAAGGGCTATGAAACTGTTCGTCTTGGGAAAAACATCGCTCAGCACGAAATTCTGGACAAAAGGGAATGAGATAACAAGAAAATCCGAAGACTATTCGGGTGCGTTCTCCAAAGCCCTGGCGCTAAAGCGTAGTTCGCTGGATCCGACGCTCGTCACAAACGTGGATGAAGAACTGGTCAAAAGAACAACTGATGAGAATATAACGCTCGCAGAGGGTACGGCACACGTAATGCCGATTGCATTGGAAATCGACGGGGAAAGATATGAAGAGAAGTTTGATCTTGAAATTCCCGTTCCGGATATCGCTTCGGATGACGTCGTGCTAGCCGGGAAATCGACCGGATGCGGGATTGAATTCCTGGACTACACGGAGCGCGATGCAAAGAATATGGAAATCGAAAGGGATGCCACGATATTCCTTTCGGAGAAAAGCGCATCAGAGCTTGCTTCGTTTGAGAAAAAGATAGAGAAGGAGGAAGATGTCCTGGACCTCTTCTCATCCCTCGTGACGCTTTCTTCAAAAGCCCGATTCGTCGTGAAATTCAACCACGGCGCATACTATGTGCACAAGATGGAACTTGCGTACAGCGGAGAGTACAAGACATTCAGGATAGATGAGCGGGGAGCGATGGACGCTTTCATCGCATACTACACTGCAAGCATTCTGAACGGGCTTGATGAAGAGGGTGCGCTCAAAGTTGCGATGAAAGCCGAAGGGCTGTCAGCATCGAGGTACGGGGACGCACTCTCGATGCCGTATGAAAGCGATATATTCGCCTGAGATCAACAATACAGGGAAAGGATGTCCAACAGTCTTTCCTTCCCTACTATCTTCATGAACTGGGCAAGCTTCGGGCCCCGTTCCTTTCCGATGAGCGCCTTGTAGACGACCTTGAAGAAATCTCCGTTCTCAAGCCCGTTATCCTCCGCAGCCTTGTATATGTACTGGCTGAATTCCTTCTCGCTGGAAGAATCAAGGAACGCCGAAACGTACTTCGAAAGGTCCCTGATGGCATTGATCTCGGCTTCAGTTGCATCAAGAAGTGTCTTTCCCGTGCTCAGCGAGAACTTGAACTCCTCCGGAGCATACTTCCCGATCCAATTCCAAGCTGCGACAAGCCTTGCCCTGAGCCTTTCGATCTGCCCGGGTTTGACGTCGTCAAGGGAGCTGATGACCTTCCCGATATCCCCTGCATGGATCTGCAGCAGGTTGCATAGATGCCTGAACGGCGCCTGGTAACCGGGTTCTGTGGGAATCGCATTCCCGTCGACCTGGGAAAGCTCGTACGTCCTCTTCTCCTTCTCCCTTCGCTGCTCTTTGACATCCAACAGTCCGAAGTAAATCCTTTCCGTGTTGTCATAGTCCTCGTAGATCTTGAGTACATCGAGATCGAATGAGATCGCAAACTCGCTTCCCGGCCTCGTACCGACGAAGAGGTAGCGGACTATCTCGGGGGTATAGATCTCAAGCACGTCGGAAAGGTCTGCAACCTCTCCACTCGAGGAACTCATCTTTCCACCCATTCCCTTGAGCTTGATGAAATCGTAACGTAGCGTCACCGGGGCTTCCCCTCCGAATATCTTCACGATCTTCTTCGACGTATCGTACGATCCACCCTCTGTGAGGTGGTCCTTTCCGCCAGGTTCGAAATCGACGTGCTCATACGCCCAACGCATCGGCCAGTCGATCCTCCAGGGAAGCTTTGTGTTCGGAGTTGTACGGATATCGATGGTTTCAACCTTGTCGAGTTCCTTGTCCCTATATGTCAATCCCCACTCGCCGTCCCATGAAAGGACTTCAGTGTCATCCTTGTTGGTAAAGGATGAGAAGACAGAGACCGGGAACCAGTTCTCTCCAAGAGGCTCCGTCCTGTACTCGTCAAGTATTTCCCTTATCTCGTCGCGGTGCTCCAAAGCACACCTTATGCCTTCCTTGTAGACGTTACTCCTGTACCTCTCCGCTTCGTAGATGTACTCGGGGTATACGCCGACGGAAGGGAGGGCCTTCTCGACCTTGACTTCATTTGCACGGGCGTAGTTTTCCGCAATACCCCTTGTATCCGGGACGAAAGTGATCGGCATACGAAGGTATTTCTCAAGCATTTCCGGTTCAGGCATGTTCTTTGGAACCTTCCTGAAGACATCATAGTCATCCCAGGAATAGATGAATCTTACTTTCTTTCCCCTTTCCCTGAGGGCACGCACAACCAGTTCGACTGTGATTATCTCCCTGAAGTTCCCGATGTGCACAGTTCCCGACGGTGTGATGCCTGATGCACATGTATATATTTCCTTGTCACCTTTCTCGCGGATGATCTTCTCCGCCATCTGATCGGCCCAATGAATGGCCGCACTCTTCATCTCTTCACTCATAGCCAGTAAATTATGTCAGTTAATCATTTACTCTTCAAGCGCCAGTCGATCCGGGAGGAGCGACAAGAGATGTGAGAATGATTTTTTCTCGCCATCCGTGACCTCACGAACATTCCCGTCCTGATAAATCGCATAAAGAGGAAGAGACTGCTCGCATGAGGAAAGGAGAGAAATCCCCGATTTCCCCAAAACTCCGTAAGGTCGTCCGAACTCATCCTTCCCTGCAGTTCCGATCCTGACGGCGAAATCACCGGATGCGATCGAACAGGGTATGTTCCCCGACTTCGAGTAGAGCCTTGCATCGACAATCTCCCCATCCATTCCCAGATAGACGTAGACAAGTAGTTCAAGATCCAGATGATACTCCTCGCCCGCGCTTTTCATGTAATAGCACGTAGTATCTGAAAACGGATCGTAAGAGATCGATAGAGTTCTCCATACGTTCTCATCGAGCACATCTTCAATCGACGTGCATGACGAGAACAAAACAACAAACAACACCAAGAACCTCAGAAACCTTGCCATGACTTTTCCTTCCGCACTTTTGTAAATTATCATAGAAACATGAAAAAATCCTCTCTTGCCATATTTCTCGTTCTTGCAATCACACCACTCTTCGCCGATGGCGTGGGGATATTCCACGACTCGGAAGACGGATACCTTGCCGTCTCTGATATCTATCCCGTTGATTCCGTACTATCCGTAACCGACATGGCAACGGGCAACGAAGTCGATGTGCTTGTAAAAGAAAAAGATGTTCTTCCTCCGGATAGAAGCGTTCTCTTGAACGATGAAGCTGCAAACGCACTCGGAATCGATGAGGAAGGGTTTGCTGAATGCAGTATAGTCGTCAAGAAGGAAGCTCCGGGCGAAGAAGAATTGTATGACAGCGCATGGTCATCATTCCTCATAGGCCCGTTCTCCACAAATGAAGAGGCATATTCGACATATTCCATGATAAAAGGAAAGGGAATACGCCTTGTCGGGGAGAGAAAAGACGATGGGATATACCTCATCATCAGGTACATAACCCTTTTCGAGAGACAACGGATCCGTAGCATATTGGAGGAGAACGGATTACAATTCGAGATGGGACCAGAGGAAAACCCGTACATATGATTAAAATGCTTCATGCACTCCTTTTCCCACTCGAGGGGTGGCCGCTTGCAGTGATGATAGTTCTCTCGATGATACTCTCAAGCATCATCGTAAACAAAATGAATTACGAATTCCTGTCGAAAATCTATTATTTCTTCCGTATCCGCCCGATCGAGAAGGACGGCATGATCTACGAGAAGTACTTCAAGATACGCAAGTGGAAGGAGTATGTGCCTTCGGTGAGTTCATTTGACAAGAAACACTTGGATAGGAATATTACGATCCCATACCTCAAGGCATACCTTCTGGAGAACCTCCGCGCGGAGGTGTGCCATCACATGATGTTGATCATGGGGATTGTTTTTGTTTTCATCACGCCATCATATGTAAACAGCCGGATCATATCGTTCACGGCAGTTGCGAACATACCGTGCATCATGATCCAGCGCTACAACAGGCCCCGATTCGAGAAAGTTCTCAAACGAAAGCTCGAAAAGGAATCAGAAGTCAAGGAAGAATGTAAAAGCGCCGACGAATCTGTTTCCTGGATCCTGTAGCTTCGAACCGTTCCCGATTATATATGCAATCTCATAGCCGAGATCGATCATATCTGCAACCGTTATCGTAAACTGTGCTCCCGTACTCATCAGAAGGTTGAAGTTTCCGTTGGTATATTCGCAAGACGCTCCCTTTTGGGTATTGAAGTACGATCCGGCACCATATCCGATATCGAAGAACACATTGATCCTGGGTCTGAGCCAGTTAAGGCCCAAGCCCGGTCCGGCGAAGCGGATGTCGAGGTTGTTCACCATCGTAAGCTGCGTGTTGTATGAGAATTTGCTATAGCCGCGTACCCTTCGACCCAGCGATACGCTCTCCTGGGCATATACGGGTACTGCACTTCCGTCGGTCCATGAGACGTTGAAGCGGTCGATAAGTACAATGCTGAGCCAGGTCTGGCCTGCGCTTTTGAGTTCATATAGCGTGACTGCCCCTACTGCATTCAGCTGGAGCGTGTAGTAATCTGCAAAGCCATCGAGTGCGCTATTGAGTGCGCGTGGGGCGTAGGATGCAAAAAGGTTTACAGTCACACCTTGGTTGTAAACGATGTTGTCATCCATCATGTTGAATTGAAATTCGAGGTCGAACGACGTCCCCAGGAATTGATGATTGCCCGCAAGATCCGGATAGACTGCACCTGAATAGTTTTTGCCAAGGTAATAATCGAGAGTGTGGAACATTCCATATGAAGAGTTCTTTCCTACGAAAAGGTTATCCATGTTGGTTTCGTACCTCAGATTGGCGCCAGCCTGGAGCGTGAGCATGTCATCGAAAAAACCTTGGACGAACCGCAGTTGGAAATCAACTTCAGCAAAGTCATATGTTACTGCTTCGTCATTCACTTCACTCTTTACAGAGGGATGGATCGTCGAACCATCCACTGGATCCTGCCAAAGCCTCCGCTGCATATACCCGCCGCCGACGAGCACCTGGAGTTCTGAGGAGCTGGAGGATGGATTGAAATCATAGCCGGCACCAAGCATCACATAGGAAGGACAAAAACCTACAAGGATCTCGGGATGCTGATCAAGATCGGCGAAAATGAAACGCCATCCGGTCCCCTCTTTCGCGCCGAGAGGAGCAAACAAAGTTATAGCAAGCAATATCGTAAGGAAAAACCGCTTCATAAAATCTCCTCCGATATTATATAAGGAAAACATCAAACAGAACAATCTCACAAAGTGTGTCAAGAAAAAACATAACAAGATATTTACGCTCACGTCAGTCACGAAAAACATCTTTACAAATAATTCATTTTCATTTATAAAAAGCGAACGGAGCTAAAACTCCAGTCGAGGTGAATAACTCGACACGGGCCTATAGCTCAGCGGTTAGAGCAAAGGACTCATAATCCTTGGGTCGCCGGTTCAAATCCAGCTGGGCCCATCAACAAACACAGAAGGTGATACAAAGCCTTCTCTTGAAAAGCAAGGAGCGGTACTCCAAGGAGCCGCTCCTTATTTCTTTATATACAAAGAGTTGCGAAGCGGCTTACCAGAATCTGTCTATCATCTAGAGGTCATAAGAAGCCATGAAATCAGGTGTTTTCAGGACTTGTTACTGCAATCACTGTATTTCCCCTGAAATTTTAGCCACCCCTCTCAGAGTTTCGCCCAATTGTATCGAGTTTTGCCAAATAGTGTAAAAACGATAGAATTTATTGGAGTTTGAGAGGGCGGAGAATGAATCTCCACCCATTCCATCACACATCACCGAAGATATGCTCAGGAGTCCCCTCAGGCCAGCTCCTGAAATCAGCCGGTTCGATTCTTAGAAGTTCCTCTTTGTAATCTCCGTACTTAACCCCGCCGATTTCAAGATAGTCCTCTGCAGGGACAAGCTCAAGAATCTCTCCAGTCCTCAGATTCTGGCCGCAATAGGCAGTGCCGACGACAAGACTCTCATCCGGTTCCAGCTTCATCAGAAGCTCTTTGGCTTTCGTCAGCGCCTCACGCACATCGAGATAGCACCATGTCCAGGTGTCATCATTGTTTCCAAACTCGACACAAACCGCTTTGACAACGCGGATGTGATCCTGTCTCTGGTATTTCTCAGACATAGGAAATCACCTCCTATGTCATATACGTCGTAGTAGCCAATTTTAATGTATTAAACACCGTTTCTACTGGATTTTGTTTTTTGATTGCTTGCACAGCCTACCAACATTCCTTGTCATCTTCTTACAGCTGATATATTCATAAAGAAATGTACGGAGAACTCCAAGATTCAGAGAATGTTCACAGAAGAGTGAATCAGGATCTAGGAATACCCCATAATCCCTCACTATGGCTTTGCTCACAATCCACAAATCGTAAACACTTCATATTCCTCAAAGCACTCGGTTACCCAGGGAATCGCATCTGTTATGATATCCTTGCAGAGTAGGTTTGCCGTCTGGCTAAGCGCTACGATTTCTTCCCATTGCTTTTTGCTGATAACATGTACTGCCGGAAGCCTTCCGTTCAGTCTCATCAACAAAATACTTCATTGCCTCAGCTGATTATTATATTAAGACTTCTCAAAATGAAAGGACAGCAAATTCAGATCTTTGAATGATCCTGCTATCCAGATAAATATTCCATTGTGAACTGTGCCTTAAAAGGAACTGATGTCCGTCAACGACCTTCAGGACAAGCCTGAAGGCTTGGACGTGAGCGTTTTGCCCATAGGCTCCGTCTCCGGTTTACCTGTGGCACCCCATCCATACGGCTGATTGACTGCAGCCTGCCCGGATTGCTG
>CALXOH010000050.1 GCA_944389975.1 uncultured Spirochaetaceae bacterium
GCAATCCGGGCAGGCTGCAGTCAATCAGCCGTATGGATGGGGTGCCACAGGTAAACCGGAGACGGAGCCTATGGGCAAAACGCTCACGTCCAAGCCTTCAGGCTTGTCCTGAAGGTCGTTGACCAACCATTCCTGGTCTTTGTACGGCAACAGGGAGGATCTTAGTGAAAGGGTCGGTGAGTACTTTTCCCTATAGGCTGAAAGACTCTTTGCTTTTGTGTTGATTCCAGATTTTACTTCAAATGGAATGATGTTTTCCCCGAATTCCAGTAAGAAATCTATTCCGGAAAGAGCTGAGAGTAGTCCTGTGTCATGCATGAATAGTTTTAAGACGTTTTCCTCTTCGTATGCCTTCAATGTGATATCGGGTTTGGTTACCCGGTGGACGACATCAACAGCTGGAAGAAATCCACAGGCTGTGTCTGTGGTCTTGATTACTTTTTTACGTGAAATAAAAGAAAAGTCTTCCACTTTTTTCAGCGAATAAATGAAATCAAGAACCTTTCTGCGGCCAATCTCGGATCAGTTCTCGGTTGCAAGCTGCCCGCATGCTCCGTTTATATCGCGCCCCTTGGAACGGCGGAACGAAGTGTTTATCCCGAACTTCCTGAGTTCTTTGTCAAATTGGACTGCTTCCTTCTCGCTTGGAGTGGAATAGGGCATGTCGTCTATCGGATTCCATGGGATCAGGTTCACAAGCACATCCAAGCCCCGGGCAAAGTGTGCAACTTCCCTTGCGCTCTCTTTGTCCGTATTGATGTCCTTGAGCATGCAGTATTCGAGCGTTATCCTCTTTCCACCCTTTCTTTGGAACGATATTAATGCATCCTTCAGTTCTCCAAGAGGATAAGTCCTGTTGATCCTCATTATCTTCGATCTGATCCTGTCGTTCGCGCTCACGAGGGAGACGGCGAGCTTCACTGGTATCTTCAGTTCGGTCAGTTCCCTTATTCCCGGTACGTACCCCGATGTCGATATCGTGATCCGCCTGTGGGAGATGTCGAAAGCATTCCTGTCGTGGAATACGCTTATCGCATCAAGGACGTTTGTGAAGTTCACAAGCGCTTCCCCCATTCCCATGAATACTATGTGGCTTATCTTCTCCCCGAGTTTCTCAAGGTGTACGAACTCCTCGACGATCTCGCCTGCAGAGAGGTTTCGTATGAATCCCATCGTTCCAGTCTTGCAGAAGCTGCAACCCATGGCACACCCGACCTGGCTTGAGAGGCATGCTGTATACCTCTCTTTCCCGTCGGAGAGGCGGACTGCCTCTATCTTCAAGCCATCCGAGAGCTCTATCAGAAGTTTGACGCTCGATTCGCTATCCCTTCTTTCAAGCACTTTGCTTGAGAGTGCCGAACCCGTGAGGCGCTCCCTTGTCTTCTTCGGAAGGCTTGTCATCTGGGAAAAATCGGTGATGCCTTTCACAAGGTTTTCCTTGATGATCTTTCCCTGGAATGGAGCATCCAGGGAAAGCATTGTCTTTATCTCTTCTGCACTCTTCAAAAACAGCGGTTCTTTCACAACCTCAATTATTGCGTTTTGCCAACCTTCGGGCAAGACTCAGAGTTTCAGCGATGCGATTGTCTCCTTGAGGATTGATGCAGACTTCTTCAGCTCCTCGCTCTCTTCGTAATCAAGGGAGATCGGAACGTGGGTCTCTATTCCCTTGATGCCGACTATCGCGGGCATGCTGAGTGCGATGTCGCTTATCCCGTATTCCCCGTGCATCATACTTGATACGGGAAGTACCGAGTGCTCGTCCCTGACTATCGCTTCGCATATTCTTCTCACGGACATTGCAATGCCGTAGTAGGTCGCACCTTTCCTCTTGATGATCTCGTATGCGCTGTTCTTGACTTTGCCTGCTATTCTCCGCATTTCCTCGTCATGGTTGTGGAACCCTCTCATTGAGCAAAAATCATGAAGGGGTATTCCCGAGACGTTCGCGCTGCTCCATGCGACGATCTCGCTGTCCCCGTGCTCCCCGATGATGAATGAGTGCACGCTGCGGCTGTCAACGGAGAGATGACGCCCGAGTTCGTACTTCAGCCTGGCGGTATCGAGGACCGTACCCGATCCGATCACGCGTTCCTCGGGGTATCCGCTGAGGCGGAGTGCAACGTACGTGAGTATGTCCACAGGGTTTGCAACCACCAGTAGGATTGCATCCATGTTCCTCTTCGTGATCTCCGGGATGATGCTTTTGAAGATCTCCACGTTCTTTCCCACCAAGTCAAGCCTCGTCTCCCCGGGCTTCTGGTTTGCACCTGCAGTGATTATTATTATCGAAGCATCCGTCAAATCATCGTAACTACCTGCATATATCTTCTGTGGACTTGAGAAGAGAAGCCCGTGTGAGATGTCTTCAGCTTCCCCTTCAGCCTTTTCCGTGTTGTTGTCTATGAGGACCATTTCGGAAAAAAGTCTTGTCTGCATAAGCGTATATGCAGTTGCAGCGCCTACGAAACCACATCCGATGATGCCTATTTTCCTTGGGTTGAGTTCTTTTTCCATTATCTTTCCTCCTCTATATAAGGATAATCACGAATCGTCCGTTCGTGTGATTACAAGATCTTGCCGTCAGTGCTGATCGTCACGACGTTGAAAGGTATCTCCTTTCCGCTCTCCCTGATTGCTTTCTCCGATGCGTACTCGATTCCTCCGCAGCACGGAACCTCCATCCTGAGTACCGTAACGCTCTTGATGTCGTTTGCCTTGATGATCTCCCCGAGCTTGATGCTGTAGTCAACCCCGTCGAGTTTCGGACACCCTACGATCGTTGTTCTTCCTTTCATGTATTCCTGATGCACATTCGCATATGAAAATGCACTGCACGTTGCAGCTATAAGTAGATCAGCGCCATCGAAGTACGGTGCGTTCACTGGTACGAGCTTGATCTGGCAGGGCCACTGGGCAAGGCATGATTCGAGTTTTACATCCACGCTCTCTTCCTTTCTTGAAAAACTCATCGCCTGATGTCCCGGACACGAATGTGCATGCGTCTCTTTCCGCGCTTTGACTGCATTTTCATCGTACGGGGATGCTTCGCGTTCTACAAACGAGATTGCACCCTCCGGGCACGATGGAAGACAGTCGCCGAGGCCGTCGCAGTAGTCGTCCCTCACTAGCTTTGCTTTCCCGTCCACGAGTTCGATCGCACCTTCGTGGCACGCGCTGACGCATAGTCCGCATCCCGAGCACTTCTTCTCATTGATTTCAATTATTCTTCTTTTCATTTTCTTCACCTCTGGTTTGATGGTACTCCATTTCCTTATATAATTACGTTGCAAATGCAACAGAAGGTGATTTATGACTGTTTATGACAATCCTTTATTTTCCTTACTCGGGCAGGAAGAGAAGGAAGAGGTTTTCCCGGATGCGGAAGAGAGTATCAGAAGCTACTGGAAAGGGGATGTGGTGTTTCACGTAGGAGATGATGCAAGTGCAATCGGATTTGTAATCTCGGGCTTTGCAAACATCGAGTTCGTCGACTACCTCGGCTTCAGGCACATACTGGGATCGGTAGGGGCCGGGGATATTTTTGCAGAATCGTACGTGCTGACCGGGAACGAGCTGACTGTAAGCGTCGTATCATCAACGGAGTCTAAGATCGCGTTGATCCCTTGGAAAGAGGTGATGGAAAGGGCGGGTGATGAAGTCAAGGGAAAGATCCTTTCCGCCCTCACTCAAATCCTTGCGCATAAGAACAGGTTGCTTTCCTCCCGGATCTTCATCACTTCCGAGAAGAGCATCAGGGACAAGGTCCTTGCATTCCTGTCCTACCAGTCACTCATCAATTCTTCCCTTTCATTCTCCATTCCTTTCGACAGGGAGGAACTTTCCTCATTCCTCGGAGTGGATAGGAGCGCGCTTTCACGCGAGCTCGGGAAGATGAGGAACGAAGGATTATTGGAGTATAGGAAGAATCATTTCACGCTGAAGGCTGATGGCAATGTTTTTTCCAAAAGCGAATGAAAGAGTGTAGAATTAGAACCAAAGGAGTCCAAAATATGAAGAAGGTTCTGATTCTATCGTTTGTCATCCTTGCTCTTGCATTTCCTGTGTTTGCCTCAGACTTCGACACATCAGGATCCGTAAAGAACGGGGACGTTGGAATTGGCCTGAACCTTGGAACAAACACCGGTTTGGGATTGAAGTTCGGATTCGGCAAGTTCGACATCAACGCGAATATCGGTCTTTCGCTGGTCAATTTAGGTCAGTATTCAAGTATCGGCGGAGATGTCTCGGTTGCCTACGAAGTCTACGACTGGCATATAGAAGGGCCGCACCACATTCCGATCACCGTAGGCCTCAAGACTTCGATGTTCGCACTATTCCCGTACAATCGCGGTAGTGCAGGCTTCTACTGGGACATCCTTGCAGAGGGCGGTTTGGAATATCAGGTTCCGGATTATCCGATCCTGGTTTATTTCCGTCTGGGCCTCGGCATCAGGATCTTCCCCGACGTCTGGTTCGCCGGATCAGGTTCGATCGGATGCCTTTATCTTTTCGACTATTGACGCGTAGTAGGGGAAATTGCTTTTCCTGCATCTCATGTGGACTATCATGTCAATATCCTGGTAGTCCACGGATTTTATCAAATCGCCCTTTCTGACGTACTCCCATAGCCCTTTGCCCAAGGGAAGGGTGAACGAGTAATTCCCGTAGTCCTCCATCGTGATCTCTTCCAGTGCGTTCAAAAGCTCGTCGATCCCAGACTTCTCCTTCACCGATGTGGTTACGGTCCTTATGGGGAGGGACAGGAGGCGTGAGTACGAGATGTCGTTGTCGATCTGGTCCGCTTTATTTAGTACTACAAGCGCAACTTTTTCAAACGCACCGAGCTCTTCGAGGGTGCTTTTCGTCACTTCGTAAGTCATTTCGACATCGGGGTGCGATAAATCGAGCACGATTATTATCTTCGTCGAGGAGAGCGCTTCCTCCAAAGTCGATGAGAATGCGTTCACAAGGCTATGCGGCAAGTCGCTTACAAAGCCAACCGTATCCGACAAGAGCACTTCCTGTCCGCCGGGAAGCATCAGGCGCCTTACGGTGGTGTCCAAAGTCGCGAACAGCTTGTCTTCTGCAAGCACGTCGGATCCGGTGAGGAGATTCAATAGCGAAGATTTCCCGCTGTTCGTGTATCCGGTGAGCGCAAACGAGAATAGTTCGCTTCTCTCCCTCTCCTTTCTCTTTGCCTCCCTTTGCCTTTTGATCTTCTCTAATTCCCTCTCTATCGAGAATATGTACCTGTCGATGTTCCTTCTCAATAGCTCGGTCTCCCTCTCGCCGCTTCCTTTTGCTCCCCGTACCCCTCCACGTTGCTGGGAGTAGCTTGCGTTCCTGTTCTGGATACGGGGCTTGAGGTACTCGAGCCTTGCCTTCTCAAGCTCGAGCTTTGCCTCCTTGCTATGTGCATTCTCTTCGAATATCGAGATTATCAGGCTTTCTCGGTCCATTATCTCATACCCGATCACCTCCTCGAGGTTCTTCTCCTCCCTCGGAGTGAGGCATGAATCGAATATCACGAGATCAGGATCGTATGAGAGCGCTACATCGCGTACCTCTCCGGCTTGCCCCGGCCCTATGTAAGTGTTTCTGTTCTCTTCCTTCAGAGTGGGGCTTAGTTGCATCACTATGTGGTAGCCGAGTGTATCCACGAGGCTTCTCGTCTCCCTGTCCTTCAGGTATTCCCTCCGTCCGCCTTCCTTCGCTCTATGCGGGGTTACAAGTAGAACGCGCTTTTCTTCTTCCATATTCGAGTGAATCGTATCAGATGTTTGTTCCATCTTCCACCATATATGGTTGTAGAATGTACCCGGAGGAGACCGGTGTGAAGAAAATTCTTCTCATTTCTGTTTTCATTATCATATTGTTTCCACTTGCTGGAAGATACGTTCGGTCTCGATATTGGAAAGGGTGCGCCGCTTGATCAGGAGGTTTCGGATGAAGGTTTCCATGGCTTTGAGACCTTCAAAGTCGAAAACATCTCATCAGGTTCCGGTTCGCTTTCTGCTGTAACTTCGCGCTCATCTGATGGCATTCTCTATTTCGGCTTTCCTGGGTTTTCCTTTTCCCGTGGAATGGGATTGATCTACTCGGATACAGAATCTGATCTTTGGAAAGAGATGGTTGAGTTCTTCTCAGCTCTCGCTGACGAAGAAACGAAGGGGATAATCATCGACATGAGGGGGAACGAAGGTGGCAATGTCGCAGAATTACGCGTTGCATTTAGTGCATTTTTCCCCGCCGGGGTTGAGAAAATCCACTTTGCCGACACGAGGAGAAAAAGCTGGGAGGGAATGCTTGAGTACGGGCCATGGCTGTCGTTTGAAGTCTCCAAGGACGAAACCATGACACGGGGAAGCTTAAACGAAGATATTCCGATCGCAGTGCTGGTGAACGGAGAGAGCATGTCGTGTGCCGAGTTTTCCGTCATGTTCTTCTCCACTCTACGCGAAAAGTACGGGTATGACGTCACGTTCGTCGGCTCCCGTACGAAAGGTGTCACCGGAGGCTCTGATGAGATATACAACGCAGGGAGTTTCGAGATACAACCTTATATCACCGGAGTCCATACGCCGTTTTGTCAGACAAGGTACTTTGACGGCACGATCTACGAAGGGGTGGGCATCGGCGTGGACGTTGATGGAGGGTATTCGTACGATGCGTTTTCCCGTGGGGATGACCCTGCGTTGACCAAGGCGGTTGGAATACTTGAAGAAAAGATCGGCCAAATGGAATCTTCTTTCCATTTGTGATAAATTTCCATTTTGGAGGAAAGCATGGCACTCAACTGTGGCATAGTAGGACTGCCCAATGTAGGCAAGTCGACAATATTCTCAGCCGTTACGTCAGCCCCTGCAGAGGCTGCAAACTATCCATTTTGCACTATAGATCCGAACGTGGGGATGGTTCCCGTTCCCGACAAGCGACTTGATAAGATCGTTGAATTGATCCCTCCCAAGAAGATCGTTCCCGCGACCGTCGAGTTCGTGGATATCGCAGGGCTCGTGAAGGGCGCGAGCAAGGGCGAAGGGCTTGGAAACAAATTCCTTGCGTCGATCCGCGAAGTAGGGGTTATCGCACATGTAGTAAGGTGCTTCGACGATCCGGATATCGTGCACGTTGCAAATACTGTGGATCCTGCAAGGGATATCGAGACGATAAATATCGAACTTGCGCTTGCAGATTACGAGACTGTGGACAAAAGGTACCAGAAGCAATCGAAGATGGGCCGCGTCTCGAAGGAGATGCAGAAGGAGAACGAGAGGCTTCTTCCTCTTTACGAGAAGGTGATGGCAACCCTCTCCGAGGGTATTCCCGCACGCACCCTTTCCCTTGATGACGATGAACTTGATGCGCTATACGATCTGCACCTGATGACGCTCAAGCCTGTAATTTACGTATGTAACGTCGATGAGAACTCGATTTTGGAAGACAACGAATACGTAAGGACTGTGCGTGAGATCGCGCTGAAGGAGAACAGCGAGGTAGTCGTAATCTCGGGCAAGATGGAGAGCGAGATCGCATCGCTTGAGAGCGCTGATGAACGGAAGGAATTTCTTGAATCTGTCGGGCTTGAGGAAAGCGGACTCAATCCGCTTGTGCGCGCTGCATACAAGGCGCTTGGACTGAGGACGTTCTTCACGGCAGGGGAGGACGAGGACAGGGCATGGACATTCCACGAAGGTTCGACAGCCCCTGAGTGTGCAGGCATAATCCATACGGATTTCCAGAAAGGGTTCATCAAGGCAGAGGTATATAGCTTCGACGACCTTGTGAAATACGGCTCGGAGCTGAAGGTCCGCGAGGCAGGAAGACTTCGCTTGGAGGGAAGGGATTACGTCGTGCAGGACGGGGATATTGTCTTCTTCAAGTTCAATGTTTAATTTGAATATATAGGAGGAAGTCTTATGGCAGTAGAACATATTGGTGAGAAAGATTTTGAGGAAAAGGTAATCAAGTCCGACAAGCCCGTACTTGTCGATTTCTTTGCGACCTGGTGTGGCCCGTGCAGGCAGCTTGCACCAGTATTGGATTCATTTCAGGAAGAGCACCCTGAGATAAGCGTGTACAAGGTGGATGTGGATGAGAATCCCGCACTTGCATCGCGATACGGAGTGATGAGCATCCCGACGTTGGTATATATCAAGAACGGAGAAACCGTATCCGTAAACGTAGGCGGAAGGGGAAAAGCCGGCTTGGAAGCTATAATCGGCTGAGCTTTTTCCTTTTGACGCATGATTTTCCCCTTGCCCTGGATTGACAGAATAAGCGGCGAGGGGATATTTTATTAAAGTTGAAAACTAAAAACCGCACTAACTATGGAGGGTAAGATCTATGGCAAGAAACATGAGTCCTAGATTCAAGCAGTGCAGAAGACTTGGGGTCAATTATTGTGGACACCCCAAGGCAATGAACAGAGCTGGAAACGCAGCTTTCCAGAAGAGAAAGAAGCCGACTGATTATTCCAGACAGCTGACGGAGAAGCAGAAGCTGAAGGCTTACTACGGAGTTCTCGAGAAGCAGCTCCACCACTACTATGAGAAAGCTCTCAAGAGCAGCCTCATGACTGGTGATGCACTCGTCATCTCCCTTGAGCGCAGGCTTGACAATGCCGTATACCGCATCGGTTTCGGTAATTCGATCCGCCTTGCACGCCAGCTCGTTTCCCACGGCCACATCCTCGTGAATGGCAAGAAGGTGAATATCCCTTCTTATCAGCTCAATGTAGGTGATGTAGTCAGCCTCAAGGAATCTTCAAGGAAGAACGAGCAGTTCAAGAGCAACTTCCTCGGTCATCCTGCTTTCAACGTTCCTTACTTTGAGAAGAACGAAGAAGAGTTCTCCGGCAAGCTTGTAAGGATGCCTGAAAGGAACGAGATCCCAATCCAGGTAAACGACCAGCTCGTAGTCGAGTTCTACTCGAAATAAGCGATCTGAATCCTCAGTCCACAAGGAGAGGAAAGGAGGGGCCATTCCAATCTTCCCTTCCCGTAATCCCCTGCGTCTCCCTCGGCTGCCCTCAATCGGGAGATGTGGAAAGAAAGATCGAAAGGATGCATGTTGCATCCGTAAGCAAAGCAGGATCAAGCGTCCTGCTTTGTTTTTTCAAACTGAATTGAAGAAAATTGTGAATCCCTTGGCTTTCATGCAATTCTCTTATTTTTGTCTGGCAACGCATTCCATTCCTGCATTATGACATCGCAGAATGGATGGATTAGCGTTCCTATTGAGATGGTATAGTACTGCGTAAACAAAACATTGGTTCATCGATTAGTAATTTTATGAGATCGAACCTCCGCTTAAATTCTTATCTACGGATTCTCCGCACTTCACTGTTACTGTTCCTAAGTTTGTATCTCTTTGCTTGAGTGTCACTTCGATACTTTCCGTATATCCAGTAGTGCTTCCATCTCCGAATCTGATCGGAATATGCCCATCGACTACATTTGATATCACGATCGATTGAGTTGGTTCATTCTCGTATGTTTTTGTATTCATTGCATAAGATGTACAAGCTTTTCCGTCTGAATCAGTGTAGGTTGCCGTAATGTTTTCAATCGAGGTATTGCTATCTGTCGATACATCTATCCACGCAAGATTCGGGTGGATGTATATTTTATCGGTTCCGTCTGTCTTGAGATCTTTGAACGTGCAATCGTAGTCATGGAAATATATTCCATCGGCAAGTATTCTGATTTGGTGCGTTGACAGGGGATATTGGAATGCAGGAACAATAATGGATTCGGTTTGCCCTGGAAGAATTTCATTATTCTTTGATACATTGATGTGGATCCAGTCGTATTCCAAAGCTTCTCCTGTTTCCAAGGAAGCAAAATCAAGGTACACGATTGAGCTAGACTTGTTGGTTGCTGCAATCGTCGTACTATGTCCAACTTCATCAATGTTGCAAGACGAAGTTAAAAGTACCAATAGGGCAGAAAGGATGACGAGTAGTGTTTTTCTCATAGCCCAATCTCCTTTTTCTTCAGAGTAACATCGTTTTCATAAGTGGTGTGGATTTCTTTTCGTCTGCGCCTTTGCCCTTCGCATGAAGGTATCATATTATTTCTGACAGGAGATGAGCATATGGAAAGGCTGATGCTTCCGTAGGACAGACAGATTTCAGGGCTATAAGAGAAAATGGATGCTATTACATTATAAGACGGGTTTGTCAGCCAAATCGTTATGGATAGCGCCTCCTCAATTCTTTTTACGCGTTCACGTCGATTCGGAAAAACGGCATTCCAGTCCATGCTCAAGTCATTCTTCGACATACGGGAAGAGAGTCGGGTATTTTCAACGGCCTCGAAATCATGAAGGACGAAGAGACTATCCGCAGTATCTTTTCGACACGATAAGTTACTACGACTACAGGGAGGATTATTACCACGCCTTCCTGGCAGGGCTCCTTTCGGGAGCTGGATACATCGTCAAATCAAATAGGGAGACAGGCACTGGAAGGGCCGACATAATGGTTCTCGATAAGAGAAACCGTAGAGCCGCTGTATTTGAGATCAATCGTTCTCTTTCCAAGGATGCGATGGATGAGGATGTGGGGAAAGCTCTCAAGCAGGTTGGCGACAGGAAATATGGGAAAGACCTCGATGGATACAGGACAGTACTGTTCTATGGAACGGCATTTTTCGAGAAGGATGTTTCTGAATAGGAAAGAACCACATTGCCGCCTCTACCCATTCCAATAGGGGTGGTTTGTTGGTAAAGATGCATTGGAGTAGGGGGCCATCTCACACTTGTACAGCCCCCTTGCTTCTTCAGATCTTGTAGACTCTGTTCTCTTTTCTCGGTACAGCTTTCAATCCACTTACGTCCGGGTATCCGACAACGAGGTGTCCGATGCCTTCCCATTCGCCTTCTATTCCGAGCTTTTCAAGAAGTTTCCTGCCTTCTTCCGACTCGAACTCCTCCTTTGCCCTGTGGATCCAGCAGCTTCCCAGTCCGAGTGCGTAGGATGCAAGCATCATGTTTCCAAGTACCAGTGATCCGTCATAGACGTGTGTAGGTACGCTCTTGTCGGCAAGGACAACAAGCACTACAGGTGCGTTGTAGAACGGATCTGTATCGCGTCCGAGTATCTTCGCATTCATCTTCGATAGCTGATCGCGTGTCGCTTTGTCCGTCACTTCGATTATGATCGGGGATTGCTTTCCCATTCCCGATGCAGCATAGAGCCCGGCATTGACGATCTTCTCAATGTCATCCATTGGAACCATTTCACTTTTGAACTTCTTTACGCTCCTTCTTTCCTCAAGTGCTTCAAGAAGTGATTCGTTTATCATCCTTGTTTCCTCCTTTTTCAAAAATAAGTCGGGAATTCATTTCCGTCACTCCCAGGTGATGGAGAATGTGATCGGTTCGGCGAGCACCAGGAATGATACGAGCGGGACTGAGAAGAGCGCGCTGTCATCACTTGTCTTTTCCATATTCTCCATGTTCACAATCCTACCCGGAGTCCTGACGTTTATTGCGATGTTGCTTCCTCTGATGTCATCGGGTGCGCTTTCGCCGAGGATGTATGACATCATTTCGATGTACTCCTCTTCGCTCATTCCCTGGTTGTACTCAGGTCCGTAAACTTCGAAGTTCGGGTCTTTCAGAAGCGGGATCAAATCAGTCAGTTCGCTGTAGTTGTCGATGCTCAGTGAGAACGAGAACGTATTGCCATCGAGTGAGAAGAGAGATGACTCGAGTCCTTCTGTGTATGAAAGAAGTGATTCCACGTCATCAATCGAGAATGAAAGCGATATATGGTTTCCTTCTCCGGTGACTACGGTATCACTGATTCCCTCTACGCCGGATAGTGCCTTCCCCGCTTCGTCTATCGCTGTTTCAATATACGAAGGCCCGCTTTCTGAGTCTTGTGAGAATAGCGCCTGGTAATCGTCTATTACGAGCTTTAGCGTATCAGTGATTTCTACATCCGCTTCGTTCGTGCCATCTTTCAGATCGAGGTTGTTTGTAACGGTGCAAGATGCCAAGATAACAGACAAAATAAGCAAAAATGTATAATATGTTGACAATCTTTTCATGCTTTGAGGATACTAGAAGTAAATGAAACGTACAAGTAAAAGGCTTTTGGGATCAATTCTGGCAGTATTGTTTTTGGCGTTTGCCAGTCCTCTTCTTCCGGCTGTAGACATCGAGGAGAGGCCGAATGGGTGCATTCTTTCGTGGACGGAGACAGAGGGGGCGTCTTTCTACGACATTTATATCGACAACCAGTTCGTGACTCGTCTTTCTTCCGATGTGTTCTCATATGAGGTGAAGAACCTTTCATCCGAGACTTCATACGACCTTGCATTTGCAGCCCGCGATGAGGCGAACAACACGCTCTCAAGCGATTTTGCTACATTCTCCACTACTACTTGGAACGGCACGTACAGATGGGAGAACCAGACAGGGAAGACAAACGGCGGGAAGCTTACCGAACTTGTTTTTCGTGCAGAGACTATAAAGGATGACGTCTATGGGGAGTACGTCGAGTTGTATATGATCGAAGGGGATGTAGAGTACAGGGTTTTCCCGCTCTTCGACCTAGACGCACCTCCTGTGGGCTGGACCGATTACGGCTCTTCGATTCCCCAGGCGGTTGCCTACAGGCTGAATGCAGAGAAGTTCAACACTTCCCCGTTCACCCCTTCATCGTGGCGCGTAGTGACTATAACGCTCGGTACTGAGAATCCTTCGGTGACTGTGGAAACCAAGGCACTCGGAATTGCAGTCGACACTACGATAACCTATTCGTTCTTCATCGATGAGAATGGAAAGAGGAACCTCAGGTTCGTGATGGACGGCTCGGGGATAGTGAAGAAATTCCTGTTGTTCAATCCAAACGAGGGAAGCGACGGATCGTACGTACTTACCGAGGTTTGACCGTTTTCCTCTCTTTTCTTTTTCCCTTCCTTTATGATAGAAAAAAGAATTTGTTGAGGAAATTATGATTGCTGATCCGCATAAGAAGACACTTATAATTGTTGAATCGCCGACAAAGGCAAGGACTATTTCCAAATACCTTCCATCAACTTGTACGGTGATGGCGAGCAAGGGCCATGTACTTGATCTTGCCCGTTCCCCCAAAGGCGGAATATACGGGGTGGACGACAAGGACCACTGGAAGCTCGAACTGGAGCTTGAAGGGGATAAGAAGAAACTCATCGATGAGATGAAGAAGGCTTTGAAGGACAAGGAGCAGCTTGTACTCGCAAGCGATGAGGATAGGGAAGGGGAGTCCATATCCTATCAACTATATACTCTTCTGAAGCCGAAGTGTCCCGTCTACAGGATGGTGTTCCATGAGATCACCCGATCTGCGATCGAAAAAGCGTTCTCCACGTGTCGTGACATCGATATGAACCTTGTGCATGCCCAGGAAGCAAGAAGGGCGGTCGACCGCCTCCAGGGCTATGGCATCAGCCCGATAATCTCTAACAAGCTCGGATCTACATACTCGGCAGGGCGCGTTCAATCCCCGGGGTTGAAACTATTGGTGGATAAGGAAAAAGAGAGAAGGAAATTCAAGAGCAGCGACTACGCGAGCGTGACAGCATATTTCCAATCATTCAAAGCAAACCTTGAGAGCATCTCTGGAAAAGAGATCGCGACTTCCCGTTCCTTCGACCCCCTCACAGGAAAGGTCAAGAACAACCAGATAGTGCTTTCAGTGAAGGATGCCGAGTTGATCACTATGGCGGTGAAAGGGCAGGATGCGATTGTTTTGGATATAGAGAGAAGTGAGAAAAGCCAGACCCCTCCTATTCCTTTCACCACATCGACACTCCAGCAGGATGGATCGAGGTATTTGAGGAAGTCAGTCAAGGAGATAATGTCGCTTGCCCAAGGTTTGTACGAGCGCGGTTTCATCACATACATGCGTACGGACAGCCCGACCCTTTCATCCGAGTGCATAAACGCATCGCGCGGGCAGATCAAAGAACTTTACGGGGAGGATTACCTTTCTGAGAGAGTAAGGAATTTCAAGGCAAAAAGCCAGGGGGCGCAGGAAGCTCACGAAGCAATAAGGCCGGCGGGGGATACGTTCCGCCTTCCGAAGGATACGGGGCTGACAGGGGACGAGCTCGGCCTTTACACACTCATTTGGAAAAGAACGCTCTCATCCCAGATGAAGGCTGCAAGGAAAGCGTTCACGAAGGTTCACCTTCAGAAAGATGAATATACATTCCTCGCATCGGGAAGCGAAGTTCTATTCGACGGCTATCTGAGGATCATGGGATCCGGAAAGGATGAAGATGAAGAGGATGATGCAAGAAAGCTTCCACCTTTGGAGAAAGGCAAGGCATACATGATCGAGGATGCCTCGATCGACAGCCATACCACCGAGCCACCTCAGAGGTATAACGAGGCAACTCTCGTGAAAACCCTCGAGAAGGAGGGGATCGGGCGGCCGAGCACGTACGCAACAATCATCAGCACCATACTCGACAGAGGCTATGCGATAAGGAACAAGGGGCAGCTTGTGCCTACGTTCCGGGGTTTCTTTGTCTCAGAGCTTTTGGAGAACACGTTCCCTGTATACATCGGCTATGATTTCACGAGCAGGATGGAAGAGGGGCTGGACGAGATAGCGAGCGGATCCCAAAGCAAGGAGGATTACCTGGATTCGTTCTGGTATGGCAATTCAGATTTCCCCGGGCTGGAGAACGACATCGACAAGGTGCGTAAGACAGTTCGCATAAAGGATGCGAAGACTCTGGAACTCGATGGATTGAAATACTCGTTCGAGCACGAGGGGAAGGAGTATGGCTATCAGATAAAGATAGGAAAATACGGCCCGTACATCCTCTCGCCTTCAGAGAACAGCGAAAAGGATATGATGGCCTCGATCGATGAGAAGACATATTTTCCCGGAACGTTTTCTGATGAGGATGCTTCCGAAATCCTTTTCAAGAAGGAAGAGGACAGGCGCCTTCCTTCAGATGACGATGTACAGGTGCTTTCAGGACGCTATGGTTCGTTTCTAAAGAGGATAAGCGACGGGAAGGTTGCAAATCTTCCCAAGAGGATCGAGATAGACAAGATCTCGAAGGAGTATGCGTCGTTCTTGTTCTCGCTTCCGAAAACCCTTGGCGCCGACAGCAAGGGCAATGAAGCGGTCCTTCGCCTCGGCCCGTACGGATTTTATGTCGCTTACAAGGGAAAGAACATAAAAGTCAGGAACCCTGAGACTGTCACGATGGATGATGTGACAAAAGAGGAGGATGCTCCGAAGAACAAGGTCTTGAAGGAATACCCGGACCTTGATGGGAAGAAGCTTGAACTTCTGGAAGGCAGGTACGGCGCGTACATCAAATGGGGTGACAAGAACTGTGCAATTCCCAAGGATGAAAAGGCAAATCCAGAGGCATTGGGCGATGAGAGGGTGAAGGAGATTGCACTTTCTGCACCAGAGAAGAAGCGGACTTTCAGAAGAAAACGCAGTTGACTTTGAATTGTCTGGTATCCCAGGCTATTCCTTTGTCTCTTCTTTTTGGGAAAATACATTTCGTCGTGACATGGTGTGGTATCAGCTAGTGATCTCTTTTTCAAGCTATTGCCATAACTTTTGAAATAGTGTAACTTACTTTATGCTTTTATGCATTTGATCCTGTAGCTCAGCTGGATAGAGCGTCCGCCTCCTAAGCGGAAGGTCAGCAGTTCGAATCTGCTCAGGGTCACTGGGGCGACCGGGATTCCGGTTGCTCTTTTTTCTTGCCTTTCCTTCCGTTTGTTTTTTCGTGTACAATTGAAACCATGGCAGGTTCCATTACTAGAAAAGCGATTATAGATTCCTATATGAAACTGGTTAAGACGGTACCGTTCAATAAGATAACTGTCGGGGATATCGCAGAAGAGGCGGGGATAAACCGACAGACCTTCTATTATCATTTCAGGGATATAATCGATCTATTGACCGAGTCTACCAAAGAGTATGTGTTGAAAGAGCTTGATGGCGAGGATGACTTCAGCAATTCGATGATGAAACTCTATGCGATAATGCTCAGGCACTCGTCGAGCATACTGAACGTCTATCACCATGTGGAAGTCAACGAGTTCAAGCATCGCATGAACGATATAATCCTTCCGATCGCTACTTTCCTTGTGGACGCAGCATCCGGGGATATCCCGCTTTCGGACGAGGATTACGATATCGCTGTGAAGTATACTACGTCGATGACTGCAACCTTCATAATCGAATGGATCGACAAGGGGATGTACAAGGACCCGGAGAAGTTCTCCCGTTTCGCGGACTTGTTGGAATCGAATATGAAGAACACGATAGAGTTTCTTCGCTCTTGATTTCAGACAGCATGCCCGTTTTGTCTGATTTTCATACAAACGACAACCGATTTATATAAATCAAATCCCCCTGTTTTTGTACCTTTTCAGAAGTATTTGTAGAAGTAGAAGGGGGAGAATGTGAAAAAGGAATTCAACCTTTCAGTAGACGAGGCTTTGTCTGAACTTGGCAGTACCAAAGCCGGACTGGAGGAGTCGGAAGCGAAAGAACGGCTTGGAAAGTTCGGTGCCAACAAACTAGAAGAGAAGAAGAAAGACAGCCTCTTCGTCCAGTT
Source organism: uncultured Spirochaetaceae bacterium (assembly GCA_944389975.1). GTDB lineage: Bacteria > Spirochaetota > Spirochaetia > Sphaerochaetales > Sphaerochaetaceae > Ornithospirochaeta. Next base: position 16,599 of record CALXOH010000050.1, read on the forward strand.
CATGGGAAAGCTTGCAGACCCGATGATGATAATCCTTATCATCGCTGCATTCCTTTCAGTGATCGCATCAAAAGCTTCGACGGGAGAAGCTGAGTGGACCGATGCTGTCATCATCCTGATCGTTGTACTGATCAACGCGATCCTCGGGGTTGTGCAGGAGTCGAAGGCAGAGAAGGCCATCGAGGCTTTGCAGAACATGTCAAAGGCGAAGTCGAAGGTGAGGCGTTCAGGAAAGATACTTACAGTCGACAGTGAAGAGATCGTTCCCGGAGACATCGTGCTGTTGGAGGCGGGCGACAACGTACCTGCCGACGGCAGGTTGATAGAAGCTGTATCGCTTCGTGCAGAAGAGGCGGCGCTCACTGGTGAGTCGGTGCCGAGCGAGAAGGATACCGGAATACTCGAGGGCGGGGAAGTTCCCCTCGGAGATAGGAAGAACATGGTCTACATGGGATCTTCCATCGTATACGGAAGGGGGGAGGCGGTAATAACCCAAACCGGAATGAAAAGCGAGATGGGTAAGATCGCATCCGCACTTTCCGAGGCTACCGAAGGTCTTACACCGCTTCAGAAGAAGCTCAACCAGCTTTCAAGGATGCTTACGTTCCTGGTGCTCGGGATCTGTCTATTCATGTTCGTAGTGAACATCGTCAGGATCGGCACGTTCACTTTGGAAGGCGTTCTCAATACATTCATGGTCGCAATCTCGCTTGCCGTCGCAGCGATTCCGGAAGGTCTTGCAGCGGTAGTCACGATCGTTCTTTCAATCGGCGTGACGAAGATGAGCAAGCGCTCTGCAATCATCAGAAAGCTTACGGCGGTAGAGACACTCGGATGTACGGAAGTAATATGCTCTGACAAGACCGGCACCCTTACGCAGAACAAGATGACGGTCGTCGACTCATACTCGAACGATACCGCACTTCTTGCAAAGGGTATGGCACTCTCATCCGATGCATACCTGAACGATTCAAAGAAGGCCGAGGGCGAACCTACCGAGGCAGCTCTGGTTGCATGGGCATGGAAAGATTATTCGATCGATAAGAAAGAGTTGTCGTCGAAGGGAATAGAGCGCGTTGCGGAAGCTCCGTTCGATTCCGACAGGAAGATGATGAGCACCATCAACAAGGATGGGGATGATCTGACCCAGTTTACAAAGGGTGCACCCGATGTGGTCATCAAGCGTTGCACGAAAATACTTTCCGGCGATGGCATCAGGGAGATGACTGACGAAGACAGGAGCGCGATAAAAGCGAAGAACAAGGAATTTGCAGACAGGGCCCTGAGGGTTCTTGCACTAGCAATGAAAAAATACGATGCGCTTCCTGATGATACGTCCCCATCTGCTCTTGAGAATGACCTCGTATTCGTCGGACTGACCGGAATGATCGACCCGGTAAGGCCGGAAGTGAAGGCTGCAATCGCCGAGTGCGCATCTGCAGGCATCCGCCCGATAATGATCACCGGGGACCATATCGACACTGCAGTTGCGATCGGAAAGGAACTTGGCATCGTCAAATCCCGCGAAGAGGCTATAACGGGCAAGGAGCTTGACAAGCTTTCGGACGAGGAACTCGACAAGTGCATCACCAGGTATTCGATCTATGCTCGAGTACAGCCTGAGCACAAGGTAAGGATCGTCAAGGCATGGCAGGCCAACGGCAAGGTCACTGCAATGACCGGAGACGGAGTGAATGACGCACCTTCCATCAAGAATGCTGATATCGGGGTCGGAATGGGCATCACGGGTACAGACGTCACGAAGAACGTAGCCGACATGGTGCTTGCAGACGACAACTTCGCAACGATCATAGTCGCAGTCGAAGAGGGAAGGAAGATATATGACAACATCAGGAAGGCGATCCAGTTCCTCCTTGCATCCAACATGTCCGAGGTCATCGCCGTATTCGTTACATCCCTCATGGGCTTCAATTTGATGAAACCCGTACACCTTCTTTGGGTCAATCTGATCACCGATACGTTCCCTGCTGTCGGACTTGGCCTTGAGGCAGGGGATCCTGATATAATGAAACGCCCGCCGAGGCCATCCGGCGAGAGCCTCTTTGCCCGCGGACTTGGAAAGAACTGTGTAATCCAGGGTGTTGCCGTTGCAATCATCACGATCATTTCGTACGTAGTAGGCGAGATATTCGAGAACGGCACGTTCAACTTCACTACAAGCGAAGACGGCATGACGATGGCGTTCCTGACCCTTTCGATGGCAGAGATCTTCCATTCGTTCAACCTGAGGTCTTTGGAGAAGTCGATCTTCACGCTCAAGGGACACAACAAGACTTTGTACCTTACGCTCCTCGGATCGTTCCTCCTTACGCTCTTTGCACTCTACACGCCGGGAGTGAGCGATGCATTCGGCTTTGCCCACATCTCATTCCAGGAGTTCGTGATTGCGATCCTGATTGCTGTAATGATCATACCGATCGTAGAGATCCAGAAGGCGGTGGAAAGGGCTTTTGCAAAGAAAGGGAAATAATCGGATTTGCGATCCATTCAGGCCGGAGGCACCCCCTCCGGTCTTTTTTTAGGCCTGTTTTTCCGTACTTTGTGTTAATATGGTTGGAAAGGGGAGTTTGTTTGAAAGGGGTTGTTTCCAGAATACTGGGTGCGTGGGACAAGTTTCTGTTTGCGCTTGCCCATGCGCTTCCGGTGATCACTTATTTTACGTTTTCTTTTCTCGTCGTCTATGCATTCTTCGGTCTCAAGTACACGATAGTGACGTCCATTACCGCAATTTTCTTCTCAAGCGACGTGAAGAAGAATTCGTTCCATCTCTCTCGCTATGTATATCTCGCGCTCTACTCCGTGTTGTTCCTCTCAATAGTTACGTTCTTCGCCCCATACCCCGTATGGAGGGTGTTTTTCAGCTTCCTCATCCCCTTTTTGGTCGTGGCGACGAAAAGCAGTCAATTCTCTCCTCACGGGTATTTCCAATACGTCATGCTATACGTGTTCCTCTCCCTTGCTCCCCCGGAAAATATGGATGAGTACATGATGGAGCTGGAAGCCATGCTTTTCTCGATAATCCTCCTTGCATCGATTCTCTACCTTGTGATCTCGGTGAGGAACAAAGAAGATGATGACGAGCTTGACCTCCCGGGGCTTTTCTCATCCCTCTCCGCGCTCATACCGCTACTGGGGGACGCGGACAAAAGGCGTGAACTGGAGGATGGAATCGAAAAGCTTTTGGATAAAGTCGGAAAGGCTTCCGCCTTGAAAGGCGCTCTTGAGCCGATATACACGATGGCATTTACACTCCTTCAACGTTTTTCATACATCACATCCGATTACGAAGGAAAGGAAACATTGGATGTATCCGAGATAAGGGAACTCAGGAAGCTTTCCTCTTTCATGTATATGGCGAGCGTGACGATAACCACAAAAAGGGAAGGGGAGATCGTACGTACAGGCAATGCGATGCTCTCGTCCATGGATATCCCGGAAGGAAGGGTGAGGATCTTCATCCGAAGCGTTTTACACATGATCGTGATGATGACCGAATACCTTGAGAACGGCCTTGGGGATGAAGTGAAAAAGGAGGGTTTCCTATCCCGGCTGGTACGCGAAATACCATTCCGCTTCTCCCTCGATGCTTTTGAGTTGAGATTCGCACTCCGCTTGTCGATGGTGATGGGCATAAGTCAGATGATAAGCGTCTCGCTGCCGATCACCCATTCGTACTGGATCGACTTGAATGCGTTTCTATTGATGCAACCGACGAGTGAAGAGAGCATATACAGGATGAAGACCCGTCCGATCGGGACTGCACTCGGGTGCGTTCTGATGGCTGCAATATATCCATATCTGACTACCGTCAGTCTTGAATTGGAGTTTGCGATCCTGATGATCGCGCTTATGTATTGCTCACGCCCGGGCACTTGGAACCAGCCGATTTTCTCCACCGCGTACGCTTTGACGATGGCATCGATGAGCATCGAGCACGGCACGGCCCTTGCACTCCGCCTCTTTTTCCTGATGATAGCCGTCATGACTGTATTTGTCGTCAACAGGTTCTTCTTCCCGATCAGAAAGTGCAACAAGCTCAGCCACAACTTCTGGTCGCTTTTCAGATTGCACAACAGCTATTGGCAGATAATCCGGGAGGGGATAAACGGGGATACCGAACTATCTGTCTCTTCCGACATACTCTCCCATTTCCACCTTTACCTCTCGGAAGCGGGGAAGAATGCAGAGGGGAATGAGAAACTGGAGGAGGTGCTCCTCATCCTCTGGCACATGTTCTCGGAACTTGAACAGATACATTACCTCGTGAGGACGAAAAGCCTCGACAAGAAGGAGAAAGAGGAGCTGTTGGACCTTATAGATGCGATTCAGAAAGACCTCTATCCGATAATAAGGGATGAGGATTTCCCGCCCCTTCTGGAGAAACTGCACTTTCAAAGGAAGGATTTCTCATTCGTCCTCAACCAATACCTTGCACATTCGAAAGAGCTTCTGGCATATAAGGCGTACATTCCGTTTTGATGTTGCAAGCGGCAACATATCGGGCTAACATGATTATCCTGATAAAAAGCGGAGATTACTGATGACCATAGAGAAGAAGATGCGTAAGAACCCTGTAGTTGCCCGTTCTGACATGAGCGCTGCAACCGTTTTGAAGCTGATGAAGGATGAGAAGGTAGCAAAGGTCCCTGTACTCGATGAAAACGGCAACCTCGTCGGCGTTATAACCGAGAAGGATATCCTGAGGGCGAACGTACAAGATAGATCGGGACTGTCGCTGCTAGAGATGGCGTACGAGGTGAGCAACCTCCCCGTGGAGAGGATAATGACCACTGACGTCGTCTCAATCGGTCCGAAGACATCGATCGAGGATACTTTGCGTTTGATGGTCACTCAGGAACTTTCGTTTCTGCCGGTGCTCGAGGGAAGGAAGCTCGTGGGGATAATGTCGAAAAGCGACATGTTCAAAATCATGATAGAGCTGTTCGGGGCGCGCCATTACGGAACGCGTATAACGTTCGAAGTACAAGACAAGATCGGTACGATCGCAAGGCTTTCAAAGGCGCTTGCAGACAACAATATCTCGATAATCAGCCTATGCACACTCCCGACCGGGGATGACCCGGATCTGGTGAGCATAACGCTGAAAGTGCAAGGTGCTGACGAAGATACCCTTGTCTCCCTTCTTTCTTCCCTTGGCTTACGCATCATAGATCAGGGGGAGAACAACTGAAAATGGGAAAGAAAGCCAGGAAAAACGTAAAAAGACAGGTATTTGAGAAAAGGGACAAGAAGGATGAATCCCTCTCTCCGTTCTCTTCCATCATCTTGAAGGAAAAGAAAGAGGAAGAGAATAAGGATGAGAAGAAGAATATGGTTCAACGGGAGAAGAAGCCTTATGAGATAGTGCAAGGCTACGATCCCGATGCATCGTTTGCAGACATCCTCAGCTCATTCGAGGCGACGGGTAATCCGTACTCTGCTAAAAAAAGCGTAAGGCCGGAAGCGAAGGAGGACTTCGCCGCCATCTTCTCAAAGTGGGAGAACAGGGGGAAAAAGAGCGTTTCGAAAGGCACGTACGTAAAGAGCACATACAAAGCCACAAAGTCCTTTGACGAGATTCTTGACGCATATGAGAACCCCAAGGATGAAAAGGGGCGGAAGGCGCCGGAAGTAGTGGTGGAGGAAGAGGATGACGAGGTGATTGAGGAAGTGGAGAAGAGAGTTGAAGAGCTTCCCCAAGACACTCTTTTCAGAACACCCGATGAGGATGAGGAGAGAAGCCCGGAGGCATCCTGGTCGATCTATGGGGATAATGATTCGTTTGTTAGGAAAACCCCGGTTGTTGAGGAAGTTGGGAAGAAAGAGGAATTTCCGAAACCTGATGAGGAGGAGAAGAAGTCCAAGTACATCCCTGGGAAGAACTTCGGGGAGATCCTTTCTTCATACTATGCTCCGAAAGAGAAGAAGGAAATGAAAGAGAAAAGCGAGAGGAAGGCGAAAAAGGAACGCCCCGTGGTAAAGACATTCGAGGAGATGATGTTGGAGAAAGGTGACTCGTACGAGAAGAGGGCTGAATATACGATCAGCAAGCTCAGAACGATGCTTCCACAAGCCACGCTCGACCTCCACGGATTGACTAAAGAGGAGGGAAGGGGTCAAGTTGATGCGTTCATCAACGACTGCATGGAGAACGGGATACGTAAGATCTCGATAATAACCGGAAAGGGACTTCATTCCGAAGATGGCGTTTCCGTCATCAAGGAGATGGTGGATGAATACCTCTCTTCATCGGATGTAGTGAGCGAGATGGGAAAAGCTCCGGCGAACTACGGGGGGTCGGGAGCCTACTGGGTAATACTTAAAAAGAAAAGGTAGCGCTTCTGCTACCTTTCCCTGTAGACGATCCTTCCTTTCGTGAGGTCGTACGGTGAGAGTTCGACGCGAACTGTGTCGCCAGGCACGATCCTGATGTAATGCTTCCTCATCTTTCCACTCAGGTGTGCGAGGATTACGAGCTTGTTCTGGAGTTCGACTCTGAACATCGTGTTCGGAAGTGCTTCCTTTACGACTCCTTCGACCTCGATTGCTTCTTCTTTTGCCATTATTTCTCCTCGGTTTTTAAAACCACCAAATAGTTTAGTGGGGAGGCCTGTCAGATGTCAACGCCGCATGTTCTTCCTGTTTCTTGAATGGATGGAAAATGCTACAATCCTTGGTAGGTTTTTCTTCAGGAGGTTCATGTGGAAGCACTCGGACGTTGGATAAGTGGGAACGGAGACGGAAACGTCGAGATGATAAACTACGTTTCGTCCCTTACGTTGATAAAAAGGGAATCGGCATTCGTCGCCGACCGGATCGTCAGGGAATTGAGGGATCAGAGAAGCTATCTGAAGCTGATTGCGAGCGAGAACTACTCATCGATTGCGCTCCAGTCTGCGATGGGCAATCTCTTCACTGACAAATATGCCGAAGGCTATCCATACCACCGCTTCTATGCAGGGTGCGACAACGTCGATGACGTCGAGGCTTATGCAGTGGAGAAGGCGAAGAAGCTTTTCAATGCAGAGCATGCGTACGTACAACCCCACTCGGGAGCGGATGCAAACCTATGCGCATACTGGGCGATATTGAATGCGAAGGTCGAAGTGCCTCAATTGGAGGAGATGGGAGTTTCCAATCCATCTGCCATGGAAAGGGAGGACTGGGAGAAGATCCGTGCAGCGTGCCATAACCAGCGCCTCCTGGGCCTCGATTACTATTCGGGCGGACACCTCACGCACGGCTACAGGCAGAACGTATCTGCACAGATGTTCGACGCATATTCATACCAGGTCGACAAAGACAGCGACCTCCTTGACTACGATGAGATCGAGCGCCTTGCAAAAGAGATCAGGCCTCTCATTCTCCTTGCAGGGTACTCTGCATACCCCAGGAAGATAGATTTCAAGAGGATGAGTGAGATCGCGCACTCGGTCGGGGCCGTGTTGATGGTCGACATGGCGCACTTTGCAGGACTTGTCGCAGGCGGTGTGTTCCAAGGGGAATACAACCCTGTTCTATGGGCGGATGTTGTCACGAGCACGACTCATAAAACCCTGCGAGGTCCACGAGGTGGATTGATCCTTTGCAAGAAAGAGTTTGCAGAGTACGTTGACAAAGGCTGCCCGATGGTCATCGGCGGTCCTCTTCCGCACGTGTTGGCTGCAAAAGCGATATGCTTCGAGGAAGCTCTATCCCCGTCTTTCAAGGAGTATGCGTCGAAGATCGTCGAAAACGCATCAGCACTCGCATCTTTCCTGATCCAGCGCGGGGTGCCTGTGCTCACCGGGGGAACCGACAACCACTTGATGCTCATCGACGTTACGCCTTTCGGCCTCAATGGAAGGCAGGCTGAGTTCATCATGCGTAAGTGCGGCATAACGCTCAACAGGAACGCTCTCCCATTCGATCCGAACGGGCCTTGGTACACATCCGGCCTCAGGATCGGAACCCCTGCCGTGACCACCCTTGGAATGGGCAAGGAGGACATGGAGGAGATTGCTGATGTGATTGCATTCATACTCAAGCACTCAAGAAGTGCGGTCATCTCCAAGGGAGAGAACAAAGGAAGCCTTTCCAAAAACAGGGCGACGATGGACAATTGTGATATCAAGGCAACGACGGAGAGGGTTCACGCACTGTTGAAAAAACATCTGCTGTACCCGGAGCTTGATCTAGATTTCCTCGAAAGGGAATTCTTGATCGAAGAAGAGGCCAAGGAGGATTGACATGGCGGGAAGCATACTCATCAAGGATGGACTACTTGTTGATACAGAGTGGGTCAGGCATGAAGACATACTCATAGAAGGGGAGAAGATCAAGCGCATTGCACCTTCGATCGACGAGAATGACGTGCCCGAGGGAACTTCGATAATCAGCGCAGATGGAAAGTGCGTACTGCCCGGGCTTATAGATGCGCACACTCACTACCACCTCGTGTCGCGTGGGACGGTGACTGCGGATTCGTTCCTGGAAGGCTCGAAGCTGGCATCCTACGGCGGGGTCACGACTGTGATAGATTTTGCCGACGATGATAAGAAAAGCCTTTCCTCGTCCCTTTCAAAACGCCTTGACGAGATGAAGGACATGGCGATCGACTACGCCTTGCACCAAGGTGTTTACAAATGGCGTCCGGATATCCTTTCTGAACTTGAGGAAGTGAAGAAAATGGGCGTCGGAACGATAAAGATCTTCACGACTTACAAGGATGTAGGGTACTTGATCGAAGATAAATCACAACTTGAAGAAGTCTTCAAAGACTCTTCTGATCTCAACTTGATGGTATCCGTACACGCGGAGGACGACGATGTGATAAGAAGAGCAGGGGAGGAGTACTCTGGAAACTACGGCCCTGAGAGCCATCCCGTGCTCCGTCCGAGCGAAGCCGAAGCCGTTGCCATCAGAAAAGTCGGGGATATTGCAAAGAAGTACTCGATGCCTTTGTACATCGTACACCTTTCATCGCGGAAAGGGTTGATGGAGGTAAGGAAACTCAGGAGCGAAGGGGTTCGCGTGATCGTCGAGACAACCCCGCATTACCTCTTTCTGGACAAGAGTTACCTTTCCGGAGAGAACGGGCCTTTGTACGTCATGACGCCACCTTTGAGGAGCAAGGATGATTCCGAGGCTCTGAGGGAAGCGCTCTCAAACGGAGAGATACAAGTGGTGGCTACAGACCACTGTGCATTCACACGAGCTCAGAAGCTTGAAAGCAACGACGTGAGAAAGATCTATCCGGGAATCCCTGGAACGGAGGAGATGCTCCCGCTTCTACATACGTTTGCACTCTCGAACGGGCACTTGTCCCTCTCGCAGATAGTAAATCTCCTTTCGACCGGGCCTGCAAAAGCGTTCGGGCTTTATCCGAGAAAGGGCGTTTTGAGGGAAGGTTCGGATGCAGACGTGGTCATATTCGATCCAGACGAGAGCTGGACGCTCTCTTCCGAGACCGTGCATTCGGCATCAGGATATACACCTTACGAAGGTTTCAACGTCACTGGCAAAGTCCAGATGACAATACTCCGCGGAAGGATAGTGATGGGGGATGACATCTACCTCGGAATAAAGGGAGATGGAAAGTTCATCGAGGCAACAAGATGATAAAAGCTCTTGTTTTCGACGTCGACGGGGTGCTCGTCGACAGCGAAGATATTTCGATCTCGGTCGGGATAAAGTTTTTCAGGAAGCTCGGTCATTCCCTTTCGAGAAAGGATTTCGAACCACACCTCGGAACCGGGGAGCGTACGTTTTTATCCGGTCCTGCAGACGACAACGGGATAGTATTCGACTACGACGAAGCTTCCCGCTTTTTCAAGGAAGAATACCTTGATGAGATAAACGGCCGTGATCTTGCGCTTCCGGGTGCAAAGAGGCTTATAGCGTTGGCAAAGGAGTGCGGTTTGATGGTTGCAATCGCATCCTCGGCCCCTTCCTGGAAGGTTGAAGCGAACGTGATGGCGATCGGGTTCGCCCCTTCTGATTTCGATGCGTTCATAACCGGAGCGGATATAAAGAGGAACAAACCTGAACCTGATATCTATCAAATGGCATTGATAAAGCTCGGATGTTCCCCGGAGGAAGCCATTGTGTTTGAAGATAGCGCCGGTGGAATCACATCATCATCAAAGGCCGGGATACGCACGGTGGCACTTGAAACTACGATCGATCGGAGCGCTGGGCTTGCTGCGGGTGCTATACTGACGCTGCCCGATCTTTCTGCTGTCCCTTCATTCTCATCCGGAGGGGAATTGGAGAGCGCGCTCTTTACAAGGGAAGAGGTCGTTGCATCATCCCGCGAGAGGTTGTTCCAAGCTGCAAGGAAAGCTATTTCGAATTCATATTCGCCATACTCGTCGTTTCCGACATCCGCTGCAATTCTAAGCTTTCATTCGCTCAGAGTGTACACAGGGGTGAATGTAGAGAACGCATCATATCCTGTGACGATATGCGCAGAGCGAAATGCGCTTTTCTCCGCAGTCGCATCCGAAGGAAGCGCGTTCTCCCTTGGCGCAATCCTTCTTATGACGAAAACAAGCGATGTGGGCGTGCCCTGCGGAATGTGCCTGCAGGCACTATCCGAGTTCGCCACCCCGGATAGTCCCGTATACCTTGCAACTTTCGATGGGAAGATTGAGGAAGTTCCGTTCTCCTCCCTCTTTCCAAACCCGTTCAGGTTGGATAAATGAGAGCACTTTGGATAATTCTCATACTCTCACTCCTATTTTTCCCCTCATGCGCATCCCTTGATGTATTTGAGGATGGATACACCCTCTCTGAAGAGCTGACGGTTGAAGAGAAACTTGTACTTTCCGGAGGAAAGGAAGTCATGGTCGACCATCCCGAGTGCTACTATGACGGGGGTGCGTTCTTGGACAGGCTTGAAGAGCTTGTGGAGGACGCTGACGAGTACATACTCATATCGACATTCCTCGGCTCGTCATCCCCGCGCCTCGAGAGGTTCTATTCGCTTCTTCAGGAGAAGGCCGAGAGCGGAGTTGCAGTCTACTTCATGATGGATGCAGTCTCAAGCTATGACATGACTGCATCGAAAGACTACATGACCCCGTTATATTTCCTTCGGGAAAGCGGAGTGCACCTCCATGAGTTCTCGCCTCTGACTTCGATGCATTTGATAGCGCCACAGGTGATGTTCCTACGCGACCACAGGAAGCTGATGGTCTTTGACGGAGAGTATGCAGTACTGGGTGGGATGAACCTCAACTACATAAGCCTCGGCGCATCAGATGACGAGGTCCAACGCGACAGCATGTATGTCTTCTCATCCCGCGCACTCTCATCAGCGCTCACCGATGCGTTCGTATCCGTATGGAACGCAGCTTCGGTCGATTACATCCCACGTTCCCTCTTCCACTCCTACCCGTACGATTACGACGGCTCGTTGGATGCGTACCTGTTCAACCAAGGTGGAGATGAGAAGGGGAGAATTGCAGGAATGTATGCGTCCTTGATAAACAGCGCAGAGAAAGAGATATTGATGTTCCCTTACCTTCCTGTGATGGACAAGAAGATGGAGGCTTCCATCAGGCGTGCAATAGACAGGGGAGTGAAAGTGAAGATGCTCATCCCCCTTGATACCCGCGGGTACGCAAAAGGCGGAGTGAGCTATCTGATTCCAAAGCTTGTTGACATGGGGATGGAACTGTACGTCACGGAAGTCGGCTCCGACGGACTTGCGATGCTTCATGAGAAATTGATGGTCGTCGACGGACGCTATACAGTCATAGGAAGTTCGAACTTCAATTACCGCACGATGAGCCTCGCATATGAGATAGCGCTCGTCTTGGACAGCACTGGGTTTGCCGCAGAGTCCGAAGAGCATTTCTATTCGAGGATCGATGAAGGATCGTTTTATGTCTCACCGGAGAAAGCAGAAGAGATAAAGAAGGAAAGCGGGTCTTGGCTCGGGTACATGCTCATCTATTACGGAGGTTGATGTGAAGAAGAGGATAGCAGTTTTGATCGTTGTTTTTTCCCTTTTGACCACACCTCTGATGGCGAAGGTCCATGCATCGTTATCACTGGGCGTGATGGGAGAGAAGGCGCTTTCGAGTTTCTACGGAGGAGGGGAGGTGAGCATCGGATTGCAGTTCACCGATGAGCCGTGGTTTCGTCTCGAAGCTTCTGTAGTGCTATCTCCGTTCTTTGAAAGCGTAACGATGAATATGATAACGGAACCTTTCAGCCTTTATGCCCCAGCATTCGATTTTCTTTTCCAAAACCCTGCGCTCTGGTCTCCGAAGCTCTTGATAGGAGGGGAGTACGTATACAAGAAGGGATGGGGATTGCGCGCGCTTTTCGGCATCCTGAATTTCAGGGACAAGGATTTCGAATACACGTTCCTTTCCCCTATGATGACGCTTTCGCTTGACGACTACTCGGTCTCATACGGGTTTGAAGTGATGAGGTTCACATATGTTTTCTAAAGTTGGAAAGTTTTTCTTGGTCTTGCTTCTCGCATCCATCTCCCTCTCCACACTTCATGCGGAAGATAACTTCGATATCTCGTTCTTCGTAGGCACGGGCACGAAGGAATGGCCCGAGGACGGGGTGAGTTTTACATACGGAATGAACTTCGGACTCACACGTCATATGGAGCTCTCCATAGGCGGATTGAGTTCGCTGGTGCCGTTTTTCGACAAGAACATGATCTACAGCGAGTTCTCTTTTTCACTCATGGGGCCCAGGAGCAGGGGATCGAAGGTCGCCGGAAACGGAATAAACATGCTCCTTTCAGTCGGTGGGTTTTATGACTTTTACGACAAGGGTGCAGGTGCATACCTTGGCTTTACACCGCTTACCGTGGGCAACCCTGTCACCGGCAAGAGGGACAGGATGTTCAAGATCAACGCCGGATATGACTTTGTAAACAACAAGGCCTTCGTATTCTTCTCACTCTTCGTGTTCGACATCTATGTCAGGGGAACCTGGAGGGATTACTACTGAATCGGCATCATAGCGCATAGATGTCTTTTCCGCTTATCCTCCGATCACCTTCTTTTTCAAATCCAGAGGAGGATACGAATCCTATCTCTTTGACGTTGAGGCCGCTCAAGTGCAGGATCTTCTCTTTTTCCTTCTCGACAAGGGTTTCCGGCATGGGGGCTTCCAGGAATTTGACTTCGTATATTTCATAGCCGTCCAAAGTTTCGATTGCGACATCGAATTCCCCGTTCTTCTTGTTTTCCCGATCGTTGTACCAGTATGTTCCGACGGTGACTATTTCGCTATTCTCTGAACGTTCCGACAGGATCGAGAAATAATCACGTACCATCGCTTCAAAGCGATAAGAGATGAATGTATTCAGTGAAGGCCTTACATATTTCAGGAAGAATGCCTTGCTCGATGTATCTACCGAGAATCGTTCCAGGTAAGTCAGATAGAACCTGAGTAGGTTGATTTTGATCTCGTAGAAAGTCTTCTTCCTGTTTCCCTGTTCATTTATTGGTTGACGTTTGATCAGAACCCCGGAGGAGATCAGATTCTTCAGAGCTTTTGCCAGTCCGTCACGTGCGGTTTTGCTATCAATCATAGATTCGATCTCTCCGAAAGTCCTACTCCCGTTCCCGATGCGTATTACAGCTGCATACGTTGCCGATTGTGCAGCCGTCTCATCCCTCAGGACATCCTCGATATATAGGCGTGCAAGACCATCTCCTGCCATTACAAGATTTCGTATGTTCTCTTCTATGGACAGGGTTGCATCGATTGCCGAGAGGATCATGGGGATGCCTCCGAAGACTGCGTAGAGACTGATTTTTTCCCTTATGTTTCTCTCCGGGTAGAACAAGGCAGCCTCAAGATAATCCAATTTCCCGATATACATTTCCATCGAAAATCGTTTGTATAGGGGATTGGATATGTCCATCAGAGATTTCATCACCCTTATTGCTGATCCGCAGATATTTGCTTTTTCGTGCAGATTAGGAACTTTTTAACTTGCTTTTTCGTGCATTTTTGGGAGTTCTGAACTTGCTTTTTCGTGATCAAGGCTACACAATCAGATTGTGTTGTGCTTGTCGCATCGAAGAATTGAAGGATGAATGAATGTTACGAAGAAAGATTTACGATGAACTTCTTGCTTGGAAGAAATACAGTAACGGTTCATCTGCCATGATGATTGATGGGGCTCGAAGGGTAGGCAAGAGTTTCATCGCAGAGGAATTTGCAAAAGCCGAGTATAGAAGCCACATATTGATTGATTTCGGTCGTGTCTCGAAAGAGGTGCTTGACCTCTTTGTCAATGATGGTGTTGATCTTGATCTGTTTTTCGCAAAGCTGTCAGCTTTCTTTTCGACGGTTTTGTATCGGCGTGAATCTTTGATCATTTTCGATGAAGTCCAACAATTTCCGCTGGCTCGGCAAATGATAAAATACCTTGTTGCGGATGGCCGGTACGATTATCTGGAGACAGGATCCTTGATCCGTCTGAAAAAGAACGTTCAAGACATCATTATTCCATCCGAAGAGGAACATATCGATATGTTCCCCATGGACTTTGAGGAGTTCCTATGGGCAATGGGGGATGAGGCAACTTACCCTTTGATCAAAAATTGTTTTGAAGCAAAGAAACCTCTTGGCGCTGCCTTGCATAGGAAGATCATGAATGATTTCCGTCAGTATATTCTCGTAGGAGGCATGCCCCAGGCAGTCATTGCATATTTGGATGGGAAGAATTTCGAGGCTGCTGATTTTGCAAAACGAAGGATTTTGCGACTGTATCACGAAGATGTCGCCAAATTTGCCGAAGGGTATGAAGACAAGGTGTTCTCCGTATTTGACGGTATCCCCAGTCAGCTCTCGAGAAAAGAGAAGAAGTATAAGCTCTCTTCCCTTGGCAAGCAGGCACGATTCAGGAATTACGAAGATTCATTCGTTTGGTTGAATGAAGCGATGATAGTGAATACGTGTTTCAATGCTACGGATCCTCATGTAGGGCTTGCAGCAAGTGCCGACAATGCTACAGCGAAGTATTACATGGCAGATACCGGGTTGCTTGTAACCCAGACATTCCAAGATAAGAAATTCACGGATAACGAGCTTTATCGGGCGATCCTTTTCGATAAGTTGAACATCAACGAAGGAATGTTGATGGAAAACATCGTCGCACAAATGCTTCGTCTCAAAAGCCCTCGACTGTATTTCTATTCCCGCTCTGACAACCTTCATAGGGAAAACAACATGGAGATAGATTTTCTGATTCTGGATGGAAAGAAAATAGCTCCGGTGGAGGTGAAATCAGGAAACTACCGTCAACATTCCTCTTTGGATAAGTTTCGAAGACATTTTTCATCTGTCATTGGAAGTTCGTATATCCTCTACTCAAAAGATGTAATGATCAAGGATGACATCATTCATCTGCCATTGTATATGGCGGAACTATTATGATTTTGTGTCACTACCTGCTTTTTCGTGCATTTTTGGGAGTTCTGAACTTGCTTTTTCGTGAAAGTAGGTATTTTGAGAGAGAAAAACAGGGTTCGGCAGAACCCTGCTTCGTTTTGAAATAGATCTTTTTTATTTATTTTCCAAAGCCATTATCTTGTCGACTCTCCGCTGGTGTCTTCCACCTTCGAAGGATGCATCTATGAACGCATCGAGTATCTCCATCGGGTCTTCCTTGTACTCGACTCTTCCTCCGAAGCTGAGGATGTTTGCGTTGTTGTGCTGTTTTGCTTTCTCCGATGAGTACTTGTCCTGTACCAGTGCGCACCTTATGCCCTTGATCTTGTTTGCAGCCATCGATATTCCGATGCCCGTTCCGCAAAGTACCACTCCGAATTCATATCCGCCCTTGAGGTACTCGTTGCAGCACTTCTCCGCCTGATCCGGGTAGTCGATGCTCTCTTCGTGGTCGATTCCGAGGTAATTCACCTCATAACCTCTATCTTCAAGGTGCTTCTTCATCTTTGCTGCAAGTTCTACAGCACCCTGATCGTTTGCCATTACTACTTTTGCACTCATTTCTTTTCTTTCCTCCTGATGCCTTGTAGTTTACCATAAGATGACATAAGGAAGGAATAATTTGGAACTCTGTTACATTACCGGTCATAGAAATCCCGATATGGATTCCGTATGCGCAGCTTATTCATATTCTGTATTGCTCAACAACGTATTCAAAAACGGAGAGATGAAATACACGCCGGTGCGGCTGGGGCCCGTGTCTGATGCAGTCAAGGCAGTCTTCGACAACCTCTCCCTGCCACTTCCGGAGGTCTTGAGGGATGTGCGTACGAAAGCTTCCGATGTGATGCGGTATGGGAAGGCATCGCTCAATGTCGATGACCCGATATACAAACTCGTGTTGCTCTACAACGACAGCTATCCCTCTGTCGTGCCTATCAAGAAAGACGGCGTTGTAGTGGGGCTGGTCTCGGTTGATGACATAAACAGGTTCTTTTTGAAGGAAAACCACAAGGTACGCCCGAACTACATCCTTCTGGAAGAGAACATCGGCAAGGTTGTGGGTGGAATGTTTTACAAGAGGGGAAGGAAGAAAGCGTTCGAAAACTCGATAATCGTCGGTGCCATGGAGTACGATGTGTTCATCAAGCGGGCTGAAATGTGTCCAACCAAACCTTTCCTGGTTGTAGGAAACAGAAAGAGGCATATAGAATATGCAATCTCTCACGACTTTCCCGGCATAATACTCACTGGCGTTGACGACATAGCATCCCTCGGAATTGATTTCTCCACGTACGAAGGGCTTGTGTACCTTTCAAGCGAAGATACTGCGGAGACTATAAGGCTTTTGCGTCTTGCAACCCCGATAGAGAACGTGATGTCGGAGGAGCAAGGCCCGAAACTGTCGGTTTCAACGTCGTATGAGGAAGCGAAGAACACTCTCCGCGACAGCCAGTACAGAGGCCTCTCCGTATATGGGGAGGATGGACTTTGGAAAGGGTATGTCACGAGAAGGTGCTTCCTTGAGCGCCCGATGAAGAAGGTCATCCTCGTGGACCACAACGAGATCGAGCAGTCGGTGCCCGGGCTCGAGGAGGCGGATATAATCGGAATCGTTGACCACCACAGGCTCGATGCGCCGAAGCTTCCCCGTCCGATATCGATCATCTCCGAGCCGATCGGGTCGACGTGCACGATAATCTACCATCAGTTCATCAAATACGGACAGGAGATCGACAAGACGACGGCAACCGTACTTCTTTCGGGGGTAATTGCAGACACTGTCATGCTCAAAAGCCCCACGACTACCCGCGACGACATCGAAGCTGCGTTCTCCCTTTCTGCAAAAGCGGAGGTCGAGAGTATAGAGGAGTTCGGAAGGAAACTATTCTCATCCTCCCTCGATCTCAAGAGCGTGGATCCGGAGAAGATCATATTGCAGGATTTCAAGAAGTACAGCGAGAAGGGCATAGCATTCGGAATAGGACAGGTCGAGGTTCCTTCGATAAGCGAAGTCGAGGATGTGTTCCAGTCATACAAGGCTGCGCTTGAGAAGGTGAGGAATGACAACCGCCTCGATTGGGCGATGCTGCTCCTTACAGACGTTTTCAAGGAAGTCTCGCTTCTTCTCACTACGGGATTGGACAGGGAATACAAGTTCGTATACGAGAAAGAGTGCGATTGCCTCTATTACCTTCCGGGTGTGCTCTCAAGGAAGAAACAGCTTCTTCCCGAGGTGTTGAGGGTCCTGGAGGATTAGACACCTACGACTTTCTTGATCGATGGGATCTGCCTTATTGCGCTTGTAGTCTTCTTCAGTGCTTCGAGCGTCTCGCAGGAAATTGTGAACACTCCCGAGAGATCTCCGTTTGCATCCACGTCAAGGCTTCCTGAAAGGAGGTGCGATCCGTACTTCCTCGTTGCATTGTCTATCTCCCCGAAGAGCTCTGTATTCATCTTCGCTATCACTTTGAAGCGCCTTACAAGTTCCTTGTTGTCCCATTCGACAGGAACGAGCCTGACGTCCCCTTCAGGGATGTTCTTCAGATTCGGGCACCCCTTCTTGTGTATTACATAGCCCCTTCCCCGGCTGATGTATGCGACGATGTCATCCCCGTACACCGGGTTGCAGCACTTCGCGAAGTCGAATAGCACGTTTGAATTCTCCCCGATGACTATCGAACCCTTCGGCTGGCTTGAAATGAACCTGATTCCTCTGCTCGGGGGGATTATCCTCTTCGGGTCGATCGTCTCCTCTTTCCTCGTACTCTGCTTCTGTCCCGGAACCGACGGCGCGATCGGAACGTTCGAGTTGAGGTTCTTGTTCAGCCACGCCTTGATCTTCTTCTTTGCGTTCGAAGTATGCGCATACTCAAGCCACGCCTGGTTCGGATGTGCGTTCGGACTGGTGAGGATTTCGACGATCTGTGTGTTCTCCAGAGGTTTGTTTAGCGGAATTATCGAATTGTCAGCACGTGCACCAGAGCAGTGCACCCCGACTTCCGTATGTATCTTGAACGCGAAATCCAGTGCGGTCGAGCCGACTGGGAGTTCTATCACGTGCCCCTGTGGCGTGAAGATTATGATCGAGTCCTTCAAAAGGTCGTTCTTGATCTCATCCATGAAATCTTCATCGGATTGCTCGATCTCCTTCGACCAGTTCTTGAGTTTCTGGATTATCTTGTTGTAGTTGATGCTGTCTACGGTCTTCCAAACGCCGCTTTCACTTCCAGTGGATGCTTTGTACGACCAGTGGGCGGCAACTCCCTCCTCGGCAGTCTTGTGCATCTCCTGGGTACGTATCTGGATTTCAAGCGGTTTCGAGCCCGGTCCGAGGACGGTTGTGTGGAGCGACTGGTAGTTGTTCGGCTTGGGCATCGCGATGTAGTCCTTGAAACGACCTTCGATCGGGACCCATAGGCTGTGGATTATCCCGAGTATCGTGTAGCATTCGACTTGCGTCTGGCATATCACGCGCACCCCGAGTATGTCGTATATCTCGTCGATCTCTTTCTTTCTCTTCTTTATCTTCTGGTAGATGGAGTAGGCGTGCTTCACCCGCCCCGAGATCTCGACGTCCGTTATCCCGACTTTGCAACACGCTTCGTAGAGCGCTTTCGAAACCCCTTTTATGTACGCTGTGTACTCACCCTTCCTTTCAAGAAGGTATTCGTTTATGTATGCATAGCTTTCGGGCTTGAGCGCTTTGAGCGATAGATCCTCGAGCTCGCACTTGAGGGTGGACATTCCGAGGCTGTCTGCTATCGGGGCGAATATGTCGAGGCAGTCCTGGGCGAACTCCTGCCTCCTCTTCGGCTGGAGGTACTCGGCGGTCTTCATGTTGTGAAGCTTGTCTGCAAGCTTTATCAATATGACTCTGACATCCTTGCTCATGGCAAAGAACATCTTCTTTATCGTCTCTGCTTCCTGTATCGATTTGTTGTCGGTTATGTGGCTTATCTTGGTCACGCCCTCGACCATCGTCGCAACTTCTTTTCCGAAAAGTTTCTCAAGCTCTTCCCTGCTTGTGGACGTATCCTCCAAAAGGTCATGCAAAAGCCCGGCTGCAACCGTGTCTGCGTCCATTCCGAGGTTCATCAGGGTTTCCGCGACGGCAAGCGGATGGATTATGTAAGGCTCCCCGCTCTTTCTTTTCTGATCCCCGTGCTTTTTGGCAGCGTAGACTGCAGCGGATGCAATCTTATCCTTCTCTTCCCCCTGAAAGCGGATTATGTTCTTTATGAATTTGTCGACAAGCTCTTTGTTTGGAAAATCTTCCATAGATTGAGTATAAGGCCGGAGAAAGTCTCTGACAATAAAAGGAAAATCAATAAGTGGCACAAGTATGCCTGTTTTTCCCTGCAAGGTCCTTCACGACCCACACTTCTGAAAACCCTGCATCGTCAAGCATTCTTCTTATCTCCCCGGTCTGTCTGTAATCCGATTCGATCAGGATCGCGCCCCCTTTCCCAAGGTGCATCGGCGCTTCTTCGATTATCCTCGATATGATGTCCAATCCGTCATCCCCTGGCGATATGAGTGCTGTGCGGGGTTCGCACTTCACTTCCCTTGACAATCCTTCGTACCACTTTTTTGCGATATACGGAGGGTTTGTGACTATCATGTCGAATCTCCCGTTTATCTTCCCAAATAGGTCTGAGAGTACGAAAGCTCCACCTTCCCCGATTATCTTCCCGTAGTTTTTCCTTGCAATTTCAAGTGCGCTTTCACTTATGTCAGAGAGCGTCAGGCTGACTTTCCTGTTCTTTCCGATCGCTATTCCGATCGCGCCCGAACCTGTGCATAGGTCGAGCACACTGCTGTAGTTGTATTTGTCTATAAGCGAGATTGCTTCATCCACGAGAAGTTCGGTTTCAGGGCGGGGGATCAACACGCTTTCATCCACGAAGAAATCGATGCCGTAGAATTCCTTTTCTTTCGTGATGTACGACATCGGCATTCCCCCGGCGCGCAATAAAGCCGCCTGGAGTATCCTCTCCTCGTCTTCCTTTTCCACTTTTCTCTCGTCGTTGAGTATGTACTCCACGTCGCTTTCGCCAAGCACGCTTTTTATGATCACCCGTGCTTCAAGCATCGGGTTTTCAAGGTCGCGCACTATGTTGAAGACTTTCCTTTTTATCTCCCGTTCGTTCAAACTTCCTCGAGCGCCTCTTCGCCTTTGTGGATCTTCAAGGCATCGATGAGTTCATCAAGTTCCCCGTCCATCACCAGGTCGAGCTTGTAGAGTGTGAGGTTTATCCTGTGGTCTGTGACCCTGTTTTGAGGGAAGTTGTACGTTCTTATGCGTTCGCTTCTGTCGCCCGATCCGACCTGGCTTTTCCTCTCGTCCGCCCTTTCCTTGCGCTTTTTCTCCTCTTCCATGTCGTAAAGCCTCGAGCGGAGAACGCGCATTGCCTTGTTCTTGTTCTTCAGCTGAGACTTCTCGTCCTGGCAGATGACTACAAGTCCTGTGGGCTTGTGGGTGATCCTGACTGCGCTGTCGGTCGTGTTTACGCACTGCCCGCCCGGGCCGCCAGCCCTCATCACGTCGATCTTCAGATCCTCCTGCCTTATTTCTATGTCGGTCTCCTCAGCTTCCGGAAGGACTGCGACCGTGATCGCTGAGGTGTGTATCCTTCCCTGGCTTTCCGTCTGAGGCACCCTCTGCACCCTGTGCACCCCCGATTCATACCTGAGGCTTCCGTATACATCCTTGCCTGATATCGAGAGTATGACCTCCTTCAGTCCTCCGACTTCAGAATCGCTTTGGCTTATTATCTCGATCTTCCAGCGTTTCTTTTCAGCGTAGTGGGAGTACATCCTGAACACATCGGATGCAAAGAGCGATGCTTCATCACCGCCCGTGCCTGCGCGTATTTCCATGATGATGTTCTTGCCATCAAGCGGATCCGGGGGGACAAGGAGCATCTTCGCCCGCTTCTCCAGTTCCTCCTTCTCCCTCTCAAGTCCTGCAATCTCTTCCTTTGCCATCTCTCTGAGTTCCTCGTCGCTTTCGCTTTCGACGAGCATTTTGGCGTCCTCAAGCTCCTTCGAGTTCCTCTCGAGTTCCTCAAGCGCGTTTACTATCGGTTCCAGATGGCTTCTATCCATCATCAGTTTCTTGTAAAGGTTCATGTCTTGGAAAGTCGATTCTTCCTGCAGCTTTCCATCCAGCTCTTCAAGCTGTCTTCTGTATTCAGGTAGTTTTTCAAGCATTGCATAGAGATTCTAACAAATCGTCCTGTTTTCATCCATCTCGGAAAAAATACATCGGACTTTCCGGATTTGTGGTATCATCGATCATGAGTAAGAGGTGTGTTTCTTGAAAAAGGAATTTTTAAAATACATTCCGATCGGGATATTCCTGATTATACTTTTTGCCATATTTCATTACTGGAGTAATATATCCGGTCTTGTCGGTGTGCTTCTCTCCGCCCTCGTGCCGTTCTTTCTGGGATTGGGCTTGAGCTTTGTCGTGAACATTCCTCTCTCGTTCTTCGAACGCACGATATACAAAAAGATCGGGCGAAAGGGTATAAGGCGCTTTTTCTCCTTGGTGACTGCATACCTTGCCGCCGTCTTGATAATAGTGCTGGTTTCCGTCCTTGTAATCCCACGTGCAGCTGAATCGATAATAGAACTGATCGATCGATTCCCGGGCTTCATCGAGGATTTGGATGCCTTCTTGACTGAGAAGTTTGATTTTCCACTCGTGGAGACGCTGTTCGAGGGATCCTCGATAGGGGAGAAGGTAAAGGGTTTCTTGAGCGAGAAGGGTACCGGGCTTGTAGATTACGTGATATCAGTGACGATGAGCACCGTGGGTGTTGTAGTCAAGTTCATACTTGCTGTCGTCTTCTCGATCTACATCCTCTCTTCAAAGGAGAAGCTCCACGACGGACTTTCCGTGATCTTCTCCACATATCTTGGAAAGGAGAGGAAGGAAAAGATCTTCTCGGTGTTCAAAGTGTTTTCAGATGTCTTTCACAGCTTCTTCGTCGGGCAGTCGACCGAAGCTGTCATCTTGGGAACGCTTACGTTCTTCGGCATGACTTTGATCAGGCTTCCATACGCTCCGATGATCGCTCCACTGGTGGGGCTGACTGCGCTTGTACCCCTCGTAGGCGCGTGGATAGGGGCGGCCGGCGGCTTTCTTCTCATCCTCACAATATCCCCGATCAAGGCGATCATATTCATTCTCTTTCTTTGCATATTGCAATTCTTCGACAACTACTTCATATACCCGAAGGTCGTGGGCTCCTCAGTCGGCATCTCCGGGCTCTGGGTACTGCTTGGAATTACGATCGGCGGTGGAGTTTTCGGAGTTGCGGGGATGTTCATATGCGTTCCTCTGATCGCATCGATCATCCACTTGGTCAAAGGGGACCTCGTCAGGAGAGGATCTCTTTCTCCAGGAGATGGCCGTAATCCATAAGTTTCTTTGCGATCAACTTGTCTTTTGCGTCCCTCTCGAGGCTGTCGATTATCTCGGAGCATTCCCTCATGTATAGCTCAAGTGTCTTCTGATGCTTTGACGGCGGGTTAATAAGCCTGGATGCGCAGAAGTTCTTCCACTTCCTTCTCTCCTCTTCGTCGAAAACTTCCGGCCAGTTTCTTCCGACAAGGCGCCATAGGAGCTTGTAGTACTTCGGGTCGTCGAAGTTGTAATCCCCGTCCTTGAGTTTCCTCTCCGGGGGAAGTGCGCGTATCTTGTCGAGCCTATCCCTGTCGTTCTTCGAAAGGAACTTGCCGTATATCGTATAGTCCGGGTCGCTCTCCTCGTCCACGAATTCATTGCTTTGGAAAAGAGGGGAGAGGTCGAAGAGGTACCTGTGGTCTCTCACTATCATCCGCGCCTTCTCTTCCATCCCAGCTTTCGTAAATCCGATGCGTTCCTCGACTTTCTTGTTCAGTACGTTCATGGGGGCGATGAACGGGCATTTGTTGCTCTGTACCCTGACGAACCCCGCATCCCTCAAATTCTCCATCCCTTCCAAGCTTTCAGGTATTTCCTTCGTCAGGTCGAAGCACCAGATGTCGTTGCTCTTCTCCTTGTTCCTCCAAAGAGGGATCACGGGGTGCGTGTTTCCGTTTTCTGATGCGTATAGCGCGCTTGTGTGGAGCATCGGAGTGTGCCTTTCGACATCCAGAAGCCTCCAGACATCCACTTTCGTCCGGTTATTGAATGCCCATGCATAGAGTTTGGGTTGCTTTTCCTTTATCATCCTTGCGACGTTTATCGTGGCAATTACATCAACCAGCGCATCGTGCGCTCCCTCCTGCTCGATGTTGTTCTCCTCGGTGAGGTCCGTAAGGCGGAAGCTGACAAAGCCCGTATCGGGGTTCTTCTTTTCGAATACCATCCCCTCCGGTCTGAGGTCCCTGGTCGCTCTTACGAGGTTTATGATGTCCCAGCGTGATCGCATCTTGAAGTTTTCCCTTTCGTACGGATCGAATAGGTTCCTGTACAGCGTCGAGCGTATGCATTCGTCGTCGAAACCGATGTTGTTGTATCCGACGCCGATCGTTCCCGGAACCAGAAACTCGTCGTTGACTCTTTTTATCAGATCGTATTCCGAAAGGCTCTCTTTTTTTTCGTTTATATCGAGCGGGGTGAGCCCTGTTACAAGACAGCTTTCGGGGGATGGCAGGTAATCAGGGGAAAGTCTTCCGTAAAGAAGTATCGGATCGGATACGATTTCCAGTGACAAGTCGGTGCGGATCATCGCAACCTGTGCTATCCTGTCAACCCTTGGGCTGAGCCCGTACGTTTCCAGGTCATACCATAAAATAGTTTTTTCCAACGCCATACTGGAAATATAGCACAAAAGGGCGTTTGTTGTTTGCCATGACCGCTTCGTTTGTAGCATTCTTTTAACACGAATCTAATCGCCCTCTATCGATTATTTCCATCCAAAACTATATCCTTATGCTTATGAAAACTGAATTGGACAGCAAGAAGGGAATCTTTGCCTGGGCATTCTACGATTGGGCGAACAGTGCGTTTGCCACTACAGTGATGGCCGCGTTCTTCCCGATCTTCTTCAGGGCATACTGGGGAGCTGGCAACGACAGTGCCCTCAATACGTTCTACCTCGGGCTTGCAAACTCGATTGCAAGCATATTCGTCGCACTTCTGGCTCCAGTGCTCGGTGCAATTGCCGACAGGGGTGGCTACAGGAAGAAATTCCTCGTTTTCTTTGCATTCCTCGGCGCGTTGATGTCATCATCCCTCGCGTTCGTGCACATGGGCGCATGGCCGCTGGCATTTGCGTTCTACGTTCTTGGAAACATTGGTTTTGCAAGTGGAAACACCTTCTATGATTCGATGCTTCCTTCTGTTGCAAGCGAGAAGAAGGTGGATTTCGCATCCTCCCTGGGCTATTCGCTCGGGTACATCGGAGGTGGGATACTTTTCCTGTTGAACGTCGTCATGTTCCTCATGCCGGGACTTTTCGGACTTGAAGACGGGGTTGCTGCCGTAAAGCTTTCGTTCCTCATGGTCGGCATCTGGTGGTTTGTGTTCTCCCTCCCGATAATCATCTTCGTTCCCGGCGGGGAGAAGAGCGATGGGATCGATCTGGCTGGGGCTGTGAAGAAAGGGTTCGGGGAGGTTGCCCAGACGCTCAGGAGCGTCAAGAGCCTCAAGAACCTCGGGTTTTTCCTCGTTGCGTACTGGTGTTACATTGATGGCGTCGACACGATCATCAAGATGGCTACAGACTACGGCACGAGCCTCGGCTTTCCCGCTGAGAGCCTTATCGTCGCTCTCTTGATAACCCAGTTCGTTGCATTCCCTGCCGCAATCGCATACAGCTTCTTCGGAAAGAGGATAGGGGTCAAAAACGCTATTCTCGTTGCAGTCGTCGCATACGCAGTGATCGCGCTCCTTGGCTTTTTCATGACTAAAGTCATCCACTTCTACATCCTTGCAATATGCATAGGCCTTTTCCAAGGTGGAATACAGGCGCTCTCAAGGTCGTTCTTCTCACGCCTTGTGCCGGAGAGCCACGAAAGCCAGTTCTTCGGCTTTTTCAACATGCTTGGGAAGTTCGCTGCGATCATCGGACCGTTCCTCGTTGGAATCGTTTCGCTCTTTACCAGCGAACAGCGCTACGGAATCGTATCCTTGATAATCCTCTTCATCGTCGGCTTCGTGCTTCTCAGGAAGGTCGATGAGGATGAAGCTAGAAAGGAAAAGGAACTTTACGAAAATAGAACGAAATAGAATTTTTCGTTTGAATGCAAGCGTAAGGATTGCTATAGTTTTCTCAGGGAAAGATCTTTTTCCCTGATGACAACAACTTGGAGGACGATAAGAATGCTGAGGAGGATGTTCCTTTCTCTCTTTTCATTTGTCTTCTGTTGCTCTTGTTTGTTTGCCCGGACTGCCACGGCCGATATCGGCGTCGCGATGGAGGGGGTTGTCGATGCAGTTCTGGCAGTTTCCGCTTCCCAGATCGGAGGGGTGAAGCTTTCATTGCAAGGGGTGGGTATATACAACAACGATCCTGATGACGGATCGCTGATGGCGGGTTTCACCCGTTCCGACCTCTCAGGCTATTCTGCAAGCCTCGTCTTCAACAGCCAGGATGAACAGTCCTGGTACCAGTCGCTTCTGGGAATATCTTCCTCATCGATCTCCCCTTTGAGGGAGAAGGTTGTGAAGAGCCTCGAGAAGGTACGTTTCCTGCCCGGGGATGTGGTGGTGGACGGAACGGTATTGTTTTCCGTATTGGGAGAAGGTTATCATCAAAATGAATTGGGGAAAGTGTATTCATTTTCCGTCGATGTTTCGCTCGTCGTAAGCGGAGACAGGCTCTCTTCGATGGTTTTGGTGGAGGGGCGGATCTATATAAACGTAGTTGAGAACGGTACTGTCGTATTCATGTTCGAAGGTATCACCGTCAACGGAGAGAGGATGGATTTCCCCGTATTCGAGCTTTAGGAGGCACTTCTTTGAGAAAGTCATGCATTGATACGTTCCTTGATGAGAACAAGCTTAGTGCGGGAAGCATAGATGAGGACGAGTTCCTCTCGTTCTTTTTATCCGAGATGAAAGGCGGGCTTGAAGGGGGGAAAAGCAGTCTGATGATGATCCCGACCTATCAAGGGATCGACGGAAAGATCGGGGACGGCGCGCGCGTTATCGTGCTCGATCTGGGGGGTACCAATTTCCGTTCGTGCCTCGTGACGTTCAAAGATGGCGGGAAGCCGTTGATCTCGAATTTCAAGA
The DNA here is from genome assembly GCA_944389975.1 of uncultured Spirochaetaceae bacterium. GTDB lineage: Bacteria > Spirochaetota > Spirochaetia > Sphaerochaetales > Sphaerochaetaceae > Ornithospirochaeta. The sequence continues at coordinate 43,276 of CALXOH010000050.1, forward strand.
AAGTTCCCATGCCGGGAAGCGGAAAGGAGATCGACAAGAAAGGTTTCTACTCCACTTTGGCAGACAACATCGAGTCGCTTCTCGATTACTCGGATTCGATCGGGCTTTGCTTCTCGTACGCAGCTACGATACTAGAGAACCACGACGGTGTTCCGATGGAGTTCTCGAAGGAAGTGAAGGCTCCTGAAGTGGTCGGAACGCACCTTGGCGCATCATTGATCGACGAGCTTGGAAAGCGTGGTCACCTTACAAAAGACATCACTGTATCCGTAGTGAACGACACAGTGGCAACTCTGCTTGCTGCAAAAGCAGAGTGCCCGGAGAATGCATCATCGTACATTGGATTCATACTCGGAACCGGAACGAACACTGCATACCTCGAGGATTCTGGGAACATCAGGAAGATTTCACCTCGCTCGGGAAAGATGATCATAAATGTAGAATCCGGGTGCCTCGATGCACCACTTGGTGCTTTGGACAGGGCGTTTTGGAAGACTACGCAGGATGAGAGTGCGCATAGGCTTGAGAAAGCGATATCGGGAGCATACCTCGGGCCTTTGTCCCACTTCGTCATAAAAAGTGCAATCGACGACGGCTTCTTTTCAAAGAGTTTCAGGGAAAAGTTCTCATCACTTGATTCCCTTTCGACTACCGAGATGTCGCACTATCTGGAGATGCCACTGAATCAAAACTACATTCTTCCTTCGATAATCGACGATGAGGACGATGCCTACATCCTCTATAGGATTCTGGATTCGATCATCGACAGGGCATCGAAGCTGACAGCGGTCAACCTCACAGCTTCCATACTCAAGACTGGGTATGGGGAAAATCCGCGCTACCCGGTGGTGATCAACGCTGACGGAACGACATTCTACAAGACGAAGAACCTCGACGTTTATACAAAATCTTACCTTTGGAATCTTCTTGAGAAGAAACACGGAAGGTATTTCAAGATGGTGAACATCGACAACAGCCCCGTGCTCGGAGCTGCGATTGCAGGATGCCTACGTTGAAGAAAGCCCTTCTTTTCCACGATTTTTCAGCCTTCTCGAAGTCCGGGCTGACTGTTGCAATCCCGGTGCTGGAAGCTTTGGGCTTGGAGGCCGGGGCAATCCCGACGTGCCTTCTTTCAACCCAGACCGATGGATTTGGGAACCTCTTCATCCGCGACCTCTCATCCGATGCGATGGCGATATACGAAAAGATCAAAAGCGAAGGGTATTCGTTCGATTACATCTACTCGGGGTTTGTCGAAAACGATTCCATTTACGGACTCTTGGAAAAGGTGATCGACGAAGAGAAGGATGCGTTCGTCCTCGTAGACCCGGTGCTGGGGGATGGCGGGAAGCTGTATGAGGGGATGACCGGTTCCCATGTGGAGAAGATGAGGAATTTGATAAGAAAAGCAGACCTCATCACGCCAAATCTCACTGAAGCGCTTCTGCTTACGGGACTCGAGGGTGAAAGTTCGTATTCAAACGGCGACTTGAAAACGCTGTTTGATGCCTTGTCATCCTATACCGAAGGGGATGTCGTGATGACAAGCGTTCCCTTGGAAATAGGGGGGTATTCGAACGTTGCGTTCAAAAACGGCGATATGCGTATCTTCCCGTTTCCCGACGTGCCCGTGGGATACCCCGGATCAGGAGACCTTTTTGCATCCTTGCTTCTCGGCCTTCTTTCCCGTGGAAATTCATTCTTCCCTTCTGTGAAGATCGCAGGGGAGCTTTCGAGTGAAGTCATAAGGAGAAACTGGGAACTGAAGCGCGAGCGAAGGCTCGGCGTGTCTCTTTCTCCCCTTTATGTTCTTTTGAAGGAAAGGGTTCCATGAAGATACTTCTCTTCTCATCAGGGGGCTTCGAGGCAAAAGTTTTTGAAGGGAAAAAAGATTTTACCGTCGTACGAACCGGAATAGGCATCGCACTCTCTTCTGCAATCTCGATGCGCGCTCTTTTATCAGAACGTCCCGATCTGGTCTTGAACGTAGGCTCTGCAGGAGGTTTTTCCAAAAATGTCGAAGTGGGGAAGTGCTATGCGTTTTCCTCTGTTTCGTGCCATGACCAGGATATGACATCGTTCAACCTCAACAAGGGTGAGACTTTGGACGGTTATGGAAACAGGGTTGGAAAGCTTCCTCTTTTGAAAGGGGATCTGTCGCTCTTGTCATCATCCTCGCCATTTGTAGAGAGTGTGGAGGGCTTTGATGCCGGGGATATGGAGTGCTATGGGATTGCACTCTCGTGCAGCATCCTCTCAATCCCGTGCGCTTCCTTGAAATTGATCACGGACGTGGCCTCAGAGAAGGTAAATCCCAAAGAGTTTTCAAGAAGGCTCCGGGGGAACATCGAGAACCTGTACCAAGGCACGCTCTCCTTCATCAACGCCCTTTGAAAGCTTTATTCCATTCCCTGTCGGTTTATCCTTCAGAATTGAAATGATTCGCTCGATCTTACCTTCGTTCTCCCTGTATACATCCTTCGCAATCCTTTCAAGTTCCCCAAGGCTCTCTTTCGACGTATCGTCAAGGTGTATCCTCTTTCCTCCGGTTCCGCTTCCGCTGATCCTGATGTATTCCACATCCCCGGTGTTCTCCATCACGAAATCAGTCATGTTCTCCTGACTTGACATGTACACTTTGATTATCGGGCTTGCCCACCCGGTGAGCCCTCCGGGGTTGCCGCTCGGGTCGAATGAGAACGAGGGCTTTGCAGTCGACAGCGAAATTACTGTGAATGACGTTCCTTCCGGGTATAGTTTCTTCGCCTCGGTATAAGCGATGAACGAAGGGTTGTTTGCGACAAGCCCTCCGTCGAGAAGGACTTTCCTTTCCCCGTTCCCGTCTACGAAAGCGAACGGATGGAAATACATCGGGGCTGCGCTCGATGCGCGCGCTCCATGACGCATCAATACATCGGGAGTGCCGTAGCTTGAGAACAGGTATGGCTTTGAGCCGTCTGTGTCGTAACTGATGAGCACTACGGGAACGTTTGCATCCCCAAGCTTCTCATCCTGTAGGCATTTTTTAAGGAAATCCTCAAGCCCTTTCTCGTCGTATTTGTCTTTCACAAGCTGCAAAAGCATGCTTGACGAGAGTTTCCTGGGGAATATCAGAGGGGCGTTCTCCAGGTAGATCTTCTCAAGTTCCTTTGCATCAAGCCCCCTTGGAATGTAGCCTTTGAAGACCGTTTCCCTCTTGAATAAGCCTGTTCTCACATCTTCTTCGACTCTGATGCTCTTCCCTTCGTCCCTTTTGAGTATCGTTTCTTTTCCGTTTGATGCGAGGCCCAATGCCAGGAGTGCGCCTGTGCTTGTTCCTGCGATGAGGTCGAAGTGGGAATAGAACGGGCGTTCATCCCCCTCCTCTTCGAGTTTCTCTGCAATCTTTTTGATTATGTAGGCTGGAACGATGCCCCTTATGCCCCCTCCGTCGATCGAGAGTATGACTACGTTCCTCTCCTTTTTCCCATTCTTCTTGAAAAGACCAAGCAGTTTGCCCATAGCTTTGGATTTTGCTAAAATTGCAGAAATGGTCAATATGGATAAGTATTATGCGTTCTGTCTTCTTTGCCCGAACTATTGCAAGGTCGATAGGAGAAAGAGCGTAGGGCGATGCGGGATGAAAGATGAAGTGGTGGTCGCATGGAGTGGACTGCACAAAGGTGAAGAGCCCCCTTTGATAGGGGAGAAAGGCTCCGGGATGATATTCTTCTCAGGCTGTCCCTTGCACTGCGCATATTGCCAGAACATACAGATATCATCGTGCACGCATGAGAATGCAGTTGGCGTTCCGGTCTCCGTTGATGAGCTGGTTGAGATGATGTTCGCCCTTGAGAATATGGGGGCGCATACTCTGAACCTCGTCACAGGCACGCATTTCATTCCATCGATTGCATCTGCATTGGAAACGGCACGCAAAAAAGGATTGAAGCTGAAGACTGTCTGGAACTCCTCCGGCTATGAGAGCGTGGAGGGACTTGAGATCATCGACAAGTATATAGACCTATACCTTTTGGATTGCAAAACGCTTGACGGGGACGTTGCATCCCGCTTTGCCGGTACCAAGCGCTATGCCGATGTGATAACCCCGGTACTGGATTACATAAGGAAGAAGCATAAGAAGACCGATCTTGGAAAGATCGAAGGCACGATACTGAGGCATCTTCTTTTTCCCGGGGAATTGGCATCTACGATCAAGTTCCTGAAGTTCTTTGCAAAAAATTACAAAGATAATTTCGTTCTTTCCATGATGGTCCAGTTCATCCCACCCAGGGAGAACCCGGGGTTTGAGAAAGTAAGTGAGGAAGAGTATGACGAGATACTCTTTGCCTTCGATGAGTTCGGAATCGATGACGGCTTTGTCCAAGAGCTCGGGGACGAGTTTCCCTGGATCCCGGATTTCACGCGCGACAATCCGTTCCCTGAGTCGTTTGCAACTCCATCCCCGTACTTTCTCTCACTCAAAGGGAAGAAGAGATCGTAGTTCCCTCGAAATCTTTTCCTTCAAGCGCAGCGACAGTGTTCCCGATATCCCTTCCGCCGAGGCAGTAGACTGTCATTCCGCTCTCTTTTGCAAGTTTTGAAGCGATCGGGTCGAAAGGCGTGTTCTTCCCGGGTATCCACTCGGAACCGACCATCTTCTGGAAATCCTCCCAGCTGATCGAGTCTATCGGGGTGGCGTTCTTGTCTACTTTGGGATCGGCTGTGTAGACTTTCCTGATGTTGCTGAGGTTCATGATCACTTTTGCTCCGAACCTACGCGCAAGGTACACGCTGTCCGTGTCTGTGGAGAATCCCGGCTTCCATCCTCCTGCGATCAAAATCCTCCCGGAGAACTCGATTTCCCCATCCATGTCGGTTACTATCGGATCCGGGGCAAGCTCTCCGAATATACCCTTCACCAAAGATGCGTTCAGGTGCGTTGCCCTGATCCCCATCCAGTCCAGTTCGTCATTCCCGATATCCTTGTTTGCCTTCTTTGCGGCATCCTGGTATTTCCGGGCGGTGGCGCCACCGCCTGTGACGATGATGAGCCTTCGCTCTCCGTCCTTTTCTAGGTAACTTTCAATTGCATCCCTGAACTTCCCAAGGAAGACGTAATCCACATCATCGGGGACGATTATAGAGCCCCCAAGCGAAAGAACTTTCGTATCCATGCTTTCAAGTCTAGCAGAAATTGAACGAAAACGCACTTTGCATCACTTGATTAACAACAGCACAAAGTGAAAAAGGTGTAAGCGTGGATGCTCTTCTGAGAACGATGATGTCAGAATGGAGGCATTCATGTTACATTTGGAAAAGGGAGGTGTTGCCATGGCAACTGAATCATTTTCGAGAACTTTCACTGTCAACCCGGACTGGGGCATCAAGAACCTTGAGAAAGCCATCGACAATGGATCTCCTACCGTCAAGAGGCTGAGTACCCCGGAGGCCAAAGCAAGATTCAAGGAAGCGACTACCATAACGGCAGAGATGGAGGAAAAGATCAAAGCGAGGTATGGAAAGTGACGCTGAAATGCATGGAACTTCGCGAGTTCATAGCTCGTGTAGGAGAGGATAGGGCTTTGAAGGCTTTGTCCTCTTTTTCTGTTAAGAGGAATCCTGATGTTGAGAGTTTCATTCGCAATAATGCGGTTGCCTATGAGAAGAGTGACAATGCCAGAACCTATCTTGTGATGACGGAGAATATTGATATTCTTGGATATTTCTCCTTGGCTCTTTCTGTGGTCGATATCCCTCCGGGAATCTCGAAAGCAATGATGAAAAAGATGAGGGGATATGGAAGATACTCTGCAGATTCGGTTTCTTGCTATCTTGTAGGGCAGCTTGCCCGTGACGATAATGCCTCGCATAATGATCTGATGATGCGTGATTTCATCGATTTCGCGATCGAATATGCCATGGCCGCAAAGCAGTATGTAGGCGGAAGGTTTCTTCTGGTGGATTGTGTCGATGAATTGGTCGATCTGTATGAAAGGCATGATTTTTCGAAGATAGACAAGACCGCTAACTTGAACCAGCTCGTCATGTTTCTCTCATGAGGCTTCCAATCTTTGTATCTGGATTAGGCAAAAACACACTTTGCATCACTTAATTTTCAGGAGGTCTTATGAATCACTTGAACAGTGTGGTGTTGGAAGGCGTGATATCCAGCGATCCGCGGCTTGTAACCGTCTCGGAAAGCGGGTACAAGCTTGTGAAGTTCGATGTGGCAAGCCACAGGAGGTACAAGGACAAGAAAGGGGAGATGCAGGACGATGTCTTGTTTCTTCCGGTGCTCGCTTGGGGAGAACTCTCCGAGAGATGTCTTTCATCCCTTGCAAAGGGCATGCAATGCAGAGTCCTTGGAAGGCTTAGGCTTGCAAAGTGGAAGAACAAGGAGGGTTCGGAGAGAAGAAGCATCGAACTGGTATGCGATCACGTCGAGTTTTCGCGTAGAAAGGGCACTTCAAGCGGTGTCAGGAAGGATGAGATCGTAGTGTTCGATCAAGATCCGAATGATGCCGAGAGGGTGGAGGATGCGATGAGGGAGAGCCTTGTCGTATATGACTTTTGAAAAGGGGCCTCGCGTGAGGCCTCTTGTTACTTGTAGTATATCTTGTTCGTGTTCCGTTCCCCGAAAGTCTCACCTTTCGTATCCGTGATGTGGAAATCATCCATGGTGTTCGTATCTTCATACGGGAATGTACGGGCAAATACCCTTGTCGATGTCACATCATCAGAGTAGAGTGCATCTCCGGTCCATTCGCCTTTTGAAACGAGGCTTTCGTACGTAAGCTTCGTGTTTTCGCTTCCAAACCCGTTTGAGTTCTCTGCGTCGCTTTTCCTCCAGACTACAGCATCTTCTATCTTTCCTTCCCCCGTGACGCTTGAATACAGGACTATCGCACCGTTCGTGCTCGTCAGGGTCTTCGGGCTTTCTGCATTGTAGTAGAGCGTTTTCTGACTTCCCCTGTCCACGCGCATATCCCCATCCCGGGGTCTGTCCCAGTAGATCACTATTATGTCTCCGCTTCTTACGTCCTCATCGGGAAGGTAGTATCCGTAGCCTCCGAGTTCCTTGTCCCCCGATGATACGTAAATTCCTCCGAGCGTTCCTTTCCTTGTAACGCTCAATTCGATCCTGTCCGGGTTCTCTTCGCTTCCCGCGCTTGATACTTCGGTTATGATCAGGTCCGCTTGATTCAAATTCTCACCAGTGATCGTTCTGACGTGGCGCGATGTATTCCCGCTTTCATCTTCAACCGTTATGAAAAGGCGTTTCCTTTCATTGTGGTCGAGCCTCTCAGGCATCGTCATCACGACATCTTCCACTTCGTCGGTGATTCCCCTTATGTCGGCGCCATCCACAGTGCACTCGACTACCGAGACTTTCTCATCGAAGTGCAGCGTGATCGTTCTGTTCTCCTCCAGTTCCAAGCCCAACAGGACGGGAGGATGCCTGTCTTTTCCGATCAGATCGATTAGTTTGAAATTCTCATCCGGGCAGGATGTGAGAATGAATGAAATGAGTAATATCAAAAATATGTGTGCCATGTAATGTAAGTTCAGGAAGTGTTTGTTTTGTATATTTTGAGAATTGATATTGATTTCTGATTGTCATGGATATCGAACTAATATATTTTAATAATCAGGTTATTGATTTTGGAGCGTGCTATGGATATCGAAAAAGATTTGTATGACGAACATGGAATAAGCGAAGATGATCGCCTTCTGAAGGATATGCTTTCCTATATAAGGGACAGCAAGCTCAAACCTGGAGACAAGATTCCTTCGATAAGGGTACTCTCCGAAACATTCAAAACCACGCAAAGCCAGATGCGAAGCACTCTTTTGCGTCTTGAGGCGCTGGGCTTCCTGATGATCCAGCCCAGGAGCGGATGTTATGTGAAAGACACGAGCCTTGACTCGATGCTACGCACTTTCTGCCTCCTTTTTGAGACGGCTATGACCGATGAAATGTCACTTATTGAGCTGTACGACCTCAAAACTGCTCTCGAAACGACGATTGCGCAGCAAGTCTCCCAGATAAGGACGGACGGGGAGCTTTTGTCGATAAGAAACATATTGCATCAGCAGGAGACTGCAACGGAGAAAGACGATATGATTGCTCTTGATGAGAAATTCCATCTGCACCTTGCCCAGATAAGCAGGAACCCGTTTTATTATGCAATTCTATCTGCGATCCAATCGATTCTAAGGAACGCAAGGCGTTCGTACACCGATTACGTAGCAACGTACGACCAGACGATTGCTGATCACAATCAGATCTATCAAGCGATAAAAGAGAAGAACGGGGATGATGCGTACTATTACTCGAGCATACATTCCAACAGGAGAAAAGATCTCCTTCTTAGCTATTGCTAGAAATCATTGACTTCTGATGAAAGGGGAGTATACTTTTCTCATGATCTGATAATCAGTAAGAAACAAAACTGAATAGTTCTGTTTCTGCTTTCAAGGGAGGTTTTGTCATGATCGAAAGGAATTACAACCCCATAAAGCATGGGATTAAGGAAGGAAAGAGGTTCATAGCATCATGGTGCCAGGCTGCAAGCAATATCACATCCGAAGTGCTTGCCGACAGCGGGATGGATATCCTGATCATCGACTGTGAACATGCACCAAGCAGCTTTGAGACCTTGATCAGGCAGCAGCAGGCGATGAATGGATACAAGGCTGTACCGTTTGCACGTGCGCCGTGGAATGACTTTGTACAGATCAAGAAGATACTCGATACCGGAATGTATGGCATTCTCGTACCGTACGTGGAGACGAGGGAAGAGGCTGAGAAGGCGGTGGAGGCAGTGAAATATCCTCCGTTCGGGGTACGCGGGGTTGCCGGATCGACCAGGGCCGCACACTTTGGGAACAACAGCATCGATTACTTCACGAAGGCGAATGACGAGGTGATGGTATTCATCGCAATCGAGAGTAAAATGGGAATAGACAATCTTGATGGAATTCTCTCTGTCGAGGGGTTGGATGGCGTGTTCGTAGGCCCGGTGGACCTTGCGACCAACCTGGGCCACCTTGGAAATCCGAACTTTCCGGACGTGCAGGATGCGATAAGCGCTGTGGAGAAGAAGGTCCTTGACTCGGGAAAGGTACTCATGGCTCTCGGCGGAGACTGGGAAGGAACGAAAAGAAAGCTTGATTCGGGTGCCCAGATAGTGATTGCGATGAGCGACACGACGACGCTCGGGAGCATTGCACGGGAGAACGTGAAGAAGTTCCGCGAATATGTGAATGGCTGAATGAAAAAGGGGAGGAGAGGTTGAATATGACTTTTTCTCCCTGGATTTTTCAGCATAATACCCAAATCTTGCATTCAATACGATTTAAAAAAGCGATTGAATGTGCATTATGATGAAGATTAAATACCTTGGTAATGAAAAAACATACATAGGAGACAAAACTTTTCCATTGTTGACCCATCATGCTGTAAATAAAGTTGACTTGATTGGAGAAGTTATGATTGACATCAGCGACATGAATGTTCTCGAGACCTATCTGGTGGGCGGGAAGTTTGTAAGAAAAGGTGACGGACACGAGATCAAATACCTCTCGGGAGGGGTTTCAGGGAGAGTTGCGTTCGTAGACAGGAAGAACTCGGCACCTTTGATCGTCAAACAGGCGCTTCGGAAGCTGAAGACGAAGGCCGACTGGGAATGCGATCCGTCGAGGATGGAGACGGAAGCGGAAGCGAACGACGTCTATTACAAGATAGTTCCGGATTCAGCTCCGAAGGTGCTTTATTACGACAAAGATGAGTATATCTACGTCCGCGAGGCGCTTCCCGAGTCATGGAGGATGTGGAAGGACGACTTGATGAAAGGCATCGTCGACTACAACCTTGCAAGAAAATCGATTGAAGCTTTACTCAAGGTCCACGAAGTGAGTGCAGGATCTTTCGAAGTGAAGGAGAAGTTCTCCTCGAAGGAGGTTTTCGACAACCTCAGGATCGACCCGTACATACGCTATACGGTCGGGAAGTATCCTAATCTGGAGAAGAAGTCAAAGGATGTGATCTCCCTCCTGTTGGATTCTTCGATCGCGCTTGTCCACGGGGATTACAGCCCGAAGAACATAATGACCGACGGGAATGCGATATCCGTTCTGGATTTCGAAGTGGCGCACTGCGGCCATCCGGCGTTCGATCTTGCGTTCTTCTTCAACCATTTCATTTTGAAGGCTGTGAAGTTCGACGCATTCGGCGGCGGGTACCTTGCTGCGATGGCGTATATGAACGACATATACATGGCGGGGTGTACGTATATGGACAGGTACGCGCTGGAACGCGATGTGATGAAGGTGCTTCCATTCCTGCTCCTTGCAAGGGTGGACGGCAAGTCCCCGGTGGAGTACCTGGTTGGCGATGAGGAGAGAATGAACAGTGTCAGGAGGATTGCTTTCTCACTATTTTCAAAAGAGATCGTCTCCCTTTCCGACGTAGTGAAGATTTATAACGATGAGGTGAAGGCATGAAGATTACAGATGTAAAGGCAAGACAGGTTTTCGACAGCAGGGCGAATGCCACGGTTGAAGTTGACGTAACGCTTGAAGACGGAACAGTCGGAAGGGGCACTGTCCCGTCCGGAGCGTCCACCGGGATATACGAGGTCCTGGAACTCAGGGACGGAGGGAAGGAACTCGGAGGAAAGAGCGTAAGGAAGGCGATCGGAAATGTGCTTGATGAGATCAGACCGAGGATAATCGGACTGGATGCGGAGGACCAGAGGGGGATCGACAACCTGATGATCGAACTTGACGGTACTGAGAACAAGAGCAGGCTCGGGGCAAATGCGATCCTCGGCGTTTCGATGGCTGTTGCGCACGCAGCAAGTGCATCGAGGAAGATGCCTCTCTTCAGGTACCTCGGAGGTGCCAATGCACACGTCGTACCCGTTCCGATGATCCAGATAATCGGGGGAGGTGCGCACGCACTTCATTCGATAGACGTGCAGGACTTCCTCGTAATCCCGCTTTCCTTCAAGACCTTCTGGGAGGGCTTTGAAGCTGTTGTGAACGTATACAATGCAACGAAGAAGCTTTTCATAGAGACTGGAAGGCCCGTTGCAATCGCAGACGAGGGCGGGTTCTGGCCCAGCGCGTTCAAGAAGAACGAGGACGGGCTTGAGCTTCTGACAGAGGGAATAAGAAGGGCAGGGTACGAACCTGGCGTTGATTTGGGAATCGCGCTCGACATCGCGTCAAGCGAGTTCTACGACAAGGATAAGAAGAAGTACATCTTCCACCTTGAGAATGAGGAGTATACGACAGCTGAGTTCGTCGATCTCCTGTCATCGTGGGTCGACAAGTACCCGATCGTATCGATCGAGGACGGCACGAGCGAACTTGATTGGGACGGCGCGAAACTCATCACCGAAAAACTTGGCGGAAGGATACAGCTCATCGGAGACGACCTCTTTACGACGAACATCTCCAGGATCAGGAGCGGAGTGAAGTCCGGGGCGCTTAACGCAGTGTTGATAAAGATGAACCAGATCGGTACGATCACAGAGACGATCGATGCGATAGAGTTCACTAAAAACAGCGGCTATCTTCCAGTTATAAGCGCACGAAGCGGGGAGACCGAGGACAGCACGATAGTACACCTTTCGATTGCAACGAACGCAGGACAATTGAAAGTCGGTTCGGTTGCACGCACCGAGCGTGCGGTCAAGTGGAACGAGACTATAAGGATGGAAGAGCTTTTGGGAAAGAACGGATACTATCCCGGAGCTTCGATCTTTGATTCGATAAAGAAGTAAAGGAGGGAAATGGGTGCAGAAAGTTCCGTACATGAAGCCCAGGGAGCGGTTTCTTGCCGCCCTATGCGGAAAGCAATTCGACGTATATCCCGTTGCAAGCATCACAAGCACTGCAAACAGGGAAGGTATGGCGAAAACCAAGTGCTTCTTTCCTGAAGCACACATCAAGGCATACGACATGGCTGCGCTTTCGTCGTTTGCCCACGATGAGTACGGTTTTGATTCTGTAGCACCCTATTTTTCCTTACACTTGGAAGCATCCTGTTTCGGAGCGGAAGTGGATTGGGGGAACGAGTATTCGATGCCACGCATCATCTCATCCCCCAAGCCGATGCTGGAAGATCTGAAATGTAATGACAAGTTCTTCACCCAATGGATCACGAAGGAACTTCTGACTGCCATCAAAAGCATTTCAAAGCGCTATCAAGGGCGTGTTGCGATCGTCGGTAAGGTAGTGGGGCCTTGGACGCTGATGTACCATCTCTACGGGGTTGAGAACGTACTTCTGGATTCGATCGTAGAGCCTGAATTGGTGAAGGCAAGGCTTGGGAAACTTACTGATTTCTCGATCCGTTTCGCATCCCTCCAGTTCTCTGAGGGAGCTGACGCAGTGGTGTGGGCGGACCACGTGACATCCGATCTGGTGAGCCGTGGATTATACGAGCGGCTGCTGTTCCCGTTTCATAAGAGGGCTGTCGAGGAACTTGGGGTTGATAAACCGCTTATACTCCACGTATGCGGCAACGTCGAAGCGAAGTTCGGCCTTTTCGAGAAGGCAGGGTTTGCTGCATTCCACGCAGACAGCAGGAACGATATCAAGACATTGTCGGCGATGAGGGAGAAGATGGTGCTCATCGGATCGGTGAACAATCCCAAGACCCTCCTTGGCTCTGTCCCGAACTATGTGAAGGCGGAGGGATTGAAAAACATAAAAGATGGAGTTGATATACTCTCCCCGGAATGCGCGATCCCTACGAGCGTTCCCGGGGTGAATCTGAAAGCGCTTTCGGAAGCGGGGCACGGAACAAGGCCGAAGGTAACAACAACCACATAAAGGAATTGTATTTTAAAGCATTTTGCACAAGTTGTTCTCTTTGACAATATCAATCTCTGATTCTAATCTGACTCTTGATAGCAGATCAGAGGGGCTTTTGAAAAGGAGATTCAGATGTCATTCAATACACCAGTAGTGAAGAGCATGCAAGTTATCCCGGTCGCAGGAAGGGATAGCATGCTTTTGTCGCTTTCAGGGGCGCATGCACCTCTTTTTACGAGAAACATCGTGATAATCAAGGACAGCGCTGGTAATACCGGATTGGGGAGTGCCATGGGGGAGAGGCCATAACGAGTGCCCTTGAGTCATACATACCATTTGTAGTCGGCAAGCCGATAGGTGCGTACAGAAGCATAATTTCACAATTGAACAGGATACATGACGAGCGGTCGCGTGGGAGCGATGGTACCGATGCTTTCGTTCGGGATTCCCGGAGACGGCGTTACTGCAGTCGTACTCGGAGTTCTGATGGTCTATGGAATCGTTCCAGGCCTGGACATCCTTACACGCCAGATGAGCCTCGTTGCACCGATGTATGCGGCACTCCTTATATCTGCGTGCGTGCTTCTTCCGGTGTCATTGATGATATTCGGCCCCTTGTACATCAAGATCGTAAGGATCAACAGGATCGTACTCTATTCTGCAATTGCAATCATAGCCATTTCCGGTGTGTATGCTGCAACCACATCTGTATTCCAGATGGTCGTCGCAGTCTTTGTCGGAATCGCCGTGTATTTCCTGCGCCAGGACGGCTATCCACCGGTTGCACTGATACTTGGAGCTCTTCTTGGGCCTCTGTTTGAAGGTTATAAAAATGTTGCGAAAAACCCATTGGCTTGCCGATGGGATGAAAGCAACAGCATCAGAATGAGATAGTTGAATGCTTGCCATCAATCCAGAGTATTGCCTCCTGTGTAGAGAACCTGATGAGGCAGTATTTCTCATCGTACGGACCATCAGGATAATAGTGGAAAAAGAAGTCTTTCCAATATCGTCTCAGCGTATCCTTGTCTGTAACGACTTCAGCTTTCCCAGTGAGACTTACACTGTCAGCTTCCCTGACGAAAGAGATTCCAGCTTTCTGGTTGCTCAGGAGATGCCTTGCCTTTGCCGCGTTGCGGTATGTCGTCATCCATATCTGTCTTATCCTATCATGTGCTATGACATCTATTGCGACGGGACGGGGGAATCCCTCCTCATT
>CALXOH010000051.1 GCA_944389975.1 uncultured Spirochaetaceae bacterium
TCCGGCAATCCGGGCAGGCTGCAGTCAATCAGCCGTATGGATGGGGTGCCACAGGTAAACCGGAGACGGAGCCTATGGGCAAAACGCTCACGTCCAAGCCTTCAGGCTTGTCCTGAAGGTCGTTGACTTTTCTGATACAGGGATTGTTGCATATCTATTAGGCATAGAAACGCCGAAACAGATGAATCGTGATCCACTGATGGGACAGATATTCGAAAACCTAGTGGTGACGGAAGCGCTGAAAGCTGAATACGACAGGAATGTCCTCGACAGTCTTTTCTTCTTCCGTACAAGCAACGGAGTCGAAGTTGATCTCATGCAAAAGCGTCCGGAAGGAATGAAATTATTTGAAATCAAATCATCAATGAGCATGAATAATGACTTTCTGAAGGGAATGAATTACTACAGGACACGTTTCGGCGCATATTCCACCAGCGTGATATACGCCGGATTGAACGTTCCCGGGTACCTTGGATCAAGTTACGTGGATTTCCATGACGCATACGATCAATTCTCACCGAAGGAGGAGAAATTCAGGCTGAGTCTCTCTAACTTTTCTGATCCGCAACTTTCTTGAGTTGGAGGAAACCCTTCCCGATAACTTCGTAAGCTGGGGTAACTATTACGAATGCAAGCGGGTCTTCGGCATTTATAATCTTAGTCAATGCCTGGAGTTGCTGATTTGGTACGACTACGAGCATGAAGTTCCTGTTCTTTGCTGTATATATACCTGTGCCGTGAAGCACCGTACCGCTTCTATGAAGTTCCTTTATCACCCGTTCAGATATCTCGGGAAGGTGGTAGTCGCTGAAGATGAAGCAGGCTTTCGCAAGGTTCGTATTGAAACCTGTGATAACGAAGTTCACCATCTGGGATGAGCAGAACATCGCGATTATCGAGAAAAGCATCGGCTGGAGTCCCGTGACAAGTCCTCCTGTGATGACTATTATCGCATTGAAGAAGAACTGTATCGAACCGAACGAGAACGGGGTAAGGGAACACCCGACCTGTGCGATTATGTCAGTGCCACCTGTGTTGCAACCGCTTTTGAGCACCAAGCCAATCCCGGCACCCATCAAAACACCCCCGTAGATCGCACTTAGTATCACATTCACCTGGCTTGAATAATCCAATACTCCATTGTATCCGGTGCGGCTGCCTATCACGGAGACGAAGAGGGAGAGCAGAGTCGATCCGATCAGCGCGCGTATTCCGTACTTTATTCCGAAGAATTTTACGCCGAGAAGGAACAACAGGAGGTTTACACCCATCATCACGATTCCCTGATCGAGGCCGAAAACGTAGTAGAAGATTGCACCTATACCTGTCGCGCCACCTCCGGTGAGGCGTGCAGGAGTATAGAAGACTGAAGCTGCAACAGCAGAAAGGAGTGCGCCGGTTATCAAATAGAAATAATCGAAGACACTCGTAAAGAGCATCGGCTTCCGACTCTTCTTTTCCATGCCATCACTTTAGCACAGAGTGTGGTTTCTTTGTAGACGGAATAATCCACATTTCATTTTTCATTCTTTTTGGCTATCATCAGCAGAGAGGTCCAACATGCTTACTACTATCTGTGAAAACAAAAACACCCTCGGACACGAAGCTGCTGTAGCCGGCAGTCATCTGATCAGAAAAGCGATCAGGGAACAGGGATATGCAAACATCGCATTCGTAACGGGCACTAGCCAGCTTCAAACCCTCCTTTTCCTCTCAAAGAGCGAACGACTCGACTGGAGCAAAGTAAACATATTCCTGCTCGATGAGTTCCTGGGGCTTGAGAAGGGGCATAAGGCATCCTCAAGTTCGTTTCTGAAAGAGAACTTCCTGTCGCTCATTCCACCCGTTGCATCGTTTACCGAGATCGATTCGGATGAGAAGAAAGTAAAAGAGACTGTAAGGAATCTGAACGAGATCATGAGAAGCCATCCATTGGATGTAGCGTTCATATGCATAGGGGAAAACGGCCACCTCGCATTCAACGATCCACCAGCGGATTTCGACACGAAAGATCCGTATATCGTCGTTGAACTCGATACCAGATCGCGGAGGCAACAAGCAAACGAAGGCTGGTTCAAAAGCATAAACGATGTCCCGAAAAGGGCGATTACGATGTCTGTGCACGAAATTCTCTCTGCAAAGCACATCATTTGCTCATGCCCGGACCAAAGGAAAGCGAAATCGGTTGCAGCGTGCATATTCGATGAGATCACCCCGCTATCCCCTTGTGCAGCGCTCAGGAACAGCCTCGACGCAAGATTGTTTCTGGACAGGCAGAGCAGCAAGCTCGTCTACTCTGACGGCCGAAGGGGCCTTTGAAAAGAACATCATGGTCAGAGGGTATACTCCCAGAAGCGATTCATCGCTTTGATGGGTATATACCTCGTTCACCCTCTCGCTTCGGTGACCGAGCGCAAGCATCCTGTCTTCCCGGGAAATGCCACACTCCTTCCCTATAGTCGAGAACGAATGCCTTATCGAATGGAAAGTGAGTTTCCTCTCCTTCTGTTTCTCTTCGCTGATACCCCAGTCGGAGAGGACTTTCCGGAAGAAACCCAACAGCGTCGGGGACGAGATATAGCCTCCGCTCTTTGACGGGAAACAGAGCGCACTCTCCTTCGAGTTTCTCTTCAATTCCTCATAGAAAGGCTCAGGCACGAGGATTGCACGCTCATACTTTCCCTTGGTGCCCTTCAACCCCGAGTATGGGGAGATCGATGTACGTATATTCAGGCGCATTAT
Organism: uncultured Spirochaetaceae bacterium; assembly: GCA_944389975.1. GTDB lineage: Bacteria > Spirochaetota > Spirochaetia > Sphaerochaetales > Sphaerochaetaceae > Ornithospirochaeta. The sequence continues at coordinate 2,743 of CALXOH010000051.1, forward strand.
TCCAGAATGGTTCGTCTTCTCGAAGGCGGAAAACGAGAGGGCCCTGATCTCACCGCTTCGCATCCCGCTGTAGAAAGCAAGGCGGAGTGCAAGTACATAGGAGGGGAAGTAGTCTTTCCCATGGGATGAGAGGAAATCGAGGATACTTTCGCATTCATCCTTCGTGAGGTATCCACGCTCTGAGCTTTTCTTTGCCACCCCGATGAAGTTCTCCACCGGATTTTTCAAGATCAAACCTTGCCGGAACGCTTCCTTCAAAGGTATCGTCAGTGAAAGAAGTACCAGCTGGATCGTACCTGAAGAGAGCATACTTTCAGCCTTCAGAGCTGTTGCAAGGTATTCGATATCCGATAGACTCACATCTGAAAGAAGCATGGTTTTGTCAAAGTGGGGAAACACGTGCTTTTTGAAAAAGAGAAGCATGTTCTTCGCATACTCTTTCCCTATGCTCCCCTCCTTCCTTGAATTCCTCATCTTTATGTACTCGCTTTCATCATAGTCCCAGAACTTCATGCAGTACTCGGACAAAAGCATTCCATTTTTATTACTTCTTTCCTCTTCAAGCGCCTTCAAAGCAATCCTGAGTGCATCACTTTTTCTTTCCACTCTCGACGCATAACCCAATCCGAGCTCCTCTTTCAGCACGTCAATGCTTTTTGCACTCCCTTCCTTTCCTGTCTTCTTATCGATGAAGATGACGTACCAGTAGCTTCCCCTCTTCTTCTTTCTCTTGTAGATGTAAAACTCAGATCTTTTCGCCATTTTATCCTCCTGGTGATGAAATAATCTGCAAATCCGACTAAGATTCTTTTCATGATAATGTTCCAGAGTGATTACTTGGAGGGCGCTCATCCGGAGATACTGAAGCGCCTTATGGAGACCAACGACATCCAAAGAGTCGGATACGGTGAGGATATCTTCTCGGAAAGCGCAAGAAAGAAGATAAAGAAAAGAATCGGACGGGATGACGTCGACATTCATTTCATCGTCGGAGGAACGATAACAAACCTACTCGTCATCTCGTCTGCGCTGAGGCAGTACCAAGGTGTGATATCCCCCAAAACGGGGCATATCAATGTGCACGAAACAGGGGCTGTCGAAGTAACGGGTCACAAAGTCATCACAGTCGATGGCAGGGATGGAAAACTCTCTGCAGAAGATGTGAAGATGATCATGGAGAACCATCTATCCGATCCATCGAAGGAACACACAGTGCAGCCCAAGATGGTCTACATCTCATTTCCTACGGAGAACGGAACGATCTACTCGAAGAAAGAGCTTGAGGATATAAGAAAGGTGACCAAGGAGTACGACCTCTACCTCTTCATCGATGGTGCACGCCTCGGGTACGGACTTGCCTCCCCGGATACAGACCTCACGATCGAGGATATTGCAAACCTATCCGATGTTTTCTACATCGGCGGTACCAAATGCGGTGCATTCTCAGGGGAAGCTGTAGTGATAAGCAACAGTGAGCTTAAAAAGGATTTCAAGTACAACATAAAAGCACGTGGTGCAATGCTGGCCAAGGGAAGCCTCAACGGGATACAGTTTGATACTTTATTCACCGACGACCTTTACTTCAAAATTACAAAAGATGCTGTAGGGAAAGCATTGAAGCTCAAGGATGCGTTCACCAAGAAAGGCATCAAGCTATTCGGATCGTCCAGTACGAATCAGATATTCCCGGTTCTATCCGATTCAGAGATCACAAAGCTTAGAGAAAAATATCTTTTCGAGACCTGGGGTAAAAACAATGACGGGAAAACCATAGTGCGATTCTGCACCAGCTGGAATACAAAAGAAGAAAACCTCAACTCTCTGATTGAGGACATCGAGAAGCTATGACACAGTAAAGGCTTGGCTTGCGTGATTGCATTCCAAGCCTATTTCATTCAGAAAGTCTATTCTTTATCGACAACACATCTTCAAGTGGAACGTGGAAGTTCCTCTCTATCTCTTCAGGAGAAAGAAGTCCGTTTCTCAGAAGTATCTCTATGCTCTTCTCAACTCCTTTCTCCACACCTTGGGCAATTCCCTTCTCCATTCCCTGGGCTATACCTTTCTCCATACCCTGGGCAATCCCTCTCTCCATGCCCTGTGCTATCCCTCTCTCCATACCTTGGGCCATACCTTGTTCCCTGCCCTTGGCAATTCCCCTCTCCATCCACATCTGGCTGTCGCTCTTGTATCTCCTCTCCATCTCCTTGCTCTCCTTGATCGATTTCA